>UQLS01000027.1 GCA_900541915.1 uncultured Phascolarctobacterium sp. | reverse complement strand
AAAAGGCTTCTAGCCGCAGAGCAAACCACCCGTTATACGGGTGGTTCTGATTTTTTGAGCAATGTTTTTAATTCAGCTAATTTTTCGGCGAATTTTTCTAATGTTACGGTAACAGGCTGCGGAGTATTTAAGTCAACACCGGCTTTTTTCAGGATGTTTAAGGAATAATCGCTGCCGCCTGCCTGCAGGAAGCCGAGATATTTTTCTACAGCTTGAGGTTCTTTGTTTAAGATTGCGGTAGCAAATGCTGTAGCAGCAGAATATCCTGTAGCATATTTATAAACATAGAACGGAGTATAGAAGTGAGGTATGCGGGACCATTCGCTGCCAAGCTCGTGGTCTACAGTCAGCGCATCGCCGTAATAGCGTTTGTTGATTTCCAGCCAGTAGTTTTCCAGATTTTCTGCCTGTAAGGAGCGGCCGGCAGTAATTTCGCTGTGAATGTATTTTTCAAATTCGGCGAACTGTACCTGCCTATAAACAGTAGTACGTACAGCCTCGAGAAATTGGTTTAAAAGAAATACTTTTTGTTCCGGAGAAGCTTGCTGTAAGGTGTGTTCCAAAAGGAGAATTTCATTAGTTGTAGAAGCAACTTCTGCACAGAAAATAGTATAGTCAGAGTTTACATATTCCTGGCTGTGACTGCTGAAATAACTGTGGATAGCGTGACCCATTTCATGTGCCAGAGTAGAAATGCTGTTATAACGTTTTTGGTAGTTTAACAGTACAAAGGGATGGACACCATAGACTCCCCAGGAATAAGCTCCGGAACGTTTGCCTTTATTTTCGTAAATATCAATCCAGCCTTCATTAAAGCCTTTTTGCAGTACAGCTTTATATTTTTCTCCTAAAGGAGCAAGAGCAGCGCTTACTTTTTCACAGGCTTCATTAAAGTTGCAGGCGAGAGATTCACCGGCAGTTGAAAGCGGAACGTAAATATCGTAAGCATGCAGTTCATCATAACCTAAAACGTCTTTCTTTAACTGCATATATTCGTGAAGCGCTTCAAGATTATTATTAACAACGTCGATAAGTCCGTCATACAAAGTAGTTGGAATATTATCTTCTGCTAAGCTGGCACTCATAGTATCAGAAAATTTATGTGCACAAGCATAGAAATGGCTGCTGCGGCAATTTCCCGTAAGTGTTGTTGCCAGAGTATTACGATATTGGTGATAGGTGTTCATCAAACTGCGGAAGGTATTCTTGCGCAGCTCTCTGTCAGAAGAGGTCATATTCAGCAGGTAAGCCCCTTCGCTGACAGCAACATCGTTGCCTTTTCCGTCTTTGGCAGCAGGAAACTGCATGTCAGCGCTGACAAGAGCGCGGAAAGATGCTGCTGCAGAAGAAGTGGATAATCTGCTTTGAGAAAGCAATTCTTCTTCCGCTGCTGACAAGACGTGATTGGAAAGACGGGTAAGATTTTCCAGATAAAAAGCATATTTTTGCAGTGCGGGCTCATCTGCCAGCATGGTAGCCAGCAATTCTTTGCCAAGAGAGAGAATTTCCGGCTCGATAAAAGATATTGCATTATTATATGCAGCAAGCAGGCTTTCTGCTTCGCCAGTCAGTGACTGAAAATTTTGGTCAGTATTATCGGCATCCTGCTGCAAGCGTGCGTAAGCATAAATTTTTTCAATGTTTTGAGACGCTTTATCACGTAAAGTTAAGGCTGCAACAAGAATTTTTTTATCGTTTAACAGACCTTTTAATTTTTGAATAACGGGAAGCTCCTCGCGCAGTTCTGCGCAGGCCGCTCTCCAGGCAGTATCGTCGGCGTAAATATCATGTACATGCCATTTGCAGGCAGTAGGAATTTCTGAACGAGCAACATTGCTGCCGTGTTCAGGTATAGTATATGTAGTCAAAATTATCACTCCTTGCAAAAATAAATCCAATATTCTATTATTATAACATACCCTGAAAACAGGAGAGATAGTATATGAAGGTAATTTTTACAGCTATAAACAGTAAATACATCCATACAGCCTTGGGGTTGCGCTATATCAGTGAATATTGCAAACTGCAGGGGCATGATGTTATTTTAATTGAAGAAACTATTAATACACAATTACTGACGATATTGGAGAAATTGATGTCGGCAGAGTCTGATGTCTTTGCTTTTTCTGTACATATTTGGAATAAACCTGTTGTCTATAAGTTGATTTCTATGCTTAAAAAGCTGCGTCCGCAAGCTGTAATTATTGCAGGTGGCCCTGAGGTTGCTTTTGATGCAGCAAAAATTTTTGCGGAGCAGCCTGCGATTGATTACATTGTGCAGGGTGAAGGGGAATTAGTTGTTGCAGAACTTTTGCAGGCTTTGCAGGATAATACTGCTATGCCGCAGCATGTTGCGTATATGCAGAATGGCAACGTGAACTTAAACGGCGGTGTGACGGTCATTGAAGATCTTGCTGCTTTGCCATTTCCGTATCCGGATTTACCGCAGGTTATTGCGGAGCATAAAATAGTCTATTATGAATGCAGCCGCGGCTGTCCGTTCAATTGTTCCTACTGTTTGTCAGGTATTTCCCGTTCTGTTCGTAGAAGACCGCTTGAAATAGTATTGGCAGATTTGCAGCGTTTTATTGAAGCTAAGACTCCACTGGTTAAATTTGTAGATCGCACCTACAATTTAGATGAAGAATATTTTCTGCCTATTATGGAGTATTTAGCAGCAGCTGATACTGATACTACCTTTCATTTTGAAATTAAAGCAGACCTTATCACACCAAAAGTATTAGATTTTCTTAAAAAGGTGCCGCAGGGAAGATTTCAGCTGGAAATAGGCATACAGACAACTAATCCGCCCACACTGAAAGCTATTAACAGACGTGATAACTGGGAAAAGCTTGCTTATAATGTTCAGGAGATATTACAGGCAGGCAATATGCATATCCATCTGGATCTGATTGCCGGATTACCGTATGAGGGAATCAAAGAATACGAAAAGTCTTTTAATGATGTTTATGCCTTGCAGCCGCAGATGCTGCAGTTAGGATTTTTGAAAGTTCTTCCAGGCACACAGATGAGCAGAGAAACAGACTGTCATAAACTTATTTATATGGATGAACCGCCTTATGAGATTTTAGCTACAGCGTATATGCCGTATGAAGAAATGCAAATGCTGAAAAGATTGGAAAATGTTTTTGAGCAGGTTTATAACAGCGGCTGCTTTGCCAATACATTAAGGCTGTTAACGGCAAAAGAAGCCAGTGCCTTTGACTTTTATAGACGGCTGACAGAATGGTGGGTAAAAAACGGACATTATCCGCAGGTACATAATAGCAGAGGTACTGCTAAAATCTTATACGATTATATTGATGAACATATAAATGAAGAAGCAGTAAAAACAACATTGACAGAAGTACTGCGCTATGATGTATTTATGAACATAGATAGCTGGCGTCCTGAATGGCTGCGCTGGAATAGTGAAGCGATTTTTGAAAAAGTATCAGACTTTTGGCGTAATGAAGAGGCGGTAAGAGACTATTTGGCAGATTACAAATTCAGCAGCTGGCAAAAAATACGCAAGTATTATCCAATAGAATTATTCTGCTATAATCCTGAAAATAGCGAACAAGAAGAAATTTATGTATTGAGAGACTTAAATAATAAGAAGGATTACAGAATAAAAATATGAGAAAAAAGAGGCATGTTTTTAAATCATGCCGCTTTTTTAATAGATTTTATTGAGAATTTCATCTGAAAAAGGGAGAAAAACGATAAATTTTCTCTAAAAATGTAACACCGTAAAGAAAGGTGTAGCAGCATTCTATAAAACCACTACACCAGGTGTATCAGA
>UQLS01000026.1 GCA_900541915.1 uncultured Phascolarctobacterium sp. | reverse complement strand
CTGCGACCTTTTGATTCGTAGTCAAACGCTCTATCCAGCTGAGCTACGGAGTCATAACGTAGTATATGATAATAGGTTTTATGGTATTTGTCAATAGATTTTAAAAATAAATTTTGCTTTTTCTAAAAAATAATGCAGCAAGCTTTGATTTAGAAAGTAAAGAAAGTGTTAATAAAAAATGTTTTAAAAGTAAAACTGTAAACAAGATATTGACTATTGGTGTAATAAAAGCATATAATTATAACATTATTAAAAGTATTCAGCTGTTATTATTTTGTGGAGGGGATTTTAAGTGTCTATTTCTTTATCTGTTTTGCTTCTGTATATTGTTGCGCTGTTTGCTATCAGCTGGTATGCGAAAAAACGCAGTGAGGGCAGTAATGAAAATTATGCTCTGGCTGGCAGAAAACTTTCTGCGCCGCTGATTGGGGTAACTATTATTGGTCTGGCAGTAGGTGGTGCATCAACGATTGGTGTATCTGAACATGCTTTTCGTGTAGGACTCAGTGCCGGGTGGTATACTATTGCCTGGGCTCTTGGTGCAATTGTTATGGGCCTGTTTATGGCTAAAAAGTATCGTGAACAGAATATTACTACTATTTCTGAGCTTATTGAAAGACATCATGGCAAAAATGCCGTTATTTTAGGTGTTTTTTGTCAGATTGTTATTCAGTTAGTCATTATTTCTCTGCAGTATATTGCCGGCGGCAGTATTCTGCATGCTATTATGCCTGATGTTTTTGACTTCAAAACCGGTATGCTGGTAAGTGCCGTAACATTTATTGGTATTACTTTTATTGGCGGTATGTGGTCTGCTTCTCTGTCTAATGTACTTAATATCGTTCTTATTTATGGCGGTATTATTATTGCTACTGTAATGCAGTTCAGAGAAATAGGCAGTATGGAGTCACTAGCTGCAGCACTGCCGAGTAATGTTCCCTGGTTCAGCTTTATTGATGGTGTGGGCGCTATGACCATTACCAGCTGGGTAGTAACTCTTATTACGGTTAATCTGTCTCTGCAAAGTATTCTGCAGATTTCATTAGGTGCCAAGGATGCCCAGACGGCTAAAAAAGGTTTTGTCTGGGGCGGTATTCTTATGATTCCGGTTGGCGTATTAGCAGCGTTCCTGGGAATTTGTGCCAAGGCAATGTATCCTGATGCACAGGCTGCTCTGGCCCTGCCGCAGGTTATTGTCGGACTGCCGCCGCTTTTGGCTGGCATTACACTTGCTGCTCTTTGGGCAGCCGATGTTTCTACAGCCTGCAATTTGCTGCTGAGTGCAGGCACACTGTTTTCCAGTGATATTTACAAAAGATTTATCAATCCTGAATGCAGTGAAAAACGTCAGCTTTTAATGACTCGTCTCTGCGTAATGATCAGCGGCATCCTTACCCTGGGATTGGCGATGAGCGTATCCAGTATCCTGGGTACTATTATGATAGGCTTGTCTTTGACTGCTGCATTCAGTGTAATTGTTATTATCGCACTGTTTTTCCCGCGCTACACTTCCAAAGCAGCAGGCTTCTGGACATTGCTGGCAGGGTTTGTAATGCTTGTTTTGTGGCAGCTTTTCCCGCAGGTGCGTATCTTCAATAATGTTATCTACATGGAATGGTGTGTCTGCCTTGCTGCTTATGCAGCTGCTGCGGTGCTTAGTCCCGCTAAAAAAGAATCTGCAGTTCTGCAGAAAGCATAAAATATTTTACCGGTATCTCAATCAGGGATGCCGGTTTTCTTTTTATGTAAGAAATTGATTTAATTTAATTACAATAATAAAAAAGTTAGAGTAAAAGAAAGATTAAAAGTGTGTGTCAGCGATGGAAAATCAAGAGAAAATGTTTATATGAAACACTAGGATGGGTGTAAAAAAAGAAGTGCATAAAAAGGGCCTAAAAGCCACCAAAAAAATTGCAAAAAAGTGTTGACATAGCGTGTTATGAATGTTACAATATACCAGTACTACGGGTGAGCTATGCTCCGACGAAGGAGGCAACAAATGAGTCTGGAAGCTTTGATTCAGGCAGAAAAACGTGCCGTCGGCGTCAAGCAGACGGAAAAATCTGTCGCAAAGAATAATGCTGCAAAAGTTTATGTAGCAAAAGATGCTGATGAACGGGTTACCGACAATCTCCTGGAGCTGTGCCGTGAGAAAGGCGTCGAGGTAATCGAGGTTGAAAGCATGAATGAACTTGGCAAAGCCTGCGGAATTCATGTGAAAGCGGCGGCTGCTGCAGTACTTAAAATTTGATAAGGGCTTGGCGAAAGCTAAGTTTTTATAATCATTAAAATCTAATTGTTTGGAAAGGAGGTGCCGATATGCCTACAATTAATCAGTTAGTACGTAAAGGCAGAGCAGTTTTGAAATCCAAATCCACTGCTCCGGCATTGAAAGAATGCCCGCAAAAACGTGGCGTTTGCACCAGGGTTTACACTACCACCCCGAAAAAACCTAACTCTGCACTTCGTAAAGTAGCTCGTGTACGTTTGACTAACGGCATCGAAGTTACTGCTTACATCCCGGGTATCGGTCACAATCTTCAAGAACACAGTGTTGTTCTTATCAGAGGCGGAAGGGTAAAAGACCTTCCGGGCGTGCGTTACCACATCATTCGCGGTGCTCTTGATACTGCAGGCGTTGCTAACCGCAACCAGTCTCGCTCCAAATACGGCGCGAAACGTGCAAAAGCTGCTAAAAAATAATTGAGTAAACGACGAATGAAAATTTGAGGAGGGAAACACATGCCGAGAAAAGGCCCTGTAACTAAAAGAGACGTACTGCCGGATCCGGTGTACGGTTCTAAACTTTTAACTAGATTTATTAACAAAATCATGCTCGATGGCAAAAAAGGCGTTGCTGAACGCATCGTGTATGATGCATTTGACCTGGTTCGTGCAAAAACCGGCAAAGATCCTTTGGAAGTATTTGATGCCGCTATGCAAAATGTAATGCCGCTCCTGGAAGTACGTGCTCGCCGTGTTGGCGGTGCTAACTATCAGGTTCCGGTGGAAGTACGTGCTGATCGTAAAACCACCCTGGGTATTCGCTGGCTGGTAAACTACTCTCGCCTGCGTGGTGAAAGAACCATGTGCGAACGTGTAGCTGGTGAAATCATGGACGCAGCAAACGCTACTGGCGCTGCTGTTAAGAAACGTGAAGATACCCACAAAATGGCAGAAGCAAATAAAGCATTTGCTCATTACCGCTGGTAATGGCCTGTCTCAGTTGAATTATTGAGGAGGATTTAAGAAGTGGGCAGACAATTTCCGCTTGAGAAAACTAGAAACATCGGCATCATGGCTCACATCGATGCTGGTAAAACCACTACCACCGAACGTATTCTGTTCTATACCGGCAGAGTACATAAAATCGGTGAAACCCATGATGGCGGCGCTACCATGGACTGGATGGTTCAGGAACAAGAACGTGGTATTACCATTACTTCCGCTGCAACCACCTGCCAATGGGCTGGCCACCGCATCAACATCATCGATACTCCGGGCCACGTTGACTTCACTGTAGAAGTAGAACGTTCCCTGCGTGTACTTGATGGCTCTGTAGCAGTATTCTGCGCTAAAGGCGGCGTTGAACCTCAGTCTGAAACCGTATGGCGTCAAGCTGACAAATATCATGTACCGCGTATGGCGTATGTAAATAAAATGGACATCACCGGCGCTAACTTCTATAACGTAGTGCAAATGATGAAAGATCGTCTGGGTGCTAATGCAGTGCCTATTCAACTGCCTATCGGCTTTGAAGATACCTTTGAAGGTATGATCGATCTGATTAAAATGAAAGCTATCGTTTACGGCGATGCGCTCGGCAAAGATGAAGAATTCGTTGAAATTCCTGCTGACATGAAAGAAAAAGCAGAAGAATATCGCGCACAACTGGTTGAAGCTGTTGCTGAAAGCGATGACGAGCTCATGATGAAATATCTGGAAGGTGAAGAACTGACCGAAGAAGAAATCATGGCTGGCATCCGCAAACAAACCATTGCTTGCAAGATGACTCCTGTATGCTGCGGTTCTTCCTACAAAAACAAAGGCGTACAACCTTTGCTGGACGCAGTAGTTGCATTCATGCCTGCTCCGACCGACATTCCGCCTATCAAAGGCGTTAACCCTGAAACTGGTGAAGAAGACGAACGTCCGTCCAGCGACGAAGCTCCGTTCTCTGCACTGGCATTCAAAATCATGACCGACCCGTTTGTTGGTAAACTCGCATTCTTCCGTGTTTACTCCGGTACTCTGACCGCTGGTTCTTATGTATATAACTCCACCAAAGGTAAGAGAGAACGTATCGGCCGTATCCTGCAAATGCATGCTAACCACCGTGAAGAAATCGAAATGGTTTACTCCGGCGATATCGCAGCAGCTGTAGGTCTGAAAGACACCACTACTGGTGATACTCTCTGCGATGAGAAAAACGAAATCATCCTCGAATCCATGGTATTCCCGGATCCCGTTATCTCCGTTGCAGTTGAACCTAAAACTAAAGCAGACCAAGAAAAAATGGGCATTGCTTTACAAAAACTTGCTGAAGAAGATCCGACCTTCCGCGTACACACTGATGCAGAAACTTCCCAAACCATTATTTCCGGTATGGGTGAGCTTCACCTGGACATCATTGTTGACCGTCTGCTCCGCGAATTCAAAGTAGGCTGCACTGTTGGTAACCCGCAGGTTGCTTACCGTGAAACCATCCGCAAAGCAGTTAAATCCGAAGGTAAATTCGTTCGTCAGTCCGGTGGTAAAGGCCAATACGGTCATTGCTGGCTGGAAATCACTCCGCGTGAACCTGGCGAAGGCTTCCTGTTTGAAAATAAAGTCGTTGGCGGCGCTATTCCGAAAGAATACATCGCTCCTATCGAAGCCGGTGTCAAAGAAGCTATGGAAAACGGCGTAGTTGCTGGTTATCCGATGGTTGACATCGCTGTTACCGTATACGACGGTTCTTACCATGAAGTCGACTCCTCTGAAATGGCGTTCAAGATTGCTGGTTCCATGGGCTTCAGAGCTGGTGCTCAAAAAGCTGATCCTGTAATCCTCGAACCTTACATGAAAGTTGAAGTTACCGTTCCTGAAGAATACATGGGCGACGTAATCGGCGATATCAACTCCCGTCGTGGCCGTATCGAAGGTATGGAAGCTCGTAACGGCGCACAAGTTATCAACGCTTTCGTTCCGTTGGCTGAAATGTTCGGTTATGCAACCGACCTGCGCAGCAAAACTCAGGGCCGTGGCAACTACTCTATGGAAGTTGACCATTATGAAGATGTTCCCAGAAACATTGCTGAAGCAATCATTGCTAAAAACAAAGGCACTCAAGCCTAAGTTTTCACAAACACTTTAAGGAGGCAATTCACAAATGGCAAAAGCTAAATATGAAAGAACTAAACCCCATCTGA
>UQLS01000025.1 GCA_900541915.1 uncultured Phascolarctobacterium sp. | reverse complement strand
CGTCGAAAGTACTTGGCTGGAAGCGGCCTGGGAGGATAGAAAGCTGCCGGTTAGAAAGAAGAGAAAGCACTTACTTTGTAAGTGCTTTCTCTTTTTGTTTTATATAAACATATGTTAAAATAATATTATTCTAAAATAAAAGGTGATATAATGTGTAATATTAATGCAAAAGAATTTATGCAAGCTGCCATTCAGGAGGCTGAAAGTAATCTTATAACGAATGACGGTGGTCCTTTTGGGGCAGTAATTGTCAAGGACGGTGTAGTTATTGCTAAGGGACATAATGAAGTATTAAAAAATAATGATCCTACCTGTCATGCGGAGATTCAGGCAATCAGAGCTGCCTGCAAAGTATTGGATACTTTTGATTTAAGCGGTTGTGAGCTGTATACTTCCTGCTATCCTTGTCCAATGTGCTTATCTGCGATTATTTGGGCAAATATTAAAACCGTTTATTATGGTAATACAGCAGAAGATGCTGCAGCCATTGGTTTTAGAGATGATTTTATATACGATTTTATTAAAGGCAATTGCAGTGATGAAAAAGTACTTGCTTTACATTCCTGTGAGCATAATGCAGCACAGATTACCTTTAAAAAATTTGCTGTAAAAAAAGATAAGACAATTTATTGATTTTGTTGGGAAAAGGTATAGAATTTAAGTATAAGCTTGTAAAGAAGATTTTTATGGCTAAATTAATGTGAGGTGTGCAAGATGAGTAAGGTTTTTGAGCTTTTAAAAGAATACGGTGTGTTTTATGTAGCTACTGTTAAAGACGGAATGCCGGCTGTACGTCCTTTTGGTGCTGTTATGGAATATAACAATGAGCTGTATATCGCAACTGCTAATTTTAAAGAGGTATATAAGCAATTTAAAGAAGAAAAAAATGTTCAATTAGCAGCAACTAAGGCTGGTACATTGGATTGGCTGCGTATTACCGGCATTGCTGAAGAAGTTGCTGAGATGGAAATTAAAGAAAAAATGCTGGAAGCATGCCCTGTATTAGCAGATATTTTTAAATCTGCTGACAATGAAGTATTTGCTGTATTCTGCATTAAGAATATGCATGCTATTGTCTATACTGCCGGCGGCTGTGAAGAGTTGCAATAATATAATCTTAAATGTAAGGCAGCAGAGTATAATATACTTAGGATAAGTATATTTATTGATGTCAAACAGGAGTATTTTTGTTATAATAAATCTATGACTATAAAGGAGGCGGGACTATGAAAATAGAGTTTACTAAAATGCATGGTGCCGGTAATGATTATGTTTATGTTGACTGCACTAAAGAGGAGTTACCAAACCCTGGTGCAATTTCCGAATATGTAAGCCATAGACGCTTTGGTATCGGCAGCGACGGTTTAATTATGATTTGCCGTTCTGATGTTGCTGATTTTAAAATGCGTATGTTTAATGCAGATGCTTCTGAAGGCAAAATGTGCGGCAATGGCGTTCGCTGTGTTGCTAAATTTGTTTATGATAAAGGACTTACCGATAAAACTACTATTACTTTAGAGACTTTAGCTGGTATAAAAACCATTGATATGATTGTAGAAAATGGTAAAGTTGTTGAAGCTAAAGTAGATATGGGTAAGCCTATTTTTAAGTGCACTGATATTCCCATGATTAGTGACCATTTTATGTTTGTTGATCAGGGTCTTGTACTTAGCGATAACTATGGTGAAGAAAAAGTTGTGTATAACGGCACAGCTATTTCTATGGGTAATCCGCATTTTGTAACTTTTGTAGAAGATGTAGACAGCCTGGATTTGGAAAAACTTGGACCTCAGTTTGAACATCATAAACTGTTCCCGGAAGGTGTAAATACTGAATTTGTTCAGGTTATTGATAAAAATACAGTTAAATTCCGTGTTTGGGAACGCGGTAGCGGTGAAACATGGGCTTGCGGTACTGGTGCCAGTGCTGTAGGTGTAGCTTGTGTGCTGTTAGGCAATGCAGGCAAAAAAGGTGAAGAAATCACTGTAATTGCTAAAGGCGGCACTTTAAAGGTTACTTACGGCAAGGATGATCATGTAATCCTGCAGGGACCGGCGGCTACTGCTTTTGAAGGTGTTATTGAAGTACCCGATGAGGTAATCAATAAATAAATTTTTTATATTTTATTTTATGGGGGTTAATACATGGCTTTTGTAAACGAAAACTATTGTAATTTGAAAGAAAGTTATTTATTTGCGGATATTGCGCATAAAGTTAGCGCTTATGCAGAGGCACATCCGGATAAGAAAATCATTCGTCTTGGTATTGGTGATGTAACTTTGCCGCTGGCGCCCTGCGTAGTAGAGGCAATGGAAAAAGCCGTTCGCGAAATGGGCAGCAAGGAAACCTTCCGCGGCTATGGCCCGGAACAAGGTTATGATTTCCTGCATAATGCTTTGGTTAAATACTATGCTTCTTTTGGCGTAGAACTGGCAAGTGATGAAATCTTCATCAGTGACGGTGCAAAAAGCGACTGCGGCAATATTACTGATATTTTCAGCAATGCAAATACTATTCTGATTCCTGATCCGGTATATCCTGTATATTTGGATACTAACGTAATGTGCGGCCGCAATATTATCTATATGGAAGGCAAACCGGAAAATAATTTCCTGCCGATGCCGGATGAAAATGTTAAAGCTGATGTAATCTATCTGTGCTCTCCTAATAATCCGACTGGTGCTGCTTATACTAAAGAACAGCTGGAAGAATGGGTTGCTTATGCGCTGAAAAATGATGCGGTAATTCTGTATGATGCTGCTTATGAAGCATTTGTAACTGACCCGGCAATTCCGCGCAGCATTTTTGTTGTTGAAGGTGCTAAAAAATGTGCTATTGAGCTGTGCTCTTTGTCTAAAACTGCTGGCTTTACCGGTACTCGCTGCGGCTACACCGTAGTTCCTCATGCATTGGTACGTAAAACTGCTGATGGCACTGATATGGAACTGAACAAAATGTGGCTGCGTCGTCAGACTACTAAGTTTAATGGAGTTCCCTACATCATTCAGCGTGGTGCAGAAGCTGTATTCAGTGAAGAAGGTCAGAAACAATGCCGTGAAAACATTGCTTACTATCAGGAAAATGCCCGTATTATGATGGAAGGCTTTACCAAGAAAGGCATTAAATTCTACGGCGGCGTTCATTCTCCGTACATTTGGCTGCAGTGCCCCAATGGCATGAGTTCCTGGGAATTCTTTGATTTCCTGCTGGAAAAACTTGCAGTAGTAGGTACTCCTGGCGCAGGCTTTGGTAAGATGGGTGAAGGCTATTTCCGTCTGACCGCTTTTGGCAGCCGTGAAAATACTATTGAAGCCATGGAAAGAATCGTTAACGGTCTGTAAAAGTTAAATACAAAAAATAAATCCGTATTTTACCTGTAATATATTGGGTAAAATACGGATTTATTATTTCTTCTGAAGCAGTTCGTTAAGCATCTGCAAAGCTTCTTTCAGATATTCAGAAACCTTTTTATCTTCGACACCGGCAATGTGAGCACGACAGTGATTCATCGGAATCAGGATAATTTCAGCACGGCTGGAGGTAACAGCTGCTGCTATCTGCGGACTGATTTCGCCATGCATGGCGTTAGCCATCACGATACCGGTAGGGCCGATAATTATATCTGCGCGGGAGCTATTAAAAATTGCGGCGTTTTCACCGGTAGCAGCAAAGGATGGACTGCCCTTGAGCATATTTGCTGTGGCCGCTGAATTAGTTCCGACCGCTGCAATTTCGTGCTGAGGATAGGTTTTGACAAGGGCTTCTACCAGAGTTCTGCCGATACCGCCGCCTTGTCCGTCTAAAACTAGGATAAGCATAAATTTCACCTCACTGATACTTTTATTATAAGTAGAGCCAAGGTACTGGTCAAGTTAATCAGCTTTTAGTTGCTTTTACGCAGAACATAGGTACTGCAGTAGAAAATTCATCATTGTTACTGTAGATAGTACTATTAACGGAAAAATCCAGTTCGATATTCTCGCAGCCAAGTGATTGCAGCAGTTGTTTATCCCATAAGGGGCGGTCATAACAGCTTATAGGCAGCATATGATAGATATTATGGCATTCTTCCAAAAGTTCCGGAGCTATATCTGCATGAGCACCGGCTGATGCAGTACTGTGATGATTTTTAGCGTATTCAGCATCATAATTAAGCAGCAGGCCGTCTTTTTTCAGCAGACGCAGCCATTCCTGATAGGCTTTAGCAGGGTGAGGCAGATTCCACATAAGATTACGGGCGATAATGACATCAAAAGATGCGGAGGGAAAGTCTGTGCTTTCTGCATCCATAACGAGAAATTCAGCAGCAGTATTTTCCTGTGCAGATAAAATTTTAGCTGCTTCAATCATCTCCGGAGTTAAATCTATACCGGTAACTTTATGCTGCAATTTACTGAGCAAAATAGTAAAAAAGCCTGCGCCGCAGCCTATGTCTAAAATACGCAAAGATTTTTCCTCTGGCAGGTGACGGCAGATTTCCTGCTGCCAAAGCTCTGCTTTGGCGCTGTGCAGCTCTTTGTGTCGCAGCTGGGAAAAATTTGCAGCACGTTTATGCCAGTAATTAACGATATATTCTTTGGAGTGGGTATTTGCAGTAACTGTTTGTGGTGAAATAAGGGTCATGAATATAGCTCCGTTTCGGTTAAATATTGAGATTATGTGCTGCTCTAAGCAGCTGTTGGGTAGCTGGGTGCTGTGGTGTTTTAATAATAGTCTGTGCAGCACCTGCTTCAACAATACTGCCTTTATCCATAATCAGCAGCCGCTGGCAGAAATCAGTTGCCAATGAAATATCGTGAGTGATAAAAAGCAAGGCAGTTTTATACTCTTTTTGAAGAGTAAGCAGCAGATGGATGATTTTTTGCTGTGTTAAGGTATCGAGAGCACTGGTTATTTCGTCGCAGATTAAAAGACGCGGTTGAATACTGATTGCCCGGGCAATAGCAGCACGCTGCGCTTCTCCGCCGCTCAGCTGATAAATATATCTGTCAGCGTATTCAACAGGCAGGCCAGTTTGCGCCAAAAGCACATAAAGTTTCTTTTTAGCCTGGCTATTGGTGTAGCCGCTATGCAGCATTGGCTCCATAATTGACTGACCAATAGTATAGAAAGGATGAAAGGAGGAGGCAGGATTTTGAAATATATATTGTACCTGCCGGTAATAATTTGTCCTACATTGTTTATCAGCAAAATTAATATTTTTATTATCCAGTAATATGCAGCCGCTGTCATATTCCGTAAGGCCTGTTATTAAACGTGCCAGAGTACTTTTGCCGCTGCCGCTGCGTCCTAAGAGTCCCACAATTTCGCCTGCTGTGATAGTAAAGCTGACATCTTTGACAGCAGCAAAAGAAATATCTGCATTATGATAATATTTAGTTAATTGATGTACTTGCAGCATGATATCTCCTTAAAAGCAATTGTGCGGTGAAGCTGCTAAAAGCTGCCTGGTATAGTCTGTACGCGGATGCTGAAATATTTGTTCAGACTCGCCTGTTTCAATAATATGGCCGTTCTGAATTACGATAATGCTGTCGGCTATCCGGCAGAGAAAGCCTGGATTATGAGATGTTATAAGCATAGCCGTATTTCTGCTTTTGCAATAGTTATGCAATAATTGCAGTAACTCGTTTTGGGCAATAACATCTAAACCGGAGGTTGGTTCGTCAGCCAGCAGTAATGCAGGCTCTAGTAAAAGACACAGAGCGAGACAAACACGCTGCTGCATACCGCCGGAAAGCTGGAAAGGATAACTGTCTAAAACAGCCTGAGGATTATCAAAATGCAGGAGAGTAAGTATTTCAAGTGCTTGTTGTTCTGCCTGCTTTTTAGCGTTAGAGCTTTTTGCCTGCAAGGTAAGATAAAGCTGATCTTTTATTTTAATCAGGGGAAATAGTGAGGTGTTAGTTTGCTGAGGAAGCATGGTAATTTTTTTGCCGCGCATCTTTTCATGCTGAGGATCATGCAGAAGCTGAAATCCATTCCAGTAAAGACTGCCGTTAACTGTCGCTGAGGAAGGCAGTGTACAGGTAAGAGTATTAAGCAATGTTGTTTTGCCGCTGCCGCTATTGCCTAATATACCTATTATCTGTCCGGAAGAGATATTGAAGCTGATATTATGCAATATCTGACGCTTATCATAAGCGACAGATAAATTTGTGATATTTAATTTAAAAGCAGACATAATCATTCCTTGGATAAAGCGGCTGTAATTTCATAATAGTCAGAAGGGTGAGCGTTAAAGCCGCGTATATTATTTTTCATAACTAAAGACATTTTTAAATGAGCATAATAAAGATATGCATTATCTTCCTGGATAATTTTTGTTAATTGTTGTGCAAGTTCTGCACGCTGCTGAGAATTAACAGTGCTGCGCAGACGCTGTAAAAGTTCTTCTGCTTTAGGATTATAATAATGGCCTGCATTATATGCGGAAGCAGAAGGGATATGGGTAGTAAAATAATATTCCGGGTCGCCGGTGGGGGCGCATACAAAAGCTTTGGCGTAAATATCCCATTGCCCGTTTTGCAGAAAGGCAGCGCAGTTGTCTGTTATATTGACTTCAGTTTTAATGCCAATATTTTTCAGATAATCATGAGCGGCCTCTGCCAAAAGCGGCAGTTCCTGACGTGCCGGATAAGTAAGCCAGCGCAGAGTAAGCGGCTTGCCGTCTTTATCAACGTAACCGTCACCGTCGGTATCCTGCCAGCCTGCTTCAGCCAGCAGCTTACGCGCTTCAGCAATATCATAAGAGGAAGTCTGCCAGGAAGAGCCATAAGGAAGACTGGATGGAAAAGGTCCATCAGCAGGTGTTCCGTTGCCTTCCAGTAAGGTTTTGGTAAAAGCCTGTTTATCTATAGCCAGCGACACGGCTTTACGAACATGTGCATCCTGAAATACGGGAGAAGCAAAGTTTAAAGCTGCCTGAAAAACGCGGGAGGTTTCCGTACTGCTGATTTTAAAAGCAGGATTGTCGCGAAACAGGCGTAAGCTGGCATATGGTAAACCTTGTGCTGCATCAAGTTCGCCGCTTTGCAGAGCCATAGCAAGAGTATCGCCGTCAGGGATACCTTTTATAAGTACAGCTTCGGTTTGTACTGGTCCGCCCCAATAATGAGGATTACGCTGCAAAGATATTTCCTGAGCCGTAACACGCTGAGCAATAAAAGGGCCAGTGCCGGCAAGCAGGTTATTATCCTTGCTTTTGCTCTGCATATCCATGATGCAGGCATAAGGGTCACAAAGATAATTAATAAGTGCTGGCAGTGCTTCTGTTGTCTTAATAGTAAGTTCTTGGCCGTCGGCTGATATACTTGCTATTTTTAAATCTGCTGCGGCTCTGTTGTGTGAAGCAATAAGCTGTTCAAGGCATTCTTTAGCAGCTTGTGCAGTCATTTTACGTCCACTGCTGAAAGTAACGTCATCACGCAGAGTTATTTTACAGGTTTTATCATCTGAATATTCATATTTTAATGCCAGCCATGGCTGGGGCTGGGAGTGCTCGTCAAGACGGAAGAGAGTTTCCCCTATACCGTAGCGAATAGTTGACCAACCCTGATAGTTTTTGTGCGGGTCAATGCCGGCGTTGTCCATAGAAGTGCCATAGGCGGTGGTGCCGTAGCGGAAAACATTTTTATCTTCTGTTGGTTTACCGCCGCAGCCGCTGATTAACATAAGCGCGATAAGCAGTAAGGGAAGCAGTTTATTCATCTTTATACTCCTTGAGAAAGTTATTATGTTCAGGTTCAAGCAAGTCATGCAGGGCATTGCCGGAAAAATTAAAGCAGCATACAGCAATAAACAGAGCGCCGCCTGGAGCAAATATTGTCCATGGCGCTACCTGGAGCAGACTGCGACTGCTGCTGATCATTGCTCCCCACTCAGCTGCCGGTGGCTGAGCACCAAGACCTAGAAAAGACAGTCCGGAAAGCATCAGCAGCATAGTGCCGATATTGGCAGCGGCCATAATAAGCACGGGTTTCGCTGCAATGGGCAGCAGATAACGGTACAGAATTTCTGTATCTGTACAGCCGGATAATCTAGCTGCCTCAATATAGGGAGCATTGCTTACGGTAATGATTTGTCGTCTGACTAGCCTTGCATAAGGTGCCCAGGAAGAACAAAGCAAGGCAAAAGCAGCAGTTAGCATACCGCCGCCTGCTATGCCGGTGATTGCCAGTGCCAGTATAATTCCTGGAAAGGCTAAGACGATATTGGTAAGGTGCAGCAGCAATTTATCTATGCAGCTGCCGTGATAATAGCCGCTGCACATACCTGCAGCAGTACCTATTAAAGCAGCTGCAGCGGTAAGGAACAGTGCTGTAAATACAGAAAGCGGCGCTCCGGCCAAAATACGTGAGAAAACGCAGCGGCCGTAGCGGTCGGTACCGCAGATATATTCGCTGCTTGGCGGCAGTAAAGCTTGCTGCAGCTGCTGCTCAAAAGGGTCATGCGGTGTAAAAAAGCTGCCGATAAGACTGAAAAGCAGTAAGAAAAATACTGGTGCTAAGGCTAAGTAGAAGGATTTTTTCTTAAAAATCATAAGTGCTCCTGTGCAGAAATTCTGTTTCGCGGATCAAGCAGACTGCAAAGCAGCTCTGCGGCAAGATTAAGCAGGATAAAAATCAATGTACTCCAGATGATGCAGGCCTGCAGTACAGGATAATCTTTCATAGTTATAGATTCGATGGTCAGTCTGCCGATACCATCTAACATAAAGATACTTTCTAAAATGGCTGTGCCGCCAAGCAGTGAGCCTGCTGACATAGCAATTACTGTTATCATATTAAGTCCTATGGAATGCAGTATGTAACGTTTTAGAATTATATTTTTAGGCATGCCGCGCAGTAATGCTCCATAAACATAGGGCTGCTGCATTTCTCTGAGTACTTCGCCGCGTATGTAACGGGTATATTTGGCTGCTACAGGTACGGCTAAGGTAATGGTTGGTAAAATAAAAGCCGTAATGCTGTCAGAAGAATTTAGAACAGCTGCTGTCTGTAAGCGTACAGAAAAAAAGTAGATAAGCAGCAATGCCAGTAAAAATCCTGGAACGGAGCTGCCAGCAAAGGACAGTAGCTGCAGCAGATAGTCTGCTTTTTTATTATGCTTCAAAGCGCAGTAAAAGCCGGCAGGTAAAGATATGCAAAGCGCTGTAAGGAGAGAAGCTGCTGCCAGCAGCAAAGTAGTAGGCAGACGATCTAAAAAAAGGCTGCTTACGGAACCTCCGGAAATATAGGAGGTGCCGGCATTGCCGCTTAGTAAGTTTAAGAGCCAGGTAAAATATTGCTCATAAAGAGGGCGGTCAAGGCCGAGTTCAGCTCTGGTCTGCGCTTTTACTGCTTCAGAAACAGCTCCGTGCTGACGGTAGAGCATATCTGCGGCATCTTCAGCAGAAAAGTGCAGCAGGCAAAAGGTAAGCAGGGTAACGCCCAATAAAATAGGCAGTACGGCAAAGATTTGCCGCAGCAGATATTTTTTCATTTATCCTCCAAACATAAAAAAGCCATGAAAAACCGGTATCTCATGCAGAGATAACTGGCCTTCATAGCCTGGCATTTTTCAAAAAAGTTTTTGTTTATAGCGGCCGCTTCTGCGGCGTAAAACTGCTCTTGCAGTTTTTAATATTATATCATATTCAGCTATTATTTGAACAGATGCTTACATTTTAGCTACAATTGTGATATTTATGTAAGAAGACAAGAGCTGATATTGCTTAATTGCGGCAAAAAGCTTATAATGGTGAAAAATCTTTAATTGAACTTAGGGAGGATTTATTATGAAGAAAATTTTGCTTATGCTTACCATGGTATTTATGCTTGCTTTCAGTGCTGTATGCAGTGCCAGCAACGGCAAGGTATTGGATACCGAAGAAAATATGATCAATAAATTTTTGTCCGCAACAAAATATTCTGCCATTACTTCCATGATGACAGAAGACATGAAGAAAGAATTCAATGAAGAAACTTTCAATAATTTCAGAGAACAATTGGATAAGAACTTCGGTAAATTAAATGAGAAACAGCTTTTTCTGGTAGAAAAAGGCAAAGATGTAGATGTATTGAGATATCAAAGCAGATTCGCACTGGTGCCGGAAGCACAGTTTGTCTTCATGTTTAAAGTAGAAAATGAAAAACCTTTGCTGGCTAAATTCGCTCTGGCTTTACCTCCTAAAGAAGGCGCTGCAGAAGAACAGAAATAAGACCTTTCAGAATGTACGGCATAGTCCGTACATTCTTTTTTATTGGTAAATTTTAGTTATAGTCTGCAAATGAAACAGTATTTATATGATATAATAAAAAAATAATATCATTTTCAGATTTATGACTATAAGGAGATAATATGGCAGATAAATTTTTGATTATAGATGGCAGCAGCCTGATTCACAGAGCTTTTTTTGCTTTGCCTCCCTTAATGAATAAGCAGGGCGTACATACTGGTGCAGTTTATGGTTTGTGTAATATGCTTTTAAGGCTTTTGGAAGATGTACAGCCTAAATATATGGCCGTTGCTTTTGATAAATCACGTAAAACTTTCCGCACAGAAATGTTTGCGGATTATAAAGGACAGCGCAAGCCTACTCCCAGCGAGTTATCTGAGCAGTTTCCGTTAGCTGCTAAAGTACTGGAAGCAATGAATATCCGCGTTTTGGAGATGGATAACTACGAAGCTGATGATATCATCGGTACTTTTGCCGTACATGCGCCTGAAGATGTAGAGGTTATTATTGTTACGGGCGATAAGGATGAGCTGCAGCTTTTGGATAAACGTACCAAAGTATTTTATACCAAACGAGGCATCAGCGATATCAAGATTTATGATGAAAAGGCTTTTGCCGAGGATTATGAAGGCCTGCAGCCGCTGCAGCTGATTGAATTAAAAGGCCTGATGGGAGATACATCTGATAATATTCCCGGTGTTCCAGGAGTTGGGCCTAAGACTGCTTTGAAGCTGATCAAAGAATATGGCAGTGTTGAAGAAGTATTGGCTAATATAGAAAATATCAGCGGCAAATCACTGAAAACCAAGCTTAGTGATAATAAGGAGCAGGCTTTACTGTCTAAAAAGCTGGCAACCATCTTTACTGATGTACCCGTCAGCCTGGAGCTGGCAGAATATGCTTTAGGCGGGATGCACGAAGAAGCCCGCGGCATTATGCAGGACCTGGAATTTAGAAATATGTATGAACGCTTTGCAGCAGTTTTAAATGGTGAAGAAAGTGATTTTACCATTTTTGGTGAAGTTGTAGGCGGGCAGGCTGAATGCTGTGTATTGCAGCAGCAGGATGCAGAGAGTTTTTTCAAGCAGCTGCAGGGGAAAAAAGTAAGCTTTTTTGCTGCTGGCAGCGGAAGCTTGCCGGAAGCTTACTTTATCAGTACAGAAATCTTTTATGACGGCAAGGTTTATGTCATAGAAGGACAAAGTGACTGCTGGCAGCAGTTTTATAACTGGCTGCAGGACGAGAAGCAGGAAAAAGTGACCTGTGGCAGCAAGGAAGTATATAAAATTTGCCGCTGTCAGGGTATAGTGCCGCAGGGTATTGTTGGCGATGTAGCTTTGGCTGCTTATCTTGACGAGCCTGGACATAATTCTTATGAAATAGATGAACTGGCAGTGAGATATTTAGGTCAGAAATATGAGCATCCCAGTGAAGCTGTTTCTATGTTGTCTGAGCTTTTGGAAGATAAGCTGAAAGAGCATCAGCAGCTGGAACTTTATACTTCTCTGGAGCTGCCGTTGGCGCCTGTTCTGGCAGAGATGGAATACAATGGAATCAAGCCGGACATGGAGATGCTGGAGCAGCTGTCCGAGGACATGACCTTTAGAATTTCTAAGCTGGAAAAACAGGCTAAAGAAGAGGCTGGAGAGGATTTTAATTTAAAATCTCCCAAACAGCTGGGTGTTGTGTTATTTGAAAAATTACAGCTGCCGGTAATTAAGAAAACCAAGACAGGCTATTCTACTGATGTTAAAGTATTGGAAGAGCTGGAAGGCAAGCATCCTATTATAACTACTATTCTGGAACATAGAAAGCTTGCCAAGCTGCAGTCTACCTATCTTGATGGCTTAAGACCGTTAGTAAATCCGGCAACGGGACGTATTCATACTCATTTTCAGCAGACTGTAACTGTTACAGGCAGATTGTCCAGTACTGATCCTAATTTGCAGAACATTCCTACCAGGACTGAGGAAGGCAGACAGATAAGAGAAATTTTTGTGCCTGGTGAAGGCTACGACTATCTTATGAGCTGCGATTACTCACAGGTAGAGCTGAGAATACTGGCTTGTATTGCGCAGGATAACCTGCTGCTGGAATCTTTCCGTCATGGACAGGATGTACATGCCCGTACGGCTGCCGAGGTATTTGGCTTGCCGTTAGAAGATGTTACTGGGCAGATGCGTACCAGAGCAAAAGCAGTAAACTTTGGCATAGTATACGGTATCAGCGATTTTGGTTTGGCAAAACAGCTGGGAATAACCCGTAAAGAAGCAGCAGGATATATCAGCAGTTATTTTGCCCGTTATACCGGTGTTAAAGAATATATGGATAATATCGTGCAGACTGCGCGTACTCAAGGTTATGTTTCTACCTTAATGGGACGCCGCCGTTATCTGCCTGATATAAGAAATAGTAATTTTAATCTGCGCAGTTTTGCGGAACGCACGGCTATCAATATGCCTATTCAGGGTACTGCTGCCGATATTATGAAATTGGCGATGATTAAGGTAGCTGCAGAACTGAAAAAACAGGGATTAAAAACCCGCATTTTGCTGCAGGTACATGACGAACTGGTACTGGAAGTGCCGGAAGCTGAAAAAGAAATTGCAGCACAGCTGGTACGTCAGGCAATGGAAAGTGCAGTGCAGCTGGATATTCCGCTGGCCGCTGATGTCAAATTTGGCAGAAACTGGGCGCAGACTAAATAAGAAACGGAGTGAGAAAAATGCCGGAAATGCCGGAAGTGGAACAAGTACGTAAGACTTTAGCTCCGCATATTACAGGTAAGAAAATTACGGCAGTTGAAGTAAGACTGCCGCGCTTGATAAAATATCCGTCAGCAGATGAGTTTGCTGCTAAACTTACAGGCAGGACGATTACGGAAGTAGGAAGAAAAGGTAAATATCTTGTGCTGCATACTGATATTGGCAGTAAGCTCATCGTACATCTGCGTATGACCGGTGCCTTGATGGCTCAAAGCAGCGACCAGCAGGAACCGGCTTATGCTAAGATAAAATTTACGCTGACAGATAATACTACTATGTGGTTTACTGATATTCGTACTTTTGGAACGCTGTATTTGGTAACAAATGGAGATTACTATATCGAAGGATATGAAACGCTTGGGCCTGAGCCGTTAAGCAGCGGTTTCACACCAGCTTATCTACAACCTTTAGCGGCAGGCAGCCGCAGAGCAATCAAAAGCTTTATTCTCGATCAGACAGTAATTGCCGGCTTGGGCAATATTTATGCAGATGAATGTTTAGCCTTGGCAGGTATTAATCCAATGCGCACGGCTGGTTCGTTGTCTGCCGAAGAAATTAACAAGCTGTGTCAGGCTGTAAACACTGTAATAGCTCAGGGAATTAAAAATCGTGGTACCACTTTCCGTGATTACAAGGACGGAGAAGGTAAAAGCGGTGAAAATCAGAAATATCTGCTGGTATATGGACGCGGCGGCAAGCCGTGTAAAAACTGCGGCAGACCTCTGGCAACAGCAAAAGTAGGCGGCAGAGGTACTACTTACTGTGAATTTTGTCAGAAATAGGAGTTTTGTATGATAGTTATAGGTTTGACAGGCGGTATAGCCTCCGGTAAAAGTACTGTTGCGGCAGAGCTGCGCAGATTGGGAATGCCTGTATTTGATGCTGACGAGGCAAGCAGGCAGGCTGTAGCTGCTGGCAGTGAAGGATTGAAACTGGTACAGCAGACTTTTGGCAGCGAATATCTAACACCGACAGGTGAATTGAACCGAGAAAAAGTTGCCGCGCTGGTTTTCCGTGACAAAGAAGCTTTAAAAAAGCTGGAGGCAATTATTCATAAAATTGTGTTGTCTGAGGTAGACTGTTTTTTACAGGAATGCCGCAGTAAGGGCTGTCAGGCAGCAGTACTGGATGTGCCGCTGCTTATAGAATGTGGCTGGCATGAAAAGGTTGATGTAGTATGGCTGGTAGCTGTAAGTATTGAAGAACAGATTAAACGTGCCATGCTGCGCAGCGGTATGCCGGAAGCTGATGTAAAAAGGCGTATTGCGGCGCAAATGTCATTAGAAGAAAAGAAAGCTTATGCAGGAGTAGTTTTTGATAACAGCGGAGAGTTAGAAAATACATTGTCTGCAGTACGCAAAGAGGTAAAGAAAATTTTAGGAGAAGATTTTGGCAGGTAGGAAAAGAAAAAGCAGCAGAAATAAAGGGAACAGTAAAGTAAGAAAATATTTTCATGTTTTAATTTGTTTTCTGCTGCTGGTTTTTGGTTATGGGGGCTGGCGGCTGTGGAACAGTGATGCGGTGCAGATGCGTTTTGTTTATATGTGGCCGTATCAGCAGGATATTTTGGAATACAGCCAAAGAAATAATATAGACCCATTTTTGATTGCCGCAATCATTAAAAATGAAAGCGGTTTTGATCCAAAGGCTGTTTCAGCTGTGGGGGCAGTTGGCCTGATGCAGATTATGCCGGAAACAGGGCGTTGGATTGCTGAGCAGATGGGTCTTGAGAATTATCAGGATAATGATCTTTATCAGACTAAGAAAAATATCCGTATGGGCTGCTGGTATGTTGGAGAGCTTGAGCATGAGTTTCAGAGGAATCTTGCTTTGATTATGATTGCCTATAATGCTGGACGCGGACAAACCAAGGCCTGGATGGAAGAAAACGGCTGGGACTATAATTTTAATGACCTTGACGCTATACCGTATCCAGATACCAAGGAATATGTGATAAAGGTTTTGCATGACCGTGACCGGTATTATTTATTGTATAAAGACCGTTTATAAAAAAATATAAAAAATTTTTCAAAAAAGTGTTGACACTATTATATCTGTGTGGTATTATAACATTGTTGCTGATGACAACTGAATAAAAAAGAAAAATGCGGTAGTGGCGGAACGGCAGACGCGCTAGCCTCAGGAGCTAGTGGGGGCAACCCCGTGGAGGTTCAAATCCTCTCTACCGCACCATTTTTTTTTATCTCTTAATGCGGTCGTGGTGGAACGGCAGACACGCTACTTTGAGGGGGTAGTGAGGGAGACCTCGTGTGGGTTCAAATCCCACCGACCGCACCAACGAAATTATGACTCAAGATTTTTATCTTGAGTCTTTTTATTTTCTGCTAAAGAAATGAGGTATGATTTTGCATAAGGGATGGTTAAAAATATTATTGGCGGCTGTGCTGGAAATTATGTGGATTACCGGCTTGAAATATGCTGCTGGCCCTGTGGAATGGATGATTACTATTGCTGCTTGGGCATTATGCAGCTATTGCTTTATCACTGCCAGTGAGGTATTGCCGGTAGGTACTGCCTATTGTGTGTTTACCGGGCTTGGGGCATTGGGCACTGTGTTGGTAGAAGTTTGTTATTTTCAGACTGTGCTGGATAATATCAGGCTGCTTTTAATAGGGATGCTGATGATAGGGATTATTGGCTTAAAATTATGTACGGATAAGGAGCAGGAATAGATGGATTGGCTGTATGTATTATGTGCAGGAGCATTAGAGGTAATAGGCGTAAATTATCTTAATTTATGGAAAAGAACGCATCGTTTATATATTATCCTGGTGCTGATTACTGTTTTTTTGACCAGCTTACTGCTGCTGCATCTGGCGATGTATACGTTGCCTATGAGTATTACTTATGCGGCCTGGACAGGGATTGGTGCTGTTGGCGGTATTCTGCTTGGAATATTGCGTTATGGGGAACGAGCAGACTGGCGCAGATTACTGTTTCTGAGTATGATTGTATTTTCTGTTATTGGTTTAAAATTAGGCTCTGTCACAACAAATGGTTGATTTTTGACGAGAAATAGCGTATAATAATAGTAAGAAACAGTACCACCGAAGGAGGT
>UQLS01000024.1 GCA_900541915.1 uncultured Phascolarctobacterium sp. | reverse complement strand
TGATCACCCCGATCGCTATCGAAAAAGGTCTGCGTTTTGCAATCCGTGAAGGCGGTCGTACCGTTGGCGCTGGCGTTGTTTCCGAAGTAGAAGAAGTTTAATCTTAAAGCCTTTCAAGACCGGTCGTTTCGGCCGGTCTTAAGTTTTAAAATATAGATATTTTTATTGTTGACATTAAGTGTTAACTATGGTACTCTATATTAGCGACAATTTGAGATTGGTTTTATTTTATTAACGTAAGCGAGGTGTAACTAGATGCGTACTTTGATTACTTTGGCATGCACTGAATGCAAACAAAGAAATTACCAAACCAACAAAAACAAAAAGAACGATCCTGATCGTATCGAAATCAATAAATACTGCAAATTCTGCAAAAAACACACTTTACATAAAGAAACCAAATAATTTGGCTGCAGTGTGAGTAACTAGGTATTTATAGCAAGGATGTGAAAAGATGGCCGTTCCGGAAACTACTGAGACAGAAAAGAGCAGCTTCAGTGTTACTCGTTTTCTGAGTGAAACAAAAGTAGAATTGAAAAAGGTAACCTGGCCTACCAAACAAGAGCTTATTGCTAATACTATCGTAGTTCTGATTGCAGTAGTATTATGTGCGGCGCTGATATGGGTGATTGACACATTCTTCAGCGTGCTGTTCCGTTTATTCCTTCAATAACGGGCAATAAGATAATGTAAGGAGGATTGGGGAAGCGTTGCTTTCCAATATATGATGGAAGAAAAACGTTGGTATGTAATTCATACTTATTCCGGATATGAGAATAAAGTAAGCGCGAACCTGGAACGCAAAGTTCATTCCTTGGGAATGGAAAATGAAATTTTCCGTATAGTTATACCTATGGAGAATGAGGTTGAAGTCAAGGATGGCAAAAAGCGCAGTGTTCAGCGTAAAGTTTTCCCGGGTTATGTTCTGGTGGAAATGATCGTTAATGACCGCAGCTGGTATGCTGTCCGTAATACTCCTGGTGTAACCGGCTTTGTCGGTTCAGGTACAAAACCGATTCCTTTGACTGATGAAGAAGTTCGTCAGATTATGCGCTCTATGGGCGTTGACGAGGGTCGGCCTAAAATTGATTTTCAGTTACAGCAGCTGGTTCGTCTTAAAACTGGTCCGTTTGCCGACTGTGTTGGTAAAGTGGCAGAAATCAATGAAGAACGCGGTAAGCTGAAAGTTCTTGTTGATATGTTTGGACGCGAAACTCCTGTTGAAATTGATTTTACACAAGTAGAAGAAGCTGAATAAGTAAGGAGGTGTAATTAAATGCCGAAAAAAGTCGTTAAGATGGTAAAATTACAGGTACCAGCTGGTAAAGCAACTCCGGCTCCTCCTGTAGGTCCTGCACTTGGTCAAGCTGGTGTTAACATCATGGCTTTCGTTAAAGAGTTTAACGAACGTACTGCAAAACAAGCTGGTCTCATCATTCCTGTTGAAATCACTGTTTTTGAAGATCGTTCCTTTACCTTTATCTGCAAAACTCCGCCGGCTGCAGTTCTTCTGAAAAAAGCTGCTGGTCTGGAAAAAGCATCTGGTGAACCCAACAAAAAGAAAGTTGCTAAACTGGGTCGTGACAAAGTTCGCGAAATCGCAGAAAGCAAAATGGCTGACCTGAACGCTGCTAACGTTGAAGCTGCTATGAGAATGGTAGAAGGTACTGCTCGCAGCATGGGTATTGTTATTGAAGACTAATCCTGTCTTCGTAAATTAGTGGGAGGCTAAAACCGTTAATACCACATAGGAGGAATTTTTTAATGGGTAAAAAGTACAATGACGCTTTGAAACTTATCGAAGCTGACAAACTCTACTCTCCGAAAGAAGCAGTAGAGCTGGTTAAGAAAACCGCAACTACTAAATTCGACAGCACTGTTGAAGTTGCATTCCGTCTGGGTGTAAACCCGAAATATGCTGACCAACAAGTACGTGGCGCTTTGGTTCTGCCTCACGGCACTGGTAAATCCAAGACTGTTCTTGTATTTGCTAAAGGCCCCAAAATTGCAGAAGCAGAAGCTGCTGGTGCAGACTTCGTTGGCGGTGAAGAATATGTAGCTAAAATTCAAGGCGGCTGGACTGATTTTGATGTCTGCGTAGCTACTCCCGATATGATGGGTCTTGTTGGTCGTCTTGGTAAAATCCTCGGTCCTAAAGGTTTAATGCCTAACCCGAAGGTTGGCACTGTTACCATGGACGTAACTCGTGCTGTAAACGAAATTAAAGCTGGTAAAATCGAGTATCGTACCGATAAAGCCGGCAATGTACAAGCTCCTATCGGTAAAGTATCCTTTACTGAAGAACAGCTTTTGGCAAACTACATTACTCTGGCAGACACCCTGATTAAGGTTAAACCGTCTGGTGCTAAAGGCCAGTACATGAAAACTATCACCATGTCCACCACTATGGGCCCTGGCGTAAAAGTTGACGTACTGAAAGCTAACAGCGACAAATAATTAAGTTTTGTAGTTTCTAATATTTTACTAAATCAGAAGATTATCGGGCCATAGACAGCAGGTGCTCTGCGTAAGTATTTTAATACGCCTGCCGAGGCTGGAGCGTGAAGATATAGACCTTCCGACCTCCGGCTACGGCCGAGAGGTCTTTTTGATTTAATAAATAATATCAAAAAAAGGAGGTGCAATCCAATGGCAGTTATTAGACCTGAAAAGGCAGCTAAAGTTGCTGAACTGAAAGAGTTGCTTACCAACTCCAAATGCGCAATCTTGGTTGACTTCTGTGGTTTAACTGTTGCTCAGGATACCGTTCTGCGCCGTAAAATGCGTGAAGCTGGTGTAAACTACAGCGTAGTTAAAAATACCCTTCTCCGCATTGCAGCTGAAGAAGCTGGTATTGAAGGCCTGGAACCTGTTCTGGAACATAACACCGCTATCGCTGTTGCTCCGGAAGATCCTGTTGCAGTTGCAAAAATTATTTGCGAATTCGCAAAAGAAAACAAAGCACTGAAAGTTAAAATCGGTGTGCTTGACGGTAAAGTTATCAGCGCTGAAGAAATCAAAGCACTGGCAGCACTGCCGCCGAAAGAAGTACTTATTGCAAAAATGCTGGGCAGCATGAACGCTCCTATCAGCGGTTTTGTCAATGTACTCCAAGGTACTATCCGCAACGTTGTATATGCTCTCGAAGCTGTACGCAAACAAAAAGAATCCGCTTAATCTGCGGTGCGCTGCGTAAAGCAGTTTAAAATATTAAAATTAACACTTACTTATATTGGAGGTAAATGAAATGAATAAAGAACAAATCATCGAAGCTATTGAATCTATGACCGTACTCGAACTCTCTGAACTCGTAAAAGCTCTGGAAGAAAAATTCGGCGTATCCGCTGCTGCTCCGGTAGCTGTTGCTGCTGCTCCGGCTGCTGCTGGCGAAGCTGCTGCTGAAAAAACTGAATTTGACGTTATCCTGACCGCTGCTGGCGCTTCCAAAATCAACGTTATCAAAGTTGTTCGCGAAGTAACCGGCCTGGGCTTGAAAGAAGCTAAAGAAATCGTTGACGGCGCACCGAAAGCTGTTAAAGAAAAAGTTTCCAAAGCTGACGCTGACGCTCTGAAAGCTAAACTCGAAGAAGCTGGCGCATCTGTAGAAGTAAAATAATTTTGCTTTTCTTAAAAGCTCCATCCTGTAAAGGATGGAGCTTTTTGTTTTTGTGATTTTATTATTTTATGAGTTACAAGCATATTTATTCCATAGTATTTTGTTGATTGGACAATGTTTTTTGAAGATATTTTATTGCATGTGATACTTTTAGTCAGGATTTTTTATTGATGAAAATTTTTGCAATAAAAAATGTCATTAAAAGATAATTTTTAAGGATATTTTATTGACATACTGAAAATAATGTGCTAATATAATATACTACATCAATAAGAATGAATGCAGGTATGATTGACAACATATACGTTGGGTCAGTGGTTGAACGGCGTATTTTGCTTATAGTGTACAGATGAAGCACATTCATCGAAGACAACAGACAAGGTCCTTGTGGTAAGAACCTTGTTTTTTTTGTCGACGATTGATTGTGCTGGTTTTGCGTGCCTGACAAAATATGAAGGGGTGAGGAATTACATGTTTAAACCGGTTCCAGTGGGTGATAGGATTCGGTATAGTTATGCGAGAATCAATGAAGTATTGCCGATGCCTCATTTGATTGATATCCAGAGAAAATCCTATGAGTGGTTTATCAAAGAAGGTTTGTGTGAAATCTTCCATGATATTTCTCCGATAAAAGACTTTACCGGTAATTTAGAACTTTCCTTCGAAAATTTCGAGCTGGGTAAGCCTAAATATGGCGTTGAAGAGTGCAAAGAAAGAGATGAGTCCTACTCTGCACCTATGAATGTCAAAGTACGTCTCGTATATAAAGATACCGGTGAAATCAAAGAATCTTCCGTATTCATGGGTGATTTCCCGTTAATGACGGAAACTGGTACTTTTGTTATTAATGGTGCTGAACGTGTTATCGTCAGCCAATTAGTACGTTCTCCCGGCGTTTATTATTCTGTAGATATCGATCCCAGCGGTAAAAAGCTGTATGGTACCACCGTTATTCCTAACCGCGGTGCCTGGATTGAATACGAAACTGACATCAACGATGTTATCTATGCCCGTGTAGACCGTACCAGAAAGCTGCCTGCAACTGTGCTGCTGCGTGCGCTTGGTTTATCCTCTAACGAGGAAATCCTCAAAGTATTCGGTGAGCATCCTTTTGTACTGGCTACTTTGGAAAAAGATACTACCAATAACAGAGAAGAAGCTTTAATTGAAATTTATAAAAAACTGCGTCCCGGCGAACCTCCTACTTTGGAAAATGCTACTCAGTTGATTGAAGCTACCTTCTTCGACAACAGACGTTATGACCTGGCTAGTGTTGGCCGTTATAAATTAAATAAAAAACTTGGCTGGCGCAACCGTCTGCAAGGCACTGTAATTGCTGAACCGCTGGTTGATATGGAAACCGGTGAAATTATCCTGCCTGCAGGCACCAAGATGACTGTAGAAAATCTGGATAAGATTGAAGCAAGCGGTGTTTACAAAGAACAAGGTCTGCGTAAACTGAAAATTAAATTTAAAGATCAGGATATGGATTTACTGTTCACTACCGGTATTGATGAAAAAATACGTACTGTAACAGTAGAAGATGTTCTGGTATCCTTCAACTATTTGCTGAACATGATGGATGGCCACGGTACCGGCGATGACATCGACCATTTGGGCAACCGTCGTGTACGTTGCGTAGGCGAACTGCTGCAGAATCAGTTCCGCATCGGTCTGGCACGTATGGAAAGAGTTGTAAGAGAACGTATGACCATTCAGGATACTGAGGTTATTACTCCGCAAGCTCTTATCAATATTCGTCCTGTTGTAGCAGCAATCAAAGAATTCTTTGGCAGCAGCCAGCTGTCTCAGTTCATGGACCAGAACAATCCTCTGGCAGAACTGACTCATAAACGCCGTCTGTCCGCACTTGGTCCTGGCGGTTTGAGCCGTGAACGTGCAGGCTATGAAGTTCGCGACGTACATAACTCTCACTATGGCCGTATGTGTCCTATCGAGACTCCTGAAGGTCCGAATATCGGCTTGATTGGTTCTCTTTCTACCTTTGCTGTTATCAACAAATATGGCTTTATGGAAACTCCGTACCGCCGTGTTGATAAAGAAAACAGACGTGTAACTGATGAAGTTTACTATATGACTGCTGATGAGGAAGATAAGTATATCATCGCACAGGCCAACGAACCTTTGGATGAAAATGGCTACTTCCTTGAAGACCGTGTAACTGCTCGTGCAAAAGACGACGTACTTTCTCTGCCGCCTGAACAAGTAGACTACATGGACGTTTCTCCTAAACAGGTTGTATCTATCGCTACTGCGTTGATTCCGTTCCTTGAAAACGATGACGCTAACCGTGCATTGATGGGCGCAAACATGCAGCGTCAGGCTGTACCTTTGCTGTGCACTCAGGCTCCGATTATCGGTACCGGTATGGAATACAAGGTTGCTGTTGACTCTGGTGTCTGCGTACTGGCTAAACGCGCTGGTACTGTTGAACGTGTAGTAGGCAATGAAATCCGTGTACGTGCTGAAAACGGCGAACTGGATGTTTATCCGCTGCTTAAATTCAAACGTTCCAACCAGGGTACCTGCGTAAATCAGCGTCCTATCGTTTATAAAGGCGACAAGGTTGTTGAAAAACAGGTTCTGGCAGATGGTCCTGCAACTGACCATGGCGAATTGGCTCTCGGTCACAACGTAATCGTTGCTTACATGCCTTGGGAAGGCTATAACTACGAGGATGCTATTCTGCTGAACGAAGACCTTGTAAAAGCTGACGTATTTACTTCTATCCATATTGAAGAATATGACTGCGATGCGCGTGATACCAAACTGGGTAAAGAAGAAATCACCCGTGAAATTCCGAACGTTTCTGAAGAAGCTCTGAAAGATCTGGATGAACGCGGTATTATCCGTATTGGTGCAGAAGTTCGTCCTGGCGATATCCTTGTTGGTAAAGTAACTCCGAAAGGCGAAACCGAACTGACTGCTGAAGAACGTTTGCTGCGTGCTATCTTTGGTGAAAAAGCACGTGAAGTGCGTGACAGTTCTCTCCGCGTACCGCATGGCGAAGCTGGTAAGATTGTCAGCGTAAAAGTATTCAGCCGTGAAAACGGTGACGAACTGCCTCCGGGAGTAAACGAACAAGTTCGTGTTCATATCGCTCAGAAACGTAAGATTTCTGAAGGCGATAAGATGGCAGGCCGCCATGGTAACAAAGGTGTCGTTTCCCGTATTATGGCACGTGAGGATATGCCTTTCCTGCCCAGCGGCGAACCGGTACATATCGTACTGAATCCTTTGGGCGTACCTTCCCGTATGAACATCGGACAAATTTTGGAAAACCATCTTGGCTGGGCTGCTCGTGCACTCGGTATGCAAATTGCCGATAATGCAGAGGGCTTGGTAGAGAAACTGAATAAATACGGCTATGACGTTGAAAAGAACGGTATGCCGGAAACTGTAGAAATTGATAGATTCGGTGATCAGAGCGTTCGTGCAGTACAGATTTCCGTACCTGTATTTGACGGCGCACATGAACAGGATATTGCTGATGCACTGGAACTTGCTGGCATTGATGCTACTGCTAAGACCACTTTGTACGATGGACGTACTGGCGAACCTTTCGATAACAAAGTAACTGTTGGTCTTACATATATGCTTAAATTGCACCATCTGGTTGACGATAAAATCCATGCCCGCAGCACCGGCCCGTACTCTTTGGTTACCCAGCAGCCTTTGGGCGGTAAAGCTCAATTCGGCGGCCAGAGATTCGGTGAAATGGAAGTTTGGGCGCTGGAAGCATACGGCGCTGCTTACACCCTGCAGGAAATCCTTACCGTTAAGTCTGACGACGTTGTTGGCCGTGTAAAAACTTACGAAGCTATCGTTAAAGGTGAAAACGTTCCTGATCCTGGTATTCCTGAATCCTTCAAAGTACTTGTTAAAGAGCTGCAAAGTATCGGCCTTGATATCAAAGTGCTGAATGAAGATGAGGAAGAAATTTCCCTGCGTGATACTGATGATGATATTGCTGAAACCGCACGTGAAGTTGATCTGAATATTGAAGGTCAAATCAATGAAGCACCTGTTGAACAGCAAAATGATGATTATGCAGATAATGACGCTACCGAAGATATGCCGGATGTGATTGCCGACCTTGGTAATTTCACTATTAAAGACGGCGAATCTGATCTTGACGATGATATGTAATAGAAGGGAGCGAGCAATTCTTGTTAGATGTAAATAATTTTGAGTCTATGCGTATCGGTTTAGCTTCTCCGGACCAGATTAGAGCCTGGTCCTATGGTGAAGTAAAGAAGCCGGAAACCATCAATTACAGAACTCTGAAACCGGAACGCGACGGCTTGTTCTGTGAAAGAATTTTCGGACCTACCAAAGACTGGGAATGCCATTGCGGTAAATATAAACGCATCCGTTATAAAGGCATCATCTGCGACAAATGCGGCGTTGAAGTAACCCGCAGCAAAGTTCGTCGTGACCGTATGGGCCATATCGAACTGGCAGCTCCCGTATCTCATATCTGGTACTTTAAAGGTATTCCCAGCCGTATGGGTCTGATTTTGGATATTTCTCCCCGCAGCCTGGAAAAAGTACTGTATTTTGCAAATTACATCGTACTTGATCCTGGTGATACCCCGCTGGTAAAGAAACAGCTGCTCAGCGAAAGCGAATATGTTGAAGCTCGTGACAAATATGGTGACGAATTTGAAGTAGGCATGGGTGCAGCTGCAATTAAACAACTGCTGCAGGAAATTGATCTGCAGCAGCTGACCGATGAGCTGCGTGCTGAAATGAAAGAAGTTAGCGGCCAGCGTAAAGTACGTGCCGTACGCCGTCTGGAAGTATGCGAAGCCTTCCTGAAATCCGGTAACCGTCCTGAATGGATGATTCTTGACGTAGTACCGGTTATTCCTCCTGAACTGCGTCCTATGGTTCAGCTGGATGGCGGTCGTTTTGCAACTTCCGATTTGAACGATTTGTATCGTCGTGTAATCAACCGTAACAACCGTTTAAAACGTTTGTTGGAACTGCATGCTCCTGACATTATCGTACGTAATGAAAAACGTATGCTGCAGGAAGCTGTTGACGCTTTGATTGATAACGGTCGCCGTGGCCGTCCTGTAACTGGTCCTGGCAACAGACCTTTGAAATCTCTTTCCGATATGCTGAAAGGTAAACAAGGTCGTTTCCGTCAGAACCTGCTTGGTAAACGTGTTGACTACTCCGGTCGTTCCGTTATCGTTGTAGGTCCTGAACTGAAAATGCATCAGTGCGGCCTGCCGAAAGAAATGGCACTGGAACTGTTCAAACCTTTCGTAATGAAACGTTTGGTAAACAGCGGTGAGGCTACCAATATTAAGAGCGCAAAACGCATGGTAGAACGTGCTAATAATGTCGTTTGGGACGTTTTGGAAGAAGTAATTAAAGAACATCCTGTACTGCTGAACCGTGCACCGACCCTGCACAGACTGGGTATTCAGGCTTTCGAGCCTATCCTGTCTGAAGGCCGTGCAATCAAACTGCATCCGTTGGTATGTACCGCTTATAACGCCGACTTCGATGGTGACCAGATGGCTGTCCATCTGCCGCTTTCTGTAGAAGCTCAGGCAGAAGCACGTATGCTGATGCTGTCTGTAAACAATATCCTGGCTCCTAAAGACGGCAAACCGGTTGCTGTTCCTACCCAGGATATGGTTCTTGGTTCCTACTACCTGACCATCGTTAAAGAAGGTGCCAAAGGTGAAGGCCGCCGCTTCTCCAGCATTGATGAAGCACAGCTGGCTTATTTCCACGGTGTAGTAGACCTGCAGGCACTGATTAAAGTATATATTCCTAATGACCATATTATCGGCGAAGAGAAAACTGAAGGCGTAAGCCTTGTTACTACTACTGTTGGTAACACCATTTTCAACAGTGAATTGCCGAAAGAAATGCGTTATTATCATAAAGAAGTTAATGCTGACGGTCAGGAAGAATGGCATCTTGGCAAGCTGATTGACAAGAAAGAACTTGGCAAGCTGGTTGCTAAAGCACATAAACTTTATGGTAACCTGCGTACTGCAGAAATCCTTGATATCGTTAAGAAAATGGGTTATGACAATGCTTGTAAGGCCGGCATTTCCATTGCTACCTCTGATATCAAGATTCCTGCTGAAAAAGCTGCCATCCTTGATGCAACTGAAAAAGAAGTCGATAAGACCGAAAGACTGTTCCGCCGCGGCTTGATGAGTCCGGATGAACGTTATCGTAAGGTTATTGACCTCTGGACTGAAGCAACTGATAAAGTTACTGAAAAACTCATGGCCACTACCATGGATAAATTCAACTCCGTATACATGATGGCTAACTCCGGTGCCCGCGGTAACGTACAGCAGATTCGTCAGCTGGCTGGTATGCGTGGTTTGATGGCCGATCCTTCCGGCCGTATCATCGACCGTCCTATTAAAGCAAACTTCCGTGAAGGCTTGACCATTTTGGAATACTTCATTTCTACTCACGGTGCTCGTAAAGGTTTGGCCGATACCGCACTGCGTACTGCTGACTCCGGTTATCTGACCCGTCGTCTGGTAGACGTTGCTCAGGACGTTATCGTTCGTGAAGACGACTGCGATGTTGTTGGCATGAATCTGGTTAAAGAACGTAATCGTCTGTGTAAAGCAGTTCTTGGCTGCAGCCAGAATAAGATTCGTGAAAATGTACTGGGACGTACTTTAGCTTCCGGTATTACTGCTGAAGACGGCAGTATTGTTGCTGAAGCAGATACCATTATTACCGAAGAGCTGTACAAGAAACTCAGTGCTGCCAAGGTTGAAGAAATTGTACTGTATGCTAGCGAAGATATGAACGGTGAAGAAACTGAAACTGTACGTATCAACATCAGCGATGAATATGCAAATAAAGTCCTGAAAGAAGCAATGGTACATAATTTCGAAGGCAAAGAAGTTGCTGCAGACATTGTTAACGGTGAAGGCGAAGTTCTGGCTCATATGGGCGATACTATGACTGTTGAAACCATTGATACTATCCTGGCTGACGGTACCGTTAAAGAAATGCGCATCCGCAATAACGATATTGCCGGTATCGAAGTTGAAGCAATTACCGAAGGCAAAAATAAACAAACTGTTATTGAATCCTTGCATGACCGTATCATTGGCCGTAACCTGGCTGAAGATATCTGTGATGAAAACGGTGAAGTACTGTATCATATCAACGAATACATTACCGAAGATATGGCTGAAAAGATCTGCACACTGCGTGAAAAAGTTAAGATTCGCAGCGTCCTGACCTGTAAAGCTAAATTCGGTGTTTGCCGTAAGTGCTATGGCCGTAACTTGGCAACTGGCAAAAATGTTGATGTTGGTGAAGCAGTCGGCACTATTGCTGCACAGTCCATCGGTGAACCTGGTACCCAGCTTACCATGCGTACTTTCCACACCGGCGGTGTTGCAGGCGGTGACGATATTACCCAAGGTCTGCCGCGTGTCGAAGAATTGTTTGAAGCACGTAAACCGAAACATCCTGGTATCCTGACCGAAAATACCGGTTATGTTCATATTATTGAAGAAGGCGGCTCCCGTCGAGTTATTGTTACCGGTGAAGACGGCTTAGGACAGGAATACACTATTCCGTATGGTGCTAAGCTGGCTGTAATCGAAGGACAGCAAATTGAAAAAGGCGACCGCCTGACTGAAGGTTCTCTCAATCCGCATGATATCCTGCGTATCAGCGGCGTGAAAGCAACCCAACGTTACCTGGTACAACAGGTTGTAGGCGTTTACAAATCTCAGGGCGTTGATATTAACAGTAAGCATATCGAAGTAATGGTACGTCAGATGATGCGTAAAGTACGTATCGAAGAATCCGGCGATACTACAATGCTTCCGGGCGAATATGTTGACGTGGCTGAATTTGAACAGCAGAATGAAGAAATGCTGGAAGCTGGCAAAGAACCTGCAGAAGGACGTCCGATTCTTCTGGGTATTACCAAGGCTTCTCTGGCAACCGACTCCTTCCTGTCTGCTGCATCCTTCCAGGAAACCACTCGTGTCCTGACCGATGCCGCTATTAAAGGTAAGGTTGACCCGCTGCTGGGCCTGAAAGAAAATGTTATCATTGGTAAACTGATTCCTGCCGGCACTGGTATGAGCCGTTACCGTGATATTAAGATTAAATATAATCTTACCCGCGACGAGAAAAAAGATAACGAATAATTTTTTCTAAGCGCTGAACACTGCCTATCCTTTTTAGGATAGGCAGTGTTTTTTTGTTATAATAAAAGTAATAGAAGTGGTATTTCAGTTTTACTTAATGTTAGCGAGTTATATTCATACTGAATAAGTAGCCATAATGAGGTGTGATTATGAAGGTTTTATTGGCTGAGGATGATAGAAATTTAGGCAGATTGCTTTCCATGCTGCTACGCAAGCAGAATATTATTGTGGAATGGACAGAGAACGGCAATGATGCTTATGAGATATGTTACAGCGATGGTTATGATGTTTTGATACTTGACTGGATGCTGCCGGGAATGAGCGGCGTAGAGTTATGCAGAAAATTGCGTGATGAGGAGTACTCAGGCAAAATATTGCTGCTGACAGCACGTGATACTGTTGAAGATAAGGTTGAAGGTCTTAACAGCGGAGCCGATGATTATATGGTTAAGCCGTTTGATGTGCAGGAGCTTGTTGCCAGATTAAATGCACTTTTAAGACGTCCAGGGCAGTATACAGCGGAAAATATAACTTATGGTAAATATGTGTTGGAACGCAGCAGCCATAGTTTTGTGTGTGGTGATAAGAAAATAGAACTGCGTCCGCGTGAATTTAAGCTGTTGGAAATCCTGCTCAATAACAGAGGGCAGATTATTCCGCGGGAAATATTGCAGGAAAGAGTTTGGGGCATCAACAATGATGTTACCGAAAATAATCTTGATGTGCATATCCGTTTACTTCGCAAAAAGATTATGGATTTGGCAGATGAGAATATAATTCACACGGCAAGAGGTGTGGGCTATTATGTGGAATAATATGTTTGAAAGGCTGCGACGGCGTATGACGCTGATGTATGCCTTCATTTTCGGAATGCTTATTTTACTGGTAGTGGGTATTACTTATTGTCTGGTATGGTATGCAGTACTGATGCACGAAAAAGAAGATTTGGTAGCACAAATTTACCACGAGGCGGCAGAATATGTTGCTACAGAGGAGGCTCCTGTTTCTGATGTTGCTATTAAAAACGGCAGTATGCTGGCTTTCTTAGTTAAACCGGATGATAAGACAGTGGTTTTAGACCAACTGCAGGGAGCAGCAGTAGGAGATATATTGAAGAATCATCGTGAGGATTGGCCGGAAAGCGACGATTCGGCAGAAATGCTGCGTATACGCAATAGTGTAGGCGAAAGATACCGCTATCTTGCGGCTGTTGCCCCTGTTAAAGATGGTGACAGGGTTATCGGACGTCTGTATATGTTTAAGAATATGGAGTTTTACTACGAAGCGGCTTACGAAACATTACTTGTATTACTGTGCATTGCTTTAGTGTTGTTTATACCTGCCTGTCTTTTAGGCTACTGGCTTTCCAAGCGCAATATACGTCCGATTCAGCTGATGTATGAGAAACAAAAACAATTTACTGCTGATGCTTCTCATGAAATGCGTACTCCGCTGTCCGTACTTAATTTAGCTGTACAGGGTCTGCTTGAAGATACAGAAAGTCGTTACAGTTCTTTTGCTGCCGAAACCTTGCAGATGCTTAAAACAGAAGTAGGAAGGCTGAGAAAGCTGACTGATACCTTGATGGAGCTGGCACGCAGGGATAATCTTGGTTTAAAAGTAAAAAAGAAAAGAATTGATTTTACTGCACTTTGCAGGCAGGTGATAAATCAATGCAGCCTGGTTGCGGAAGAAAAGCAGCAGAGGATAAAGACAGATTTACCGGAACATTTATTTTTAAAAGGTGATGCAGATTCACTTAATATGCTGTTGATTATTTTATTGGATAATGCCGTGAAATATTCACCTGCTGCTTCGGAAATACTTGTTAAAGCTGCAGATAAACGAGATTGCATTATTTTGCAGATACAGGATCAGGGAATTGGCATTAGTGATGCCGATAAAGAAAAAATTTTTGACAGGTTTTATCGTGTAGATAAAGTACGCAGCCGTGAACAGGGTGGTTTAGGGCTTGGCCTTGCCTTAGCTCTGTCTATTGTGCGTCTGCATGATGGTAAAATTACTGTTTTAGACAACAAGCCGCAGGGTACGATAATGCAGGTTATACTGCCTAAATAACATAAAAACCCCTTACTTTCAGATTATTTTAAGAAATATTATTTATGCTTAAAATAAATCAAAAAGTAAGGGGATTTATTATGGAAAAAGCTTATAAGTATATTTTTTGGCTAAGTGCTGTATTATTGCTTTTCTTTTGTAATAATGATTTATTGATAACAGACTCAGTTGAATCAAATTATGCGCTGACAGCTAAAGAAATGGTATTGTCTGGCGACTGGATTTCACCGCAGATATATGGACATTACTGGTTTGATAAGCCTGTGATGTTTTACTGGCTGACAGCCTTAGCATTCAAAGTTTTCGGCTTTACAGAATTTGCAGCAAGGTTTTTTCCTGCTCTGTTTGGTTTAGCCGCTTTAGGGCTGATATATTGGGGCGGAAGTAAATTGTATAATGAGCGGACTGGCTTTTACAGCAGTATGATATTACTGAGTTGTTTGGAATTTTTCCTCATCAGTAAATCAATTATTACAGATGCGGTGCTGTTCTTGTTTTTTAGCGGGACGTTGTTGTTTTTCTATCTGGCATATACTTCTCACAGCAGTCGCTATTGGTATTTAATGTATATCTGTGCTGCTTTAGCAACGCTTACTAAAGGGCCGATAGGTTTTTTACTGCCGGGATTGATTATTACTTTGTTTATAATATGGCAGAAGGAGTGGCGTTTGCCGTTCAGAATGCATTTACTTACGGGTACAGCGCTGTTTGCTTTACTGGTAATGCCCTGGTATGGGATGATGATTTATCTGCATGGAGCAGCTTTTATTGATACCTTTTTAGGTACGCATAATTTTTTGCGGGCTACTGTTTCTGAGCACCCGCGTGATGACGTATTTTATTATTATACTGTTGTTAATATGCTGGCTTTTTTCCCTTGGAGTTTACTTTTACCGATGATTATTTATCGTGCGTGGCGGGAAAATAGTTTTATTGTTTCTGTACGCGAAAAATTCCTGTTAATTTGGGCAGCTGCTGTATTTGTATTTTTTCAATGTATGGCAACTAAATATATAACCTATACTTATCCTATGCTTTTTCCAGGTGCGTTGCTTTTAGGCGGGTATTTAACTGAATATGAGGAGATTTTAAAGAAAAAAATATTTTTACGTTTGTTGGCCGGCACTTTTATATTTTTGGTAATAGCCGGATATTGGACAGTTAACAAAGGTTTAGTGTCTGGTACAATGTTATTTTTATTGCCTGCAAGTTTAGGTGTTGGATTATTTATATACTTCTGTTTAAGAAAATATGTGAGTGGCAATTTTATAAGCATAGGACTTGGTTCTGTAATTTTTTATTTGACGCTTACTATGTGCATTGCTGTACCGTTTTCTTCGCAGAGATCTGCAAAAGACTTGGCGATACTTTTACCACAATATACTAATGCTGACAGTGTAGGTGTATATGGACATTATCCTACGTCAGCTGTATTTTATTCCGGTAAGCAGTTTGTAAAATTACTGCCCGCAAAATCTGCTGCGAATTTTTCTCCGCAGGCATACTCCTGGAACAGCAAAAATGTGATGCCGTATGCAGCTATCGAGCAGGAAATGTATCCGTTGGTAGTTGTCAGCAGTAAATATGAAGCTGATTTCTTAGCTTTAGATACTTCGGAATGGAATGAAGAATTAAAACTTTCTAACTGGATAGTAATGCGTAAAATGGTACACACAGGATAAGATTGCATTGTTCTTTTGCTTTGGCGTAATTGATGTTATAATAAAAAAGAATTATGACAAAGAGGAGAATTATTAAATGCTTATTAAGGAATTTCCTGTACCGTGCAGAATAGATTATGTACCTTCACCTTATGAACCTGATGAAGATGGTGTGATGGATGTAGGTTACTGTACCGGCACGCTCAGTGATGGACGTGCCTATCGCCTGGAATGCTGGCGGATGGATGATATGCTGATGGCGACGATAATGTTTTCTGATGCCGGAATTTCTGCTTATACCCGTCAGGATATGTATTGCCTGGTGGAAGCGGAAGAAATATTTAAATTTACTGCGGAAAAACATCCTATGCAATGCACACGTACTGAAGATGATGCTGGGACTGCCGTATGGGCTTTAAATATGATGCTGGCCAACCGTAAAGGTACTTATGGCGAACTGCTGGTAAAACTGCAAAGTTATAAATAATCCATAAGAGGAGGAGAAATTTATGGAAAAAGAACATTGCAATGAGGCGAACTGCACCTGTCCGAAAAAGGAATGTCCTCGTCATGGTAAATGCTGTGAGTGCATTATGAATCATCGCGGTAACGGTTCTCTTGTTTTTTGTATGCGCGATATTGCTGCAGCACAAAAGTAAAAGGAAAATAAAAAAGACCTGGGATTTTCCAGGTCTTTTTTATTTTAGAATATTTTCTTATCAAGCCGATGTGTTTAAAACACATCGGCTTTTTGTATAGATACGTAAATAAAAATTTTGACGAAAATGTAAAAAAAATAAAAATAAAAATAAGAAGATTTTTAATAAAAATAATTATATTGCATATAAAAAAAATACATAAATAGATTTGTGAAACAAGTAAATACGAATAAATAATTTAAAAGACGTATGTTTGACGGAGGGGGACATTATGCTATGATTGATATAAATAAAAGTTAGTAATATTCAGTTTTAGCTGTGTTATTTTATACATAGTGCAATTATATGCAAAAAAATAAATTTATACATGGCTGAACTGATGATAATATTTGCTTTTATTTATAACAATTTGGAAAAGGAAGGGATTGTTATGAAAAGAATGATGAAATCTAAAATTTTAGCAACTGCATTATGCGCAACTGTTATGGCAGGTATTTATGCAAGTCCTGTAATGGCAAACCATCTTTACATGGATATAGGTGCTGGTTATATTAGTGGTAAAGATCTTGCTGGATATAATGAGATTACAAATCTTGAACTTGACGGAAAATTAACTGTTGGTGAAATTGAAGTAGGTAAAGTCAATGGTGTAGAATTAGGCGATTTAGTAGATAAGTCTGCTCTTGAGCAAGAGAAAAATGATCGTATTGCTGGTGATAAAGCATTAGAAGACAAAATTAATGGTGAATCCCTAATTCGTCAAGATGCAGATAAAGAACTGGCAGATAAAATCGGTCAGGAAGAAATGGACCGTAAAAATGAAGATGCTTCAATCAGAGGCCAAATTGGTCAGGAAGTGGCAGACCGTGTAGCTGCTGATAAAGAACTGGCAGATAAAATCGGTCAGGAAGAAATGGACCGTAAGAATGAAGATGCTGCAATCAGAGGCGAAATTGGTCAGGAAGTGGCAGACCGTGTAGCTGCTGATAAAGAACTGGCAGATAA
>UQLS01000023.1 GCA_900541915.1 uncultured Phascolarctobacterium sp. | reverse complement strand
CGACCTCCGCCGTGACAGGGCGGCATTCTAACCAACTGAACCACCGGGCCATTATCAGTTGCCTGACAGATATAGATAATACCATATAACTATTCAAAAAGCAAGTACTTTTTTCATAATTTTCCTGGTAATTTCTTTATCTGTTTTCCTCATATACAAAAACAACCCTGCTGATTGTCAAAAATCATCAATTTGTATTATAATATACTATATTATTTTACTATATAAAGGAGGGTGCTTATGTGCCAAACCCCAGATTGGTCTCTTGGAGACCAGTATCTGCGTGAAAACGCCACCGAGCTTGCTCCATTGATTGAGAAGTTCTCTCCCTGTACACTGCAGCCAAAAAGCGAAAAAGAATACTTTGAAATCCTTTTAGCAGGTATTGTAGCTCAGCAATTACCGCCTGATGTCAGTCAGACCTTAATGCAGAAACTTGCTCAGCTGCTTGGTAAGCCAATTACTCCGCAGGCAGTATTAAATGCTGAAACAGAAGCTTTTGCAGCCTTAGGCTTAGCTCCGCAGAAAATCGAATATATGAAAAATTTTGCTCAATCCATAATCAATGGTCAAATTACGATTGAAAAATTTAAGGAAATGACTGATACTCAAATTTCCAAACAATTACTGCAAATCCGCGGTCTTGGCCAATGGACGATAGAAATGTTCCTGCTCTTGGCACTTTGCCGCACTGATGTTGCTCCTTCTGCAGACTTTATCTTTAAAAAAGAACTGCAGAACTTGCTTAAACTGGATGACATTCCCAAACGCGGCCAAATAAATAAAATAACCGAACACTGGCGTCCCTGGCGCTCTCTTGCTGTATGGTATCTATGGCAAAGCGCCGATGCTAAAGCAAAAAAATAAACATAACAAACAAAAACACCGAATCAAAATGATTCGGTGTTTTTTATTAAGCAAAAGCTTTATTATTGTTCTTTACGTGCATTAAAGCATTCACGACAGTAAACCGGACGATCCATAGAAGGACGGAACGGAACCATGGTTTCTTTACCGCATTCAGCGCATACTGCAGGGAACATTTCGCGTTGCGGACGTTCGGTTGCAACACCCATACGTTGTTTGCGAGCCTGACGGCAAGCGGGGCAACGACGAGGTTCGTTGGTGAAACCTTTTTCTTCATAGAATTCCTGTTCGGAAGCAGTAAACACGAATTCAGCGCCGCATTCGCAGCAAGTTAAAGTTTTGTCTTCTTTCATAATCTGATCACTCCTAATCATAGATAAAACATACCTCAAAAAGAACTTATAGATGTTACCACGGCTTCCCCAGTTTATCTATGATACAGAAGAAGTTAGGAACCCTAACCGGACCACTGAGATACACTACTATCAGTATAAAGGAGCAATATACATAAGTCAATATATGTTAAACAATTTTACTTATTCTTAAAAAAATTCCCTTTAAGTGTAATTTTTTCATAACAAATTTTACAAATAATGATGGTCATTAATTATATCAGCAGTAAAATTGCCATCCCATACAGTAAAACAAGTTGTTGAAGCATTATGCACATTGATGCGCCAGAAATTTGCCAGCGGTATATCAAGCAAGGCGCAAATCTGCGTTCTTATTACTCCTCCATGAGAAATTACAGCAATGTCCTTATCTTCACCCTCTGCCAGTAAAATATCCTGCAGAGCTTTAACAGCTCTCTCCTGCACTTTAGAAAAAGTTTCTCCTTCCGGCGGTAAGCAAAGCTGGGGATTTTCATAAAACAGCTTGATTTCTTCCGGCCATTTTACGGCAATCTCATCATAGCAAAGACCTTCCCAACCGCCAAAACTTATCTCCTGCAAAGTTTCCATAGTATGAACAGGCAGCTGCTTCATTGCCGCCAGAGGCTCGGCAGTCATTTTAGCTCTGACAAGCGGGCTGCAGTAAATGGCATGCAGAGGTTTATCGCGAAAAAACTCTGCCAGCTTTACAGCCTGCTGCTTTCCTGCATCATTAAGCTCAGTATTTATTCGTCCCTGAAATCTCCTTACTGTATTGGAATCCGTTTGTCCATGACGAATAAGATATATCTTCCCCATCTTTTTACTTCCTTTGTTCCTCTTTTACTTGTTCCGCATGAGAAAATTCTTTCATTTCCGCATGTACTCCTGCCTCAGCAAAAGTCTCCATCTCTTTATATGCTTTAAGGCCCGCATCAAATAGAGTAAAAGCAATAGCAGCACCTTCACCGCATCCATCAGTTATGTTAAGTCGCAGCGGTGCAGAAAGCTGTACTTTTTCCAAAAGCTGCTCCATGCCATTTTCCAATGATACATGACCTGCAAAGCAATATTCTTTTACTAATGGATTAAGCTCCATAGCCTTTACCAAGGCACGACAGGTTGCAGCTCCATCAAGCATCACAGGGACCTTTAAAGCAGCAGCCTGCAGGATGGCACCTGCCATAGCATCTATTACCAGTTTATCATTATCAGAAAGACAGCCTAAGCCTAACATTTCCAGCTTATCCTTAGCTACATGCTCCTTAACCAGTATTGCTCCCTCTGCCAAAGCTTCTGCTTCATCAGCAGCTGTTACCAAAAGGGGTACAGCCTGTGCACCTGTTTCTGCAGCCAGAATGTTTACCGGCCATTTTCCAAGCATGATTTTTTCTGCTTCAGCTGCCTGCTCAATACTTCCCCAAATAAGTAAGCCTTTCTTAGGATAATTAAGCTCATTTTTATCATATTTACCGATAATGGCAGCATAACGTGTTACCATGCTTTCCAGCTTTGCCAGTGAGCCTACCGGCTTAATAAGGTTATCAAAACGTTCCTGTGCTTTAACAGCACACTCAGTATCAATAGCAGTAATCTGCCCGATAACTTCTTCTATTTGCATTTTATCCTCCTTTATCCTTAACGCAGTAAATATACTGCCGCCATCAAATAAATAACATTCCCGCATTCAGTAAGAAAGCCATAAGTATCACCAGTAAGCCCTCCCAGCTGTTTACTTAAAAAACGCGCCAAAAGTAAGCTGAGAACAAATGTTACTATAGCCGTATAAAAATATTTAATACCACACAGCAATATTAAAGCCGCACCAACCGCAAAAGCTATATAAGAATACACTGGCTTAGCATATTGGGTAAACATGTGCCCAATGCCTGTTTTACGGGCATACTTAAAATTAACGATATAATTTACCATAAAAGTCCTGGTAGCCACAGACATCGCAACTAAAGCATAGGACAATTTTATACCATCTATAGAAGTATAAGCGGCAACTTTTAACAGTACTAAACATACCAAAGCAATAACCGCGTTAGACCCAACATGGCTGTCTTTCATTATCTCCAACATGCGCTCTCTGTTTCGCGCACTGAAAACACCGTCAGAAGTATCCATAAAGCCATCATACATTAAAGCTCCGATAACAATCATTTCTGCCAATATCAGCATAACTCCACGCATAAAAAGAGGCGTATCCGCATATACAAGAGCATAATTGACTGTACCTAAGAACAAACCGATAACAAGTCCTACAAGCGGAAAATACGGCACACTTCTGGAAAAGTCATCATCACGCCAGTCTGTGCGGTTAGAAAAACGTATTCTTGTTAAAAATTCAAGACAGGTTATAAAATCTCGCATTATCTCACCTGCTTAATTTATTATAAACATCTATAGCAGCCTGCAGCACTACAATCGCAAGGCTGGCACCTGTACCCTCACCAAGACGCATACCGGCATCAACAATTGGCATCAGTTTGAGTACATCAAGCATTTTTTTATGAGAAATTTCCGCACTAAGGTGAGAACACAGCATATAATCTGCACAAGCAGGATACAGTCCATAAGCTAAAAGTGCCGCTGCTGTAGCATTTACACCGTCAACCATGGTAGGAACACGCCGTTTAGCACCTGCAATAATCATACCGGCAAGACCAGCATGGTCATACCCGCCAACCTTGCACAGAATATCCATGGCATCACCTTGAACCGGTTTATTCTTAGCAAGGCCATCACTGACAACCTGTCTTTTTATCTTCATTCGCTCATCATTAATACCTGTGCCTCTGCCAACGGTTAATTCTGGAGGCAGACCTAAAAAGGCAGAAACAATAGCAGCTGTAGAAGTAGTATTGCCAATACCCATTTCCGCAGTTGCCAGTAAGTTATATCCTTTATCTATGCATTCATCAGCCATTTTCATACCGGCATGCAAAGCCTGCAAGGCCTGTTCTTTAGTCATGGCCGGTCCCTGAGTAAAGTCTTCTGTACCCCAGGCAACCTTGAACTGATGAACTTTTTCCAAATGGCTGAGGTCAAAAGCTGTGCCAACATCTACCACGATAACATCGGCATTTGCATGTCTTGCCATAACATTCGCTCCGGCAGTCTCACGCATATAACCATTAATCATCTGCATAGTAACTTCCTGCGGATATGCACTTACGCCATATTTGGCAATACCATGGTCACCGCACATAAGCAGCATCGCTGTCTTGATTTTTTCCGGCAAAGGTTTTGCCGTCATGGCAGCATATTTTTCAACCATTTCTTCAATCTTACCAAGGCTGCCTGCCGGTTTATCCATTCGCTGCCAACCTTCTCTTACCTTATGGGCAGCCTCTTGATCTAACTCTGGTATAATAATATTTTCCATCCCAATCTCCTTATTCTTCAAATTTATACGCCAGTTTTTTGACATCTACTGCTTGTCCGGCAACACAATAAAAAACCTGTTCACAGGAAGCTGCAACTCTTTGGTTTACCCAGCCAGACAAATCACTGTATTCACGAGCTACTTTATTGGCAGGTACGATACCTCCGCCCACCTCATTTGTAACAAAAACTACCAATTTACCGCTATTACGGGCAGCAAGCAGTAATTTATCAATTTCAGCAAACACAAATTCACAGCGTTCCATAAAGCTTCCCTGCGGAGCATCCTTCCCGTACATCAAATTTGCCATATAAACAGTTAAGCAGTCAAACAATACCGCTCCAGTCTCAGCAGTTAATTGCGCAAAAACTTCATCTGCATGATAGGGCGCTTCATAGTTCACCCATCTTCCGTCAGCTCTTCTTTGTTGGTGCAGGCGCACTCTTTCCGCCATTTCATCATCCAGTATTTCTGCAGTAGCTATGTAATCGCATTTGGGAGAATAATGCAGTACATATTTTTCGGCAAATTCACTTTTACCGCTGCGTGATCCACCGGTAACTAACACTAATTTACTTTCCATTTCTAAACCTCCCTTCAAAAAAAGAAAATCCTCCCAAAAACTATGGGAGGACATAAAAATGCCTAATATACGAACACCGACCTATCTCCCGTAGGCCATACGGCTCCGTGACAGGCAGGTCTCCTGGCTTAGCTTCATCGTTCTGCGCGCCTTCCCAGCTTACGCCAGTGACATATTGCGCGAACTCCACTTACAGTAGCGGGACTGCTCCGGATTCTCACCGGTATTCCCTTTTAAGCACTAACCGCAGTTAGTGCACCTGTCGATATTTTCCATTTACTATCATTCTACATATAATAAAATAATCCTGCTTATACAGTAAGATTTTTCCAGCTTGTCACATTTATTACTGAACAAAAGAAAAACCCCAGCATAGCTGGGGTTTTTAAAGCTTAATTATTTAATTTGGGACATAACTTCTGCAGCGAAGTCTTCCTGTTTCTTTTCAATGCCTTCGCCCAATTGGAAACGAGCAAATTCAACAACGTCAGCATCATTAGCTTTCAGCAGTTTAGCAATGGTTTGATCCGGATCTTTAACGAATTCTTGGTCAACCAAGCATACTTCTTTGTAGTATTTTTGGATACGGCCAACAACCATTTTTTCAATGATTTTTTCCGGTTTGCCTTCGTTACGAGCCTGTTCAGTCAGAACTTCTTTTTCATGTTCCAGTTCAGCAGCAGGAACTTGGTCACGGTTCAGATAGCTCGGGTTAGCAGCTGCAATATGCATTGCAATGTCTTTACCCAGTTCAGCGTTACCGCCTTTCATGTTTACGAGAACGCCGATTTTGCCGCCGCCATGGATGTAAGCAGCAACAGTGCCTTCAGCTACTTCGTAACGAGCGAAACGACGAACGGAGATATTTTCACCGATTTTAGCAATGCTTTCGGTTACCAGAGCAGAAATGGTTTTGCCATCCAGTTCGGAAGCCATGAGAGCATCCATGTCAGCAGGTTTGCTTGCTGCGATATGAGCTGCAATAGCGTTTACCAGATCTTTAAAGTTATCAGTTTTAGCAACAAAGTCAGTTTCGCAGTTAACTTCTACGATAACGCCAACTTTGTTATCTTCGCTAACATAAGATGCAACTACACCTTCAGCAGCAATACGGCCTGCTTTTTTAGCAGCAGCAGCCAGGCCTTTTTCACGCAGAAAGTCAATTGCTTTATCCATATCGCCTTCAACAGCAGTCAAGGCTTTTTTGCAGTCCATCATACCTGCGCCGGTACGTTCACGCAGTTCTTTAACCAATGCAGCAGTAATTTGAGCCATTAGTTATTCCTCCTCAAGATACAATTAAAAATTATTCAGCGTCTTCAGCAACAGCTGCTTCTTCTGCAGCAGCTTCTTCAGTCTGCATACCTTGACGGCCTTCCAGAACAGCGTCAGCCATTTTAGCAGTCAGCAGTTTTACAGCGCGGATAGCGTCATCGTTTGCCGGAATTACATGATCGATTTCGTCTGGATCGCAGTTGGTATCAACAGTTGCAACGATAGGAATGTTCAGTTTGTGTGCTTCGAGAACAGCGATGTGTTCTTTGCGGGGGTCAACGATGAACAGAGCGCCCGGCAGTTTTTTCATGTCTTTGATACCGCCAAGATATTTGGTCAGTTTTTCCATTTCATGGCGCAGACCGATAACTTCTTTTTTCGGCAGTACGTCGAAGGTTCCGTCAGCTTCCATAGCTTCCAGTTTACGCAGACGTGCAATACGGGTTTGGATAGTTTTGAAGTTAGTGAGCATGCCGCCCAGCCAACGTTCATTTACATAGAACATGTTGCAGCGGGTAGCTTCTTCTTTCATAGCTTCTTGAGCTTGTTTTTTGGTACCAACGAACAGAATGCTTTCGCCGTTAGCAGCAACTTCACGGATAAAGTTGTAAGCTTCGTCAACTTTTTTTACAGTTTTTTGCAGGTCAATGATATAGATACCATTGCGTTCAGTAAAGATGTACGGAGCCATTTTCGGGTTCCAACGACGGGTTTGGTGACCAAAATGTACACCAGCTTCAAGTAATTGTTTCATAGAGATAATTGCCATTTTTCTTTCCTCCTGTTTTTTCCTCCGCAAAACTCATTTCCGTCTTAACCACAAGGGACAGCAGACAGATTATTTTGCGTGTGTATTTTTACACCAGCATGAATTATAACATATCATTATTAAATATACAAGAAAATTTTCTAATATTGTTTCGTATATTACAAAATACTGTAATATTCTTTAACCAAGCTTTTGCATATTTCTGTGAATAATAAACATACTAATCAGCATTGCCCCTACAGCCGCAATCATACCGCTCAAACCACTGTTTAAAATGCCTGCTGTCAGATAGCCGATAAAGGAACAGCCAGCAACAATCAATACATAAGGAATCTGAGTGCTGACATGGTCAATATGATTGCACTGCGCACCTGCTGATGCCAGAATAGTAGTATCAGAAATCGGAGAAACATGATCCCCGCCTACTGCTCCGGCTAATACAGCACCAATGCCAACCACCATGAGCTGATTTTCTGTACCAAGCACTGCCAGTACAATAGGTATTAAAATACCGAAAGTTCCCCAGGAAGTACCTGTAGCAAAAGCAAGGCCCATAGCCACCAGGAAGAACATTGCCGGCAGGAACATACCCACAGCAGCATTGGTATCGACAACTTTACCGACATAGCCGCCGATATTGAGATATTCTTCACTGCATACACCGGATAAGGTCCAAGCCAGGCACAAAATAAACAAAGCCGGAGTCATGGCACGGAAACCCTGGTTAAAGCACTCACAGAACTTATTAAACTGCAGTACTCCTCGCGGTACATAAAGCAGAAAAACAAATATCAAAGCAGAAAAAGAACCAATTACAAGGCCCTTGGAAGAGTTGCAGTTAGCAAAAGCTTCAGATACCCCTACACCTTCCAGAATTCCACCAGTATAAAGCATACCAAAAATACAGCCGCTGATTAATACAAAAAGCGGCAGCAGCAAATCGGCAATACCGCCATGGCCTTCAATCTTTTCCGCTTCTTCATCCTGGTATTCAGCAGGCGTTACTGCCTTGCTGCCATATTTATTCTCAAAAGCAGCCATAGCAGCAAAATCCTTGCCTGTCCAAATCAGGAACAGTAAGAAAAATATTGTCAGCCACGCATAGAAGTTAAAAGGAATGGTTTGCAAAAACAGAGCAAAACCATCAATCCCACTGTTTTCAGGCAAGGAAGAACTTACTGCTGCAGCCCAGCTGGAAACCGGAGCAATAATGCATATAGGTGCTGCCGTAGCGTCAATTATATAGGCTAACTTGGCACGAGTAATATTAAATTTATCCGTTACCGGACGCATTACAGTACCAACTGTCAGGCAGTTAAAATAGTCATCAATAAAAATCAACATACCTAAAAATGAAGTAACAAGCAAAGCACTGCGTTTGCCTTTAATATTGGCAGCCGCCCATTCCCCGTAGGCTTTAGAAGCACCAGATTTAGAAATAGCAGCTACAATAATTCCTAATAATACTAAAAATACCAGGATATTAACATTATCGCCAACTTTACTGGACATGACAGAAAACATCATATCTACTGCAGCAAGAAAATTAAAACTGCAGAACATCAATGCTCCCGAAAGAATGCCTATAATCAAAGACATATAAACTTCCTTAGTTACCAGAGCTAAAATAATGGTAATAACTGGCGGTACTAAAGACCAAATTGTTTCAGACATAAACTCCCCACTTTCCAAAATTTTCTGAATAGCTTATTTATTATACCATTTTACTCATAAACAGCAATATAAAAATCTTTATATACAATAAAAAATACCCGAACTCATCAGAAATTCGGGTATTTAAACAAGAAAATTTAATTAGTTGATGGATTCAGATTTTTTGATATTTTTACGTACATCTTCACAGCAATTATGGAAAGCAGCTTTTTCAGCTTCGCTAATCGGCAATTCAATAACTTGTTCTACACCGTTTTTGCCAATCAAACAAGGAACACCAACAAAGACATCACTTTCACCATATTCACCGTTCAGTTTAGCACTGGCAGGCATAATATGTTTTTCATCACACAATACGGCTCTTACCATACGTGCTAAAGTAGAGCAAATGCCATATTCAGTACATTGTTTGCCTTTATAGGTAACCCAGCCGCCGGCAATTGCTTTTTTCTGTAAATCATCTCTGTCAAATTTAAAGCTGTCATCAGTTTTTGCGAGCACATCAAGCGGTACGCCGCCAAAGTTTACACAAGACCAGGCTGCAATCTGAGAAGCACCATGTTCACCAATCATATAAGCAGAGATAGATTGATGGTCCACACCAGTCTGCAGAGAAAGCTGTGCAACCAGTCTGGAGGTATCAAGACCGGTACCGGTACCGAATACTCTTCCTTCAGGAAGTCCGCTCATTTTAGCAATCAAATCAGTTACTACATCGCACGGATTGGTGATATTAATGATGACGCCGTCAAAACCGCTGTTTTTAACTTTATCCATATAGCTTTTTACTTGAGAAACAGTAAAGTTAAGTTCATCATTACGGTCTCCGGTAGTCAAAAGGCTGATTTTACCAATAGAGTTAACAATAACATCACAATCTGCCAAATCTTCGAAGGAACCAACTTTAACTTTTACATTGTGCGGCATGTACAAAACAGCATCACGCAGGTCCTGGCATTCACTGATTACCTTATCTTCATTCTTATCAATCAGCACCAGTTCATCAACGATTCCCTGAATAGCAAGGCTGTATGCACAATGCGCACCAACGTGACCTACACCGATAATAGCAACTTTTCTTGTTTTATAATTCATTTTTCTCTGTCTGCTGCAAAATTATTGTCTATTTTCTGAAAATATTGGCGCTGCAGCAGCATCCCCTCCTTAAAAACGCCAAAAATTTTATTTATCAGCAAACAAAGGTATCGTAGTAAATCCGTATGGAATAACGGTTACTGTATAATCATCTTTACCCTGCTGCTTTAAAACATCTTCAGCCAGTTTCATGGCTTCTTCCAGACTTGCTGCCGGTATAGCACCAGTTTTCTTTGCCTGAGTAAAGTTTTCTTCTTTAGTAACTAAAATGATTGTATACTGAGCCGCCATGCAGCACATATAAAAAGCTACATAAAAAGGAATGCTGAAATTATCTCTTACAGCCTGTTCCATTTCCTGCAAATCATTATAGCGGAAGCAATCAAAAAAGATGGGAGGCTCAGCAATATCTTCACATTCCAGAGTTGCAATCATAACACCATGTTCCTTAAGCGTCATTACAGCCGGAACATAAGCCTTCATTCCCTGATAAAGATTCATATCCATTGGGAAGCCCCCTCCGGAAGTGATTACAATATCACTCTTGCCTTTAGCCTGTACACCTTGCTGCTTGATAACAAACTGAGTACCTGCATACCATGCATCATACCAATGTCCGGCAAAGATACCTGCAAAATTACCTTCGGCATCCATGACAGAGTTAATCAGAAAACATGGATTAAGGAAAGCGCATACTTCACACATATCTTCATTGACTCTGTTGCCTTCTACTCTGCCAAGGCAGGTTTCCTTATTGATACCTTTTCCCTGTACATCAGCAAGGGCCAATAAATGATTATGGTTGATAGTCTTTACTCCGGCAATACCAGGCATAACGCTTTTTCTGCCGCCGCCAAAACCGGCAAAAAGATGCGGCGTAAGCCCGCCGGTTAAAATAACCTTGTCAGCTTCAACGGCACGCTTATCCAGATATACTTCTGTTCCGCGGCTGGTAGTACCAAGATATACATTATCAGTTTCACTGAAAGCATCATGCGCATAAACTTTCAGTCTTTGTGATAAATCTTCCCCAAGAATTACTTTAATTTCATCCGGAGTATTGCTTCTGTGTGTTCCTGTGGCAACAATAACAAAAATATCTTCATCAGGAATTCCTTTTTCATTCAGCTCTTCTACCACTGGCGGCAAATAATCACAGGTTCTGGACCATGCCCTTGTAATATCGCTGACTACGATACATACTTTATCTCCCTGCTGTACAAGCTCTCGCAGCGGTTTAGTACCTATAGGATTGCGAATAGCCTGCTGCACAGCTTTTTTTATGTCCTGTATCGGCTCCTGCTCTTTGCTTTCCAGTACCTGCAGAACTTTTTCTTCCTCTAAAGCTATTTTTTTGATAGTTTTACCGTATTTCAGTTCATAATTTTTAATAGCCATTTTACATATTTTCTCCGCTTAAAATAGGTAAAGTAGAAGGAGCATGACTCATTATAGTTATCTTATAATCAGCTTTTCCCTGCTCAGCAAGCTTTTGCTGCGCCAACTCCCAGGCTTCTGCCAAAGTAGCAACAGGAATCTGTCCTGTTTTACGTACAAACTCAAAATTTTCCGGTCGTGTTACCAGATAAGTAGTTAAAGAATTCACAATGCAGCGCGATTTAAAGGCCACAAACGCAGGTATGGAAAAATCTGCACGTACGTCCTTTTCAAACTGCAGAATATCATCCTTGGCAAACCAATCAGTAAATATAGCTGGTTCCTTAATATCCGGACAATCAAGCGTAAGTATTAAAACACCGCCTTTTTTAACAGCAAAGACAGCATTCATATGTGTTTTACAGCTCTGATAAAGATTCATATCCTTAGGGAATCCGCCAGCAGATGCAAATACAACGTCCGCCTGTTCTTTAATGGGTATTCCCGCCATCTTCAGCAAATCCTGGCAGCCTTTTTCCCAAGCTTTGTACCAATGTCCGGCAACAACCTCATGTAATTTACCATCAGGTGTAAAAACAGTATTTACTAAAAATGCCGGTGCCAGCTTTGCACATACCTCTGTCATATCTTCGTGCAGAGGATTATTTTCCAGCACGCTTGTTTCGCAGGCAGGATTGCATCCTTCCCCAACTTTATCAGCCAAAGCCATAGCATGATTATGCATAATAGTAGCATAACCGGAAATACCAGGCATTACAGCCTTGCGTCCGCCGCCAAAACCAGCCATAGGATGCAGACTTACTGAACCAGTGATAATCACCTTATCAGCTTCAGCAGCATACTTATCTATCAGAATAGGTGTTCCAAAGCTGGTCACACCCATATCAACCAGTTCATCTTTATTGCGGCAATCATGCTGATGTATTTTTATTCTGTTGACTATATCCTGGCCGCATACAACTACATCTTCCTCCGGAGTATGGGCTCTGTGAGTACCTGTTGCAATAATGATAGTAATATCACTATCGGCAATACCCGCCTCATTCAATTCATTGATAATTACCGGCAAAAATTCCGCTGTACCAACCATACGGGTAATATCACTTACTACAACAGCTATTTTTTCACCTTTGGCAACCAGCTCTTTTAAAGGCTTTGTACCTATAGGGTTACGTATTGCCTCCAACGCTGCTTCTGCAATGCTTTCTTTTTCAGCAGCCGGATTGCCGTGAATATCATATAAGATTTTATCTTCTGGAAGTAAAACTTCTTCTTCTCTTTTACCAATGGGCAAAACAATTTTTCTCACAACTGTACCTCCCCAATAAACGTATATATTATTGTACATCGTTTCACTGAAAAATAAAAGAAGAACATTGAAAATCAACGTTCTTCTTTCTAAAATTGTAAACTATATTACACGTAAATATTACCAACGTTTACTAACTCGCCAATATTCACTGCGCAGCAATGCCAATACAGTGAATATTTCCAGCCTGCCTAAAAGCATAGCCAGACTCAAAACCAATTTACCAAAGGGAGTTACATCAGCATAATTGCCTACTGCACCTAAAGAACCAAAAGCCGGGCCAACACTGCTGATACAGGATGCAACACCAAAAATTGATTCTTCCATAGGCAACCCTGTTGCCGAAAGCGCAAAGGACAAAACAACAACCACCAAGACATACATAAAAAAGAATCTGCTGATATTGATAATTGTTGACATCGGCAGCATTTTTTTATCGTAATAAACGGTCAGCAGCATCTGCGGATGCAATGTCCGACGTAATTCTGCCATTACCGTTTTAATAAGAACGATAAAACGGCAGATTTTAATGCCACCTGCAGTAGAACCTGCACAGCCGCCGGTAAAAAACATAATTGCCAGCATCAATTTAGAAAAAGATGGCCATTCATCATAATTATAAGATACATAACCAGTTGTCGAGGCAAAAGAAGCAGTCTGGAAGAAAGCATGCCGCAAACCTTCCTGCAAACTATAGCCATTAACATATACTATATTGGCAGTAATCAGCAAAGTGATAACCACAGCAATGGAAATGTATACTTTAAACTCTAAATCATGCCATAATACTCTGATGCCAGATTGCGTAACATGGTAATAAAGAGCAAAGTTACCACCGGCAAACAGCATAAATACTGCTGTTACCACTTCAATAGGTATGCTGTTAAAATGGCCAATACTGGAATTATAGGTTGAAAAACCACCGGTTGCTATTGCTGAACAGGAATGATTTATTGCATCAAACTCAGACATGCCCAGCATAACCAAAATACCTGTCAAAATAATCGTCATCAACAGATAAATATAAAACAATGCAATAGCAGTAGACCTGATACGCGGCAAAATACGACTATTGGAAAAACCGCTGACCTCTGCATTAAACAGATATACTGCACCACCGGCAATCTGCGGCAGCAGAGCAACAAACAGAACAATAATACCAATACCGCCTATCCAGTGAGTAGCGCTGCGCCAGAATAAAATAGACCTTGGCAGTACCTCCAAGTCCTTAATCGCTGTAGCACCCGTCGTAGTTAAGCCTGACATACTTTCAAAATAAGCTGAAATAGGATCAAGTATTCCTAAGAAAATATACGGCAATGATGCTAAAGCAGCAGTCAATACCCAGGAAAAAAATACTGTACCAATACCTTCACGAACCGATATATCCTTTTTATCAGCATCCCAGGCATACTGGTCAAACATAAAAGAAAGATATGCGGCAATACCCATGGCCATCAAAAAGTCAACAAAGCATTCTTCTCCATAATATAACGCCACACCCAGCGGCAAAAACATGATAACTGCCAGGCAGGCACATAAACGCCCTAAAAGATATAATATAATCTTTGTATTCATTATAATATCACCTGCAGGTTACCAATTTTGTTTATTACGCCAAAAATCAGGACGCATGATAACTAACAAAGAGAAAATTTCCAAACGTCCTAAGAGCATAGCGCAAATACTTATTACCTTACCAAACGTAGAAATATCACCATAAGTTGCCGTAGGTCCTACAATACCAAAAGCTGGGCCTACACTGCTCATGCAGGCAGCTATAAGTCCCATGGAGTCCATAATGGACAATCCGGTCAACGAAATCAAGATTGTCAAAACCATAAAGACGAGTATATAAAGGAAGAAAAACCTGGTGATATTAGCAATTATTTCAGGATCAATTACCTTTTGTCCCATCTTAATGGAATAAACTATACGCGGATGTAAAGTACGCAAAAGCTCTGCCCAGCTTGCTTTAAGCAGAATAACAATCCTTGAAATCTTAATACCGCCTGCTGTGGAGCCACTACAACCGCCCACGAACATCAAAATGAATAAAACATAACGACTAAACTCCGGCCATTTGTTAAAGTCATCAGATGCAAAACCTGTTGTACTGCCTATGGAAACTGCCTGGAAAATACCATGGCGCACACTATCCTGCAGCGACATGTAGCCGGAAAAATACAGATTGCTGATAATCAATACTGCGGCTCCAACCAACATCAGCAAGTAGTATCTATGCTCCATATCATCTTTAAAAGCATTCCAATCACCGCGGCCAATTTTATAATACAACGAAAAGTTCATACTGGAAATCAGCATAAAGATGATCGCAATAACTTCTACAAAAACTGAATCGAACCTAATCAAGCTGTCATGATAATAGGAAAAACCGCCAGTTGCCATAGTTGCCAAAGATAAATTGATTGCCTGTAAAAAAGGTACCTTAGCAGCTGTTAATAAAATAATTTCCAGTACGGTCAAACCAAAATAGATGAAAACAATCATCATTGCTGATTCTTTAATCTTAGGCAATGTTCTTTCAGCTACTGCACCAGGCAGTTCTGCATTGAACAGATAGCTGGTACCGCTGTTCATCTGAGGCATAATAATGATAAAGAGCATAATTACGCCAATACCGCCGCACCAATGCGTAAGACTGCGCCATACCAACATACTGTTGGAAAACTCATTAAAGGAGCTGGCAGTAGTAACACCTGTAGTAGTAAAACCAGAAACACTTTCAAACACAGAAGAAACTACATCTAGATTACCACTGAAAAAATATGGCAATGACCCTAAAAAGCATACCAACAGCCAGCCGCAGCCAACTACTGCTATAGCTTCGCGCAGTCGCAGACGTTGATTGCTTTTCCGGGAACCATAGTACATCATAGTTTTTGCCATAATAATCGCAATAGTAAGTGTCCAAGCAAAAACATGAATATTATCACGGTCATAAACTAAAGCAGCTAAAAATGGCATAAAAACAATTCCCGCAAAAGCCATAATCAGCTTGCCCAGTAAACGTAAGACTACTTTAAAGTCCATATTTATTCCCTGCCCTCAAATAAAGGAACTGTACTCTTAGCAAACTCACTCTTAATAAATAAAATGATACGGTCATTTTCCATAAGTACTGTATCACCATTAGGAATATACGCTTCACCGTCACGTACAATAGCACAAATCAGCGATTCTTTCGGAAAATCAATTTCACGCAGAGCTTTTTTATCTACTTCGCTATTTTTACCAACAATGATTTCCAAAGCTTCTGCCTGAGCACCTTCCAGGAGAGAAACAGAAACAATACCACCTTTGCGAACAAAGCGCAGTACTTCACCGGCACTTAAAAGACGAGAAGACAATACTACATCGACACCGACTTTTTCCATTAGCTCAATATATTCATTGCGAGCAACGCGTACGATGGTTTTCTTAGCTCCTAAATGCTTAGCCAAAAGCGCAAGCAACAAATTCAGCTTATCATCTTCTGTAATACAGATAACAACATCGGCTTCAGAAGCCCCTTCCTCCATTAGTAAGTCAATATCTGTACCATCGCCGCATAATACTAAACCTTTATTAAGCTTAGCTGCTAACATCTGACATCTATCTTTGTCTTTTTCTATAACTTTAACAAACAGCCCCTGATTTTCCAACATAGGAGCCAAGAATCTGCCTGTTCTGCCAGCCCCAATTATCAATGCACGTTTAATTTTTTCATATGTATTTGAGAAATTATTCTCAAAAGTTTTAATCACATCATGCCGTCCAACAAAATACACATTATCACCTGGCAGTAAAATATCATCACCGCGAGGAATAATCATTTTATGTCTTCTAAACAACATTGCTACTAATATATCCTTAGGAATGCCCAACTCTTTTAAAGGTATATTAGTATAAGGAGAATTTTCCTTAATTTTCGCTTCAAACATGCGAACTTTACCATCTGCAAACTCATCTACATTAAGTGCCGAAGGAGTCATAAGTATATGGTCTATTTCAGCCGCAGTAATACGTTCCGGATTTAAAATAAGGTCTATCTGCATTTCATCATTCAGCATTTGAGAAGCATGCACAGCATATTCTACATTACGTATGCGCGCAACGGTATGCTTAATACCGTTCTTCTTAGCCATCATACAAGTTACCATATTGACTTCATCACTATCAGTACATGCAATCAGTACATCAGCATCCTTAACATCCGGATCTACAAAAGTAGTAGGACTACAGGAACTGCCTTCAATTACAAGCACATCCAAAGAATTCTGAACAACTTCCTTTCTTCTCGGATCTGCCTCTACTACGACTACATCAAATTGGTCTTCAGCCAATAATTGAGCAATGCTGTAACCTAATTTACCTGCTCCAGCAACAACGATACGCATTTTATTATCTCCCATTAAATAATTAAATTGCAAATAATTTGTAAATATTATAACATATTTGTGAAAAAAAAGACTTCTTTTAGGTAATATTTAAAATAAATTTATTGAAGAACAAATTAAAATAAACAAAGAGAGAAAGCACTTACATTGTAAGTGCTTTCTCTTTTCTCTAACCGGCAGCTTTCT
>UQLS01000022.1 GCA_900541915.1 uncultured Phascolarctobacterium sp. | reverse complement strand
GATGCTGAAACCAACGAACGTGTAAATGCAGATAATGCATTGAATGATAAAATCGATGCTGAAACCAACGAACGTGTAAATGCGGATAATGCATTGAATGATAAAATCGATGCTGAAACCAACGAACGTGTAAATGCAGATAATGCATTGAATGATAAAATCGATGCTGAAACCAACGAACGTGTAAATGCGGATAATGCATTGAATGATAAAATCGATGCTGAAACCAACGAACGCGTAAATGCAGATAATGCATTGAACGATAAAATCGATGCTGAAACTGCAGATAGAAAAGCAGAAGATCAAAGAATTGAAACAAGGTTTGAGGGTGAAGTTGCACGTCTCGATGGTGAAGTTAACCGCCTGGATAACCGTATTGATAAAGTAGAAGATCGCGTAGATAAAGTTGGTGCAATGGCAGCAGCAATCGCTAATCTGCGTACTATGGGCTATGACCCTGCAGCACCTACTGAAATCGCAGTTGGACTTGGTCAGTACAGAGATGAAACAGGTCTGGCTCTTGGCATGTTCCACTATCCGAACCGTGACTTCATGCTGAGCCTGTCCGTATCTACCTCTGGTGACGAAGTAATGGGCGGTATCGGTGCAACCTGGAAATTTGGCCGCAAAACTCCGGAACAAATGCTGGCAGCTGAAAAAGAAAAAGCTGCAAAAGCAAAACTTGCTAAAGCTGAAGCAATGAAAAAAGCAGCAGTAGAAGCTAAAGTGGCTGCACAACAAGCAAAACATGCTAAAATGGCAGCTGAAAAAGCAGCAAAATAATTAAATAGTAAAAAGTTTCTGGGTATCAATAAAAACTAAAATGAGTAAACTAAGGCAGGGGGTCTTGCCTTAGTTTACTTTTATCATAAGGAGAAAAATATGAAAAAATTAGTCATTACCTTAGCAGCAATATTTACCATGGCATTTGCAGGTATCTGCATGGCTGCAGATGGTACAGACTTGAATAAGCAGCAGAAAACAGCAGAAACTTTTGTCAAAGTCTTTAGCCAGACTGTACCTTCCTACAAAGACTTTACAAAAGGCTTTGATACACAGTTTAAAGAAAAGTTTGATGAAAAAACTTATGTAACCCTACAAAAACAAGTTAAAGATAAATTTGGCAGAATGAAAGAAGTGAAATTCTATTCTTTCCAAAGATTTGATCAAACTGACAGAGTAACTTATATTGCTGCTTTCAGTAAAAGAAAACTTGTTGCAATTAATCTTTCTTTTAACAAAGATAACAAGATGGTGGATTTTGCTCTCAGCCCTGTAGAACAAAATAAATAATTAAATTATGAAGCTGATACGTTTAATAACAATAGCAGTTTCTTTACTGCTATGTTTAGCTTTAGCATTACCGGCAGCTGCTCAGAAAATGCAGAAAGCAGGAAATACTGACTGTGGAACTTTATATGTGGATACAGATACGGTAAAAACGGTTAAAAAGGACGGGCAGTACTACCTTGCTGTAGCTGCGGAAGAAAAATATACAGATGCAGAATTTCTTGCCTCCTTAAGACAGGGAGAAGACATGCAGCAGGCAGCCGCAGCCGTATACCTGTACTTGTTTGATAACAGAGGAGCAAATTACTGTATAGCTGCAGCCTATATTGTTGATACCGAGGGAAAAGTATGTGCAGATATAGGAAGTAATATGACACTCCTACCGGTAGGTAAAGATAAAACAATGAGCAATGCCTATAGCATAGCACTGAAAGCCTTGGAAAACAGAAACCGATGGCAGAACAAAAGAAACTTTGTAAGATAAGGGGGCTGTGATAATGTCAGAAGAAATTAAAGATGTAGATTATAAAAAAATAGGTGAAAATATCAGGCTTATCAGGATGGCAAAAGGTACATCACAGATAAAACTGGCAAGATCATTGGACATATCACAGACGCACATGAGTAACATAGAAAATGGCAATACAGGTTTGAGTTTGACAACTGCCATTAAAATAAGCAGATATCTTGGCTGCAGTATAGATGAGCTGGTCTATGGGAAAAAGGAAGAAAGAGAAAGCAGTAAAGAAAATGATATCTTAGCAGGTCTTTCAGCAGAAGATTTGCTGGATGCGCTGAAATTGATTGCTTTAAAGAACAAACTTCATTCTGGCGAACATAGATAAATAATAAAAAAGACAGGCAGAATTTTATTTCTGCCTGTCTTTTTGCTTTGTAATTTAGAAAGTTATAACAAACTGAATGCGGGGAAGAAAGTCATAAAGATGTAACCAACTATAGTTATGATAAGTACGCTGCTGAGAGAAAGTATCATACCATAACGGAAAAGATGAGATGGGTCTAAGCCATAGCTTACTGGTATAGCTCTGATTGATACTGGCAGGATATAAGCGGTATTGAATGCCACTATGGAAATCATTATATATGGTACAGGATTTAAAGCTAAAGCCTGTGCAATATTTTGTACTACAGGGACAGCAATTGCTGCTGCTGCTGTATTACTGGAAATTTCTGTCAGCAGGCAAGAGAAGACATTGAAAACAAAAATAGTTTCCAAACCACCGCTTAACGGCAGGATTGTAATAAGTTCAGCCATTTTTGCTGCAGCGCCTGTATCAGTAACCATTTTGCCTAAGGCAAGACCGCCGGCAAACAGAAAATACATGCCCCACATAACACCATGTTCAGCCTGTTCCCAGCTGAGTAGAGATTTGCCATTTTCATCTTCAAAAAGGAATGTCATAAAACCACAGATTAAAAAGATATAAGCAGGTTTTAAAGCGGGAAAAATATCAGCAAAAAGAGGTCTGCTGAAAGAAAGCAGCATAGCTGCTAAAAAGAGAATAAGACTGATTTTTTCTCCGTCTTTCATTTGGCCAAGCTCTGCATAAAGCTTGCTGAAATATTGCTTGGTTTCGCCCAGTTGTTGGCTGGGGACAGGTATTCTTTCCAAAAAGAAAAGATTGAGCAGCATAATGAGAAATAGGAAGGGTAAAAAACGACTGAGCCAGTCGATATACATAAATTCTTTACCGGTCAGCTGTTCAAGGTAATTGATAGCAACGAGATTGGCAGCGCCGCCTAAAGGAGAACCAAAACCGCCGATACCGGCGCCCCAAACGATAGCAAGCAGTATTGGCAAGGCTACCCGGCTGGAACGTATATTGCCTTCACCTAAAAATTGCAGCATGGAAACTGCTACCGGAACCATGATAGTGCAGACTACGACATTAGGTAAGAAAATAGACATAACAGTAGAAAGAATAAGCCATACTCTTATCTGCTGCTTCAGGGAAGGACCGATGCAGCAAAGTATTTTGATAGCCATCCTCTTATCAAGACCGGTTGTACTCCAGGTAAGGCAAACTAAATCTGCACCGAACAATAATACAATGATTTCAGAAAAATACTGACTGATAATGCCTTCCATAGGCAAAAGGTTGAAAAGTCCATTTACTGCTATGGGCAGCAAGGAAGTAACCGATATATTTACCGGACGCAGAATCCACCAGATAACCATCCAGAGCATGGTGCCGAGTGCAGCAGCTCCCTGGAAGGTAAAAAAGCTTTGCAGAAATAATAGCGTAAGTAAGAATATAGATGGGCCAGCCGCAACAGCCAGAAAGTGATATCTGCGCTTGCGTTTATTGCCATACATAAAAATCGCTCCTTCTTGTTTAAAGATCATTTTTATTGTAGAATTAAGTTATAAAAAAGTAAAATATTATTTTTCTTTAATAAAAATAAAAAAATCTTATTTTAAAGGTGCGTTATGGACTTCGATTTTTATCGTAACTTTATTACTATTGCCGAAACAGGGAATCTTACTACTGCGGCTAAAAAGCTTTCGCTGGCTCAGCCTGCTTTAAGTGCGCAGGTGAGAACAATGGAGCAGTATTATAATATTAAATTGCTGAAAACTGGCAGAGGTATGCGGCAGGCAGAACTGACAGAAGCCGGTGAAGCTTTTTTGCGCAAGGCTAAGAAAATATGCATGCTGGAAGAAAATCTGTTTACAGAGATGAATAATTATCAGGAAGGCAGCGCAGGCAGCCTTACTTTCAGCATTTCTCCAGGGGTGACAGATTTTTTTATGCACCGTTATTTATTGCCGTTTTCCTTACAGTATCCCGATGTTATTTATGAAGTACATGAGGTTGATGTACAGACGCAGATAAAACATATCTCAGAAGGTTTGGCTGATTTTGCTTTTGCTAACGCGCCGCTGGCCAAAAAATCTCTTTTTAAGACCTGCAGCAGTGAGAAAGAATATTTTTATGTTGTCTATACTGAAGATAATAAAATAGCTTTTGCGCCGCCAAAGGAATTGAAGCTTACAGATTTGATTGGAGTACCGCTCTGCTGTAATTTTGGCTGTTATCGCTTGCTTGCTAATGCCTGTGCCGGTGCTGGTTTTGCGCCGGTAATGCTGTTTACCAGTACAACCGCCAGAGCTGCGCTGACTTTTGCCGCTATTGGCAGCGCGGCAGCTGTTGTATCAGGAAGCTGTCTGCATAGTTTGCCGCAGGACATGCAGTACAGGCGTATTGATGAAGAAGCATTATTTTTCGAGCAGATGCTTTTTTGGGAAAAGGGTATTACTTTATCTGCTTGTGCTGACAAATTTTTGGATTTTTATCTGCAAAGCAACAGTGTTAAATAAAAATAAAAAGAGAAAAACACTCACAGGGGATGTAGTGAGTGTTTTCTCTTTAGGAAAGCTGTTTATGATGAATTTGATGGGAAGGGTTTAGCAAGTTGTTCACTTGCTATGGTTACAGTATACAATAGAGCTATGGCAGAAGAAGGGCAAAGAATTGAATTAATTGTGAAATCAAAAATATTGTTATGAGAATAAACTTTTTGGCCAGTATTATAAATATCAAGGTCAGATAAAATAATAGCGTTCTTCAGAGGCGTTTTATTATTTTTTTCGGCAGCAGGTATTTGCTGTACTGGCAGGGAATATTAAATAAGTCGTAAACTGATACGGAAAAAGGGGGTGCAGATATGCTTTTAGGAATAGATGTCGGTGGTACTTTTACTGATGCCGTTGTTATAAGTCAGCAGGAAGTAGCTGCGCAGGCTAAAGTGCCGACAAATCATGATGATGTATTAGTAAGTGTGCTGCAGGCTTTGGATAAAGTGCTGACAGCTGTAGATGTGAGCAGGTTAAGCCGGGTAGTAATTTCCAGTACCATTGTGACCAATGCATTAACGGAAGATAAGGTTGACCCTGTTTTTTTGGCAGTAATGACGGGGCCGGGGATGAATGTGCAAGGAAAATTTCCGGTAGAGCCTTATTATGTCAGCGGTTATGTAGATCATCGCGGTAAGGTAACTGCACAGATAGATTGGAGCAAACACAGAGATTTATTAAATCGCAAAGGCAGCGGCAGCTGTGCTGTAAGTGGTAAATTTTCCGTGCGGGAACCGCAGAATGAGTATCAGCTGAAACAGGAGCTGAAAAAATGCGGTTATCAGAAAATATTTCTTGGCAGTGAGCTGAGCGGCGAGCTGAATTTTATTCGCCGTACTAACTCTGCTTATTTTGCAGCGGCGGTATATAAGGTCTTTGATAAGTTCTGTCAGAAGGTTAAACTGGCGTTATCCCAAAGACATATTACGGCACCTGTACATATACTTAAGGCTGATGGAGGTACTTTGCCCTTGGAGGCTGCTTTGAATCAGCCGATAGAAGCAGTATTTACCGGTCCGGCTGCATCCGTACTGGGAATCGAAGCATTAGCTGCACCGGAGCTGAACAGCATTTCTCTTGATGTTGGTGGTACTACTACCGATATTGCTTTTTGGGAGCATGGCATGCCTTTGATGGCGAAAAAAGGTGCAGTTTTAAAGGGCTATCCTACAGCAGTACGCGCGTTCCACATGCACAGTATTGGTATTGGCGGCGACAGCAGAATTTCTGTAGTTGATGGGAAATATCAGATTGGACCGATGCGTGAAGGACCAGCAGCGGCAGTTGGCGGCAAAGCAGCAACTTTATCGGATGCTTTGATAGTAGCTGGCTATGTTACCTTTGGTGATACAGAAAAATCATTGCAGGCTATTGCTGCATTTGGCGGAAGCCCTTTAAAGGAAGCAGAAAAGATTGTTCAGTCTGCCGTGAAGGTAATTACAGATACTATCAATGAAATGCTGGATGAGTGGGCGAAGCAGCCAGTTTATACTGTGGATGATGTTATCCGCGGCACAGAATTTGTACCGCAGCAGCTTATTGGTGTAGGCGGAGGTGCTCGCGGACTGGTAACTGCTGTGGGTAAAGCTATGAAGCTGCCGGTAGAGATACCGGAAGGAGCTATGGTGGCCAACGCTATCGGCGCAGCTTTGGCGCGTCCTACTTTATCTGCCGGTCTGCGTGCGGATACGACGGACGGTTATTATATTATTCCTGAAAGCGGTCAAAGGCAGCATTTGCCGCGAGGCTTTAATATGAAGAAGGCAGAAGCTGTTTTGACTGAATGGCTGCAGCAGCAGGCTGAGAAGTGGCAGCTGCCGGCGCAGGATGTGGAATTAATAAGCAGTGAGCATTTCCGGACGATTCACGGTTATTATGATACGGGAGACATCTATAATCTGCGGATGCAGCTGAAGCCAGGTATTCTGCATAAAGTACGCGGCAGGGAGGTGCAATTATGAAAAATACTCTTGGATTAGTATTTTTTCCGGCCTTCGACTGGATGATAAGTCCTGCGCATCCTGAAAGGCAGGAGCGCCTTTTATATACGCGTGACCAATTAGAAGAAGAAGGACTGTTTGATTGTGAAGAGATTAAGGAATATCGGCCCCGGTTGGCACAAATCAATGATTTGCAGCGAGCGCACATTGGTGTTCCAACTATTGCGCGGTTAATAACACCTGCACATTTGGCTTCTGCTGGCGGCTGCCTTACTGCGGCGGATGCTGTAATGCGCGGCGAGGTTAAGCGGGCATTTGCGCTGGTACGTCCACCCGGACATCATGCCATGCGTGTAGTGCATGGTATCCGTGGTTTCTGCACGGTTAACATTGAGGCTGTTATGGTAGAATATTTGCGCAGCAAATATCAGGTACGCAGGATTGCTGTAGTCGATACTGACGTGCATCATGGTGACGGCTCGCAGGATGTCTTTTATCATGACCCTGATACTTTATATATTTCCTTCCATCAGGATGGGCGCACTCTTTATCCGGGAACTGGTTTTCCGGAAGAAGCAGGCAGTCCAGGTGCCTGGGGCACCAATATTAATCTGCCGCTGCTGCCAGGTACAGGTGATGAGGGACTACACAGACTTTATGACGGACTTATCAGCCATATATTAGAAGATTTTCAGCCGGAGCTGATTATTAACTCTGCCGGTCAGGATAATCATTTTTCCGATCCGTTAGCATCAATGTCGGTAACTGCGCAGGGATATGCACGTCTTGCGGATAAGCTGCAGGCTGATATAGCTGTGCTTGAAGGCGGTTATTCCATTGAAAGTGCGCTGCCGTATGTAAATACAGGTATTATCCTTGCGATGGCGGGGATGGATTACAGCAAGGTTGTAGAGCCTGATTTAAGTATGCTGCGCGTGCAGGATAAACGCTGTAATCAGCGGGTTGACCAGCTTATTGAGCAGGTAGGAGAAATATACTTTAATCGTGCTAAGACACAGAAAGAGTTGCTGGAAAAATGCGGTAGCATTTGGCAGCGCCGCAAAGGTATTTATTATGACGAAGAAGGTATTCGTGAGCAGCAGATAGAAACAGTACATTATTGCAGCTGCGGCGGGTATTTCACCATCCAGACTGCTGCCGAAGGTACTCGTTTTGGTGACCAAAGCGCATTTATCGTCTGTCTGCCCAGATATATTTGTGCTAGATGCAGACAGCAGGCTTATGATGAAGCACTGCGGGAGAAAAAAAGCGGTCGCTGGCAATATGTATTTGTCCAAAATATTGTAGATGGATTTATAGAAACTATTTAAGTGAGGTTAGAAAAGTTGATTCAGGAATTAGTAATTGCTACCCATAATCAGGGTAAGCTGCAGGAATTTAGAGAGTTGATGAAAGAGCTGCCGGTACAGATTAAATGTCTGGCTGATTTTGAAGCGATTGAGGAACCGGAAGAAACAGGAAAAACATTTGCTGCTAATGCCAAACTGAAAGCAGCATATTATGCTAAGAAAACAGGCATGGTCTGTATTGCTGATGATTCCGGTTTGGAAGTACAGGCTTTAGATGGTGCGCCCGGTGTACGCAGTGCCCGTTATGCTGGAGAAAAGGCTACAGATGAAGAAAACAATCAGCTGCTGCTGCACAATATGAAATTTCAGGTAAAGCGTACTTGTCGTTTCCGTTGTGCTTTGGCTGTAGTACAGCCGGATGGCAGAGTGCTTTATGAAACAGACGGCAGCTGCGATGGCATGCTGCTGCATGAACCGCTTGGTACAGGCGGATTTGGTTACGACCCGCTGTTTTGGTCTACAGAACTGCATAAAGGAATGGCAGAAGCTACCATGCAGGAGAAAAACAAAATCAGTCACAGAGGCAAAGCTATTAAGAAACTGGTAGCTATATGGGGTAAAAGAAAATGAAAATCGGTATAACCGGTGATACGCATGGCAACCAGCAGATTATAAGAAAGATTATCCAGGAAACACCGCCGGTAGAAATGTGGCTGCATACCGGTGATTACAGTCAAGATGCATACTTATTAGAAAGTATGAGCGGACTGCCTGTAATTAAGGTAGCTGGAAATTGTGACCGCGGCGGCAGCAATGCTAATCCTGATGAGATTTTTCCGCTGGAAGGTTTTAAGATCTGGTTAACGCATGGCCATAGATATTTCCATCATCAGGAGGTTGCTGAACTGGCATGGTGGGCTACTAGGCTTGAGACTGATATTGTTGTGTTCGGGCATACTCATGTGCCGCTGGCTAAATGGTATGGTGATAAGCTGCTTGTTAATCCAGGCAGTCCCGTACAGCCGCGAGGAGGTTCACAGCCTTCTTTTGCAGTGCTTACATTACAGGAAGGTATTAAGCCGCAGGTAGATTTTATTAATTTGCAAGTTGATACAGGACGGTTTTTGTTTAATTTTTAACGGTTGTGACATAAAGCTGATAAAAAATATTTTCAGAAATTTTTAATTTCACAGTATGTTTACTTGCATATTTAAGTAGATTAACTTACAATAACAGTATACACTAAATAAAATTTTTGGAGGGAATATGGTATGACATTACGCGATGAAGCTTTAAAATTACATTTGGATAATAACGGTAAAATTGCTGTTGTAAGCAAAGTACCTATCAAGACCCGCCATGATTTGGCACTTGCCTATACACCCGGTGTTGCTGAACCTTGTAAAGATATCAAGGAAAATAAAGATCTTTCTTTTGAATATACCTGCCGTGGCAATATGGTAGCTGTAATTACCGATGGTACCCGTGTACTGGGCCTTGGTGATATTGGTCCGGAAGCAGCTATGCCTGTTATGGAAGGCAAAGCTGCTCTGTTCAAAACTTTTGCTGACGTGGATGCAGTGCCTGTGTGCCTGGATACCAAAGATGAAGAAGAATTTATTAAGACTGTAAAATACCTGCAGCCGAACTATGCAGGCATTAATCTGGAAGATATTTCTTCTCCTAAATGCTATGATATTGAATGTCGCTTAAAAGAAATCTGTGACATCCCTGTTTTCCATGACGACCAGCATGGTACTGCAATTGCCTGCCTGGCTGCTGTTATGGGCGCGCTTCGTTTTGTAAAAAAAGACATGAAAACCGCTAAATTTGTTGTTAACGGCTGCGGCGCTGCCGGCAGTGCTATCGGCCGCCTGCTGGTAAACATGGGTGCTGAAAACGTTATCATGGTTGACCGTTTTGGTGCTTTGTATGAAGGCATTGATGCGAAACTGGACCGCATCCAGGCTTATCTGGCAACCGTAACCAACAAAGAACGTAAACAGGGGACCTTGGCTGATGTTGCTAAAGGCGCTGACGTACTTATCGGTGTATCTGCTCCTAATGTTTTCACTAAAGAAATTATCAGCAGCATGGCAGAAAAAGCTATTGTTTTTGCTCTGGCAAACCCTGTTCCGGAAACCTCTTATGATGCTGCTAAAGAAGCAGGTGCTGCTGTTGTCGGCACTGGCCGTAGTGACAGCCCTAACCAGGTAAACAATGTATGCGTATTCCCCGGCGTATTCCGCGGCGCTATCGACGTACGTGCTAAAGCAATTACCGAAGATATGAAAGTTGCGGCAGTATATGCTATTGCCGGATTGATTGATGAAAAAGATCTGCGTGAAGATTATGTTGTTCCTGACGCATTTGATCCGCGTGTAGCTCCGGCTGTAGCAGCAGCAGTAGCTAAAGTTGCTATTGAAAAAGGCTTGGCTCGTAAAATCGTAGACCCTGAAGAAATCAGAGTTAATACTATGAAACGTGTTGGTCGTTAAGGAGAATAATTATGAGAGAGATAAATGTCAGTGAGGTTACCAAGACAGTAAGCAAGCTGTGCATGGATTCTTGCTATTATCTGCCGGAAGAACTGCTTGCAAAATTCAAGAGTGCAGTTGTTGAAGAAGAATCTCCTTTGGGAAGAGAAATCCTCGGCACGATTATTGAGAATGCAGAACTGGCTAAGCGTAAAGCTGTACCTATCTGCCAGGACACCGGTCTTACGGTTGTATTTATGGAGATTGGTCAGGATGTACACTTTGTAGGCGGTGATTTGTATACTGCAATTCATGCAGGTGTAGCTGACGGTTATGTTAATGGTTATCTGCGCAAATCTTCTGTAGATGATCCGTTATTTGTCAGAAAGAATACTAATGATAATACTCCTGCTATTATTCATACAACCATTGTGCCCGGCGATAAGGTAAAGGTTATTGTTTGCCCTAAAGGCTGCGGCAGTGAAAATATGGGTGCTATGAAAATGCTCAAACCTGCTGACGGTGTTGAAGGTGTTATTAAATTTGTTGTTGATACCGTACGCAGTGCAGGTCCTAATCCCTGCCCGCCTGTAACAGTAGGTGTAGGGATCGGCGGCAATATGGAAAAAGCAGCTTTGCTGGCGAAATATTCTTTAACCCGTAAAGTTGGCGAGCACAATGCTAATCCGCAGTATGCAGAACTGGAAGAAAAACTGCTGGAGCTGGTAAATAAGACTGGTGTAGGTCCTTCCGGTTTAGGCGGCAGTACAACTGCGGTTGCAGTAAATATTGAATATGCACCGACACATATCGGCGGTCTGCCTGTTGCTGTTAATCTGAATTGTCATGCAGCACGTCGTGTAGAGGCTGAAATATAAGGAGAAGCATTATGAGTGAACAAGCTGTTATTAAATATATTAAGACTCCGCTGACAGAAGAAACTGTTAAAGGGCTGCATGCCGGTGATGTAGTGCGTATTTCCGGTCCTATTTATACGGCGCGTGATGCTGCTCATAAACGACTGACTGAAGCTTTGGCAAGGGGAGAAAAACTTCCTTTAGACTTAACTGATAATGTTATTTATTATGTTGGCCCTTCTCCTACCAAACCGGGTGAAGTTGTCGGCAGTGCAGGACCTACTACCAGCGGTCGTATGGATAAATATACTCCTACTTTGATTGAACAGGGCATGCGTGGCATGATTGGCAAAGGTCTGCGCAGTCAGGAAGTTATTGATGCCTGCGTAAAACATGGTGCAGTATATTTTGTGGCAATCGGCGGTGCAGCTGCAGTAATTTCTCAGTCTATCAAAGGCGAAGAAATGATTGCTTATGAAGATCTTGGTCCTGAGGCTATCCGTCGCTATGAGGTAGAAGATTTTCCTGCTATTGTTTGCATTGATACAGAAGGCAATGATTTTTATAAAGAAGGCATTGCCAAATATAGCAAAGAAAAGTAACAAATGATACAAAAAAAGAGCAGCTTATTGGCTGCTCTTTTTCTTTTACAGAATTTTGTTGACAAAGAAAAGTGGATAGGATAATATAGTTTCAAATTTAAAAACACGCTCTTATCAAGAGTGACCGAGGGAACAGGCCCAATGACGTCCGGCAACCAAACATCTGTTATGGTGCCACATCCTGCAAGAATATCTTGAAAGATGAGAGGAAAGCGAAATGGACTCTTTCCTTGGAAAGAGTTTTTTTATTGCGTGATACTCATGTAGAGTGGTGTTAATAAAAAGGAGTGTTAATTTATGAAAAAGTTATTTCTGGCATTGCTGGCACTGTTCAGCATAGCAATGGTAGCCGCAGGCTGTGGCGGCAGCGATAAAGCTGCTGAAGGCAAAAACGTGGTACTGAAAGTTGGTGCTACACCTGTTCCGCATGCGGAAATTCTGAACCAGATTAAACCGAAACTGGCTAAAGAAGGCATTGATCTGCAGATTGTTGAATTCAGCGATTATGTAAAACCGAACCTGTCCCTCAATGACAAGGAAATTGATGCAAACTTCTTCCAGCATGAGCCTTATCTTGATTCTTTTGTAAAAGACCGCGGTCTGGCACTGGTATCTGCAGGTAAGGTACATATCGAACCGATGGGAATTTATTCTAAGAAGATTAAAGATATTAAGAATGTTCCTGACGGAGCTAAGATTGCTATCCCTAACGATCCTTCCAATGGCGGTCGTGCGCTGGCAATTTTGGAAAGCGCTAAGCTGCTGAAACTGAAAGACGGTGTTGGCGTAAGCGCAACTGCTAAAGATATTGTCGGCAATCCAAAGAATCTGCAGATTATTGAAATTGAAGCAGCACTGCTGCCGCGTTCTATGGATGATACTGATTTGTCTGTAATCAATTCTAACTTTGCTATGGAAGCTCAGCTGAATCCGGTAAAAGATTCTCTCTTCACCGAACCGAAAGAATCTCCTTATGCTAATATCGTAGCTATCAGAAAAGGTGATGAAAAACGTCCGGAAATTCAAAAACTGATGAATGCACTGCGTTCTGAGGACGTAAAGAAATTCATTGAAGAGAAATACAAAGGTGCTGTAGTTCCGGCATTTTAATTGCTGAAAATATTGAAAATAATTAAATAATTTTGTGAAAAAGCAGGCTTTGCCTGCTTTTTTCTTTGCACTCAGTAAGTTTTTATTGCTATAATAAAAGCAAAAATGAGGAAAATATGTTATATAGTAATATTCAGCAGGGATATTTTTTAAGCAGGCCTAACAGATTTATTGCTCATGTAGAAATTAATGGTGTAACAGAAATATGTCATGTAAAAAATACGGGACGCTGCCGTGAATTACTGACGGAACGAGCGGTAGTTTATGTGCAGCAGCATGATGACAGTAAACGTAAGACAAAGTATTCTCTTATTGCTGTTCGCAAGGGAAATCTTTTGATTAATATGGATTCTCAGGCACCTAATAAAGCAGTTGCAGAGTGGCTGACTGACAAGCAGCCGTTTGGTAAAATAAAAGTTATGAAGCCGGAATGCAGGCATGGCAACTCACGTTTTGATTTTTATTTGGAAACTGAGAAAAGAAAAATATTTATTGAGGTAAAAGGTGTTACCCTGGAAAATGACGGCATTGCCATGTTTCCTGATGCACCTACGGCAAGAGGCGTGAAGCATTTGCAGGAGCTGACGGATTGTATGCAGCAGGGATATGAGGCAGCGGCGATTTTTGTTATTCAGTTTACCGGAGCAAAGCTTTTTAAGCCTAATTATGCAACACATCCTGAATTTGCCCAAGCTCTGCGAGCGGCGCAGGCAGCAGGAGTACAGGTTGTGGCATTGGAATGTACGGTTACACCGGAAAGTATGTGTATTGGCAAGTCAGTGCCTTTACAGCTGACAGAATAAATAAGGAGAGATATTGATGCGTAATTTTGCAAAATTTTATATCACGCCTAAAGGAGAGCGTGCAGCACGCGGCGGACATCCCTGGGTGTTTGGTGAAGAAGTAACTCATGTTGAGGGAGAATATAAAAATGGTGACTTAGTAGACGTAGTAACTGCCAAAGGCAAATATCTGGGAACAGGTTTTGTTAATGATATTTCTAAAATCAGAGTAAGAATTATTTCTACCAATACTAATGATAAATTCGATGAGGCTTTTTGGGAGCGCCGTCTGCGTTATGCTATTGATTATCGTCTGACTGTTATGGGTGAGCAGGATTTTAACTGCTGCCGTCTTATTTTTGGTGAGGCTGACATGTTTCCCGGTCTGACGGTAGACCGTTTTAACGATATACTTGTAACTCAGACCTTATCACTTGGAATAGAACTGCGCAAGCAAATGATTTTTGAACTGCTCATCAAGATTTTGCGGGAAATGGGCCAAAATATCCGAGGTTTATATGAACGTAATGATGTAAAAATACGCCGCTTGGAAGGCATGGAAGAAAATAAAGGCTTTTTCCATTCTGATTTACTGGATGAGAATTGTCCTGTAACTGCCGAAATTTGTGAGAATGGCATTAAATATACTGTCGATGTAGAAAACGGACAAAAAACAGGATTCTTCCTGGACCAGAAATATAATCGTCAGGCAGTAGCTAAAATCGCGAAGGGACGTAAGGTACTGGACTGTTTTACTCATACCGGTTCTTTTGCATTGAATGCTGCTAAAGGTGGAGCAGCGAGTGTTACCGCTGTTGATATCAGTGCAGAGGCTGTAAGAATGGCTGAGCATAATGCAGCTATTAACGGCCTTGCTAAAGGCTTTAAAGGCTTACAGGCTAACGTGTTTGACTTACTCAGTGAGTTGGTAAATAATAAATCGCATGAGTATGACTTTATTATCCTTGATCCGCCCGCTTTTACCAAATCCGGCAGCACAGTGAAAAATGCTGTCCGCGGTTATAAGGAGATTAATCTGAAAGCTATGAAGCTTTTGCCTCGTGGTGGTTATTTGGCTACTTGTTCCTGTTCACATTTTATGAGGGAAGAACTTTTTGTTCAGATGCTGCATGATGCAGCTAAAGATGCCTGTGTATCGCTGCGTCAGATTGAAGTGCGTCAGCAGGCTCCTGACCATCCGGTATTGTGGAATGTACCGGAAACCTTTTATCTTAAATTTTATATTTTCCAAGTGGTGTAAAGATAACGGAGGTGCAGTATGCAGGCTTTAACCGGAATTCGTGTTTTAGATATGTCCAGACTTCTGCCGGGACCTTATTGTACAATGCTGCTGGCGGATTTTGGCGCTGAGGTAATCAAGATAGAAGAACCAGGCAAGGGTGACTATTCCCGTAGTTTTCCGCCGTTTTTAAAAGATTTTGGCTATTGGCATCTGCAGCTTAACCGTAATAAACAAAGTGTAGTACTTGATTTAAAAAGTGAAGAGGGGAAAAACATTTTCCTTGAGTTGGTAAAAACAGCCGATGTGGTAGTAGAAAGTTATCGTCCTGGTGTACTGAAGAAGCTGGGGGTAGATTATGAGGCTGCTGCCAAGGTTAATCCAAAGATAATTTATTGCTCTCTTAGCGGCTATGGCAGTAAGGGACCGCTGGCACATAAGGCTGACCATGATCTTGGTTATCTCAGTCTTGCAGGTGTAACGGCTATGAGCGGAGAAGCTGACGGTGCGCCGGCTATTCCGGGCGTGCTAATGGCAGATATGAATGCGGCGCTTTCAGCAGGCATGAGTATTATGATTGCATTGCGTCATGCTGCATTGACTGGACAGGGACAGGAAATAGACATTTCGCTTTTCAATGTAGCTATGAATCTGATGCCTGGGGCTGCCAGCTTGTTCTTCGGCAGTAGTTTTGTAGCAGAACGTGGTAATAACTGGCTGACAGGTGCTTATGCTAACTATAATATTTATGCAACTGCTGACGGACGCTATGTTTCCGTAGGCTGTCTGGAGAAAAAGTTCTGGCGTAATCTGTGCATGGGCCTTGGTAAGGAAGAACTAATTGATATGGTTGACGACGAAAGCAATCATCCTTATTTAAAGGAACAGCTTGCAAAAGCTTTTAAGCAGAAAACGATGCGGGAATGGGAAGAGTTTTTTGCTGATAAGGATGCCTGCGTAACTCCGGTGTTAAATTTTAAAGAGGCTGTCGAGTCTGAACAGGTGCAGGCTAATGAAATGGTGCTGAATGTACAGGATGATGAACTGGGTGAGTATCAGCAGCTCGGTTTTGCGATGAAGCTCAGTAAGACGCCGGCGCAATTGAATAAGCGTGCTCCGCGGTTAGGTGAAGATACTGAAAAAATTTTGGCACAGCTAAAAAATAAATAACAAATTAAAAAGCAGCAAAAGTTTATTAAACTTTTGCTGCTTTTGTTTATAATAAAAATTTTAGAATAAAAACAAAAAACGGATAACCTAAGTTATCCGTTAATTATCATGGTGGCCCCGGCAGGATTCGAACCTGCGACCTTTTGATTCGTAGTCAAACGCTCTATCCAGCTGAGCTACGGAGTCATTGGCTGCTTTCATAAGCAACAATGATATTATATCTAATATATCATTAGTTGTCAAGCATAGTGAAAAATTATTTTTTCTTTTTTTGTTTAGGTACTGTACTTGTTTTTTGATGTTCTCGCCAGCCGCAGTAGAAAAAGGCTGCTAAAGCAATGAGAAAGAAGCCAAGACTGGTAGCTTGAGCAGATTTAAGACCGAAAAGAAAAGGATCGGTATAATCACCGCGCAGCATTTCCAGACCGAAGCGGACTACAGAATACAGCATAGCGTATACACACAAAGCCTGGCCTTTAGCGTGCTGAGTAGTACGGAATAAAAGTAAGATAGCGAAGATAACTACATCCAGCTGACCTTCCCACACTTCTGCCGGCCACAGAGGTACTGCACCGTAAGTTTTATAAGCTAAGGTGCCTTCCGGATATAATAAACCAAAGTTGCCGCCGGTAGGGGTGCCAAATGCATCACCGTTCAGTAAATTTGCCATGCGGCCTATAGCCTGACCGATAAGTATAGAGGGACAGACGATATCAGCAAAAGCAAGCCAGTCAATACCATTGCGTTTACAGTAGATAATACCTGCAATTACGCCAAAGATAACGCCACCTTGGATGGCCATGCCACCCTGCCAGACAAAGGGAATTTCCAGCAGATGATGGCTGTAGTAGTCCCAGTCAAAAAAGAATACGTCCCATAAACGGGCGCCAATAAGGCCTGCAAAGCCTCCGTAAATGCCAATATCAAGTACATGCTGATGCCAGCGGCCGTCCTGCTTGGCAAGAAAATAAGCTACGCCGGTTGCCAGAAATATGGCAGAGCAAAGTACGAGCCCATACATGCGGATGGGAAAATCACCGATATAAAATAAATATTGATGCATTGTTGCCTCCTGTATTCGAATTTAAATTTTATTTTAGCACATTTCAGGCGATAGTAAAGAATGTGAAAAAAATTTAAATCCTTGTAAAATAGTAGGGATTAAATTAATATCTTATGTTATAATAAGTTAAACAGTAAATTTTGGCAAAGGAGATAGTGCTGTGTTACGTATAGAAAATTTATCTGTGGCTGTAAGAGGCAAACAGATTTTAAAAAATATCAATTTACATATTGCGCCCGGTGAGGTGCATGTATTATTCGGACCTAATGGTACAGGTAAATCTACCTTGATTGGTACTATTATGGGTTTTGAAAGATATGAAGTTTTAGAAGGTAAAATTTATTTTAAAGGTCAGGATATAACTGATGCTCCCTGTTACGAACGTGCTAAGATGGGCGTAGGTGTGATGATTCAGCGCCCGCCTACTATCAGAGGTCTTAGCCTGCGCCAGATGATTGGTATCTGCGGTGCAACACCGGAAGAAACCGAAAAAATGGCTGAGTGGATGGGTTTATCTGACTTTTTGGACCGCAGTGTTAACGAAGGCTTCAGTGGCGGTGAGTTAAAACGCAGCGAGCTGCTGCAGCTGATGGCACAAAAACCTGATCTGCTGCTTTTGGATGAGCCTGAGTCCGGTGTCGATGTGGAGAATATTGCTTTGGTAGGGCGTGCTGCCAACTATATTTTAAATAATGAGCCCTGCGGCGGAAGCGGTTGTGACAAACCCTGCTGCGTACAGAATGCCTGCAGCAGTAATCCGCTTGCCGGAACTAAACGCAGTGGATTAATTATTACTCACGTAGGCCATATTTTAAAATATGTACCTGCTTCTCATGCTCATATCCTGTATCAGGGCTCACTGACCTGTCCTGGCGGTGACCCGTTAGATGTATTAAGCTGCATCAGTCAGTCCGGATATGAAACTTGTGCCAACAGCGGCTGCAGGAGGATGAAATAATGAAAGATACTAAGGTTTTACAGGAAGCACTGCAAAAGAAAGGTGCTTTCGGCAATGATATAGACTTACAACAATACAGCGATAATACAGATGTACATATCCGTACGGAAGAAGATCTTTCCGAAGGCGGAAAAGAACGTATGGAGCGCGTTGGCATAGAACTGGATGGCAAGAATCGCAGTGCAAGCTTTATTCAGGTAGACAATGCTCCGCTGCAGGCTAAGGTAAATGAGCAGACGCCCTTGGAGCTGATGAATACCGGTATTGCGGCTAAAAAATATCCTGAGCTGGTAGAAAAATACTGGTGGAAAGCTGTTGCTCCCGATATGGATAAATATACGGCTATTACTGCACTGGAAGAAGAAAATGGTTATTTTATCCGCGTCAAAGCAGGTGAAAAAATTAAATATCCTCTGCAGGCTTGTGTATTCTTAAGCCATGAACAGCAGCTGCAGCGTGTACACAATATTGTTATTGTGGAAGAAGGAGCAGAACTGAATATTATTTCCGGCTGCGCCAGCGATCCGGAAGTAGATAATGCGGTACACCTTGGCATCAGTGAATTTTATGTTGGCAAAAATGCTAAACTTACCTTTACTATGATTCACAGCTGGGGTGAAAATATTGCAGTACGTCCTCGCAGTGTTACCGTCATTGAAGAAGGCGGACAGTTTATTTCTAACTATGTCTGCATGGACAGAGTAAAAGATGTGCAGATGAATCCTGTAACACGTTTAGTAGGTGAAGGTGCAGTGGCACGTCTTAATTCCATTCTTGTAGCTCCTAAAGGCTCTCATCTTGATATTGGCGGCAAAGCAATACTGGAGGTACCTGGTACACGTGCAGAAATAGTTACCAGAACTATTTCTACAGGCGGCGAAGTTATTAACCGCGGTACTTTAAGCGGCAATGCCGAAGGTGTAAGGGCACATTTAGAGTGCCATGGTTTAATGCTTTCTAATGAAGGGTATATTTCTGCTATTCCTCAGCTGGATGCGTTTACTGGGAATGCTGAGATGAGCCATGAGGCCGCTGTAGGTAGGATTGCTCCGGAAGAAATAGAGTATCTCATGGCACGTGGCCTTGATGAGGATGAGGCAACAGCGACTATTGTAAGAGGCTTCTTAAACGTAAATATCGAAGGTTTGCCGGAGAGTCTGGCGAAGAAGATTTCTGATACATTAGATACTTTCAGCCTTAATAAGGGGATGTAAATATGCAGAATCTGTCTGCTGATTTGGAAGAGCTAAGAAATAGAGCCTGTGAACTGGGTGCAAGTGCGGCGAAAATAGTAGAAGTTGCCGAGATCAGGACAGGAGCATGGACGCGAATGAAGTGCCAATATAGTTGTCCTAATTACGGGTTAAATTTATGCTGTCCGCCGTATACTCCCAGTTATGAACAGATGCATGTCTTTTTAGCTGAGTATGCTAAGGCAATATTAGTAGAATATACTTTTCCTCTTGAGGAGGAAGATTGTGTTGACTTTGCAGCAGCGGACCTTAGTATGAGTAATGGTTTGCTGGATATTTTGCTGACTTTGGAAAAAGAAGCTTTTTTGCAGAATCATTACAGAGCCTTTGCTTTGAAGGCAGGGCGCTGCCGTTTATGTGAGCAATGTAATCTTAAAAAATGTGTAAATCCTATTAAAGCACGACCATCTTTGGAAGCCTGCGGCATAGATGTTTTTGCACTGGCTAACGACAATGGTTTTAATATGCAGGTTATTAAAGGTCCGATTACGGAACTGAAAGTATATGGCTTGCTTTTAGTTGAGTAAATAAGAAAAATATAAAAAAGTACTTGCAAATTTATATTGCTTGAGTTATAATTACATACGTTCTACGGAACATATACTCCGGGATGGTGTAATGGTAGCACAAGTGACTCTGGATCATTTAGTCTGGGTTCGAGTCCTAGTCCCGGAGCCATTTTTGTTTTTCTGGCGCTATGGTCAAGCGGCTAAGACGTCGCCCTCTCAAGGCGAAATCACGGGTTCGATTCCCGTTAGCGCTACCAGATTGTTTCACCCCATACTTTGGTATGGGGTGTTTTTATTTTATCAACTGCAGAAAATTTACAAAGTTGAAAAAAATGACTAAGAATATCTTGGTCAGTTTTTATTTTGATTGAATTTAAGATGATTTGCTTTTTTATATTTTAGTATTAATATTTTCAGAAATATTCAGTAATATATGGTATAATAAAAATAATAATTTTGATGAATCTTTATGGTGAAGAAATGCTTAACGAACAAATTGTATTGGAAGATAATTTTATTTTTGATTATGTTACGATGTTGGGAGAAGGCAGAATTCAGGAGAATGATTTTGCTGCAATAAACGACAGAATTGCAGCTGCTGTACAGGGTGTTGCAACGATGCGTGCTACTGGTTATGTGCGAGGTCATTTATCTAAGGATGGAGCACCGGAACCAGTATATTTTACACGTCTGCCGTATCTTGAAGAGGGAAATCCTAATGATCGTGCTTCGCTGGCAGCACTTCAGCAGCTTACTGTTTATGCCAGAGAAAAAGTTGATGTAGTAGTTTTTTTAGGTGTTGGCGGTTCTTATCTGGGCAATAAGGTATTATTCGATATTTTCTGCGGAGAAGGATGGAATAATCTTAGTCGTGAGGAACGTCGCGATTGCCCGTATGTTTTCTTTGCGGGAAACAACATGGATCCCAGGCAATGTATGCAGTTTATGAAGCAAATCAGTAATATTGCTAAGAATGTTGAAGCTAAAAGTGATAAATTCACTGTTCTGCTCGTACCTATTTCCAAGTCAGGTACTACTCTGGAAACATTGACTGCTTTCAGTTATTTTTATGAAGCCTGCAGCAGAAATGTATTGATAAATACCGAAGTAGCAGTTGTAACAGATTTGCAGGAAAGTGTTGCTTCTCCTTTATATCTATTGGCTAAAGAAAACGGCTGGTTATCTTTTGATATTAAAGAGGGTATTGGCGGCAGATTTTCCGTCCTGCATAATCCGGGGCTTGTTACTGCAGCTGTTATTGGTTTAGATATGGAAGAACTTTTGCGTGGTGCCAGAGAAATGGACAGAGCATGTCAGAGTTCTGACTGGCATAAAAATCCGGCTCTGCTTAATGCCTGTCTGAAATATATTGCAGCGGAAAAATATCAATGCGATATAGAAGTTTTTATGGGTTATGGCATGTGTCTGAAATCTTTAGGTGAATGGTATGTACAGCTATTGGCTGAATCGCTCGGTAAACGTAAGGACAGGGAAGGAAATACGGTGTTTTACGGGCGCACTCCTATTGCTGCTGTAGGCAGTACGGATATGCATGCGCAGACGCAGCAGCATCAGGACGGAAAGAGAGATAAAGTTATTCAGTTTTTGCATGTAGGTAACTTTATGTACGATGTACATCTTGGCAATCCTTTTCCTAAAATGGAAGCACTGGCTAAATACAGCGATCTTTCACTTAAACATGCCCTTGATATTGCTTTAAATGCTAATAGAGAAGCATTAAATGATGACAGACGTTTCAGCGCTTTATACTCGCTGCCTGCGCTAAATGAATTTTATATTGGACAGATACTATATTTTCTTATGCTCAGTATTGCTTATGAAGGGGAACTGGCGAATGTAGATGCTTTTGATCAGCCAGGTGTAGAAGCATATAAGAAAATTATGAAACGTGAATTGGCAAAATAAAAAAGACGTCAAAGCTTTTAGCTTTGACGTCTTTTTACATTATTGCTTTAGCGAGAAATAAGCGTAAAACGCTTATTTAACAACCGCCCGCTA
>UQLS01000021.1 GCA_900541915.1 uncultured Phascolarctobacterium sp. | reverse complement strand
TACTATTATTATACGCTATTTCTCGTCAAAATCAACCATTTGTTGTGACAGAGCCAAAAATAATTTAGCCAAATAAATGACATAATTTTGTAGTATACTAAAAACAAAGAATACCCGAGAGGAACAAAAATGTTAAAAGATATCTGTGCTTCCTTAGGTAAAAGAATATTGTTTTATTGTGCTTATACCGGCAGAATGACCATGCTGTTTATGGATACTGTCAAAAAGCTGAAAGAGGCCGATGCCAAAGAAACCTTACGGCAGATGGCGCTGTTAGGTGCTGATTCCTTACCCATCGTTTTGATGACTATTCTATGTACGGGCATGGTATTTTCCGTGCAGACGGCGAAAGAATTTGTGCGTTTCGGTGCTGCTTCCTCTGTCGGCGGTATTGTTGCTATTGCCATGGCGCGTGAGCTGGTGCCGGTGCTTACGGGTGTAGTAGTTGCAGGACGTATTGGCGCTGCTATAGCTGCGGAAATTGGTACGATGAAAGTAACGGAGCAGATTGACGCGCTCAGAGTTATGGCAGCTAACCCGGTAAGCTATCTGGTAGTGCCGCGTTTTATTGCCGTTGTACTGATGATGCCGGTGCTGATTGTTTTTGCCAATATGATTGGCAATATTGGCGGCTGGCTGGTTGCCCATTATTATGCGGGCATCAGTACCTTCACTTATGAAAATTCTATCAGAACACTGGCAGAAACCTACGATATGGTTGGCGGTATGATTAAAGGCGCTGTCTTTGGTGCGATTATCGCTATTGTCGGCTGCCATAAAGGTCTTAACGCGCCTAACGGAGCGGAAGGTGTTGGCCTTGCCACTACTGAATCTGTAGTTTTGTCCATTATTCTGATTTTTATTACCAATTATTTTCTGTCCGTCATCCTCTATGTATAAGGAGCTAATATAATGGCTGAGCCTTTAATTAAAGTACGTAAATTGAAGATTGCTTTCGGAGAAAAAGTAGTACTGAATGAAATAGACTTCGATATTTATGAAGGCGAAACATTGGCGGTTATCGGGCCGTCCGGTACTGGTAAGAGCACGGTAATGAAGGTGCTTACCGGTCTTTTGCGTCCTACTTCCGGCAGTGTTGTAATAGGCGGTCAGGAAACCAGCGGTTATTCTGAGGATGAATGGGATAAACTGCGGACGCATATGGGTGTCGTTTTTCAGTATTCGGCGCTGTTTGACTTTCTTTCCGTAGGCGAGAATGTAGCTTTTGGTTTAAGAAGGCATACGAATCTTTCTGATGAAGAGATTACTAAAAAGGTAAGCGAGCTGCTGGAACTGGTTGGCTTGCCAGGTACTGAAAATATGCTGCCGTCAGAACTTTCCGGCGGTATGAAAAAGCGTGTAGGCTTGGCGAGGGCTCTGGCTATGCAGCCTAAAATAGTATTTTATGATGAACCGACTTCCGGCCTTGATCCGGTGATGACTATGACTATCAGCAGGCTGATACGCAAGACGCAGCAGCAGCTGGGGGTTACGTCACTTTTAGTAACTCATGATATGGAGTCGGTATTTTATACAGCAGACCGTATTGCCATGCTGCATGAAGGAAAGATTGTGGCAACAGGTACGGTAGAAGAGATAAAGAACAGCAGTAATCCTGTCGTGCAGGCATTTATCAATGGGCAGGAGCTTAAGAAGGAGGAGCAACAATGGGCAGCAGTGAAGTAAAAGTAGGCGCCTTTACTTTAGGCGGTGCGGTAGTACTGGCCGGTATCATTACTTTTATGGGCGCTTTTACCTTTGGCCGCAGTGGCTACGAGCTGCAGATAGATTATCCTCAGGTCAGCGGCCTTATGCCCGGACATATAGTCCGTTATGCCGGTGTACAGGTGGGTACGGTCAAGAAGATTGATGTAGAGCCAAACAGTGTTACTGTTACGGCAGAAATAGATGATAATATCAAGATTCCCCAGGGTGCAGTCTTTACTATTGGTTCAGATGGCATTATGGGTGAAAAATTCGTTAATGTACTGCCTCCGCTGAAGCCTGGACAGGGATATATTGTAGAAGGCAGTGAAATTAAAGGTGTTCCCGGCGGCGGTATGGAAGAGTTCTTTGCTTCTTCCGGTGACTTGATGAGCAAGGTAGAAAACATTGCCGAAGCACTTAATAACGTTTTTGGTGATAAAGAAGTACAGCAGTCCATGCGTGATGGTTTTAAAAACATGCGCGATATCAGCGAGAACATGAATATCTTTACCAAGGTTATGGCAGATGTTGCCGTAGCTAATCAGCAAGATATCAATGTCATGATTAAACAGATGAATGAGATGAGCAAGCGTATGAACGGTGTGGCTGCTCATATGGAAAGTATCATGGCTAATATTGATAATAATGGCGCTACTGGGCAAAATGTGGCAAGAATGGCGCAGAATCTGGCAGATACCAGTGCTAAGGTAGAAAATATTGTCGGCATGCTGGAAAATGTGGCAACCGACCCGGAAGTAGAAAAATCACTGAAAGATACGGTTATCAATGCGCGTGAAGCCAGTGCCCGTGCCAATAAGATTTTAGGCACAGTTTCCGAAGCTAAAATTCAGGCTGATGTAGGCAGCAGCGCTAAAGGCAGCGACTGGCGCAGCAACTTGGGTGTAAAGCTCCAGCCGTCAGAAGACAGTTTTGTTTATATGGGCGGTTATGATATCGGTGAAGATAATAAATTTGATTTTATTGCCGGTAAATATATGGGCAACGCTGCTTTCAGCATGGGTGCCATGCAGGGAGAGTTTGGCGTAGGCCTGAGCTATGATTTTGGCAAGGATTTCCGCCTGTATTCCCAGCTGTATGATTTTGATGACAGTAAGGTGCGAGTAGGCGGCGAGCTGCGTCTTAACGATAATTTCTCTATCTACGGCGAAAGCATGGATATTAAGGGAAATAAACGTGATACCTATATGGGTATACGCAGTTATTTTTAAAAACCATTTGACTTTTTTCTGCAAAAAAAATATAATTTTGTTATACTGACTGATTAGTCAGCGCGATTGGAGGTTAGTTATATGAACAGATATAAATTAAGCAAACGTTTTCTGGCGCTGTCAGCGGCAATGGCGCTGCTGTTCAGTCAGGCTGCTTTTGCTGAGGACGCTGCACCGCAGGTTGTAGAGCTGAACCTGCAGCAGGCAATGGAAAAGGCTTTTAATACCAATCCTGCGATTAAGATTTCCGGCTATGAAAAAGATTCTGCCAGAGCAAATCTGAATGCAGCCCGTCAGAGCAGAGGTATTACTATTACCGGTCAGCACAGTACTACCAGAAGTGGTAAAGATGATAATGTAGTTCCTGTATATGATCCTAATAATCCTAGTAATGTTCTATATTATAATAAAGGTATAGGAAATAATCATTCCAACACTATTTCTGCCAGCATTCCTATTTATACTGGCGGTAAATTATCCGGTACTATTGACCAGGCTAAGGCCAATTACAAATATTATCTGGTAGGCGAGCAGAAAGCTTACAACGATATGCGCGAAACTGTTACCAACAGCTATTATGGCATGCTGCAGGCAGATAATGTGCAGAATCTGAGCCGTGAGTCCGTTAACCGTCTGGAAGAGCATTTAAAAAATGTTAAAGCTCAGTATGATGTTGGCGTTGTTGCCAAAGTTGACGTGCTGCGCAGTGAAGTTGAACTGGCTGACGCACAGCAGACTTTGATTCAGGCAGAAAATGCTTACCATATTGCTGAAGCTACCTTAAATAAGATTGTTGGCTTGCCGATGGATACTACTCTTAAACTGCAGGACAGTATGCAGTATACTCCGTATGACAATGACATGAAATATTGTCTCGATTATGCTGCCGAGCATCGTCCTGATCTGGAGCAGGCACGTCAGAATGTGGAAGCTGCTAAAGGCGCTTTAAAAGTAGCGCGCAGTGGATATATGCCGCAGGTATCTGCCAGTGCCAGCCAAAACTGGAATGACACTAATTGGCCCGGTGATGAAAACGGCAACTGGAGCGTAGGTGTAGGTGTCAGCATGAATATCTTTGATACTGGCGTAACCCTGTCTAAGATTCATGGTGCTGAAGCTGATTTAGCTAAGGCAGAGGAATCCTATCGTGATGCTGTTGACAGCATTATGCTGGAAGTACGCAGTACATATTTAAATCTGCGTGAAGCAGAAAAACGCATTAAGACTACCGAAGTAGCTGTTGCCAAGGCTGAGGAAGATTATCATATTGCCCAGGTACGCTATATGGCAGGCGTTGGTACCAATACTGACGTACTGGATGCGCAGGTAGCATTGACTGATGCACAGAATAACTATGTACAGTCTCTGTATGATTACAATACTTCCAAGACTTCTCTGGAAACTGCAATCGGCGTGCCGATGGCTTTCCCGCATACCGTAACGGTTGAAGAAGCTGCATTGGAGCAGGCTTCTGCAGAAGTAAATGGTACTGCTCAGGAAGAGAAAGCTGCTGAAGCTGATAAACCTGTAGTAAGCAACGTACCTGTGAAAAAATAAAAGATAAAAATAAAAGCCGCTGCATTGCAGCGGCTTTTTTGTTTTGTTTTATAAAGTTTTAACAGCTTCAATAAGTTTATCTACTTCTGCGTCCAAGGTAGCCCAGCTGGTGCAGATACGCACAGAATAATTGCCGTCAGGCAGATATTCAATAAGGCTGAGAACAAAATCCTGACTCAGTTTTTCATATTGCTGCGGGGTCATAATGACAAATTGCTGATTGGTGGGAGAATCTGTTACAAAGGAGAAACCACAATCAATTAAAGCTTGTTTGATTTTCAGAGCCTGCATGGTGCCTTTCTGGCAGATATCAGTGTAGAGATTATTGCGGAAAGCTTCAGCAAACTGAACGCCTAAAAGACGGCCTTTAGCGAGGATAGCACCATTTTGCTTAGCAACAGTGCGGAAGTCCGGTTTTAGTTCGTCATTGAGGATAACGACTGCTTCGCCAAACAGCAGACCGCATTTTGTGCCGCCAATGCTGAAAACATCGCAGTTAGCAGCAATATCAGCCATGGTAAGGTCGTTGTCAGGAGTGCCGAGAGCATAACCAAGACGTGCACCGTCAATAAAGAGATACAGTCCTGCTGCACGGCAAACAGAGTACAGCTCGGAGAGTTCCTTTTTAGAATACATGCTGCCTATTTCTGTAGGCTGGGAGATATAAACCATTTTAGGCTGTGCCCAGTGTTCACGGCTGGGGTCAGTATCATATTTTTTCCATGCTTCTGCTATCTGCTCTGCAGTAAGCTTACCATCAGCAGAAGGTAGCGGCAGTACTCTGTGTCCCACGTGTTCGATAGCGCCTGCTTCATGGGTATTGATATGGCTGGGTACTGCACCATAAACAGCCTGATGCGGGCGCAGGGCAGCACAGATAACAGTAAGATTGGTCTGAGTGCCGCCTACGAGGAAATGCACATCAGCCTGCGGGCAGGCAAAGGCTTTTTTTATAAGGTCTCTGGCTTCATCACAATAGGGGTCAAGACCGTAGCCGGTTGTCTGGTCCATATTGGTAGCAGCCAGTTTTGCCAGGATATCAGGATGGCAGCCCTCTGTGTAATCGCTGTTAAAATAATACATAATTTAACACTCCCTTATTTTTTACCAAGTAATTTTTTGCCGAATACTTCATAAAGCAGCGGCATAATGGAGAAAATAACAATGCCCAATGTTACCAGCGGGAAATTGTGTTTTACTACTGGGATATTGCCGAAGAAATAACCGGCACCAACGAATAAAGTAACCCACACGACAGCGCCGATAACATTATAATGAGCAAAAGTCATATAGTGCATTTTGCCGATACCTGCTACAAAGGGAGCAAAGGTACGGACGATAGGAACAAAACGTGCCAGAAAGATAGCTTTGTGACCATGACGGGCATAAAAATCAGCTGCTTTTTGTACATGCTGCGGTTTGATAAGGCCGCGTTCTGATTTGATAATGGCTACGCCAAATTTTTCGCCGATAAAGTAATTGCAGGCATCACCTAAAATAGAAGATACGAGAAAGATTACAGCGATAATGGTTACATCCATGCCTTCGGGGGCAGTAGCTGCCAGCGCGCCGCAGGCAAAGAGCAGGGAATCACCGGGAAGAAAGGGGGTAACAACCAGACCGGTTTCACAAAAGACAACCATAAATAAAATGAGATAGATAAAATGTCCGTAAGCAGCCATTATTTCGGGCAGGTGCTTATCAAGATGTAAAATTAAATCAATAAACTGCATTAAATAGGCTTCCATGAATTATTCTCCTCTTAGTATGATAATTTTTACATAGAGTAATTTTACCATAAGGCAGAAAGGTGAACAATAATTTTTATACATAATGTTAAGGGTATGATATAATATAAAACTAAGATTATATCAGAGAAGGAGATTCATTATGGAACATGAATTGTGCTGGTGCGGCAGCGGTAAAGCTTACGCTGACTGCCATAAAAATATTGATGATAAAATTGCTGAATTTAAGGCACGCGGCTGTGAGGTGCCTGACAGAGATATGATTAAGACGCCGGAACAGATTGCCGGTATCCGTAAAGCTTGTGATATTAATACAGCGGTGCTTGATTTGGTAGCAGAAAAAATCAAGACCGGTATGACTACAGAAGAAATAGACAGAATTGTTTATGATTATACTGTCAGCCAGGGTGCAACACCTGCTCCGCTGGGCTTCTGTGGTTTTCCGAAAAGTGTCTGCACTTCTATAAATGACCAGGTTTGCCATGGTATTCCCAGTCCGCATGATGTACTGCGCAGTGGCGACATTGTCAATGTGGATGTTTCTACTATTTATAACGGTTATTATGCTGATGCCTCCCGTATGTTTACGATTGGTAAAGTAGATAAAAAGGCCAAAGATTTGGTGGAAATTACTAAAGAATGCTTAAAACGCGGTATAGAAGCAGCGCAGCCGTGGGGATTTTTAGGTGATATCGGTGCAGCAGTTTCTGCTTTTGCCAAAAAGCATGGTTATTCTGTTGTAACAGAATTTGGCGGACATGGTGTAGGCGTAGAATTCCATGAAGAACCTTTCGTATGCCATGTGGGCAAAAGAAAAACCGGTATGCTGTTGGTACCGGGTATGATCTTTACTATCGAGCCCATGATTAACGCAGGCCGTAAGGATGTATTTGTCGATGCGGCTAATGACTGGACTGTCTATACTCAGGACGGCAGCCTGTCTGCGCAATGGGAACACACCATTTTGATTACGGAAGACGGTCCGGAAATACTGACATATTAAAAAATAAAGGGATGGTTATAGACCATCCCTTTTACTTTTATTTAATTGTAAATTATAATTTTAGTTTTTCTTTTTCTTCCAGAATTCGCGGAATTTTCCCGCCAGTTCTTTCTGATTCAGCTTCTGCGGCCACAGTTCCTGCGTTTCGCTGCAGCGCATGGCTGCTGCCAGGTGTTCGTAGATTTCCGGATAGCGTTTATCAAGGTCGGCAATATGTTCTTTAACGTCTTGTCTTGTGGTATGACCATCGTAAGGGCAAGGATTTTTTAAAGGCTGCAGCTTGAGCTTATTTACCAGCTGACGAATTTCACTTTCTCTGTAATATAACAGTGGGCGCAGCACGGTAAGACCGGTACGGCTGAGAGGTGTAACTGGCAGAAAGGTGCGCAGCTGTCCTGATGTACACAGATTCATGAAGAAGGTTTCTACTGCGTCGTCATGATGATGGGCCAGGGCAACTTTATTAAAGCCGAGTTCCAGTGCGCGGCGGTTAGTTGCTGCTCTGCGGAAATAGGCGCAGGTGAAGCAGGGGCTGTTGCCTTTATGCTGCCAGGCTTCCATGACGTTGATATCGTCGCTGTAATGCTTAATGCCATAGCTGTTGCAGAAATCTTCCAGCTGCTGACGGGGAAAATCAGGAGCAAACATGGCGTTGACCGTGTAGCAGGCCAAGTCAAAGGGAATCGGCGAGTATTTTTTTATTTCAGCGAGCGCTGCAGTAAGAAACATACTATCCTTGCCGCCGCTGAGTCCGATAAGGATTCGGTCGCCGGGCTGCAGCATATCAAATTCAATAATGGCACGCCAGAGTTTGCTTAGATCATCGGCGGGAACAAAAACATTCTTATTTTGGGACATATCAGGGCTCCTTATAATTTACCGTATCTAACATACCTGTTTTGACACCTATAAAAAAATCTATCAGAGATTGATAGCCATATACTATGGTAAAAGATAAAATGGTACCTATGATGAATGCAGATGGCAGTTTATTATAAATAAAATAGCAAAAAGCGAGGCCTAACAGATTGCAATAAGCAAGTATACGTACGAGGCCGAGAAATGGACGCAGAATATCTAAGATAATTAAAATAAGAGTTACTACTGTAAAAATTAGATAAAATAATAATTTTTTCATGTGAAGCCTCCTTTGTACGTACTGCATTTTGCTTATTATATCATAGGGCAAGTTCTGAGAAAAGTTCCGAAGCCCTGCCGTGAATATGGTATAATAAGTGATACACGAGTAAAAATGTTAACGGAAACAAGGAAGTTTTGGAGGTAAAAATGAGTGATACATTACAGGGATTAAATACACAGCAGGCACTGGCAGTCCAGACTACGGACGGACCCATGCTGATTCTGGCAGGAGCCGGTAGCGGTAAGACCAAGGTGCTTACCTGCCGTATTGCGCATCTTCTGCAGCAGGGAGTTGCGCCCTACAGAATTTTGGCGATAACCTTTACCAATAAGGCAGCAGCCGAAATGCGTGAGCGTGTTGACCGTATGGCAGGCGCGGCGGCGAAGGATGTCTGGCTGTTTACTTTCCATGCTTTCTGTGCAAGATTGCTGCGCTGTGACATAGACAAGCTGGAAGGATATGGCAATAATTTCGCCATTTATGATACTTCTGACGCGCAGAACGTTGTCAAACAGGTGCTTAAAGAAATGAATCTTGATGAAAAACGTTTCCAGCCTGCCGGTATCTGCGCGCGTATCAGCAGCGCCAAAAATCAGCTGCTGTCGCCGCTGGACTATGCTAAAGCGGCCAACGATTTTTATGATGAAAAAGCGGCGCAGATTTATGCGTGTTATCAGGAAAAACTGCAGCAGAATAATGCCCTTGATTTTGATGATCTGCTGCTGGTTACTGTACGTCTGCTGCAGGAAAATGCAGAAGTACGGGAAAAATATCAGGATAAATTTCAGTATATCATGGTGGACGAGTATCAGGATACTAACCATGTGCAGTATCTGCTGACCAGGCTGCTGGCGGGCAAGCATCGCAATATCTGTGTGGTTGGTGATGCTGACCAGAGTATTTACGGCTGGCGCGGTGCTGACATTCAGAATATCCTGGATTTTGAAAAGGATTATCCTGACGCCAAATTGATTAAGCTGGAACAAAATTACCGCAGTACCCAGGTGATTTTAGATGCGGCTAATGCTGTTATTGAGAATAATACCGGGCGAAAGCCGAAAAATTTGTGGACTGATAATGGAACAGGACGTGAGATAACCTATTTTCAGGCCATGGACGAGCGTGACGAAGCGCGTTTCGTCATTGAGCAGCTGCAGCGTCTGCAGCAGGAAGAAAATATGCGTCTGGGTGATATGGCAGTTTTATACCGCACCAATACTCAGTCACGTGTATTCGAAGAAATGCTGATTAAAAGCGGCATCAGCTATAACATGGTAGGCGGCACCAAGTTCTATGAGCGCAAGGAAATTAAGGATATCCTGGCTTATCTGCGAGTTATCTTTAACCCTAATGATTCTTTAAGCCTTTTGCGTATCATCAATGTTCCGCGCCGTGGTATTGGTGATGCAACTTTAGGCAGACTGCAGGCTTATGCGGCAGAAAATGGCCGGCATCTTTTTGAAGTTCTGTCCAACGCAGCTGCGGTACCTGGATTAAACAGCCGCTTTGTGGGCAAATTGGATGAGCTTTCCGGCATTATTTTTGAATTGATGGGTGAAGCAGAAGAAGTACCTGTTAAGCAGCTGATTGAAGACGTTATGCAAAGAACTGGCTATCTGGAAGAGCTGCAGCTGAGTAAGAATGTACAGGACCAGAGCCGTGTAGATAACTTGATGGAATTACTGTCCGTAGCAGAAGATTTTGCCAGGGGCGGCGAAGAAAATACCCTGGAAAACTTCCTTGCCAATGTAGCGTTGGTGTCCGATATTGATGATGCAGAGCTGGGTGAAGATGCAGTAACCTTGATGACGCTGCATTCAGCTAAGGGTTTGGAATTTCCTGTAGTATTCCTTGCCGGTATGGAAGAAGGAATCTTCCCGCATGCGCGTACGCTTATGGACGAAGAAGAAATAGAAGAGGAACGCCGTTTGTGCTACGTTGGTATTACGAGAGCTGAAAAATATCTGTTTATGAGTAATGCCAGGATGCGTACTATTTACGGACATACTGTTTCCTATCCGCCGTCCCGTTTTCTGCAGGAAGTGCCGCGCGGACTTTTGCATATCTACAAACGCCCGGTAGTGCAGCGTCAGGCTCCGCGAGAGGAAAGACGCAGTGATAACCGCAGTACAGCTAATTGGTTCCTGCAGCCGAAAAGCAGTTTTATTCCCCAAGAAAACAGCAGCGGCAGCAGCTTTACTGCCGGAGATAAGGTATCACACAGCAAGTGGGGCACTGGTACGGTAGTAAGCGTTAAAAATACCGAGGATGGACAGGAAGTAAAGGTTGCTTTTGCCGGAGCAGGCATACGCAGTCTGCTGACTAAATATGCCGTGCTGAAAAAGCTGTAAGTGGCAACGGAGGTAAGAAATTATGGAGGAAAGAAATATTCTGCTGGCGGAAGCCGAACGTCTGCGCACGGAAATCCGCCATCATGAATATCTGTATTATGTGCTGGATGCGCCGGAAATCACAGATGCCGAATACGACAGGCTGATGGTGCGTCTGCGTGAAATAGAAAGTCAACTGCCGGAAGATGTGCCGGAGGATTCACCTACACGCCGTGTAGGCGGCAAGGTATCACCGGAATTTACCGAGGTACGTCATCTGACGCCGCTGCTCAGTTTGGGTAATGCTTTTTCTGAAGAAGAGCTGCGTGCTTTTGATGAACGTGTACATAACGGCTTGCCGGAAGGCAGCAAGGTTGAGTACGTTATGGAACCGAAAATTGACGGCTTGGCCTGCAGCCTGATTTATGAGCATGGCAGATTGGTGCGTGCTGCGACACGCGGCGACGGTGTCGTGGGGGAAAATGTAACGGCTAATGTCCGTACTATTCGCAGCATTCCCCTGGTATTGCAGGCAGCAGAAGGGCAGGAGCTGCCCGAGCTTTTAGATGTGCGCGGCGAGGTGTATATGCCTCGTCATGAGTTTATGCGTTTAAACGAAGAGCGTGCCGAAGCCGGCGAAAGCGAATTTGCCAATCCGCGTAATGCGGCGGCAGGCAGCCTGCGTCAGCTTGATCCACAGGTAACTGCAAAGCGTGCTTTAAGCTTTTTTGCTTATTATGTAGGTGATGGAGCCAAAGAAAAGCACAGTGAGTCTTTAGCTATGCTGACGGGCTACGGCTTTAAGGTCAGCGAAAATTACAGAGTGGTTGGCAGCATAGATGAAGCACTGGAATATATCAGAGAGTTTAATGAAAAACGCGCCGGTCTGTCTTATGATACAGATGGTGCCGTAATCAAGGTAAACGACGTTTATCAGCAGCGTATTTTAGGCGCTACAGGTAAGGACCCCCGGTGGGCTATTGCTTTTAAATATCCGCCGGAGCAGGCAGAAACCACGATGGAAGACATTGTCTGGCGTGTTGGCCGTACCGGTGTGTTGACGCCTACGGCAGTGCTGACGCCGGTTAAACTGTCCGGCAGTACGGTCAGCAGGGCAACGCTGCACAATGTTGATTTTATTAAGGAAAAAGATATCCGCATTGGCGACAGAGTAATTATCAATAAGGCAGGGGAAATTATTCCGGAAGTACTGCGCGTGGCAGCAGAAAAACGTACCGGTGAGGAAAGTCCTGTCCAGATACCGACAGTCTGCCCGGAATGCGGCTGGCAGGTAGAGCGCCCTGATAATGAAGCCGCTATTCGCTGCACTAATCCCCATTGTCCGGCATTGGGCCGTGAGGGACTAATTCACTTTGTCAGCCGTGATGCCATGAACATTGATGGCTGCGGACCGTCTGTTATCAACCAGCTGATGGATGCTGGTTTGGTAAAGGATGCCGCTGATTTATACAATCTTACTAAAGATGATTTAGTACAGCTGGAGCGTATGGGTGAAAAATCAGCCGACAATCTGCTGCAGGCTTTGGAAGCAAGCAAGCAAAACGAGATGGACAGACTGCTTTTTGCTCTGGGTATCCGTCATGTGGGAGCAAAGGTGGCACGTCTGCTTGCTGCAGAGTTTGGCAGCATGGAAAAATTACTGGAGGCTGAACCGGAGCAGCTGGCTGCTATTCGTGATATCGGCAGTAAGATTGCTGAAAGCGTAGTTACCTGGCTGTCCGTACCTGCGAACCGTGATTTGCTGGAACGTTTGGCAGAGGCAGGACTGAAAATGGACTTTACGCAGCAGGCAGCTGATGAGACTAATCCTTTTTACGGTAAAACTTTGGTATTTACCGGTACCTTGCCGACTTTGGGACGCGCAGAAGCGAAAACCCTGGCGCAGGATGCAGGAGCAAAGGTCAGCGGCAGCGTAAGTAAAAAGACTGACTATGTTATTGCCGGTGCAGAAGCCGGCAGCAAACTGGAAAAAGCTCAGCAGCTGGGCGTAACTGTTATTGATGAAGCGCGCTTTTTGGCAATGCTGCAGGGCGGCAGTCAGGAGGAAAAATAATGAAAAAGATATTTTCTTTAATAACTGTATTGCTGATGCTTATAGCTGCCAGTATTAGTGCGGCTGAACGTGAAGTAAGCTCCATAGATTCGCTGGATCAGGGCGTGGCTGATACGGGTGAAACGCATTTTGTTGCTACTGACGCTGAAATTGTCGAATGCAAGCTGCCTTATACAGTAGCTGTATTGCCTTATGTCGATGTTTCCGGGTTGGAAGGCCGCAGCCGTGAAATGGCAGTAGGCGCAGTTAAAGACAGCCTGAAAAAGAAATATCCCAGCAAGAAAACGAGCATAACTAAAATCAGCGGCAGCAACGAAGTGCAGAAAGCTATGCTGCAGTATCCCTTTGAAAATCCGGAAGCACCGCTTTTGGATGAACTGGTAAATGTTGGCAAAGCCTGCGGAGCAGACAGGATTATCTTTATCAGTCTGCTGCCTGTGAGGGAAAAAGAAACAGGCTTTATGGTAGTTGCCGGTACACAGACTTACAGCGCAGTAGTAACTATGAAGCTGAAATGTGTAGACGTCAACGAAGAGAAATTCCTGTATAATCAGAATGTAGAAGGTATTGGTTCTTCTACTTCCATTAACTTTTGGAAGATTGGTGAGCCAAGCCGTGCTAAAGCTGTAAAACGCGGTGTAGAGGACTGCATGCGCAACTTCTTAACATCTTTTGAATAAAATAAAAAGACACAATGAATATTAGTTCATTGTGTCTTTTGTTTTTTTAGTGCCCGGAAGAAACTTTTAATCCGATAATACCAGTCAGCAGCAGCGTGATAAAAAATAAACGCTGTAAGGTTACCGGTTCTTTGAAAAAGATAATACCTATAGCAACTGCCCCGAGTGCACCGATACCGGTCCAGATAGCATAAGCAGTGCCTAAAGGCAGTACTTTGGTTGCCTGTGCCAGCAGATAAAAACTCAGCAGACATCCTGCAGCTGTCAAAAGAGAATACTTCATAATTGTAAAGCCATGAGAAAGCTTTAAGGTAGTAGCCCAAAAGATTTCCAGTATTCCCGCTGAAAGTAAATAAATCCATGCCATAATATTACCTCCTTAAACTAAAAAATGCACCTTGCAACGTATCTGCAAAGGCCTAACGATACGTTGTAAGATGCATTTTATTTACTCGGCAGCAAATAAATTACAGTAAATATATCATGAAAATTTTATAGCTGTAAATTTTTAAAAAGTAACATTATTGCTTGAATCTAAATGCGAAAAAATTGCTTTAATCAATTTCAATCAGTTCATATTTATCGTTGCCCATTTTCAGTTCACGCATAGCTGTCAGCTGATGCAGACCATGGCGGCTTTCAATGCGTTCTACAAGGTCGTGGTTGTGCATCTGTGCATAGACCATATCAATGCAGGCCTGGTCAATAGCCAGGATATCTGTGGAGGCAGCAATGCCGATATCAGGGATAGTAGGTTCTGCTGCAGCAGTACCGGCGCAGTCACAGTCTACGGACATGCGGCGCATAACATTGATGTAAACTATATGCTTGCCGAAAAAGTCAATAGTGGCTTTGGCTGATTCTGCCATATTTTCCATGAGCTGTTCTTTGGCAGGCCATGCATTCCAGTCTGCCGGCAGGTTATCCTTATCTACTCCGTGTACCTGAGCTTTGCCAATACGACCGTCGGCACAGCCGATAGCGATGTTTTTCATGGAACCGCCAAAACCGCCCATGGCATGGCCTTTAAAGTGGGTAAGTACTACCATGGAGTCGTAGTTGACGATGTTTTTGCCCATGGAAACTTCTTTGAAATGCTTACCGCCGCGCACTGGCAGCATGACAGTTCCGTCTTCATCCATAATATCTACCGGGCAGAAGGTCCAGCCGTTCACCTGCAGCGTTTCACGATGTCCCTGAGTTGTGTAACGGTCACCTTGATAGAGGGTATTTGTTTCTACAATAGTGCTGTTGGGAATTTGCTGCTGCAAGGCGCGTACCATATCGCGCGGCAGAATATTAGGGCCATGTTTTTCGCCGGTATGCAGTTTGATAGCTACTTTACCGTAAATTGCTTCGTTGATTAAATTGTACAGCTTGATTAAATGTTCCGCATCAATATGCCTGGTAAAGTAAACCTTGGCATGCGAGCCGCTGCCTGCGGCTGTTTTGGTAACTTTTGTACTGCCGATGACCGGAGCCTGGGCAAATATTTTATCCATGTTCATTATTCCTCCTGTTGCCAGTAAAGATGCAGCCAGTCCGGTTGCTTTAAGAAAGTCACGTCTTTTCACTTATTCCACCCTCTTAACTACTTATAAAGCAAGTTTATGCAGCCAGGTGTCTATCTCACTTTGAGAATTTCTTGCTCTGTTGCCGGACAGGCACAGATATTCAGTCACATTTGCTCCGGCAGCTAATTTGCGTAAATCACGGTCACAGTTTTGCACACCGCCGCCGCCGTGGGTAAAGAAAGGTGCTACTGTTTTGCCCTGCCAGCTGCAGCCCTCCATAAAAGTAGCTACCGGCATAGGCAGGCTGCCCCACCAGTTAGGGTAGCCGACGAAGATAAGGTCATATTGACTGATATCTGTCAGTCTGTTTTTGAGCGCAGGACGGGCATTGTTTTGCTGCTCCTGTTTGGCTTTATCAACTGTTGCGGAATAATTTTGGGAGTAAGGTGTTTCCGGTACGATTTCATACATATCGCCGCCGGTACGGGCATGAATTGCTTCGGCGACAGCTTTGGTATTGCCGCTCCAGGAAAAATATGCGATGAGAATTTTTTTGTTTTGAGTATTCATGGTTTGTTGCACTCCTTTATCTGTATTTGTATCTGCAGCAGCTGTTGGTGCTGCTGCAGACTGTTGGTTGCCGCAGCCTAAGCAGACTGCTGCCAAACCCATAAGTGAAAATGCTGAAGATTTAAGAAAACTGCGTCTGTTCATGTTCTGGTCCTCCTTTAGCAAAACATTTCAGAAAAATAATACTGATTTCGTATAATACAGCCATAGGCACAGCAAGCAGACATTGAGTGATAATATCCGGCGTGGGAGTGATAACTGCAGCCAGGATAAATGAGGCGAGGATGACATGCCTGCGGTAATGCGTAAGTGCAGCAGTACTGATAATACCGCAGCGGCTTAAGAACAGAATGCCTATGGGGATATTGAAGATAAAGGCAAAGGGAGCTGTCAGCATCAGTAAAAAGCTGAGATAGCTTTCTAAAGAAAGCAGCGGCGTTATTTTATCACCGGCAAAGCTGAGGAAAAAGTACAGCCCGCGTGGAAAAACAAAGAGATAGGCAAAGACCATACCGCCGCCGACCAAGAGCAGCATTACCGGCATTGCCAGCAGTAGAAACTGACGCTCTCTAGAAGTTAATGCAGGGCTGATAAAGCGATAAATCTGCTGGAGAATGAAAGGAAGTGCCAGTATCAGTCCGCAGAAAATAGTAAGTTTCATGTAGATAACAAAAGCTTCTGCTGGTTTCATGTAATACAGCTTTCCGGCAGCTGATGTCAGAAGACGTACGATATCCTGTATAAAAAACAGGCTGACAGCACTGCCTGTTAACAGAGCTGCAAGGCTTTTTAAAATACAACGGCGCAGTTCCTGCAGATGGCTGGCAAGCGGCATATCTTTGTCAGGCGGTCCCTGAGTCAGATTAGGAAGCAGCATTTTGTTCGCGGGAACTTAAAGCTTTGTCGTCAGCTGCAGGCTGCTTAGGATCGGCAGCATTGACCGCCTGTTTAAATTCATGCATGCTGCGTCCTAAAGCCTTGCCGACATCAGGCAGTTTGCCGGGACCAAAAAAGATTAAACCAATAACGAGAATGAGAAGAAGTTCTGGTAGACCAAGTCCAAACATAATAAATACCTCCTTGGATATAAAATGAGTTAGTGTTTTTTGCCGCGGCAGGCACAGTAACTCAGAAAAAGCATGGGCGCGATTACGCCGATACAGGAGCCGCCGCAGTTACCGCAGCTTCCTGTACAGCCAGTCAGAGAAACTTTATTAGATAAAGCAGGGAGAAAGCTCTGACGAGCTAATAACTGGGGCAAAATAATGGTTCCGATGGCACCGCCGCTGTAAAGCAACTTTTGTGTATTCATAGATTACTGCTCCTTTGCAATATTACTTTTATAGCGGATAGCATGCGCAGGGCACTGCGCTTGGCAGCAGCCGCAGACAATGCAGCGGCTGGTATCAATAACAGCTTTGCCATTTTGAATGCTGATTGTGCGCATGGGGCAGCTGCGAGCACATTTACCACAGCTGATGCAGGCGTTTTTATTTACTGTCATTCTAAATGGACCGGGCAGCAGCTGACCGATATTATGCAAAAGAGAGCTTACTGCTCCTACGGGGCAAAGAAAATTGCAGTAACCGCGGCCGCCTTTAGTAAACAGACCTAGGACTATGTTTGAGATTAGAAATACTGCCAGTAGAGACATGGAAGTGAGCAGCAGCTGGCCGCTGGCTATGCTGAGGACAAATAATTCAAAAGCATAGTAATTGCAATAGACACAGGGATAATCTAGGCCCAGAAAAGTTATGAGCAGAAAACCGGCTAAAAACCCATACCGCAGTGTGGTGACAGGAACATATTTATTCCAGTCTATTTGATATTTTTCCGGCAAAAGACTGCCTAAAAATTCACTGAAAGCTCCGGCAGGACAAAGGCGACCGCAAAACAGCGGGCCAAACCAAAATGAAACTATTGCCAGCAGCAGACAAAAAAGGAGGGAAGCAGGAGCGTCAGCGGTAAAGTCACCCGTAATGAGATGAGTTATGGGGATACGTGCACATGGTACGTGCAGCGAATAAAATCCGTTGGCTGGAAAAAGCTGGGCAAACAAGCTGTTAAAGAACATAAAAGGTTCATAAAACAGCAGAAAGCCTAAGAAATAGCCAAGCAGACACTGTAATTTAAAGAGCTTTATGTGCATATTACCCTCCTTTATTGTCGATATGGTTAGATTTTAATATTGTATAAATTTTATTTTTTATCTGTCAGCATATGACGGGAAGCTTCGTAAACGCGCTGCCAAAACTCCTGAGTGGCCTGGGCCTGCGGAACTGCTATATCAAAAGCATGATAAAGGCCTGGTACTACGTATAAGGTAGTATCGTTGCCTGCTTCAATAAGTTTGTTGGCGTATGTAATATCTTCATTAACGAATAAATCCAGTCCGCCTACGTAAATCAGAGCAGGCGGCAGGTCACCCAGATTATCGGCTAGGGCAGGAGAAAAATACTGCAGCATGTTTTTGCTTATTTTTTGGTTGCCGCGCAGCTTTTTCCAGGCAAAAGCGTTAGTAGGTCTGTTCCAGCCGATATGGCCGGTGCTGATGCTGTTATAGGGAGACTTATCAGTGGCTGTACGATAATCAAGCATGGGATAAATAAGTATCTGGCCGCATAAAGGGATATTCGCATGGTCGCGATTATACAGAGCCAGGCTTGCTGCCAAGCCTCCGCCTGCACTGCCGCCCATCAGCATAATCCTGCTGTCGTCAATTTTCAGCTGGGCAGCGTTTTGTTTCAGATAACAAAGTCCGGCGTAGGCATCTTGAAGAGCAGCAGGGAAAGGTGCTTCCGTAGACAGACGGTAGCGAGGAGTAACTACTATGGCTCCGGTATTATCTGCTAATTGCTGGTAACGGTCAGTAAAATCCAGTTCTTTACGGAAGAGGAAACCGCCGCCATGAGTATAATAAATTGCAGGCTGCAGAGAAGCTGTTTGCTGCTGCGGACGATAAATATACATGGTTAATGCAGGTATATCGTTGGCAGCCGGAATAACGATTATTTCCCTGCCTGCTGCGGTAGACTGCTGCATATCTGCGGCAGCGGCAAGTTCTGCATCAGAAGTGAAGTTAAAGACAAATGTTTCTGCTGCCTGCTGGTATGCTGGCTGGACTTTATCCAGATAGGGAATTTCAGCTGCTGCTATACTGGTAAAACTGCAAAGAAGTAAGAATGTAGTAAGAAGTTTTTTCATTTCAGGTACCTGCCTTAATCAATATTTTGTAAAATTTTACACGCTGCCTTTTATATATTTAAGCAAAATAAAAGGCATACAGATTATCTGTATGCCTTAATTATAGAAATATGCAATTTTAAAGTCTAATACCTATTTTACAGCTTCTTTTATGCCTAAAAAGCATTTTGCAAACTCGATAAATTTTTCTACGGTAATACTTGTGGTAGCACTGCTGCGCCAGGCAAGAAAGACCTTGGTGCTGATAGGAGGCTGTAAAGGTCTGAAAGTAAATTTGTTAGATCAGCTATGGATGGTTTAACCGTAATAGCATAGCAGCCGGTATGCTCAATCAGCGGAAAGGTATTGCCAAGCAGATTGCAGGTGCCGATAAGCTTGATTTTGGAAATATTACCGCTAAGCCAGTTAAGAATAAGGCTGTGGAGCTGTAAGCGTGTTGGCAAAAGCAGAGAACGGTTTTCCAAATCTTTGGCAGTAACTTCTGTTTTAGCTGCTAAATCAGCATCTGCACGCATCAGAATGCCAAGTTTCTCCTGACAGGGCAGAGTAAGAAAATTATAATTGAGCATGTCGATAGGCTCCTGCAGCAGAGCAATATCAATAAGTCCTTTTTCTGTTTTTTGATGGATGATATCCGTAGTACCGGTAAATAATTCAAAAGTAACATTAGGGTATTTTGCCTGAAAGGCACTGATGATTTCAGCCAGCAGATTAACAGAAGCAATTTCGCCAACGCCGAAGCAGATATTACCGCTTAAATTAGTTTCCTGGTCTTTGATATCATGTTCCGTTTTTTCTACAAGCTCAACTATATCTGACGCGCGCTGCGCCAGAAAGCTGCCTGCCGGAGTAAGCGTAAAGCGGCGCTGGCTGCGGTCAAAGAGCTTGACGCCCAGGTCTTCTTCCAGCTGCATAAGCTGTCGGCTGAGAGTGGGTTGGGTGATATGCAGCATATCAGCAGCTTTGGTAATGCTGCGCTCACGGACAACGGTCAGAAAATAAATCAGAATGCGAAAGTTCATGACGCAGCCCTCCTTAAAACTCGTTAGCTAAAATGAAATTATTCCAAATAAGCTGCCGTGATGATACCGGTATAATAGGTGTGCCAGTCATTATTGGCGTACCATTTTTGCGCCAGCTCCTCGTCAAAGGCAGCAGGCTGCATAGTGTTTTTGTCTACTATTTTGCATTCCAGATGTAAGCCGCAGCCTTTAATAACAGGTACATCTACGGTTTGAGCGGGAACTGCTGTCAGTTCAGCAGCGGCAAATTTGTCCATATCACGGCCGGATTTAGTGCCACATAAGCCAAGCGCTTTGTCGAAACCGTCGTTAACAGGGATGCTGACAGTGAAATAGGGATTTTTTTCAATGAGCTCATAGGTATAGCGAGATTGACGAACCATGACCGTTAAAACAGGGCTGCCCCACATAAAGCCCAGCGAGCCCCAGCCGATAGTCATGGTATTTTGTTTGCTGCAAGCGGCAGTATTCAGAAAAGCTCCTTTAGATAAAGTTTTTAAAATTATTTCAGCGTGTTCAAAAGCATTGATGTTTTGCATGTAAATCACTCCTTTATTTTTATTATAGGGTTTTCTTTAAGGGGCGCAAGTGAATTTTTTGTGCTTGCGTTAAAGCGGCAAAAGACGGCCTTTACTTGTTAAATTTAGTACACAGAGGGTGTTTTTGTGGTATAATAAAACAGGTTATTGGTAAAATTCATTAATTGATTTATAGGATGGTGAAAAAATGAAAGTATCTGCTGATGACGTTAAGTATATTGCACAGCTTTCCCGTTTGACCGTTCCCGAAACCGAAATGGAAAAATTTACGGAACAGTTCAACCAGATTCTTAACTATGCCGATATTCTGCAAAAAATCGACACTGCCGGTATCGAGCCTACTGCTCATGTATTGCCGGTAAGCAACGTACTGCGTGAGGATGTTGCCAAAGAAGGCGTTACCCACGAAGAAGCACTGAGCAACGCTCCGGCTGTCCATAACGGCGGCTTTAAAGTACCGCGCGTAATCGAATAAGAAGGAGGCACTATTGTGGAATTATATAAACTTACTGCCCACGAGCTCCACGAAAAGCTCGTTAATAAAGAAGTAAGCTCTGTAGAACTCACCAATGCGCTGTATGAACGTATTGATGCAGTTGAAGATAAAGTAAACGCTTATGTAACCCTGGATAAAGAAAACGCTCTGGCACAGGCTGCCAAAGTTGACGCTAAAATTGCCGCAGGCGAAGAAATCGCTCCGCTGGCAGGCGTTCCGGGTGCTATCAAAGATAATATTTCTACCAAAGGACTGCGCACTACCTGCTCTTCCAAAATGCTGAGCAACCTCATTCCTATTTATGATGCGCATGTTATCAAAAATCTGCGCGCAGATGAAACCATTTTCCTGGGCAAAACCAATATGGATGAATTTGCTATGGGCTCTACCACTGAAAGTTCTTTCTTTGGTGCAACTCATAATCCCTGGAATCTGGATCGTGTTCCCGGCGGTTCTTCTGGCGGCAGTGCTGCTGCTATTGCTGCAGGTGAAGCAATCTGGACTCTGGGCAGTGATACCGGCGGATCTATCCGTCAGCCGGCTTCCTTTAACGGCTGTGTAGGTATTAAACCGACCTATGGCCGTGTATCCCGTTATGGCTGCGTAGCATTCGCTTCTTCTCTGGACCAGATCGGACCTATTACTAAAGACGTAACTGACGCAGCTATCGTGCTCAACACCATCTGCGGCAAAGATGAACATGACTCTACCTCTCTGGATGTAGAAGTACCTGACTTTACCAAAGCTCTGGTTGCTGACGTTAAAGGTCTGCGCATCGGTCTGCCGAAAGAATATTTCGGTGAAGGCCTCGACCCGAAAGTTAAAGCTGAAATTGACAAGGCTGTAAAACAATATGAAGCAATGGGCGCTGAAATTGTAGAAGTTTCCCTGCCGCATACTGAATATGCAGTAATTACTTACTACATCATTGCTCCGGCAGAAGCATCTGCAAACCTGGCACGTTTTGACGGTGTACGTTATGGTTACCGCAACACTGCTGCAACATCTGCACCGGAAATGACTACTTTAAGCCGTACCGAAGGTTTTGGCGCTGAAGTAAAACGCCGTATCATGTTGGGTACCTATGTACTGAGCAGCGGTTACTATGACGCTTACTACAAAAAAGCAATGCAGGTTCGTACCCTTATTCGCAAAGACTTTGAAGAAGCTTTCAAACAATGCGATGTACTCCTGACTCCTACTTCTCCTGTTGTTGCTTATCCTATCGACGGCAAAATGGACCCGCTGTCCATTTATCTGCTGGACGTAACCACTATCCCTGTTAACATGGCAGGTCTGCCGGGTATTTCTGTTCCATGCGGCTTTGCAGATGGTATGCCCGTAGGTATGCAGCTGATTGGCAAGCCGTTGGATGAAGCAACCATTCTCCGTGCTGCTTATACCTTTGAACAGGCTAACGAATATCATAAAGTATTCGCACCGCTGGGAGGTAACAAATAATGACTAAATATATTACTGTCATCGGTCTGGAAGTCCATGCCGAACTGAAAACTAAATCTAAAGCATTCTGCTCCTGCTCCACTGCTTTCGGCAGCGCTCCTAACACTCATGTATGCCCGGTATGCCTTGGTATGCCTGGTGCTCTGCCCGTTCTGAACAAACAGGTAGTAGAATTTGCTATCCGTGCAGGTCTGGCTCTGAACTGCGAAATCAAGAAATTCAATAAATTTGACCGTAAAAACTACTTCTATCCTGACCTGGCTAAAAACTATCAGATTTCCCAATTTGATAAACCTATCTGCGAACATGGTCATATCGACATCAATGTAGACGGCGAAGAAAAACGTATCGGCATTACTCGTATCCACATGGAAGAAGATGCCGGTAAACTGGTACACAGCGGCGCTACCATCAGCACCTCTGATTCTTCTGCAGTAGACTATAACCGTGCAGGCGTACCGCTTATCGAGATTGTTTCCGAACCTGATATGCGCAGCGCTGAAGAAGCACGTGCTTACATGGAAAACCTGAAAGCTATTTTGGAATACACTGACGTTTGCGACTGCAAAATGCAGGAAGGCAGCCTGCGCTGTGACGCTAATATTTCCATTATGCCGGAAGGTGCCAAAGAATTCGGTACCCGTGCCGAAATCAAAAACCTGAACTCCTTCCGCGCACTGGTACGTGCTATTGAATACGAAGTTGAACGTCAGAAAGAGATTCTCGAAGACGGCGGTCATGTTGTACAGGAAACCCGTACCTGGGATGATGCTAACGGCGTAACCCTGTCCATGCGCTCCAAAGAAGAAGCTCACGATTATCGTTACTTCCCGGAACCGGACCTTGTTCCCGTACAGCTTGACGATGCCTGGATTGAACGTGTACGCAGCGAGCTGCCGGAACTGCCGGCACAGCGTCAGGCACGTCTGGTTAAAGAACACGGCCTGCCGGAATATGATGCTTCTCTGATTGTATCTACCAAAGCTATGGCAGAATACTTTGATGAAGCTGTCAAGACTGCTAAAGACAGCAAAGGCGTATCTAACTGGATGCTGGGCGATGTTTCTGCATATCTTAATAACGAAGGCATTACCATCAGCGAATTTAAAGTAACTCCGGCTCACCTTGCTGAACTGGTTAACCTGACTAAAGACGGCGTACTTTCCAGTAAACTGGCTAAAAAAGTATTTGCTGAAATGCTGAAAGAAGATAAAGCTCCGTCCGTTCTGGTTAAAGAGCTTGGTCTGGAACAGGTTAGCGACGAAGGTGCAATTCTGAAACTGGTTGAAGAAACCATTGCTGAAAATCCGCAGTCCGTTGCTGACTTTAAAGCAGGCAAAGACCGTGCTATCGGCTTCCTCGTTGGTCAAATTATGAAAAAATCCAAAGGTAAAGCTAACCCTGGCATGGTTCAAAAAATGCTGAAAGAAAAAATGCAATAAAATCTAGTAATATAAAAAGGCACTGCTTAGCAGTGCCTTTTTATTTGAAATGGAGCTATATTTATGTGCAATTATTGGTTACATCGTATTTCTTATCAACCGGAAGTTTCATATCCACTTTTACAAAATTTTGGATTTTTATCTATAGGATTCAGTGAAATGTTAGATGAGGACAATTTAATAAATTTATTGCAAGATAAGAGAATAAATATTGAAGACAAGTATAAAGCAATAGAAAATTTTATGTCTTGTAAGTGGGGGAGAGTATCTAAATCAAGATATAGCTTGTACAACTTTTTGTTTGAATTTAATATTGGCGATATTGTTATTATTCCATCTGGCAAGGAGTTTTTTGTTTATAAAATTGTTGCAAAATGGCAGCCTGTATATGAAGCATTGGATGGCAAACTTTCTTCAAATGATAAATTTGTGTTAAAAGATAAGCATATTTATCAAAACAATGTCATGGTAGATTTGGGATTTTTGATAAAGGTTGAAAAAGTTATACAGGAAGCTATTCCGCGCAATGGATATTGTGATAATGATTTACTGAAAAAGCTAAAAAGTTTTCCTGTTAATGTTAGTCTTAACAATGTACAAAAAAATGTTGATGAAGCATTAGAAAGGTTTAGAGTTCAACAACCAATTAATATTTATGAAGAGACCATCAAATCAGTAGATAATGCATTGCTGGAAATTATTAAGAATAAAATTAGTCCGGTACAATTTGAAAAATTGATAAAATGGTATTTTGAAAAAATTGGAGCAGATACGGTTGAAATTCCCTCTAAAAATGAAAAAGATAAAGAAGAGTATGCAGATGCAGATGTTATAGCTGTTTTTGAAAATTTGCGTGTCATTATTTTTGTTCAGGCTAAGCAACATACAGGAACTACTTCTTCGTGGGCGGTTGAGCAAATAAGTAAATATTATATCCAAAAAAGTTATTTAGAAGATTATACATATATTCCCTGGGTTATATCTACCTGTGATGATTTTAGTGAAGAAGCCAAAATAGCAGCTGTTAATTTTAATGGAAATAATAATTCTAAAGTACGGTTAATAGATGGATTAGAATTTGCTCATATGCTTTTAGACGCAGGTATTAAAGATATTAATAATGCTTTTGAATAGATAGTTTCTCACAAAAACTTCATTTGTAATTTATATCAGTATAGGATATGATTAAGGTAGAATAAATCATAGCAGTGAGGTATAAATTATGTATAAACAATTTGAATTTAAAGGCAGTGGTTTTGGTTATTTTTGGCTGCTTATCTGGACAACAGTGATTTCTGTACTTACTTTTGGCCTGTATTTTCCGTGGGCTTATTCTGCCCAGCAGCGCTGGATTTGCCGCAACACTTATGTTGAAGGCAGAAGACTGCGCTTTGAAGGAACAGGCCTCGGCTTTTTCTTCCAGTGGCTGTTTATCATGGTGCTGACTACTATTACCTTTGGGTTATATGCTCCCTGGGGTTATTGTCAGTTTAAACGCTGGGAAACAGAGAACACTGTTTTTGACGATTAGGAGGCATTATGGCGGAATATATTATCGGTGCAGTGATAGTTGCAGCCGTTATCCTGGCTCTGCGCAGTCATTTTGGCAGTAAGTACGGTGACAGCGGCTGCTGCAGTGGCTGCAGCAGCTGCAGTCGTGCTGCTCAATGCGGCTTACATGCTAAAGAAACCGTTGACAAATCTGTTAAATAGCTATATCCTAAAAATACGGTTTCTAAAGCATGAAAATACGAGAAAAAAGCCGCTGCAGTAAAGTGTAGACGGTTTATTTTTATTGGCTGGTGGAGGTTAAGATTGTGCATATTGAACGTGGTGCCTGGGCAGAGATAAATTTGGACGCGGTAGCCCATAACGTCCAGGTGGCAAAGGCTAATTTAAAACCGACAACCAGATTATGTGCCGTAGTTAAAGCTGATGCTTACGGGCACGGAGCTGTGCGCGTAGCGCAGGAAGCAGCCCGCAACGGCGCGGACTTTCTGGCAGTGGCATTGCTGCAGGAAGCAGTTAAATTGCGTGATGCCGGCATAGATATCCCTATACTGATTTTAGGTACTATGCAGACAGAAACGGCTGATATAGTTGTCAGATATGATATAAGTCATGCGGTATTTGACGAAGAGCGCCTGTATGCGCTTAATGAAGCGGCTCTGCGTCAGCATACCAAAGCAAAGATTCATTTAAAAATAGATACAGGCATGCACCGTATTGGTCTGCATGTTAAGGATGCAGGACGTTTTGCCAAGCTGGCGGCATCTTTGCCGGGCATATATATTGAGGGAGTGTTCTCTCACTTTGCAACGGCTGATGCTGATGACAAGGAGTATGCTGCTTACCAGTTTGCCCGTTTTCAGGAGGCTTTGCTTCTGATTGAGGCAGAAGACATACATATCCCTATCAGGCATATTGCCAACAGTGCGGCTCTGACCGAGCTGCAGGAGTACCAGCTGGATATGGTACGTCAGGGCATAACCTTATACGGTTTGCATCCTGCGCATATGATAGATTGTTACAAGGATTTTGAGCCTGTAATGACAGTTAAAACAAAGGTGGCTTTTATTAAAGAGCTGCCTGCCGGTGAAACCATCGGTTATGGCCGTACATTTACCCTGCAGCGTCCAAGTATTATTGCTACAGTGCCGCTTGGCTATGCAGATGGGCTCAGCAGGCGGCTTTCCAATAAAGGTTATATGCTGATTAACGGTGAAAAAGCACCGATTATCGGCAGGGTATGTATGGATCAGACGATGCTGGATATTACCGATATTCCTGATGTGAAGACTGGGGACGAGGTACTTGTTTTTGGCGGACGTGAGCTGCCCATGGAGCTTGTTGCTGAGTGGACGGATACGATTTGCTACGAGGTTGTCTGTGCTGTCAGCCCCAGAGTTCCGCGTGAATATGTACGCGGCAATTAAATATGCTTTCCCTTATTTTATGACTGCCCAAGGCTACGGCTGGACGGCAGTCCTTTTTATTTTTCTTTGGTATTTAAAGCTGAAAAATATTCAATAAAGAATTTGATAAAAGCCGCTGCTGCAGCAGATTGACGGCGTTTTTTCAGCCATACCAGTGCGCCGGTAGTAGTAAGTTCACTGTCTTCTATTTCATAAACAGCCAATTTGGACTTAGCTTCTCCTATTGCTGCTGATTGGGGCAGAATAGTAGCGCCAAGACCTGCTTCGGTCCAGCCCAGCAGAGGGATGGTATCGTTACTGCGGCAGAAATATTGCGGACGGCAGTGATGCTTGTGGAAAACATTAGTAATCAGGCTTTCATATTTTTTATGCAGCAGTAAGGGATAGGCTGCAAGCTCCGCAATAGTTAAAGTATGTTTATCCGGCGGCAGAGGGTGGCATTCGGTATTGAGAATGGCTACCAGTTTTTCTTCCGGCAGATTATAGCTGTCAAAAAAGTTACTGTTAAAAGGCATTCTGACAATACCAAGTTCCAGGATGCCTTTTTCCAATAATTCGGTGATGCGTGTAGTAGCTTCGGTAACAAGCTGGAAATGCACCTGGGGGTACTGTTTATTGAATTCTTTGATTAAGTTGGGCAGCAGCATGTAATTGGCAGTAGATACTGCGCCCATATATAAAGTGCCGCTGATGCCTTGACCGGCGCTGCGGACTTCCTGCAGGGAGCGTTCAGTAAGGTTGAGTATTTCTCTTGCTCTGTGCGCAAGCAGTACACCTGTTTCTGTAAGCTGTAGATGCCGTCCGCTACGGTCAAAAAGCTCTGTTTCCAGTTCTTCCTCCAGCTGTTTTATCTGACGGCTGAGCGGAGGCTGTGCCATATGCAGCAGATTAGCTGCCGCAGTGATATTACCTGTTTCCGCAACGGTGAGAAAGTAGCGCATTTGTTGTAAATTCATAAAAAACACCATACCTTTAAAGTATAATTGAAAATAAAAACGGTATTTTAAGTATTGAAACTGCCCTGCTATAATAATAGGCAGAAAAAGGAAGCCCGTCAAGTTAAGGGCTGCGGAGGTGTTATTATGAGCGAGAAAGTTTTGATTCCGGTAGACAGTTCTGAAATGGCAGCAGAGCTTTTGCAGTATGGTGCATGGCTTGCTGCTAAAATAGAAGCAGAAATCTGTGTAGTGCATGTGGTGGAACCATTCAGCAAGAAAGCTACAGTACTGTCGCAATTTAAGGAAGATATGGTTGACCAGACTAATGAACTGCTGAAAGCTGTTGGCGAAGAGGTTATGGAACATGCTAAAGCAATATTGAAAAATACTAATCTGAATGTGTCCTATGTTACTAAATTGGGTTACCCTTCTGATGAGATTATCAAAACTGCTCAGGAAGAAGGCTGTACGCTGATTGTTATTGGCTGCCGCGGTATGAATTCATTGGGTAAGCTGATGCTGGGCAGCGTAAGCTCCAAGGTAGCACATGATGCCCATATTCCTGTACTGATTTTCAGAAAATAATTAAAACTGCTGAGGAACGCAGTTCCTAAATATAAAAAGAGTCGGAAAAAAACACAGCCGTTTATGCGGCTGTGTTTTTTTATATCTATAAAATATATTTAATTTTTGCAATGGGTTATTCTTCGTGATTAAGAAAATCTTTGATGATAATAGCCAGATAAAGCTCCATGCAGGTACGCGCATCGTCCAAATCTTTATGCAGCAGTTCCTGAATCTTATTAAGGCGATACAAAAGCGTATTACGATGGATGTAGAGCTTTTGCGCTGTACGGGTGATATTGCCGCGGGTTTCCAGATAAGCTGCTAAAGTATCCAGCAGTCCTGCTGCATTATCTTTATCGTAAGAAATAAGCTTATCCAGCTGATTTTTATAATAAATACTCAGCTCTTCGTTTTCCTGCAGCTGCAACAGCAGACGATAGATACCAAGCTCCTGGTAGCAGGCAGTGGTCAGGTCGCGCATTTTCTGCATGATATGCAGTGTAGAAAGTGCTTCTTCATAGCTGCTGCGGATATTTTTCGGGTCTTTATAGATAGTGCCCAGCGCTAATAACAGGTGTTCATCGTTACAGAAGCTGCTTAAAGCTGCACGAGCATTTTTTAAAAAGAGCTGCTGCTTGTTAATCTGCTGTTTATCAGCAGCTGAAACTAAGACAATGACACTGCTGCCGTAAATCATGGTATAGCTGAGAATATTTTGTGCCTGACAGAGAGCTTCTATCTGCTGCTGCAGTTTTTCTTCCAGGGTATCTTTTTCGGCGGCCGGCAGAATCTGCGACAGAGAAAAGATGGCAACAAAATTATATTTGTGGATGGTAATTGTTTCCAGCGCGGCGTTATCAATAGCCTGCTGCAATTCTGCAACGGGAGAGAAGAGCAGGTAGCCGAGGAAACGGCGGATTTTTTTGCGTTCCAGCTGATCGTAAACGATAAGATTGGTTATTTCACGGGTAACGTCGATAAGCTTGATTTCCCAGGGCATGGCAAAAACAGGAAATTTGGCTTCGTCTGCCCGATGAATGATATAAGGCGGCAGCTGAGAGATGTATTCGCTGCCGGTGAGAATAACCAGTCCGGCTAATTTTTTGCGGATGCATTCTTCTAACAGCTCCGGAAGCATATTTTCCGTATGAGCGATGCCGGTAACAAAGAGCAGCTCGCCGCCGTGTACCCAGTCGGAGATTGTGTCAGTCTGGGCTACATAAGGCCAGGTGATGACATGGCTTAAGCCTTCTGCTCCGGCCGCCAGAGTAATATTTTTGAAAAGCTTTAATTGCAGGAGATCTTTGCAGGTAATGGACATGGGAACCCTCCTTTATGGTTATGATTATAGCATAGAATACATGTAAAGATAATAACAAAAGGCTCTGCTGACCAAGCAGAGCCTTCTGTTATTTATAAGGAGGTATAAGATTCGCATTAAAACATTTGATGTTGAGGTATATGATTTGTGTCCATTAGGACAATTGTTCGGCTTCTTCTACTTCGGTAAGAGGTTCCTTTTTCTGTTTTGCCAGTGACAGAATAACAACACCGGCCATGATGAGGGCACAGGCAGTTATCTTGATAGTTGTAACACTTTCGCCCAGCAGCAGTACGCCGCAGATAATACTGGTAATAGGCTCAAAGGTAGTAAGAATAGCAGCAGTGGAAGCGCCTACATGCTTAATGCCGATCTGCAGCAGGCTGAGAGCTACTACTGTACACAACAGTGAGAATGCCAGAGAAATAACCCAGGACTTAGCAGTAAGAGTAGAAAGAGTGAGCTCGCCGGTAACACTGCCGTAAATACCCATGGCGATGGAGCTCATGAGGGCTACATAGAAGGTAATCTTGAAAACGGGCTGATTTTTCAGACCGCTCTTGTCCATGTAGATAATATAGAAAGCATAAGTTACACCGGAAGCTATTGCCAGCAGGAGGCCCAGGAACATGCCGCCGGAAAAGCCGGCAGACATATCGACGCCAAAGAAGAAGCAGGCAATACCGCTAGTGGCAATAAGCAGAGCTATTATTTTCTGTAAGCCAAGTTTTTCTTTATAGAACAGAACACAGCCGATAGTTACGAATACCGGATAAATAAAGTGAATTGTGGTAGCGATGCCGACGTCTATCAAAGAAAATGAGATAAACAGCATCAGAGTAGTTACAGCATTGCCGATACCGCCGAGTATTGCCAGACTGAGCATCTCTTTTTTGGTTACGGAAATGGAGATGTTTTTAGCAAATAGGATAATCAGCAGGACAGGCAGGCTGAGCAGGTTACGTAAGAATGTAAGAGTAGTAGGGTTGCTGCCGCCTTCACCGTAGGTCATTGGCCCCAGCGTAAAAGCAAAACCGAAGGTGATGGCAGACAGCATCGTGAGAATGATACCTTTCATAATAGACAGGTTTTGGCGGCGTCCGGCGCTGCCGGACGTGCGAGATTATGAATGAAATCAAGAAGGGAGAGCTGGACAGAGTAACCTTCAAA
>UQLS01000020.1 GCA_900541915.1 uncultured Phascolarctobacterium sp. | reverse complement strand
GTCCGGCGCTGCCGGACGCCAGAAACCTTATTTATTGAATTCTTTGCGGCAGATTTTTTCCAGCTCGTCTAATACGCTGTCAATAATGAGCTGGCCGCGTGCTGCAGAGGAGGACTTTGCGGGAGCAAGAACGCCGGTCGGCGGAACAGCTCCGTCAGGAACAGGATAAATATGGTACGGGCAGGGAGTTGCGCCTTTGGTATCTACCATGCGGTCTTCATGTACCAGTTCAGGAGCGAAAGCCATCATCAGAGAGGTTTCGGTTACTGCTGCATGTTCAAATGCCCAGCCCGGGAACGGAACTTCGTCAAATACTTTGTCGATGATGTCAGCCGGCATCGGATCCCACCAGTTAGCAATCAAAACTTTTGCTTTGTTGCCGTATTTTTGGGTAACCAGGTCTACTGCTTCGCAGACGAAAGCTTCGTTTTCGAAGTGGCAGCTCAGTACGAGGATGTTTTTAACACCGTCTTTAATGAGTTCTTCGAGAATATCATAGGTAAGATGAATAAGGGTTTCACCGGAGAGGTCAACAGTTCCCGGGAAGAGCGGGCCGCCGCCGGACAGCGGTTTGCTGCGATAGCCGTAGTTGATAGCAGGTGCTACCATGCCGCCTACGCGTTCAGCAAGTCTTTCTGCAAAGCCGTTAGCCAGAACGGTGTCAACGCTCAGAGGCAGATGCGGACCGTGTTGTTCGCAGGCACCAATCGGAAGAATGGTGATAGCTTCATCTTTAATCATTTTGTCGAATTCCATCCAAGTCATTTCAGTCATCTTAATCATGGTCAATCGCTCCTTTGTTAATGATGTTTAGATTCAGTTTTCTGTTTGTCGCAGTTGCTAGCTTACTGTGCCTCCATTGTAACCTGTAAAGCTGTGGGGAACAATGTACAAAAGCTACAAAAAAACTGCTTTTTATTAGTGCAAAAAGTATACAAAAAAAGCTGATGCTTTTTGGATTCTTTGTCCAATGCTTTTCACAGATACCATTGTTATAATGACGGTAATCAAAGCTGCAAACCAAGAAGCGGCAGCTGATAAATATCCAATAAATAATATAAGCGAAAAGGAGAGAAAATTATGAGCAGCATTTTATTTACCAATGCAAAATTAAAAGGTCAGGACCAACTGCAGGATCTGTATATTGTAGACGGCAAATTCCAGCAGATTGCTCCGGGTTTGGAAGGCCAGGTTAAGGCTGATGAAGTAGTAGATGTAGCAGGCAAGCTGGTTGTACCGCCGTACTGCGATCCCCATCTGCATCTGGACTATGTATTTACCGCTCTTAACCCTGCGGCAGCTAACAAGACCGGTTCTTTATTTGAAGGTATCCAACGCTGGAGCGAAACTAAAGGTCATCTTACTAAAGAAGAAATCAAAGACCGCGCTAAACAGGCTATGAAACAGGAAATTCTCACCGGCGTACAACATATCCGTACCCATGTTGACGTTACCGATCCCAAGCTGACTGCTCTGCAGGCTATGCTGGAACTGCGTGAAGAAGTTAAAGATACCTGCACCCTGCAGATTATCGCTTTCCCGCAGGAAGGTATGTATGCTTATCCCGGCGGCGACGAACTGGTAGAAGAAGCTTTGAAAATGGGCGCAGACCTGGTTGGCGCTATTCCTCACTTTGAATATACCAGAGAAGACGGCGTTGCCAGCGTAAAGAAAGCTTTTGAACTGGCTGTTAAATACGATAAAATGGTTGATATTCACTGCGACGAAACCGACGATGACCAATCCAGATTTATCGAAGTACTGGCATGCGAAGCACTGCGCAGCGGTGTTGCTGAAAAAGCTACTGCCAGCCATACCTGTGCTATGCATTCCTATAACAATGCTTATACCTATAAGCTGTTCAAACTTCTGGGACTGTCCAAAGTTAACTTTATTTCCTGCCCCACTGAAAATATCCATCTGCAGGGACGTTTTGACGCTTATCCGAAACGCCGCGGCCTGACCAGAGTTAAAGAACTGAACGAAGCAGGCATCAATGTATGCTTTGCACAGGACTCCATGAGCGATCCCTGGTATCCTGTAGGCAACGGCAACATGATGAATATCCTGGATGCAGGTATTCATATTGCTCAAATGATGTCCATTGAAGAAATCAGCAATTCTCTTGATTTGATTACTGTTAACGGTGCTCGCACCATGAATATTTTGGACAAATACGGTATTGAAGAAGGCAAACCTGCTAACTTCATCGTACTTAATGCTAAAGGCGAATTTGAAGCTGTATGCAATCGTGTTTCTGTTGCCTGCTCCGTACGCAACGGCAAATACCTCTTCCAAAGAGCTCCGGAAGTTATCACCACTGACAACAAACTGCTCAGCGGCCTGTATATGCAGGACTAATTACAGCATAAGCAACCTGCCCGTAGATTTTACGGGCAGGTTTTTGTTTTCTTGACTAAGTGATAGGATGATGCTATACTTCAATTAGTAATGATTATCAATTAGTTGGAGGAAAACTATGGAACAGGAACAATGGAATGAATATGTCAATAAAGTTGCAACCTGTCAGTGGCCGGTGCCGACAGGAATGATAAGTGATATGAATGACTGGCGCTGCCGCAGTATTGTAGGCCGTATGCTTCTGGTGCTGGATGATATTGAAGGTGCAATGGAAGTGCTGAGTACGGTTATTAAAGAAAAACCGGACGAAGAGAACGTTCCTGAATATGGCCTCAGTGATGTGGAGCATATGGTGCTGTGTCTGCGTGATGTGGCAGAAATTGTCTGGAAGCTGACTCATACATCTCATGCGCCTCTGATTTATCTGGACAGAGCGTATCGTTACTGCCGCCGCTTTCAGCATCCCTTCCACGGCGTAGCCAGAGGCGATATCTGGTGCCGTCGTCTGGAAATTATGCGTGAAAGTGAGCAGGGCGATAAAGCTGAACAAGAAGCAAGAGAAATGCTGGAAGCAGAAAAAGATAACGGCGGCGTTAATCCGTACCGTTATTTTGCCGGTAAATTTCTGGCAGAGAACGCCGCTGCTGCCGGTAATTTTAAAGAGGCAGCGGAACTCTTAGCGGAAGCTTTGCAGCACTATCCGCTCAATGAACAGGGAAAAGCAGATATTGCCACCGCTGCTGCCGAGCAGGAGGACGAGGCACGATATAAGAAATATCTGACCTGCACAAAAATTAAATATGCGCCGTGGGAAGAACTGCCGCAAGTAGTTCTGAAACGCTGAGAAAAAGGACTGCTTTGGCAGTCCTTTTTTAGCTATTAAACAGCTGATTAAAAGATTTTGTTTGAAAAATTCGAAAAACTGATAAAATATACAATATTGAATTAAATCCCGTTGAAAGGACGTACATACGTGAAAAAACAATTACTTGCTTTAAGTGCAGCAGCAGTACTTCTGGCGCCGCAGACAGCAGGCGCAGAGGGCTTTGCTATTAATGAATGGAGTGCAGAAGGCGTAGCCATGGGCGGTGCGCGCATGTTTGCGGAAGGCGACGCAGCCAATGTCGCTTATAACCCTGCTTCTATTACTAAGGTAGAGGGAGAGGCTTTCAAACAGAGTGCTGTTTATATCAGCCCCCATGGTAAATATACTTTAGAGAATAAGAATGGAAAGACAGAGCCTGGTCAGAATGTGGTACATGCAGCATGGGTGCCTTCTGGCTACTATGTCAGACAGATTAACGATAAAGAATGGTTCGGTATTGGTGCTTATGCTCGTTTTGGCATGATTTCTGAATTTGAAAGAACTTCTACTGCGGCTACTAACGCGTTTTTCTCTAAACTGGTAAGTGTGAGCGTTACTCCTACTTACGCCCATAAATTTGATAAGAAATGGAGTGCGGCTGTAGGTGCGGAGATTAACTACGTATCTTTGGACTTAGAAAAGAACCTCATGAGCCCAGCTAATCCTACTCATACTTCCGGTGAAAGCACTGCTTTAGGCTGGAATGCAGCGGCTAACTATGCTTTTGACGAGAAAAATGAAATTGGTGTAGTTTACCGCAGTAAGATTAAACACTCTATGGAAGCTGATTTTCATGGATATTATCCTACAGGAGCAGTTTCCAGAGATGCTTACGGCGAAGTAACATTGCCGGATAGCTGGAGTATCGGTTATAACCATAAATTTGATAATAAAACTCGTGTAGAAATCAATGGTACTTGGACAGGCTGGAGTTCTTATGATGCTTTGAATATTTATTTTAATGGTCCTATTGCTAATGGACCCAATGGACCTATTACTTCATCTGAGTCCCCTAAAAACTGGTCAGACGGCTGGCGTTATGCTATTGGTGTCGAACACAAGCTCAGTGATAAATACAGTCTGATGGCAGGCTTTGCTTATGATGAATCTTCCATTCCTTATGATGGCGGTGACTTTATTGTTCCTACCGGTGATCGCCGTACCTATTCCATCGGTGCACAATATCATGACAAGGATCAGACTCTTGCTATGACCTTGGGCTGGATGGATATCGGTGGTTTGGATTTTGCAGGCCATGAAAGCGATGGTTATAAGAGTGCTCATACCTATGATAACTATGCTAAGATTTTTGGCATCAGCTATCAGCGCAATTTCTAAGACTGCGTAATAAGGACATTTTGCGTTTTTCGTAATGCAAAGGCAGTACATGGCAGTACTCTATAAAATAATAAATGTAAAATATAATACAGTTTTTGCTAAGCAGCGCCTTGTGCGCTGCTTTTTTACATAGTCCGGCAAGACAAACGCTGTTTTTTGTATTATAATTAGGAAGGATTTTTTTATAACGGGAGAATGTTATGGCTGTTATATTTTACTTGAGCGGTACAGGCAACAGCCTGTATGCGGCGCAAAAAGCGCAAAGCGTTTTTGATGATTGCCGTCTGGAGTCCATCGGTGCTTATCTGCGCAAGCCCTATAAAGTGCAGGATGAAATAGTGGGTATTGTCTGCCCTGTATATTGTTTCGCCTTGCCGCCAGTGGTAGCAGAGTTTCTTAAACAGCTGCAGGCTGCGCCTGAATATTGTTTTGCTGTGGTGACCATGGGCGCTAATGCCGGGTTTGCTTTAAAACAGCTGCGGCAGCTGCTGGCTGAAAAGAATATCAAGCTGAATTATGCACAGGATATTGCCATGCCGGATAATTTCTTTGCCGTGCCGGAATTTGTCCGTAGCAGGATGCTTACTGCGGCAGAGGATAAACTGGCTGATATGCAGCAAAAGTTAAGCCAGCAGGTGCAGGATACAAGCTGCTGCCGTGATGCTTTTTTGTGGGAACACGGCGGTACATCTATCGGCTGGGCTTTTATGCGCAGTATTTTGCAGATAGACAAGCTGCAGGTGGATGTGAAAAAATGCGTTGGCTGCGGTATCTGTGCACGGGTGTGCCCAATGCATAATATCACCATGCAGGATGGCAAGCCAGTTTTTGGCAATAATTGTGCTACCTGCTTTGGCTGTCTGCACTGGTGTCCGCAAAGTGCTGTACGCATTGGCCGTAAGAAAGTAAATAGTAAGACCAGATATGTGAATCCCAAGATTAGTATAGAAGATATGGATAAGGTGGGAAAATAGATGAGAGAATATGCTTCTTTAAATCAAGAAATGCTGGCAGAGCTGCAGGAAGCTTTGGGCGCAGAATATGTGCTCACTGATGCTGACAAGCTTGACCAGTACAAGACTGACGAGGAAACAGATGCCAGAATGTTTCATCTGCCGGAGGCAGTAGTGCTGCCGGGCAGTACGGAAGAAGTTGCTGCAGTAGTAAAGCTATGCAACAAATATAATGTGCCTGTGACTGTACGCGGCGGCGGTACCAGTCTGGCGGACGGTGCAATCCCCGTCTGCGGCGGTATTGTGCTGCTGATGGAGCGTATGAATAAGATTCTGGAAATGGATACTACAGCTATGTACATGGTAGTAGAAGCCGGTGTACGTACTATTGATATTCAAAAACAGGCTAACGCAGCGGGCTTTTTGTATGCAGGTGATCCCTGCAGTGCGGAAAGCTGTCAGATTGGCGGCAACCTGGCTACTAATGCCGGCGGCAATAAAGCGGTACGTTATGGCGTTACCCGCAATCAGGTGTACAGCCTGGAAGTAGTTACTCCGACTGGTGAAATTGTCGAAGTAGGCGCAAGACTGAAAAAATGCTCTACCGGTTACTGTATGGAACAGCTTATCATGGGCAGTGAAGGTACACTGGGTATTATTACCAAGGCCACTTTGAAGCTGCAGCCGCTGCCGCCGTATCGTTTTGATTTGCTGGCAGTGTTTGATGATCCTGTCAAAGCTCTTGATGTAGTGCCTAAGATTATGCAGGCCGGTCTTAACCCCACCAGCATTGAATATATGGATAATTCCTATGTGCGCGGCACTGCAGACTATATTGAATTTAAAGGCGCGCCGCATTATGAAGACGGCATCTATGTTATCATTACCGTGGAAACATTTACGGAAGATGAGCTGGACCTTAAAATGGAAAAACTGGATGAGCTGTGCGAAGAAGCCGGCGCTATTGACGTACTGGAAGCAGACGACCGCATCTGGAGCATGCGCCGTAACTGTCAGGAATCTGTCCGCTTAATCAGTCTGGTATCTTTGACCGATGACGTAGTTGTACCGGTAGATAAGATTGCCGAAACTATTAAATACATTATGAAAGTTGGAGAAAAATATCCCTTCCCTGTAAAAATCAACGCTCATATCGGCGATGGCAACCTGCATATTGTACTCTGCAAATGCGATTTGTCCGATGAAGAATGGGAAAGCAATGTAGCTGCCTTCCATAATGAAGTATACAGCTACGCGTACAGCCAGGGCGGCCGCCTGGCTGGTGAGCACGGTATTGGTGCAAAAAAACTGGCCTATATGGAAGCCTTTACTCCGGCAGGTGAGCTTGAGCTTATGCGTAAGATTAAGCTGGCCTGGGATCCTAAGCTGATTCTGAATCCGGGTAAGATATTTAATGCTTAGAAGCATGGTAGAATTGTAGGAAGAAAGGATTGAATGAAGTATGACAAAGTATAACCCTGTAACCGAGGAAGCCCTGGAAGCGCTGCGTGCAGCAGTAGGAGCAGAAAATGTAAAGGTAGATGCGGAAACCCTCGATCGCTATAAGACGGATGAAGAAACCGACCCGCATTATCATCATCTGCCGGAAGTTGTAGTATTGCCGGGCAGTACAGAAGAAGTTGCGGCGGTAATGAAAATTGCCAATAAATATCTGGTGCCGGTAACTCCCCGCAGTGCCGGAACCAGTGTTTCCTGCGGCGCTGTGCCTGTATGCGGCGGTATCGTGCTGCTCTTGGAACGCATGGACAAGATTATTGAACTTAATGCAGATGCCATGTATATGGTAGTAGAAGCAGGAGCACGTACAGTAGAAATTCAGCAAAAAGCCAACGAAGCAGGTCTGTTGTATGCAGGCGATCCCTGCAGTGCTGAAAGCTGCCTTATCGGCGGCAATATCGCTACCAATGCCGGCGGCAATAAAGCGGTACGTTATGGCACAACCCGTCATCAGGTATATTCCGTAGAAGTGGTAACACCGACCGGTGAGATTGTAGAACTTGGCTCCCGCCTGAAAAAATGCTCTACCGGTTACTGCCTGGAACAGCTGGTTATGGGCAGTGAAGGTACCCTGGGTATCATTACTAAGGCAACCTTAAAGCTTTTGCCGCTGTGCCCGTATAAGATTGATATTTTGGCAATCTTTACTGATGTTAACAAAGCAGTTGACCTGGTTCCCAATCTGATTAAGGCTGGCCTTAATCCTACCAGTGTAGAATTTATGGATAATAATTTCGTACGCGCAGCCAGCGATTATTCTGAAATCAAATTGCCGCATTATGAAGACGGCAGCTACGTTATCGTTACTGTGGAAACCTTTAATGAAGATGAGCTGGATATGAAGATGGAACAACTGGATGAAATCTGTACGGCCAGCGGTGCTACCGATGTGCTGGAAGCTGACGAACGTGTTTGGAAGATTCGCCGCAACTGTCTGGAAGCAACTCGCGTACTGTCCAAGGTAAGTACTTCTGATGACCTGGTTGTACCGGTAGATAAGATTGCAGTCTGCATCGAACATTTAACTGAGGTTTCTAAAAATTACAGCTTTAAACTCTTTACTTTAGCTCATGCCGGTGATGGCAATCTGCATTTCCAGATTCTGAAAGGCGATATGAGCGACGAACAATGGGCAGATGAACTGCAGCGCTTCCATGCAGAAGCTTATGCTTATGTTTACAGCCTGGGCGGTCGTCTGAGCGGCGAACATGGTATTGGCGCCAAGAAACTGCCTGCTATGGAAACCTATACTAACCCGGTAGAAATGCAGATTATGCGTTCTATCAAGCATGCTATGGACCCCAATAATATTTTGAATCCTGGCAAGGTATTTAATGCATAACGGAGAGTGATACTATGAATAAATTATTGCGCATCCTGTTTGCGGCTGTTATGTGTCTGAGTATTTTTGCTCTGAGCGGCTGCGGCGGCGACGAAAAAGAAGCAAAACCTGATTACAGTAAGCCGGTTAAGGTTGGTGTTAACCCCGGCCCCCATGCGGAAATTATGGAAAATGTCCAAAAGCTTGCTGCTAAAGAGGGTTTGAAAATTGAAATTGTTGAGTTCAGCGACTTTGTAACTCCTAATACTGCGCTGGCACAGGGAGATATCTGGGCTAACTGCTATCAGCATAAACCTTTCCTTGATGCAACTTTAAAGAAAGAACCCAGCTTTGACTTGGTAAGCGCTTTCCCGACCGCACTGTTCCCCATTAATGTTTATTCCAAAAAGATTAAACCGGGTCAGTCTATTCCTGATGGTGCAACTATTGCTATTCCTAATGATCCGTCCAACGGCAGCCGCGCTATTTTGATGTTGGCGGAAAATGGCTTAATCAAAGTAAAAGATATTAAGAATATTGATACTACTTTGCAGGATATTACCGAAAATCCGCATAACTTCAAATTTATTGAGCTGGAAGCAGCAGCTATTCCCCGCAGTTTGGATGATGTGGACTGCGCTGCTATCAACACCACCTATGCGCTGGAAGCTGGTCTTAATCCGGCTAAGGATGCTATTGTCAGTGAAACGGCAGATTCTCTTTATGTAAATATCGTTGCTGTACGTAAAGCTACTCTGGATGATCCACGTTTGGAGACCTTCAAAAAAGTTTACCAGTCTCCGGAAAATGCTAAATTCATTAAAGAACATTTCCCTGGCTCTGTATCTATCGGCTGGAAGGAATAGGAAGTGAAAAGAATGCTGACAGAACGTATTGAGGCAATCTGGCAGCAGCTGCACGCTATGCCGGAGCCTGCTTTCTGTGAGTTAAAGACAGCTGCATTTCTGGCACAGCGGCTGCGTGAAGCAGGCTACAGCGTACAGGAGCATGTAGGCGTTCATGAGGGTAAGCCGGCAACAGGAGTTGTCGGTGTACTGGACAGCGGCAAACCAGGCCCTGTGGCTGCGCTGCGTTCTGATATGGACTGTCTGATGTTTAAGCAGGCGGATGGCAGTGAACGCGGTGTTCATGCCTGCGGTCATGATGCGCACATGTCCATGGTGCTTGCTGCTGCAGAAGAATTAAGTAAGCAGGGAATTCCCTGCGGTAAAGTAAAGATTATCTTTCAGCCGGCAGAGGAGATTGGCAAGGGCGCTTTATGTCTGCTTGATGCAGGTGTGTTGGATGATGTAGATTATCTGTTCGGTATGCATTTAATGAGCAGTCAGATGGCTCCTGGCGGCAAGGCTATTGCTACGGTACGCTGGACTGCCTGCACGTTAATACGCGCTGTTATCGAAGGTGTGCCTGCGCACGGCTCCAAGCCGCATCTGGGCGTTAATGCTATTGATGTGGGTGCAGCCATAGTTGCTGCAGTTAATGCCTTGCATACCGATCCGCTTTTGTGCGGTAATGTCAAGACCACCAGCTTTGTAGCCGGCGGCGGTTCACTTAATTCTATCTGCGCTAAGGCGGAGCTGGGCTTTGACCTGCGTTCTACCTCTAACGAAGAAATGGAGCAGCTGCGGCAGCGGGTTATGGATGTTATAACAGGTACTGCGGCTGTTTATGGTGCCAAAGCTTCGGCAGAAATTGTTGGTACCTGTCCTGCTTCAAGCTTTGACAGTACAATGGCTGCTCTTGCAAAAGAAGTTATTACGGAAGAACTGGGCCCGGAAGGACTTATTGATACTGCGGCTACAACGGTGGGAGAAGATTTTAATTTTTACGCCATGCATAAACCGCAGCTGAAAACCGGCTTCATAGGTCTTGGCTGCAATCTGCAGCCCGGTCTGCATGATCCTGAAATGACCTTTGACCATCAGGATATGGCGCATGGCTGCCGCATCTTACAAGGGTTAATTTGTAAGGCCTTAACTTTATAAGATTTAATAAAAAGGGACGTCGTTAGGCGTTCCTTTTTAGGTTGGCAGATGGTATTATTTATCTTTTGGCAGCAGGAATTTTATATTTTACGGCGAAAATAAACAGATAAATATATTTTTAAGGAGCAGATAGATGAGTACATTCGACAAGGTATTGCTGGCTACCGATTTGACGCCGCAGTCCGACAATCTTACCGAGTGTCTGTTCAGCCTTTGCCCCGATACGGAAACGGAAGTGGTTCTGGCGCACGTTTTTGATGACGACGATGACGCCGACCCTGACGGTAGTAATTATAACAAAGTTAGCAGCCGTTTAGAAGGGTATAAAAACGATCTGGAACAGGCAGGATATGAGGAAATATCAGTAATAACGCCGGTGGGTGAGCCTTTTGAGGCTATCAGCCAGGCCGGAGAAGAAATAGAGGCAGACCTTATCATGGTGGCTTCGCATGGTAAGGGCTTTATCAAAAGCGCTATCATGGGCAGCACTACTTTTGATTTGGCACGTGCTGCAACGCTGCCGCTGTTTATCAATAAAGATGAAGACTGTGTTAATGGCAGCAAGCTTCTGAATACGGTTATGATTCCTACGGATTTTTCCAAAAAATCTCTGTCCGCACTCAATATAGTACGTGGTCTGCGTGAATATGTTGGCAAGGTTATTTTTGTACATGTTATTGAACGTAGCCGCAGCAAGCACGATTATAAGGAGCAATACGGCAACGCACGCCTGCTGCTGCAGGAACTGGTCGATGAAATGAAAATCTTCGGCATTGATGCTGATTTCTGTATTGCCAGAGGTGCTGCTTCCAAAGAAATCGTGCATCTGGTACGCCAGGAGCATATTACCATGATTATGATGACTAAGACCGGTGCAGGACTGGTAAAAGGCCTTGTAATCGGCAGTACTTCCCAGAACGTTATCCTGAATGCGGATTGTTCCATTCTGTTATTGCCTGCTGAAGACGGCAGCGATGAGTAAAATATAAAATATTTTACAAAAATAAAAGAAAATGCTTGACGCATTTGATAAAAGCCAGTATAATACTACTTGCAGTTGTGTTGACTGCAAGTATGTTATGTACTGGAAAATTGAATAAAGTTTTAATTTTCAACCTGGAGAGATGACCGAGCGGTTGAAGGTGCACGCCTGGAAAGCGTGTGTACGGGAAACCGTACCGAGGGTTCGAATCCCTCTCTCTCCGCCATTTAAAACTCACCGCAACAAGCGGTTTTTTTATTTTTGCTTCTCTGTAGGACCGCAGATGCCGGGTCCTGCGCAATGGGAGCCTGTGAACCAGGTCAGGTCCGGAAGGAAGCAGCCTTAAGCGGATACTTTCATGTGCCGCAGGGGTGCCCGGTATTTACGGCCCTACAGGGAAGTAAGCAAACGCAGACTGTTTTGGCAGTCTGTGTTTTTTTTATACCCAAAAGCGAGATAATTTGCGGATATCTCATTGAATAATAGCGAGTTATCGTTATATAATATAGGCAGTGTTTGTAAAATTTTCAGCAAAGGAGCAGCTTATGGCATACGTAGCATTATACCGCCGCTGGCGGCCGCAGGATTTTGATGCGCTGGTAGGTCAGCAGGCCGTTAAAACTGCGCTCAGCAATGCATTGACTAGTGGGCGTATTGCGCACGCGTATTTGTTTTCCGGACCACGCGGCACAGGCAAAACCAGTACGGCGCGTATTCTGGCTAAGGCACTGAACTGCGAAAATGGGCCTACGCCGCATCCTTGCGGACACTGCCTGAACTGTGAGCGCATTACTGCCGGTACATCTATGGATGTGTTTGAAATAGATGCTGCCTCTAATCGCGGTATTGAAGAAATAAAATCGCTGCGTGAACAGCTGGCCTTTGCTCCGGTTAATGGCAGATATAGAATCTACATCATCGACGAAGTGCATATGCTTACTACAGAAGCCTTCAATGCGCTGCTCAAGACGCTGGAAGAGCCGCCGGCACATGTCATCTTCATTCTGGCGACAACTGATCCGCACCGCATTCCGGCAACAATTCATTCACGCTGTCAGCGGTTTGATTTCCGCAGGGTAACGGTGGATGAGATTGCCGAGCATTTGGCGCTGGTAGCAGAAAAAAGCGGCATCAATGCTGATGAAGATGCTTTGCGGCTTATTGCTATCCAGGCTGAGGGCGGTATGCGCGATGCGCTGAGCCTTTTAGATCAGTGCGGCGTTATGGCGCAGCAGGTAACAGTGCAGACCGTGCGTGAAGTATTGGGCATTGTCGGCAGAGAAGCGCTGCGAGAGCTGGTACTCGGCATAGGGCGCCAGGATGTGCCCCAGGTACTGGAACAGCTGAATAATCTTCTGCAGCAGGGTAAGGATGTTAAACAGATTTTAACTGAGCTTACCGAATATCTGCGGGCGCTGCTGTTATATCAGGCAGCACCGTCCTATCAGGAAGCTTATCTGACAGATACGGCGGAAGAGCTGGCAAAATGTGTGCCGCTGTTCAGCAGGGACAGAATTATGGCAGCTCAGCAGCGACTGCATGAGGCTATTGGTGAGCTGCGCTGGACCATGAGACCGCGTATAACAGCGGAACTGTGCCTGTTTGATTTGTGCCGTATGGAAGGCAGCACGGTGGCGGCTTTGACAGCCAGAGTAGAAATGCTGGAAAGGCAGCTGCGTCAGCAGCCAAGTATGCCCTTAAGAAGAGAAGATGAAGCTGTAGCGCCTGCTCCGATGGTTGTGTCTGCAGCAGGACAGCAGGGAAATTATACTGAACCCTTGCAGGCAGCGGCGGTAGCGGCAGTAAAACCAGTGCAGAAGCCGATTGCGGAAGATGCGCAGGCAAAACCTCAGCCGGTAAAGAGCAAGCTGAAAAAAGAAGCTGTTCAGGAATACGGCGGCGACTGGGCAACAGGCGAGGAATACTGGAAAAAAGCGCTGGAGATTCTGACGGCGGAAAAGAAAATCGCCATGGTATCCTGTGCCCGCGGCGGCAGGGTAGTAAACTTTGACAATGGGCTTTTGCAGGTAGCTTTTAAAGCGAAGTTTATCTGTGCCCGCATGAATAAGGATGATTACAGACTTGTATTTGAAGATGCACTGCTGAGAACTTCCAGACAGAATATACGACTGGAATGTATTGAAGCAGGTACTGCGGTGAAAGCATCGCCGAAGCCGAAAGAACAGCCAGCAGAAGATAAGCTGCCGGAGGTAGATGTATCTACCGTGGCGCCTAATCTGCAGAAAGCAATGGCTGCTTTTGGCAAAAGTCTGTATGAATATAAAGATAATGAATAAAAAATGGCTTAATTTAAAGGAGGAATATTAATTATGTTTAACGGTGGTATGGGTAATATGCAGGGAATGCTGAAAAAGGTACAAAAAATGCAGGCTGATATGATGAAGCTGCAGGAAGATTTGAAAAGCCGTACTGTAGAAACTACTGTCGGCGGCGGTGCAGTAAGCGTTGTTGTCAGCGGTAAAAAAGAACTGAAATCTATTAAAATCGCTCCTTCTGCAGTTGACCCGGATGATGTGGAAATGCTGGAAGATTTGATTATCAGCGCTGTTAATGAAGGCATGCGCAAGGTTGATGAAATGACCGAAAAAGAAATGGGCAAAGTTACCGGCGGTATGAAACTGCCCGGAATGTTCTGATAATGGCAAGGATGATTAGGCCGCTGGCCAATCTGTATGAGCAGCTGCGGCGTCTGCCCGGCATCGGCTCTAAGACGGCTATGCGGCTGGCATATCACATTATCGATATGCCGGCAGAGGATGTGCGTCAGCTGGCTGCGGCTTTGCATGGTGCTAAGGAAAGCATCCATTATTGCCGCTGCTGCTATAATTTGACAGACGGTGATCTTTGTGAAATCTGCAGCGATAACAGCAGGGACCGCTTTACTATCTGCGTAGTGGAGCAGCCCCAGGATATTGCTGCTATGGAGCGCAGCCGCGGCTATCGTGGTCTGTACCATGTGCTGCATGGCGTACTTTCGCCGCTGGATGGTATCGGGCCGGAAAATCTGCGTATTCGTGAGCTGTTCCAGCGACTGCAGCGTGAGTCTATAAGCGAGATTATCATTGCTACGAACTCCGACGTTGAAGGTGAAGCTACTGCTGCCTATCTGGCGCAGCTGCTGAAGCCTGTCGGTATCAAAGTGAGCCGTATTGCCCATGGGCTGCCGGTTGGCGGTGATTTGGAATATGCTGATGAGGTTACCTTGTCAAGAGCATTGGAAAACAGACGAGAAATGTAAGAAAAAGAGAAAGTGAAAGGCTGGCTTTGATTAATGGAAATGCTTAACAGTGTTTCAGCGGAACTGGGACTGGGACCATTAGGCCCGATAGCTCCGCTTGTAACAGGCGTATTGATTGTACTTGTAGCAGTAAAGCTGCTGTCGCTGCCATTTAAGCTTGTCTGGAATGGCATTTGTGGCGCTGCGCTGCTGTGGGTAATCAATCTGTTGGGAACCATGGCGGGCTTCCATATGAAGATTACGCTGCTGAAAGCGCTGATTGCGGGATTTTTTGGTGTTCCGGGCGCAGTAGCAGTAGTGCTGTTTGAAATTTTTGGTAAATGATATTTATTTGGAGGGAATAATAATGAATGCATTGCATAAAGCTATGACTATTGCTGGCAGTGATACCAGCGGCGGCGCAGGTATGGCTGCAGATTTAAAAACTTTTGAAGAACTGAACGTTTATGGTATGACTGCTCTGACTGTTATTGTTGCGCAGAATCCGCATAATGCCTGGGATCATGAAATTTTCCCTATCGAATTGAGCGTAGTGGAAAAACAATTGGAAACCATTCTGGCAGGCATCGGCATTGATGCGATGAAAACCGGTATGCTGGGCAGTGCTGAGCTGGTAGAGCTGGTTGCGCGTACTATCGACCGTTTTCAGCTGAAAAATGTAGTTATTGACCCGGTAATGGTCTGCAAAGGCATTGATACCATTATGGTTCCTGATGCGGCAGCGGCTATTAAACAGCTGCTGATTCAGCGTGCTGATGTCATTACTCCGAATACTTTGGAGGCAGCTTATCTGGCAGGCATGCCGCAGGTAAAAACTCTGGACGAGATTAAAGAAGCTGCCGGCCGAATTAAAGAACTTGGCGCTAAGTACGTTGTCATCAAAGGCGGCGAACGCATGGAAAATGATGAAGCCATTGACGTATTATATGACGGCAAGGAATTTACTGAAATGGCTGAAAAGAAGATTTATCCGTCTTATAACCATGGCGCAGGCTGCACTTATTCTGCAGCTATTACTGCTGGACTGGCTAATGGTCTGAGTGTTCCCGAGGCTGTATTCCAGGCTAAAAAATTCATTACGGCCGCCTTGCGTCATTCTTTTGTACTTAATCAATACAGCGGCTGCACTAATCATACTGCTTTCCGCAGATATTAAGCAGGATTAGGGCAGGTGTTTTGAGTGAGTAAGCTGGTTGTTATCGTTCAGTGTCATCTGGTAATGAGCAGATGCAGCGGTTATAACTGCATGAATTCTTTTTACAAACGGGAAGGTAAATTTAGCGGGTATGAAGATGATACAAGATATATGACTTTTACCTGTGGAGGCTGCTGCGGCGCGCAGCTTGCAGCTAAGCTGGAGAATTTGCTGCATCAACTGAAAAGAAATAGCGAAAAGAAGGAGAATGTTGTTATACATCTTGCTTCCTGCGTTTGCTCGGATAATTACCATAGGCCGCCTTGTCCTCACTTAGATTATTTGCAGGCTATTATCGCCCGCAAAGGTTACCAAGTAGTTATGGGAACCTATATTTCCAAGACTGCTTCTGAAAAGCGGGCCAAAGGAATGTACAATTCTTATTAAGTTATAATGGTATTTATAATAAAATTTTATAAAATGTATATATATACCAAATAAACAATAGTCTTGCCACAATACAAAACTTATGGTAGAATACACCCTATAGTACATCTTTTGTATTAAAAATGAGTTAAAGATTATATCTTAAAACATAATACGTTTTAGTGATTATCAATTATAGTACTATTAGGAGTGAAAAAATGGCAATTGACAGAAAAGATATTGATTACAAAAAAATAGGCAATAATATCAAAATCATGCGTATTACGCAAGGCGTTTCTCAGATTAAGATGGCAAAGTCCCTGGGACTGTCACAGACTCATATGAGCAATATTGAAAACGGCAATATTGGTCTCAGTTTGGTTTCCGCTATTCAAATCAGTCAGTTTTTAGGCTGCACTATTGATGAGCTTGTGTACGGAAAAGAAAGTAAGAAAGAAAAGGACAGCAGTCTTGATGTACTTTCCGGTGTGACGGTTAATGAACTGGCTGAGGCGCTGCGTCTTCTGTCTTTGCGCAATAAATAAGTTAGCAAAACACTTCCTGCAGATGTGTGCAGGAAGTGTTTTTTTGTTGTATTTTGAAAGAATATTGTATACAAGCCAATAATACTGTATACAAAAGCATAAAATCGAAAAATTTTGGTATAATGGAGAACATAAATTGTATTTTTATTTAGGGGGAGTACACGATGAACTTATCCACAAAAATTTTAATTGCTCTCGGCCTTGGTATTATTGCCGGCTTGGAGCTGGGTGCAGATGGTGTTGATCTGGCTAAGACCTGGATTGCTCCGTTTGGTACCATCTTTATGAATATGATCAAAATGATCATTGTACCGCTGGTATTTTCTTCTTTGGTTATCGGTGTCTGCAGCCTGGGTGACGTTAAGAAGATTGGCCGTATTGGTGCGAAAACTATGGCTTACTACCTGGGTACTACCGCATTTGCAATCGTGCTTGGTCTGATTCTGGCTATTATTATTCAACCGGGTGCCGGTGTGAATATGCCTGCTGACGGCGTAAAGGCTGCTGCTAAAGCTGCACCGCCTATTATGAAGGTTATTATCGATATCTTCCCGACTAACGCTATGGAAGCAATGCTGAAAGCAAATATGCTGCAGATTATCGTCTTCTCTCTGTTTATCGGTATCGGCATCTCCATGGTTGGTGAACGTGCTGAATATCTCAAGAGAACTATTGACGGTCTGGCAGAAGTTTCCTACAAAATCGTAGGTATGATTATGAACTTTGCACCTATCGGTGTTTTCGGCCTTATCACTCCGGTTGTTGCTGCTAACGGTCCTGCCGTACTGCTGCCGCTGCTGAAAGTTGTTATCGCCGTATATCTTGGCTGCCTGCTGCATGCTGTTATCGTTTATGGTGCTATGCTGCAGTTTATCGGCAAAATCAGCCCGATGAAATTCTTCAAAGGCATTGCGCCTGCTCAGCTGCTGGCATTTACCAGCTGCTCCTCCGGCGGCAGCTTGCCTGTTAACATGGCTTGCGTACAAAAACTGGGCGTTTCCAAAGAAATTTCCAGCTTCGTACTTCCGCTTGGTGCTACCATCAACATGGACGGTACCGCTGTTTACCAAGGTGTATGCGCACTGTTCATTGCACAGATTTATGGCGTTGATTTAACCAGCGGCCAGCTCCTGACTGTTATCCTGACCGGTACCCTGGCTTCTATCGGTACTGCAGGTGTTCCTGGCGCAGGCTTTATCATGCTGACCATGATTCTGACTGCTATCGGTCTGCCTCTGGAAGGCTCCGCTCTGATTGCTGGTATTGACCGTATCCTTGATATGCCTCGTACCTGCGTAAATATCACCGGTGACGCTACTGTCTGCTACCTGGTTGATAAGAGCGAAAAAGAAAACATTAAAGAACCTCTGTTCTGATTGATGAACAGATAAAAAATGCGTCTGCCGGCGTTTATGGCAGACGCGTTCTTTTTTTGCAGCGATATTTTTTACACCATTGTTACATTTTCCGGCAGGAAATTATTTGCAGATTGTAGAAAAATTAAATATTATTTCTGTGAAGGTGCGGCAATGAACGATTTAGAGGCTTTACAGCAAGGTATTTATGAAAAATTACATAGGCGCCCGGCCGGTATTGATAAGCTGGATAGATTATGGGACGCGGCTGTGCTGCTGCCCATTGTAGCTACGGAAGAAGGTCCGGCAGTACTCTTTGAGGTACGCTCACTGCGCTTGTACCGGCAGCCGGGAGAGGTATGTTTTCCGGGCGGGCGTTATGAATGCGCTGATAAGGATTTCCGTATCACAGCTATTCGTGAAACATGTGAGGAACTGGGCTTGGCAGAAAGCGATATTAAAGTACTGGGCGAGCTTGATGCTTTGGTAACGCATACGGGGCCTATTATTCATCCTTTTGTCGGCTTTATCAGTGACATGCAGAAGATTAATTTTAATGCTGATGAAGTACAGGAGGTATTTACCGTACCGCTGCGGCATTTACTGGCGCAGGACCCGTTAAAAGGCTCCATGCTGCTGGCGGACAGGCCTGCGGAGGACTTTCCGTTTCATTTAGTACCGGGCAAACAACGTGATTGGCGTCTGCATAAGGAGTATAATGTATATTTTTATCAGTACAAAAAGCGGGTTATCTGGGGTCTTACTGCCCGGATGCTGTATGCGTTTTTACGCCGTAACCGTGATGTACTGCGTGAGTTGATTAGATAGGAAGGGATAGTTTACTGATGAAGAAGTTTTTAAATGGCAAGCTGCTGCTTATTTTAGGTGTGCTCTGTATTGCTGCCTATGGTTTATATTGTGTGTTTTTCCCGGATAAATCTTTGGATAATCTGACCAGAGAAGATCGTCTGGCGCTGAAAAAGAATATCGTCGTGCTGGGCGTTGACGAGCGTCCTTCTGAAAATGATGTGGGCCGCAGCGATACTTTATTTGTAGTTATGTTTGATAAAGACAGCAAGAGTATCTCTCTGCTTTCTATTCCCCGTGATACCCGCGTGCGTATACCGGGACATGGCTGGGACAAGATTAACCATGCTTATGCTTACGGCGGCCGCGAACTGACGCAGAAAACAGTAGAAGAACTGCTGGGCATCAGAATTGACAATTACGTCATGGTTGATTTTAAAGGCTTTAAAGGCCTGGTGGATGCCATCGGCGGTATTGATATCAACGTAGAAAAAGACATGTACTATTATGATGACTGGGACGGCTTCAAGGTTGACCTGAAAAAAGGCCCACAGCATCTGGACGGTGAAACTGCTATCCAGTATGTACGTTATCGTGATGAAGAAGGCGACATCGGACGTATTAAACGTCAGCAGCATTTTATGATGGCAGTATATGACAAAATTACTTCTGCCGATATGCTGCTGCATGTTCCGGGACTGGCTCAACAGCTGAGTTCCATGATTAAAACTAATCTGCCTGTCAGCGATATGATGGATATAGGCAAGGCACTGCATTCCATGGTTAAGGAAAAAGGTCTTGCTATGGCTACTGTGCCGGGTACTCCGCAGTATATTGACGGTATCAGCTACTGGCTGCCGGATATTACCGATTTGCGCAGTGAAATGGTTAAAATGCAGGGCGCTCAGATGAGCGAGCGCTACAGAAATGCTGCCGAGCTGATGGAAAACGAGTATAACCGTGCTCTGGAAAAGGTTGAGCAGGGCGATACCAGTGACGAAAATAAAGAAGAACTGAAAAAAGAAAAAGAAGCTGCCGAAGAAAAACTTGATAAAGAAGAAGCAGGCAGCGATAAAGCAAAGAGCAAGGATAAGAAAGCAGGCTCTAAAGACAGCAAACGTGCTTTGGCTAAGCAGGAAGCCAGTCCTGAAAACGTAAGTGAAGAACGTTCCGGCGGTACTGTAGTACGTCTGGTAAACTGCAGCGGCAGCAAGAATGCAGCAGCGGCAGCGACGGCTAAGCTGCAGAGCGCAGGCTTTACCGTTATCAGCGGCGGCAGCGGCGAGGTACAGGAAACTACTACTGTTATTTCCACTACTAATAATGGTGCTGTTGTAAGCAGGCTTTCCAATGTTCCTTTTGCTCATAAAATGCGTATCAGCAGAGATGGCGCCTCCGATTGTGACGGCGTAATTATGCTGGGTAAGGACTTCAAATAAAGAAAAATTGTAAGAAAATTTACAAAAATGCTTGATTTTTACTGTTAAGTTTGCTATAATTAAACCATCAAAACAGCCCCTCATTTGGCCCTTCTTCGTAAGGGCTTTTTTTTTTGCCATAAATCAATATGCGAAAAGTGAATAATCATAAAGCAAATAGGGGACAATATGGAAAAAATCAGCAATTTATGATAAGATATAACATAATTATAACTTTCCGTAGGGATCTTTAATAAACTAACAGGAGGCTCTTATGAGTACAGATATACATGTGATCGTAGACAGCATTGCTGCAGCCGGTGAAACACCGCTCAAGGACGATCCTCGCTGTCATGTGCTGCGCCTGGTTGTGCGGCAGGGTGACTGTGAATGGTATGATGGTGACCGTTCACTGGAGGAAATGTTTGATATGGTAAGTGAAACCGGCAAGCTGCCGACTACATCACAGCCGCCTATTGGCTCCATGCTGGAGCTTTTTACAGAGCTGTCAAACCAGGGCAAGAAGATTATCATGCTTACGGTCAGCAGCGTTTTAAGCGGCACTTATCAGACTGCATGCCTGGCAGCACGTCAGGTAATGGAAGAAATTAAGGGTGCAGATATCCGCGTTGTGGACAGTAAGACTGCTGCCTGCCCTATCAGCGGTGTGGCTATGGAAATTTTAGCCAGAACTGCCGAGGGTATGGAGATAGATGAGGCTGCGGCGCTTGCTGAGGATATGTTTGCTCGGACAGAAACATTTTTCAGCGTGAATACTTTGGATTATCTGCAAAAAGGCGGCCGTATCGGCGCTGTGGGAGCGTTAATCGGCAGCATTTTCGGCATCCGTCCTATCGTACATCTGAAAGAGGACGGTAATCTTGAAGTAGTGGATAAATGCCGTACCAGAAAGAAAGTTTTAAAAAGAATGATCGAGCTGGCTGCTGAAAAACAGCCTATCGAAGCGGTTTATGTGGCACATGCCGTAGCCGCTGAGGACGCACAGGCTTTGAAACAGGAAATGCAGGAGCTATTTCCGGGCGTGCCTGCCATGGTGACCGGTATCGGCACTGTACTGGCTGCACATCTGGGGCCGGGCGTCATAGGCCTTTTTGTCCGCCGCCGGGCTTAGAAGAAAGGTGTTATATATGACGGAAAACAGGCAGGTGATTACCGGTAAGCAGCTGAAATTTATGCTGCTGGGGGCATATCACAGCTTTGAAAAAAATTATGAGTTAATCAACAATCTTAATGTTTTCCCGGTTCCGGACGGCGACACGGGAACCAATATGATGTATACCATGGCGTCCGTAGCCAGAGCGCTGAGCAATATGAGCGATACTGCTAATGTCGGCGAGGTGGGCAGCGTAGCTGCCAGAAGTGCAGTGATGGGTGCCCGCGGCAACTCCGGTGTAATTTTGTCGCAGCTTTTGCGCGGTATCGGCAAAGGTGTCGGTGGTAAGATTACTGTCGATAATAATGAGATAGGCAAGGCCTTCCAGTTTGGTATCCTGTATGCTTATCGCAGTGTATCCAAGCCGGTGGAAGGAACTATCCTCTCTGTAGCCAGAGCTATGGCCAAAGGTGCGTATACTGCCGTACGCAGCAGTGATAATCTGGAAAGCGTGCTGCTGGAAGCTATCCGTACCGGTAAGGAAGAATTGGCACGTACTCCCGAGCAGCTGCCGGCTTTAAAAGCGGCAGGTGTAGTAGATGCAGGCGGCCAGGGGCTGATTGCCTTTTTTGAAGGCTGTCTTGCCGGACTGCGCGGCGAGGATTGTGCAGAACTGGAGATTACCTCTGCAGGCAAGCAATTAGTACAGCCGCAGACAGAAGAAGTAGATTTATCCAATCCCTATTGCACGGAATTTATTGTGAAGGGAGCTTCTGTAGATAAAAAGACTGTTACCGGTGCTTTGCAGGAAATGGGCAATTCGCTGATTGTAGCCGTTTTGGAAGATATTGTTAAGGTACATGTTCATACAGCTGTACCGGGAAAAGTTCTGAGTCTGGCTCAGCAATGGGGCAGCCTGCACGATATCAAGATTGACAATATGGCTGACCAGCATAATAACAGAATCTTCAAGGAAGAGCCTGTACAGCCGGAAAAACACGGCGTAGGCGTGCTTGCTGTTGCAGCTGGCGACGGTATTGCCGATATTATGCGAGGTATGGGTGCAACTGTTATTAACGGCGGTCAAAGCATGAATCCTCCGGTAGCAGATTTTGTGCGTGCTATTGAAGAGGGCAGCTGTGAGCAGTATATTATTCTGCCCAATAACAAGAATATTATTCTGGCTGCTGAACAGGCTAAGAAGCTGCTGGGAGCAACCAGAGTATCCTTTGTGCCGACAACTAATCTGGCGCAGGGATTGGCGGCTCTTTTGAATTTCAACAATGCGCGCAGCATGGAGGAAAATACAGAAACCATGACGCGCAGCAGCAAAGAGATAACCGGCGGTGCAGTTACCATGGCTGTACGTGACAGTGTGGTCAGCGGAATCAGCGTGCATCAGGGCGAATATCTTGGCCTGCTGAACGATAAGATTGTCTGCACCGGCAGCGATTTGAAGGATGTTTTACATAAGCTGCTGGCAGAGGGAGATTATGAGCTGATCAGTATGTATTATGGCAGCGATATGACGCAGGAAGATGCCATGGAGCTGGCTGATTATGTACAGACAATTAACGAAGACTGGGAAGTGGAGATGTTCCGCGGAGGACAGCCTTTGTATCCTGTGCTTATGGCAATGGAATAAAAAAATCAGGCTCCGCTGCGGCGGGGCCTTTTGTTTTGTGAGGGGAAATTATGCAGGAAATAATGATTGCCATTGTGGCAGGTATTCTGCTGGGATGGTTTGATGTTTTTGGTTATAAGGTAAAGCTTACTTTGAGCAGGCTTTCGACTGCCTGCCTGTTTTTGATGCTTATCTGTCTGGGGGCAAAGATTGGCTGTGATGCTGATCTTCTGGCGCAGATAGAAGTGTTGGGCTGGCAATCTTTAGTTTTAGGCGGCATGACTATTATCGGCAGCATGCTGGCTTTATATCCGGTGACGGTATTTTTCCGCAGCAGGACGGAAGACAGTGAGGTGCAGAAATGATTTATGCCTTACTGGGAACTATTGTGCTTGGCATTATCGGCGGACATTTATTTTTAGATGTTTCTGCCAAAGATACTTTAGACACGGTGTTGATGACAGCGCTTGATTTTATGGTCTTGGTTGCCGGTATTGAAATAGGCAGCAACAGGCAGCTTTTGCAGCGCATCTGCACGCCGCAGAACTTGGCGCTTGCTGTAGCAATACCTGTTGCTATCATCATCGGCAGCTTTGTCGGCGGTGGTATCAGCAGTGTGTTTACCGGGCTCAGTCTGTATGATTCTCTGCTGGTAACGGCGGGATTGGGCTGGTACAGCCTTTCTTCGGTAGTAGTCAGCACTATGCACAGCACGGAACTTGGTGCTATTTCTTTTTTGAGCAATATGCTGCGGGAAACTTCGGCCTTTATCCTTATTCCTTTATTGGCGCGCTGGAATAAGCTGATGTGCATTGCTCCCGGCGGTGCTGGTGCTATGGATTCACTGCTGCCGCTGACTATTAAGGCTACGGATATGCGTACAGGCATGTTTTCCTTTATCAGCGGTTTGGTGCTGTCTTTGGTAGTGCCGCTGTTTTTATCGCTGCTGCTGAACTGGCAGTAGTGAGGTTGAGTTAGAGAAGGAGGCTTTATGGAGGTCCACATCTTATTGGAGCTGCAGGAAAACAGGCAGGATTGGCTGACTATTATTTTAAAGGCTATCAGCCATATAGGTGATTTTGGCCTGGTATGGATAGTATTGGCAGTTATGTTTCTGGCAACCGCCAGTTATCGGCTGCTGGGAATAAAGGTGCTGACAGCGCTGACTTTGGTCTTGCTCTTAAATAATCTGCTGCTGAAAAATCTTATTGACAGACAGCGTCCTTTTGAGGTTATCAGTGAGCTGAGCCGTCTGGTTGCCGAGCCTGCTGGGGCCTCTTTTCCGTCAGGGCATACGGCAGGTGCTTTTGCCGCCGGCTGGCTGTTATATAAGTATCTGCCGCGGCGTTATGGACTGCCGCTGATAATCTTAGGTGCGTTGATGGGCTTTTCCCGTATGTATGTCGGTGTACATTATCCTTCTGATGTACTTGCCGGTGCTGCTGTTGGCTGTTTATGCGGCTGGCTAGCAGATTTACTGATAACAAAATACTGGACTGTAAGAAAATCTCATAAAGAATAAAATAAACCCCGCAGCTTAACTGCGGGGTTTTCTGTATTATTACTGCTTATTAGCAGCCTGAGCTCTTTTTAAGCTCAGACCAATGCGGTTGCGCTCTTCATCAATGCTGATAATTTCTGTTTCAATAATATCGCCGACACTGACGATATCAAGAGGATGGCGGAAGCGGGTATTGCTCAGTTCACTTTTGTGAATGAGGCCACTGACTTTAAGACCAATATCTACAAAGACGCCAAAGTCAACTACGTTCTGTACTCTGCCTTTAACAATGCTGCCGATGGCGAGGTCAGAAAGGCGGGTAACATGCCTGCGCGTCATGGGAGCAGGGGCATCTTCGCGCGGATCGCGGCCCGGACGGGAAAGGGCTGCCAGAATGTCTGTTACGGTGGGCAGTCCCGCATTCAGGTCAGCTGCAATAGCTGCAGGGTCAGCCGCGGCTGCTGCCTGCTGCAGCTCAGTCTTGCTGCAGTCAGCCAAAGTAAAGCCTAAGTGGTGGATAATGCTTTCTGCTAAAGCGTAGCTTTCAGGATGTACCGGTGTATTATCCAGCGGACTTTTGCCGTGGCTTATGCGTAAGAAGCCAGCGCATTGAGTGAAGGCAGCAGGGCCAAGTCTGCTGACTTTTAGAAGTTCGCGGCGGTTGGTAAAGCTGCCATGTTCATCTCTGTAGGCAATGATGTTTTTGGCAACGGCAGCGGAGATGCCGGCAACGTAGCTCAAAAGGGAAGGAGAAGCTGTATTCAGCTCTACGCCTACGTGGTTAACGCAGGATTCTACTACTTTGCCCAAGGTTTCTCCCAGTTCCTTTTGATTAACATCATGCTGATACTGACCTACTCCGATGGCTTTAGGCTCAATCTTTACCAGCTCAGCTAGAGGGTCCTGCACGCGGCGGGCGATGGAAACTGCTCCGCGCAGAGAAACATCCAGCTGTGGCAGTTCCTCACGGGCCAGTTTGGAGGCAGAGTAAACGGAGGCACCGGCTTCGCTGACAATAAGGTAGGCTATATTAAGATTATGCTTTTCAATCATCTGTGAGGTAAACTGTTCTGTTTCATAAGAGGCAGTACCATTGCCGATAGCGACTAATGTTACTTTATTTTGCTGCAGCAGCGCAAGAAATTTCTGCTCTGCCTGCTCCTGCTGATGCTTGCTGCCTGTGATATATAAGGTATCAGTAGCCAAAAGTTTTCCGCTGGCGTCGATAACTGCTGCTTTGCAGCCTGTACGATAACCGGGGTCAAGACCGAGAATAGTATGACCGCCTACTGGCTGTGTTAAAAGCAGCTGTCTGAGATTGGCGGCAAAAACGCTGATAGCCTGTTTTTCCGCTTTCTCGGTAAGCTCACTGCGCAGTTCGCGTTCTAAAGAGGGGAACAGCAGACGCTTGAAGCTGTCGGCAGCAGCCTCTTTATACAGCTGATACAGAGAGCTGCGCGGATTCATTTTCAGTCTTTGTTCCAGCTGGGGCAGCAGCTTTTTTTCGTCAATAGTCAGTGTTACCTTGAGAGCTTTACGGCTTTCGCCGCGGTTAAGGGCTAAAATGCGGTGCGGCGGCAGCTGACGGATAGCTTCGCTGTACTCTTTATACTGTAAAAATTCCGGTGCTTCTTTTTCATCAACCAGCAGCTTGGAGGTAATTATACCTTCCTGCCATAAGCGGCGGCGCAGAAAATCACGGACAGCGGCGCTGTCAGAAATATCTTCGGCGGCTATATCGCAGGCTCCCTGCCAGACAGCTTCTGCACTGGGCAGGTCTTTTTCAACGTCAATATAGGGTGCTGCCAGCTGCTCCGGCGGCAAAGCCTTATTGCTTTGCGCAGCTAAAAGCTTTGCCAGCGGTTCCAGACCCTTTTCCCGGGCAATTTGAGCACGGGTACGGCGCTTAGGCCTGTAAGGCAGATAAAGGTCTTCCAGAGTCTGCAGCTTAACAGCTGCGTTGATTTCCTGTTCCAGTTCCGGCGTAAGCTTTTCCTGGGCATCAATAGCAGTAAGTATTTCCTGGCGGCGCTGTTCAAGACCGCGCAGATAAGCAAGACGCTCTTCAATGCTGCGCAGCTGTTCTTCATCCAGCGAGCCGGTTGCCTCTTTGCGGTAACGGGCAATAAAGGGAATAGTATTGCCTTCATCCAGTAATTTAACGGCAGCTTCGGCCTGCTTTTGCATAATTTTGAGTTCCTGTGCAATGATATGCAGTATTTTTTCCATAAGTAAACCTCGTAAAAAGACATTTTTCCTTATATTATACCAGATTTCTTGACATATATTATAATAATTATTTATTGACAAAATAATAAATTTTACAGTAAAATAAACAATAAAGATTATTAGGATGTTATGATAATTGTTTATCATAACGAGGAGGTACTATGCTTAGTAATCAGGAACTTACAACTATTCTGCGCAGCAACGGCTACAAAGTAACACCGCAGCGTCTGGCTGTTTATGAAGTGCTGGCAAATACCAAGAGTCATCCCAGTGCTGAGATGCTGTATAATGAACTGCGCCCCAAATATCCTTCCATGAGCTTTGCTACGGTATATAAAACGGTAGAAATTCTGAATAAGATTAACGCTATCCAAATTTTAAATACCGGTGAGGACAGCTTCCGCTATGATGCGGATACCAGTGTGCATCACCATGTACAGTGCACTGTCTGCGGTGCGGTCGATGATGTAGTGGCGATTAATTCTCAGGCGCTGGTACAGGAAGCTGAAAAAGAAAGCGGTTATGACATCAGCGGCCATCAGTGCTATTTCTTCGGTGTCTGCCCGCGCTGCCGCAAAAAACATTGATTAAGACGAATACCTTTCCTGATAGGAGAGGTATTTTCTTTTTACGAATTTGCTACAATACAGCAGGCTAAATCTGCTATAATAAAAACATTAAGATATAAGAGGTGGAAGAAAATGACAGTTGCTGAACGTCTGGAGCATACCCTGCTGAAGCCTGATGCCCAGGTAGGGGATATTATGCGTTTATGTGCGGAAGCGCTGCAATATAAACTGGCTGCTGTCTGTGTTAATCCCTGCTATGCAGGACTGGCGCGGCATCTTTTGAACGGCAGCAATGTGCGGGTAGTAACGGTAGTCGGTTTCCCGTTAGGTGCGGACAGAACGGCTGTGAAAGCGCTGGCGGCACGCACGGCTGTAGAAGAAGACCATGTGGATGAAATAGATATGGTTATGAACCTGGCGGCTTTTAAAAGCGGTAATTATGACGGCGTTGTAGAGGATATTGCCGCAGTAGTGCAGGCAGCAGCGCCTTATCCTGTTAAGGTCATCATTGAAACCTGCCTGCTGACGGATGAAGAAAAGCGTATTGCCTGCGGCCTTGTTGCCCGCGGCGGTGCGGCTTATGTTAAGACAAGTACCGGCTTTAACAGCGGCGGCGCAACAGAGCACGATGTACGCCTGCTGGCAGAGGAAGCCGCTAAATATGGGTTGAAGGTTAAGGCAGCGGGCGGCATCCGTAATTTAGCAGATGCACAAACCATGCTGTCTGCCGGTGCCGACAGGATTGGCACCAGTGCCGGAGCCGCGATTGCGGCAGAAGAAGCATGAGCGCTTTCAGGGTAGCCATGCTGGCCAGCGGCAGTAAGGGCAACGCGGCTTTAATCAGCAGCGGCGGCCGCAATTTTCTGGTTGATATCGGCATCAGCTGCCGGATGCTGGATAATCGTCTCAAGGAGATTGGGCTGACGGCGCAGGAGCTGGATGGCGTATTTATTACCCATGAACATACAGACCACGTTAAAGGTTTGGCGACCTTTACCAAAAAATACAGCGTGCCTGTTTACAGCAGTGAAAGAACATGGCAGGCAATACTGCGCAAGGATGATAAGGTGCAGCGGAAAAGCTGCCGTGTTATCGGGCGCAGTCTTGACTGCGGCGGCGTGCAGGTACGAAGCTTTGCTACTTCTCATGATGCTGCCGATCCGCACGGCTACAGCTTTGACTGTGCAGGCAGTAAATGTACCTATGTTACGGATACTGGCTTTGTAACCGATATAGTGAGGGAAGAAGCTGCTGGAGCAGATACACTGATCTTGGAGGCTAATCACGATATTAAGATGCTGCAAAGCGGTTCCTACCCAGAGCTTTTAAAACGCCGCATCCTCAGCACGCGGGGACATCTTTCCAATGAAAGCGCAGGCTGGCTACTGGCTAAGCTGCCGCAGCTGCCGGAGAATGTTATCCTTGCCCATCTGAGCGAGGAAAATAATCTGCCCCAGCTGGCAGTGGATACGGTGCAGAATATTTTTGCCGGTTGTCACCGCAGTCTTGATACCAGGCTGCTTGTGGCATCACAGGACAAAATCGTGACAGATTTTTAATACAGGGAGTGAAAACAAATGAGCAACAGGCTTATCAAAAAATCACTGAATATTTTTATTTGCGGACTGCTTGGCGCCGCAGTGCTGATTGCAGGCTGCGGCGACAATAAGACTAATGCTGCCGTAAAGGATACCAAACCGGCAGCGACAGAGCAGAAGCTGAGCGCGGCGCGCAATACGCCAATTGTAGCAGCAGCAAGCAAAGTTGGTCCGGCCGTTGTAGGTATTACCAACAAAGCTTATGTACGTGATATCTTTAACCGCGTGCAGCTGACTGAACGCGGTACCGGCAGCGGCGTTATCTATGATAAGCGCGGCTATATCGCTACCAATAACCATGTAGTAGAGGGTGCTTCTGAAATTATCGTCAGCCTGACAGATGGGCGCACTGTAAAAGGCAAAGTGCTTGGCGCAGATGCAGTAACTGATTTGGCTGTAGTAAAGATTGACGAGGATAATCTGCCAGTAGCAAAATTCGGCGACTCCGACAGTTTGTTAGTTGGCGAGCCGGCTATTGCTATCGGCAATCCGCTGGGACTTGAATTCCGCGGCAGTGTTACTGCAGGCGTTATCAGCGCTTTGAATCGCAGTATTGAAGTGGGTGAGCGTAAATTCAACCTTATTCAGACTGATGCGGCTATTAACCCCGGCAACAGCGGCGGTGCTTTAGTAAATGCTGATGGTGAAGTAGTGGGCATTAACAGCGCTAAAGTGGCAGTAAGCGGCGTAGAAGGCATCGGCTTTGCTATTCCGGTAAATACTGCTAAACCGATTTTGGATGAACTGGTAGAAAAAGGACGTATTGCTCGTCCGTATCTGGGCGCTTCGCTGATGGATAAGGATATTGCAGCGCGTTACGGCTTTGAAATTGATTTGCACGGCGGTATCTTTATCGTCAAGGTAGTACAGGGCAGTCCGGCTGATGAGGCTGGTATCCGTGCCGGTGACATCATTCTCAGCTTTAACGGCAATAAGGTAAGCACTGCTGTAGATCTGCGTACCAAGCTGAGCGAATGCCGGGTAGGTGATACGGTAGAAGTAACCATTATGCGCAATGGCGCTGCTGAAAGCAGACAGGTAACACTGGCAGAAGTGCCGAAAGGATACTAAGCCGTGAAGATAACGATTGCTTGTGTAGGCAAGATTAAGGAAAAATATCTTACTGCCGGTATTGAAGAATTTACTAAAAGGTTAACGCCTTTCTGCAAGCTGGAGGTTGCAGCTATCGGCGAGGAAAGAATGCCGGATGATCCGTCGCCGGCCCAGAAGCAGCAGGTGCTGGAGAAGGAAACTCAAAGGCTGCTGAATATTATTCCGGAAAATTCCTATGTGATTTTGCTGGATGTAATTGGTAAGCAGTTGTCTTCTCCTGACCTGGCAGCTAAGCTAGATGAGCTGGCACTGAGCGGGAAAAGCCACATAACCTTTGTTATCGGCGGAGCTTTTGGCTATACGGATGATCTGCGCCGTCGGGCAGATTTTGCCTTAAGCTTTTCCAAGATGACTTTTACTCACCAGATGATAAGACTGCTGTTAGTGGAGCAGATTTACCGCGCTTTTAAAATCAGCCGCGGTGAACCGTATCACCTTTAGGGAAATAAAATTGAAATACTCTGAATCAGTAATGGTGAACCGTATTACTTTTAAGTGCTCAAAATAACAGAAAAACCCTGACTATGTTTATAACCATAGTCAGGGTTTTATTTATACTATAAAGATTAAGTGAAATTTAAGTGTATAGGAAATATTTTAAGATATAAGATGATATTATACAGTAATTATTTTAATTAAATATTGGCTATAAGCTAGGTTATAGTCATAAACGCATAACTTTCTGGGCAAAACAAAATTCAATTTTTTATGCTATAATATATGGAATGAATTTTGTGCTTTGGAGGAAAAGGTTATGATTATAAGTTATGAATATTTCCATGCCAAATTGAACGAAAAAATAAAATCTGATGATGAATTTTACTATGATCTTTTAGTAAAAGTTGTTCAAAATCCACATAGATATACTGGTTGTTTTAGATTAAGTAATGCCAAAACTAAACTTATGCAAAATGTTACTCAGAGTAGAGAAATTAAGTTTGGTGATTTTATGGAAGATATCATTACAGAATATATTGGATATATGGGGTATAAAAATTTAGAGAAAAATATTGGTTGTGACCCAGATGGGAATGCTTTAAGTGCTGACCAAGTATTTTTAAACGAAAAGACTGGTGAGTTATATTTAATAGAGCAAAAAATTAGAGATGACCATGATAGCACTAAGAAAAGAGGTCAATATGATAATTTTAGAAAAAAATATGAACTATTGAGAAGAAAAAATCCTGGAAGAAAAATTATTGCTATAATGTGGTTTATCGATGAAACTTTGGTGAAAAATAGAAGATATTATACTGGGCAAGCAAGTAGTGAAAATATTGAAAATGTAGATATTTTTATTTTATATGGTAGTACTTTATTTACAGAAATATTTAAGAATGAGGCTGTTTGGAATGAATTAGTGGGACATTTAGCTAGAGTTAAAGCAGAACAAAATTCTGAAATGTTATATGTTCCTGATTTTGATAGTAGTAATGAAATACTACAGGCTTTGCGTAGGTTAAAAAGAGAAGAACCTAGATTGTTTAACAAGTTATATTCTGAAAAACCAGAATATGTCCAATTAAGAAAAGAGTTATTTCCTAAAAATGTAAATTTGAGAAAAGTGAGGGAGTAAATGAAGAGTAATGTAATTATAAATGGGGATTGTCTTGAAGTACTAAAAAGTATACCTGATAATAGCATTGATTTAATATTTGCTGATCCGCCATATTGGCTCAGAGTTGAAGGCGTATTAAAACGTGTAAATGGATCTATATATGATGGATGTGATGATGAATGGGATCAGTTTTCTTCATTAGAGGAATACGAACATTTTACTGAAAATTGGCTTAATGAATGTTTACGAGTATTAAAAAAAGATGGATGCATATGGGTCATAGGTGGAATGCAATGTATATATACTATTGGCTCTTTAATGCAAAAGTTAGGATTTTGGTTTATTAACGATGTGATTTGGTTAAAAAAGAATCCTACACCTAATTTTATGGGTACACGATTAAATAATAGTCATGAAACACTAATATGGGCGACAAAATCGAAAAAATCAAAATTTACTTTTCATTATAAGACTGCTAAAGAGCTTAATTTAGATACTGTTGCAGAAAATGAGTTCAATAATGGAGTGAGAAAACAATTAGGTTCCGTGTGGAAAATAGCTGTATGTTCTGGCTCTGAAAGAATTAAAGATGACTTAAATAATAAATTGCATAGTACACAAAAGCCAGAAGAACTATTATACAGAATAATTGCTATATCTTCTAATATTGGTGATACTGTTCTTGATCCATTCGGAGGAACAATGACTACTGCAGCTGTAGCAAAAAAATTAGGCCGACAGTATATAATGATTGAAAGAGAGAAAAAATATTGTAAGTATGGTGAACAAAGAATAAAAGATATTTGCTTTGAAGATACTCCAATAGCTAGAGCTCAGTTTGATGTAAAACCTTTAAAAGTAAGCATTAGTGAGATGATTAAAGAAAAATATTTCTTTGAAGGTGAGCTTTTTTATTTAAAAAATAATAGCGCTAATGCTATATTAAATGATGATGGGAAATTATTATTTAATGGAGAGTTAATGGATATGCACTCATGTGCTGCTAAAGCAAAAAAATCTAAGTCTGATAGACTGAATGGATTTGATTATTGGTATGTTATGAGAGACGGTAATCTAGTATCAATTTCTGATATAAGAGAGCAATATCGCAAATATAAAGCAAGTATAAAAAAATAAGAGGGCTATTAAAAGCCCTCTTATTTTTCTATGATTGTGATTCAAAACGGAAATCATAGAAATCAGTTTTAAATTGTTGGTCGGAGCGGCGGGATTTGAACCCACGACCTCTTCCACCCCAAGGAAGCGCTC
>UQLS01000019.1 GCA_900541915.1 uncultured Phascolarctobacterium sp. | reverse complement strand
TCGAAAGTACTTGGCTGGAAGCGGCCTGGGAGGATAGAAAGCTGCCGGTTAGAGAGAAGAGAAAGCACTTACAAAGTAAGTGCTTTCTCTTTTTGTTTTTCTGAAAATATTTTTAAGTAATGTTGTAAGATATTTTAAAATGAAAAACAAGAAGAAAAACAGTAAAATAGTAAAGTTTTATACAAAATATACTTATATTCTCATTAAAATTACAGAAAATTTAAATTTAACATAAAATTATTGACAAGTTTACAAAATAATAGTAGAATTTTGCTTACTCGATACTAAAAAAACAAGAGTGGAATTTTTATGAGGGGAAGGTTTTAATGATGAAGATGAGTAATTTTAGGTGGAAGGTAGCCTGGTTAATCTTTGCTATCAGCTTTGTTTCCTATATGGACAGAGTAAATTTATCAGTTGCGACGCCGGTAATCATGAAGGAATTTGGTTTTACAAAAATTGATATGGGCCTTATTCAGTCCTTCTTTTTTGCTGGTTATGCGCTTATCCAGGTTCCTGGCGGTATGATGGCTGAAAGATTTGGTCACAGGATTACAGGTGCTTTAGCTGTTGCCTGGTGGTCTGTATTTACTGCTTTAACTGCTGTTGCCAGCGGCAAGTTTTCCTTTGCGGCAGTAAGATTGATGTTTGGCCTTGGCGAAGGACCTATTTATCCCGCTGCTGCCATTGCTGTACACAAATGGTTCAATAAGGGCGAAAAAGGCAATGCCAGTTCCTTTATTTTAAATGGCTGCTTTTTAGGTCCTGTTGTTGGTCCGGCTGTAACAGTTGCTTTGATGGCTGCTCTTGGCTGGAAAGCTGTATTTTGGCTGTTTGGTGCTGTTGGTGTCATTCTTGCTATTATCTGGTATAAATTTGTTCCTGATGACCCGTCTAAAAGCCCTTATGTTAATGAACGTGAGCTGGAACACATCAATGACGGCCGTGTTGCAGCTGCGGCAGAAAAGAAAGTTGCACCCTGGGGCAGATTGCTTAAATCCAGTCAGTTCTGGGCTTTGGGCTTGCAATTCCTTATTACTGACTATATTATGTATGTATTCCTGGCCTGGCTGCCTATGTACCTGATGGAAGTACACGGATTTTCTCTGGCGAAAATGGGCATTTGGGCGGCAGCTCCCTGGCTTTCCTTAATGGCAGTAGTATTCTTGTGCGGTTACTTTTCTGATAAAGCTATTGCAGCAGGTTTTTCTCAAAACCTGGTTAAAACCGGTACCGGTGCCGTTGGCATTCTGCTGTGTGCCTGCACTCTGTTTATTGCGACTAATACCTCTGATCCGATGATGAACGTTTTCTGGCTTTCTGTAGCACTTGGTTCTCTTGGTTTGACTATGAGTGCTTCCTGGTCTAGCGTTATCACTATGGGCGGTCAGTTTGCCGGTTCTGTTTCTGGCTGGATGAACTTCTGGGGTAATGTCGGCGGCGTACTTGCTCCTACTGTTACTGCCTGGATTGCTACTACCTATGGCTGGCAGGCTGCAATGGTGGCTACTGCTGTTACCGGTGCGGCTGGCGCTGTTGCCTGGCTCTTTGTTAAACCGGATAAAGCTATTGTCTAAAATATGTTTTACTGGACAAAGAAAAGTATTTTCTATATAATCTAATACGTTAGAAAAATTTCATAACAGACAGTTCGTTTGTACCATCCTGTCTTTAAACAAAACTAGGACATTGATTTACTGTATTTGCATACTCAAAAGGGTACAAACTGCCCTTTTGAGTTTTTTTATTTTGGAAAGGAGTATGGCATGTATATATTGACTGCGGAAGCAAGCTTTGACAGCGCCCATTTTTTAGCAGGCTATAATGGTAAATGCAGAAATATTCACGGACACCGCTGGCTGATTAAGGTAGAGGCAGCTGGTAGTAAACTGCAGCAGGCAGGCCAGATGAGGGATATGGTCATTGATTTTGGCGATTTAAAAAAAGAAGTAAAAGCAATAGCTGATTACTTTGACCATGGGCTGATAATAGAAAAAAATACGATGAGAGAGCAGACATTTGCCGCTTTGCAGGAAGAGGGCTTTAAGCTTATTGAGGTGGATTTTCGGCCGACAGCAGAAAAGTTGGCAAAATATATTTTTGATTCTCTGAAAGGTAAGCAGCTGCCTGTAAAGCAGGTTACGGTTTATGAAACGCCTGCAAATAGTGCTGCTTACAGTGAGGCTGTGTAATGGCAAGCTATAAGGTTGTAGAGATATTTACCAGTATTAATGGAGAGGGACGCAGAGCAGGCCAGCTGGCTTTATTTATCAGATTTCAAAAATGCAATCTGCATTGCAGCTATTGTGATACCCGCTGGGCTAATACAGACAGTGCTGCCTATACAGAACTGACAGAGGATGAGCTGTATGATGAGATTAAAAAAAGCGGCATAAGGAATATAACCTTAACCGGCGGTGAGCCGCTGCTGCAGCCTGAAATTGGTGTTTTACTGCATAAGCTGGCTGCTGATAATACGTTAAGCGTGGAGATAGAGACTAATGGCAGCATCAGCATTGAGAAGTTCAGCAGGCTAAAAAATCCACCGCTTTTTACTTTGGATTACAAGCTGCCGGGAAGCGGCATGGAAGCTTATATGAAGGTAAAGAATTTTGCTTATCTTAAGCCGGAAGATACGGTTAAATTTGTGGCCGGCAGTTGCCAGGACCTGGAGAGGGCAAGAGAGGTTATTGCAAGTTTTCAGCTGACGGAAAAATGTGCCGTCTATATTAGTCCGGTTTTTGGCGCTATTGCTCCGGCAGAAATTGTAGAATTTATGAAGCAGTATCGTCTGAACGGGGTCAATCTGCAGCTGCAGCTGCATAAGATAATCTGGGACCCACAGCAGAGAGGTGTATGATGATAGATAAAGAGGCTGTTGAAAAGCATATTCGCGGCTTGCTGATTGCTTTGGGAGATGACCCGGAGCGGGAAGGACTGAGAGAAACTCCCCAGCGGGTAGCGCGGATGTATGAAGAGATTTTTGCCGGTATGAACTATACCAATGATGAGATTGCGGCAATGTATGACAAAAGCTTTGCTTTGGAAGGGGAAAATATTTCCCAGGACATGGTTATTGTCAGAGATATAGAGATTTTCAGCTGCTGCGAGCATCATTTGGCGCTGATGTACGATATGACGGTGACGGTTGCCTATATACCTAAGCAGAGAGTACTGGGATTAAGCAAGATTGCCCGTATTTGTGATTTAGTTGGCAAAAGACTGCAGCTGCAGGAAAAGATAGGTCGTGATATTGCCTATATTATGCGTAAGATTACGGGCTCGGAAGATGTTGCCGTACTGATAAAAGGCAAGCACAGTTGCATGACGGCGCGTGGTATTGCCAAGACGAATAGCTTTACGGAGACTACTACTTTTTTAGGAGCGTTTAAGGATAATTATCTGCTGCAAAGCAGGGTATGTGGTAAGTGAGGAAAGAAAAATATGAGAGCATTAGTTTTATTAAGCGGCGGCGTTGACAGTTCAACCTGTCTTGCCATGGCTGTAAATGAATATGGTAAAGAAAATGTTTGCGCTTTAATGGCTGCTTATGGGCAAAAGCACGTTAAAGAGCTGGAAGCGGCAGGAAAGATTGCTGCTTATTATGAGGTTGAGCTGCTGGAAATAGATTTAACGAAGATTTTTACTTACAGTAATTGTTCCCTGCTCAGTCATTCTACTCAGGAAGTTCCGCACGGTACTTACCAGGAGCAGCTGCAAAATAAGCAGGAAGCGGTCATTTCTACCTATGTGCCTTTTCGCAACGGGCTGTTTCTGTCGACAGCAGCCAGCATAGCTATCAGTAAGCAATGCGATATTATTTTATATGGCGCGCACAGCGACGATGCCGCAGGAGATGCTTATCCTGACTGCAGCGAAGAATTTAATGCTGCCATGAATCAGGCTATTTATCTGGGAAGCGGCAAACAGGTAAAGATTGTGGCGCCCTTTGTGAAGCTGCATAAACAGGATATTGTCCATAAGGGATTGGAGTTAAACGTGCCCTATGAGCTGACATGGAGCTGTTATGAAGGTCATAAATATGCCTGCGGCAAGTGCGGTACCTGTATCGACAGAGAAAAAGCTTTTGAGCTCAATGGCTGTATTGATCCGTTAGCGAAAATAAGAGAGGAGCAGTGCCATGAGTAAAATACCTGGCTTGAGCCTGCTGGGCAATCAGCAGACAAAATATCCGCAAAGCTATGCGCCGGAAGTATTGGAAGCCTTTGATAATAAGCATCCCGACAATGATTATTTTGTTAAATTTAACTGTCCGGAGTTTACCAGCCTGTGCCCGATGACGGGGCAGCCTGATTTTGCTGCTATCTATATTGCCTATATTCCGGATAAAAAGCTGGTGGAAAGCAAGTCCTTAAAGCTGTATCTGTTCAGCTACAGAAACTTTGGCGAATTTCATGAAGACTGCGTTAACAGGATTATGAAGGATTTAATCGCTTTGCTGGCACCTAAATATATAGAAGTATGGGGCAGATTTTTACCGCGCGGCGGGATATCCATCGACCCGTATGCCAATTATGGCCAGCCCGGTACCCAGTGGGAAGAAATGGCTCGCAAGCGTTTATTTGAGCATGATATGTATCCGGAAAAAATAACTAACAGATAAAACAAATCGCACCTGTACGGATTGTTCCGTGCAGGTTTTTTCTTTTGCTGGATTTATTGTTTTATAATTTACGCTTTTTTAAATTTAGAGTACTTTATTTATTAAGTAGATTATGCTAAAATGAGAAAGGAAATATTTCAGAAAACTTAGCAGAATGCGTGGGACACAAAAAGTACCACGAGGGACAGAAATTTTCATACTGAAATATGAAGGATTATTATGGACAGCATTATCAATTTGCAGAAAAAAATAGTGCCCGAACTAACCGACCTGTTAGTACAGAGATATCAGATTCTGCGGCAGGTCAGCCATGAATATCCTATCGGGCGCAGAGCACTGGCAGCAAGGCTGGGATTGAGTGAGCGTGTTTTGCGCTCTCAGGTGGACTTTTTGAAAAAAAGCGGTCTGCTGGCCTTTTCTGCGGCAGGCATGTCAGTGACAGATGAAGGTATGAATATCCTTACGGAGCTGGCTGATTATGTGCGTAAGCTGCAGGATATTTCCTTTTTGGAAAATACCCTCAGTGAAACGCTGCATATCGGCAGGGTAGTTATCATCCCGGGCGACTCTGACCAGGAGGACATCGTCAAGAGAGAGATAGGCCGTACCGCGGCACGTATCCTCAGCAAACTGCTTGGCGATGGCGGCAGACATATCGTCGCAGTCAGCGGCGGTACCACTATGGCGGCAATGGCAGCTAATATTACCGGCAGCCAGCCGGATACCATGGTTGTTCCGGCGCGAGGCGGTTTGGGAGATAATGTGGAGCTGCAGGCTAATACCATAGCTACGGTACTGGCGCAGCGCATGGGAGCAGCTTACAGGCAGCTGTATGTGCCGGACAGCGTCAGTGAAGAAATCTTAAACAGCATCCTGCGGGAGGATATCGGCGTACGTTCTGTTGTCGATATTATCAAGCGGGCAGATATCTTGGTGCACGGCGTTGGCAGGGCCAGCATTATGGCTCGGCACAGACGTCTGCCGCCTGAGGTTATCAGTAAGTTGGAAGCAGACGGTGCTGTAGGCGAAGCTTTTGGTCAGTATTGCGCACTGGACGGCAGGCAGGTTTTTATGACCAATAATGCCGGACTGATGCTGCAGGATTTGCAGCACATCGGTACTATTATCGGTGTTGCCGGCGGACGTTCCAAAGCGGCTGCCATTCTTTCCGTTATCCGCGCTTCCAGACAGGATATACTTATTACCGATGAAGCGGCAGCCAGAGAAATAATCAGGATGTCGTCAGAAAAAGCTTAATAAGCACTTTAGTGCAAAAATATAAAATATATTCATTGTAAATCTAAGGAGGAATTACTATGACAAAAATTGGTATCAATGGTTTTGGCCGTATCGGCCGCGAAGTTTTCCGCGTTGCATTCTCTAATCCTGAAGTTGAGGTTGTTGCTGTTAACGACCTGACCGACGCTGCTACTTTAGCTCATCTGCTGAAATATGATTCCGTGCATGGTACTTTCCCTCATGAAGTAACTGTTGACGGCGACTATATCGTAGTTGACGGTCATAGAGTAAAAGTTCTGGCTCAAACCGATCCTGGCAAACTGCCCTGGGGCGAACTGGGTGTAGAAATCGTTGTTGAATCTACCGGTCGTTTCACCGAAGGCCCGAAAGCTAAAGCTCATCTGGACGCTGGCGCTAAAAAAGTTATTATTTCCGCACCTGCAAAACAGGAAGATATCACCATCGTTATGGGTGTTAACGAAGAAAAATATGATCCTGCACAGCATAACATTATTTCCAATGCTTCCTGCACCACTAACTGCCTGGCTCCATTCACCAAAGTATTGCTGGAAAAATTCGGTATCGAAAGCGGCCTGATGACCACTGTTCACTCCTACACCAATGACCAGCGTATCCTGGACCTGCCGCATAAAGACCTGCGCCGTGCTCGTGCTGCAGCTTGCTCCATCATCCCGACCACTACCGGTGCTGCTAAAGCTGTTGCCCTGGTACTGCCGGAACTGAAAGGCAAACTGAACGGTTTTGCTATGCGCGTTCCTACTCCGAACGTTTCCATCACTGACCTGACCGTACTGCTGAAAACCGACACTACTGCAGAAGAAATCAATGCTGCTTTGAAAGAAGCTGCTGAAGGCAAACTGAAAGGCATCATGGGCTACAATGAACTGCCGCTGGTTTCCCGCGATTACAACGGCTGCCCGCTGAGCTCCATTGTTGACGGTCTGTCCACTATGATGGTTGGCCCGCGTATGGCTAAAGTTGTCAGCTGGTATGATAATGAATGGGGTTATTCCAACCGCGTTGTAGATCTGGCTTGCTATATTGCTAAAAAAGGCCTGTAAGATAGGGGTAAATTTTAATGGATAAAAAAAGTATTCGCGATCTTGAGGTTGCCGGCAAAAAAGTGCTGGTACGTGTGGACTTTAACGTTCCTTTTGACGATAACGGTAATATTTCCGATGATACCAGGATTCGCGCTTCTTTAGATACCATCAAATATCTGCTGGAAAATAAAGCAGCAGTTATTCTGATGGCTCACTTGGGACGTCCTAAGGGAGAAGTAAATATGAAATATTCTCTGGCTCCGGTTGCTGAACATTTAAGCAAGCTGCTGGGTCAGAAAGTTGCCTTTGCTCCTGATTGTGTGGGCAAGGAAGCCAAAGCTGCTGCCAAAGCCCTCAAAGCAGGACAGGTACTGCTGCTGGAAAATCTCCGCTTCCATAAAGAAGAAGAAAAAAACAATCTTGAATTTGCTGAAAAACTGGCTTCTTTAGCTGATTTGTATATCAATGACGGTTTCGGCGTTTCTCACAGAGCTCATGCTTCTGTTGAAGGCGTAACTCATTTCCTGCCTGCTGCAGCAGGCTTCCTGCTGGAAAAGGAAATCAAGTTTGTCGGCCGCGCCGTTACTGAACCGCTGCATCCCTTTGCAGCTATTATCGGTGGTGCTAAGGTTTCCGATAAAATCGGCGTTATTGAAAACCTGCTGGATAAGGTAGACACCCTCCTTATCGGCGGCGGCATGGCAAATACCTTCCTGGCTGCTCAAGGCTATAAGGTTGGCAAGTCCTTAGTTGAAGAAGATAAGATGGAACTGGCTAAGGAACTGCTGGCTAAAGCGAAAGCCAATAAAGTAAATATGCTTCTGCCTACTGACCTGGTAATGTCCGAAGCCTTTGCTGCTGACGCTAAACATGTTACTGAAAAAATCGACAATCTGAATCAGGAGTACATGGCTCTTGATATCGGTGAAGAAACCCGTGCTGCTTATGCAGAAGCGCTGAAAGACGCTAAGATGATTGTCTGGAACGGACCTATGGGCGTATTTGAAATGGATGCTTTCTGCAAAGGTACCGAAGCAGTTGCCAAAGCAGTTGCCAAGAGCCGTGCTGTCAGCATTGTCGGCGGCGGCGACTCCGTTGCTGCTATTGAAAAACTGGGTCTGGCTAATAAAATCAGCCATATCTCCACTGGCGGCGGTGCATCGCTGGAATATCTGGAAGGCAAGGTACTGCCCGGCGTAGCTGCACTGGACGACCTGCGCCGCAAAATGGTTGCCGGTAACTGGAAGATGCACAAAAACGTTAATGAAGCAGTAGAGCTGGCAGAAGATATCGTTATGGAAACTAACGGTACTTTAAATGAAGTAGTAGTATTTCCGCCCTTCACAGCTTTAGAAAGCGTTGCTGATGCTATTGACGGCAAACATGTCGGCTATGGTGCTCAGGACCTGCACTGGGAAGATGCTGGTGCTTATACCGGAGCTGTTTCCGGCGCTATGATTGCTGATATCTGCGCTGAGTATGTAATTATCGGCCACAGCGAACGCCGCACCATGTTTGGCGACAACGAAATAAATGTTGCCCGCAAGATGACTGCTGCTTATCGCAACGGTCTGAAGCCTGTGCTGTGCGTAGGCGAAAATCTGGCTGAACGTGAAGCAGGCAAGACTGCACGCAAAATCAGCATGCAGCTGCAAAGCGCTCTCAAAGTAGTTTCTGCTGAAGATGCAGAAAATCTGGTAATTGCCTATGAGCCGCTTTGGGCTATTGGTACCGGTAAAGCAGCAACAGCTGAAGACGCACTGGAAGTTTGCCGCATGATTCGTGCTAAAGTTGCCCGCATCTTCTCTGAAGAGGTTGCTAGAAAGGTACGCATCCTGTACGGCGGCAGCGTAACTCCGGAAAATGCTGCTGAATTTAATATCAGCGGTATCGACGGCGTACTGGTTGGCGGTGCAAGCCTGGACGCAGCTAAATTTGCGGCTATTGTGCGCAGTTTTTAAGCGAGGCTGACAATGGCTAAAAAACCTGTTTTACTGATGATTCTTGACGGTTGGGGAATCGCGCCCGCCAGCAGCAGCAATGCTGCTGCTGTGGCTGCGACACCCTGCCTGGATAAATTTTTTGCAGAATATCCCCATACTACACTGGAAGCCAGCGGCGGTGCTGTTGGGCTGCCGGAGGGACAGATGGGCAATTCTGAAGTAGGTCATCTGAATATTGGTGCGGGCCGCATTATTTATCAGGAACTGACCCGCATTACCAAGGCAGTTAAAGACGGCGATTTCTTTACCAATCATGTTCTTACCGATGTTATGGCTAAGACGAAGGCTGCCGGTAAGGCACTGCATTTAATGGGTCTTTTGTCTGACGGTGGTGTGCACAGTCATTTGGATCATGTGATTGCTCTTGTGGAAATGGCGCGTCAGCAAGGTCTGGAAAAGGTGTATGTACATGCCTTTTTGGACGGACGTGATGTAGGACCTAAGACTGCTGTTACTTATCTGCAGCAGCTGCAGGAAGCTATGCAGCAGATTGGCGTAGGCAAGATAGCTACTGTAAGCGGCCGTTATTATGCTATGGACCGCGATAAACGCTGGGAGCGTACAGAAAAGGCTTACCGCGCTTTGGTATTGGGTGAAGGCGAACATGCCGATGATGCTGTCAGCGGCGTGGAACGTTCCTATGAGCAAGGTGTGACCGATGAATTTGTTATTCCCTTTATCGTAGGTGAAAATGACGGCAGAATTACTGCCGGTGACGGTATTGTTTTCTTTAACTTCCGTCCTGACCGTGCACGTCAGATGACAAGAGCACTGAGCGAAAGCGAATTTGACGGTTTTAAACGTCCGGAAGGCGTATTGCCTGTTAACTTTGTCTGCATGACTCAGTATGATGCGACGATTGCTGCACCGGTTGCTTTTCCGCCGCAGACCTATGAGGACACTTTGGGCGAAGTGCTGGCAAAGCAGGGCTTGCAGCAGCTGCGTATTGCGGAAACGGAAAAATACGCGCATGTAACCTTTTTCTTTAATGGCGGTGTAGAAGCTCCTAATCCTGGGGAAGAACGTATCCTGATTCCTTCCCCGAAGGTTGCTACCTATGATTTGCAGCCGGAAATGAGCGCCCGTGAAGTTACGGAAGCTTTGCTTGCAGAGCTGGATAAAGATAAATTTGACGTAGTTATTCTGAATTTTGCCAACCCGGATATGATTGGTCATACAGGAGTAATGGAAGCTGCTGTAAAAGCAATGGAAACTGTGGACGAATGTGTCGGCAGGATTGTGGCAAAGATTCTGGAACTTGACGGCAGTGTATGCATTACTGCTGACCACGGCAATCTGGAAAAAATGACGGATGAAGCAACCGGACAGCCGCATACTGCTCATACTACCAATCCTGTACCGTTTATTTTGGTAAGCAATGAAAAACATCAGCTGCACAGCGGCATTTTGGCAGATATTGCGCCGACGCTGCTGGAACTTTTGCATATTGATAAGCCTGCTGCTATGACTGGCAGCAGCCTGATGGAAAAATAATAAATTTGAGGTGTGAAGATTATGGCAATGATTACTGAAGTTTATGCTCGTGAGATTCTTGACTCCCGCGGCAATCCGACTGTGGAAGTAGAAGTATGCCTGGAAGACGGTGCTGTTGGCCGTGCTGCAGTTCCCTCCGGCGCATCTACCGGCGTACATGAAGCTGTAGAACTTCGTGACGGTGATAAAGAACGTTATCTTGGTAAAGGTGTTACCAAAGCTGTTGACAATGTTAACGATGTTATTGCCGAGGCAATAATCGGTCTGGAAGCTACCCGTCAGACTGAAATTGACGAACTGCTGGTTCGTCTTGATGGTACTCCCAATAAAGGTAAATTGGGTGCCAATGCTATCCTGGGCGTGTCCATGGCAGTAGCAAAAGCTGCAGCTGCTTCCGTTGGCCTGCCTCTGTATCTGTATCTGGGCGGCGTTGCTGCCAAAGAACTGCCGGTTCCAATGATGAACATCTTAAACGGCGGTCAGCATGCTGATAACAATGTTGATATTCAGGAATTCATGATTATGCCTGTTGGCGCAAAATCCTTTGCAGAAGCTCTGCGTATGAATGCAGAAATCTATCATAATCTGAAAGCTTTGCTGAAATCTAAAGGTCTCAGCACTGCACTGGGTGATGAAGGCGGTTTTGCTCCTGACCTGAAATGCAATGAAGAAGCTATCGAAGTAATTTTGGAAGCTGTAGAAAAAGCTGGCTACAAACCGGGCGAAGACATTGTTATTGCTCTGGACGTTGCTTCCAGCGAAATGTATGAAGACGGCAAATATAACCTGGCTGGCGAAGGTATCGTAAAGACTTCTGCTGAAATGGTTGATTATCTGGCTGCTCTGTGCGAAAAATATCCTATCATTTCCATTGAAGATGGTCTGGCAGAAGATGACTGGGAAGGCTGGAAAGCTCTTACCGATAAACTGGGCGGCAAAGTTCAGCTGGTAGGCGACGATCTGTTCGTTACTAATGAAGAACGTCTGAAAGCCGGCATTGAAAAAGGCGTAGCTAACGCTATTCTGATTAAAGTAAATCAGATTGGCACTCTTACTGAAACCTTCAATGCTATTGAAACTGCTAAACGTGCAGGCTATACCTGCATTATTTCTCACCGCAGCGGTGAAACCGAAGATACTACTCTGGCAGATATTGCTGTTGCTGTTAACGCTGGTCAAATCAAGACCGGTGCGCCGGCACGTACCGACCGTGTGGCAAAATACAACCAGCTGCTGCGTATCGAAGAAGATCTCGGCAAAGCTGCTAAATATAACGGCAAAAAAGTTTTCTATAACATTCAATAATGTTATAATCAAAGGGCAAAGGCTTTTAAGTCTTTGCCCTTATTTTGTTTAGAAAGCAGGAAGAAAATGAAGCTGAAATATTTAGCGGCTGCTGCCGCTGCATGTGTATGTCTGTGGGGAAGCAGTGTGGTTAATGCTGCTGAGCATCCTATGTTTGATGAGGTTTTGGAACGTTATCGCCAGCATCAGACCTGGCAGCAGATGAAAGAGCAGGCATTGAGTGCAGATAAACTATATATTGTAGAAAAAGATGGCAATTATGGTGTTTTAGACAGTAAAGGCACTTTTATTCTGGCGGCAGAGTACGAAAAAATCAGACGACTTGATGCAGAATATCTTTTGCTGAAAAAAGATGGCAAATTAGGTGTAAGTGATTGCCGGGGAAATATTATCATACCTTTGCAGTATAAAAGAATAAAAAAGCTGCAGGATGGACTGTGGCTGGTACGGGATAAAGGCTGGGGCGTGCTAAGCAGCAGCGGCGCAGAGCTTGTGCCGTGCCTGTATGAAAAAGTACGTTTTGAGCAGGGAAAGTTTTTTGTGCAGCGCCAGGATAAAATGGGAGTTATAGCTGCTGACGGCAGAACAATCTGGCCCTGTGAGTATGACAGCGTAGCAGATGACGGTATGGGCGGGTATATTGTTGGTGAAGCTGATGGCTTTCGGTATTATACAGCTGCTAAGAAGCTGCGCAGTAATCAGGTATTTGCAGAAGCTGGCAGATTTTATGAAGGACTGGCTGCTGTTAAAGTTGATGAAAAGTTCGGCTACGTAGACAGTAAAGGTGAGTTTAAAATACAGCCTGCGTATGAGAAAGCCGAAGGTTTTTTTGAAGGCAAGGCACTGGTTGCCGGAGGTGAAGAACAGTACTTTATTGATAAAGACGGCAATAAAGTATGCACTGCACCGGAAGGACGTTATATTCGCGGTTTTAAAGACGGATTAGCAGTATTTAAGGATGACGGTGCTTTTCATTTTATTGATGCACAGGAAAAAGAGAATTTTGCTTTTAAGGCAGCGACTTTTAAAAAGCTGGATAATGATATGTATCAGATAACCCGCACAAGGCACAATGTTTCTTTAGGCGGACTGTTGCAGTCAGCATTTACCATGGTTGCCGGCATACCGACTATTCCGGGTGTAGGCAAAAGCTTTTATGATACGGTATTGAAGCGAGGGTATACGGACGCGCAGGGTCAGATACTGATTCCTACAACTAATGATTTTAATTCAGAGATTATTGATGCTAAGGTGGCAGCGCTTGTTAATGATAAACCTGCCTGGTATGCTTTGGATGGCAGTTATCTTCTGCCGCCGGATTATGAAGATGTCAGTGAGCTTGACTTGGATAACGGCTCTATGGCAGTGGTGGAAGCAGAAGGACGCAGCAGCTTTTATACACTGGGCAAGGGGATAACAAAAGCTGGCTATTATGCTGCAGAAAATTTTGTCAATGGCATTGCGCCTGTTAAAGTTACTCAAAGCCGCTGGACCTATGTCGACAGAGACTTCCGTCATATTATGCTCAATTACTGGCAGGAGGCTACACCCTTTTACGGCAGTTTAGCTGTTGTGCGTGATACTAAGGGTCATTACTGTATTATCGACCGCAAGGGCAAGGTCAAAGCTATATTAGATGAAAACATTGAAACAGCTGGTGCTTTGCAGCCTGATGCGGCTATTGTTCAGGCCAAGGGCAAATGGGGACTGATTAACGGTAAAGGACGTTATGTGGCTGCTCCGGAATATGATTCAATCAGTCTTTTATGAATTTTGTAAATAAAAAAATTAAATAGTTGAATTGTGAATTATTTTAAAAAAATTCGTTGTAAGCTTATATAAAGTGTGATAAAATACTATGGTATTAGTGAGTAAGGAGGTAAGTTCTGTGCTTGAGACTGTTCTGATGGTTCTTGAATTTATCGTTTGCATAGCTCTCATTGGCGCAGTATTGCTGCAGTCCGGCAAAGGCGGTGTTGGCGGTACTTTTGGCGGCAGTGACGGTGCTTTTTTCGGTAAAGGCAATGACCTCGATACTTTGATGGCGAAGGCTACAATCGTGTTGGGCTGTGCTTTTGCTGTAATCACTCTGGCTTTGGCTAAGCTGAATGCCTGAATCTTGTTAAAAAGAGCGCGTATGCGTTCTTAATTTTTAAAAATTTTATAAAAAAAGAAAGGGGTTAAGGTTTTGAGTACTTATTTATCAGTATCCTTAATCGTTGGCGTTATAGCACTGGCGGTTGCTATGATGCTCAGCGGCGCAATCGGCAAGGCAAGTGCCGGTAACGACCGTATGAAAGAAATCTCCGGCTACATTCATGAAGGCGCTATGGCGTTCTTGTACAGAGAATACAAATATCTTGCCGCATTCATCCTGGTAGTAGCCATCATCATCTCCATGTTCTTATCCGTATCTACTGCAGTATGCTTCATCGGCGGCGCACTGTTCTCCATCTGCGCTGGCTACCTCGGCATGACTGTTGCTACCAAAGCTAACGTACGTACTGCTGAAGCTGCACGTCACGGCATGAGCGAAGCTCTGAAAATCGCTTTCTCCGGCGGCGCTGTAATGGGCCTGGGCGTTGTTGGTCTGGGTATCGCAGGCGTAACCATTGCTTATTTCGTATTTGACAGAAACATTGACATTGTTACCGGTTTCGGTCTGGGCGCAAGCTCCATCGCATTGTTCGCTCGTGTTGGCGGCGGTATCTACACCAAAGCTGCTGACGTAGGCGCTGACCTTGTTGGTAAAGTTGAAGCTGGCATCCCTGAAGATGACCCGCGTAACCCTGCTACTATTGCCGATAACGTAGGCGATAACGTAGGTGACGTTGCTGGTATGGGCGCTGACCTTTTTGAATCCTATGTAGGCGCTATCATTTCCGCACTTACCCTCGGTGCTGTTGCATATCCGCAAGGCGAAGGCGTTGAATTCGTATTCATGCTGGCTGTATGCGGTATCATTGCTTCCATCATCGGTGTTATGTTTGCTCGTAACAGCAAATCTCAAAACCCGCAGGCTGCTCTTAACAGCGGTACTTATATCGGCGGCGTAATCGTTATTGCTGCTGCTGCATATCTGTCCAGCAACCTGTTTGGTTCTCTGAATGCATTCTATGCAATTGCTGCTGGCTTGATTGTTGGTATGCTGATTGGTAAAATCACCGAAATCTACACTTCCGCTGATTACGGCAGTGTTAAAAAGATTGCTCAACAATCTGAAACCGGTCCTGCAACCACCATTATTTCCGGCTTGGCTGTTGGTATGTATTCTACCTTCTGGCCCATGCTCTTCATCTGCGTAGGCGTAATCATCTCCTTCTTCGTAATGGGTGGTACTTCTAACCCTGGTATGGGTCTGTTCGGTATCGCACTGGCTGCAGTAGGCATGCTGTCTACTACCGGTCTGACCGTTGCAGTTGACGCTTACGGTCCTATCGCCGACAATGCTGGCGGTATTGCTGAAATGTCCGAACTGCCGCATGAAGTTCGTGAAATCACCGATAAACTCGACTCCGTTGGTAACACCACTGCTGCTATCGGTAAAGGCTTTGCAATCGGTTCCGCTGCGCTGACCGCACTGGCACTGTTCTCTGCTTATGCTCACACTGTAAACCTGAAAGTTATCGACCTGCTGAACCCTGTAACTCTGGTAGGTCTCTTTATTGGTGCAACTCTTCCGTTCGTATTCGGCGCTATGACCATGGAATCCGTTGGTAAAGCTGCTTATCAGATGATTGAAGAAGTTCGTCGTCAATTCCGTGAAATTCCTGGCCTGCTGGAAGGTAAAGCTACCGCAGACTATCGTAAATGCGTTGATATTTCCACTGCTGCAGCACTGCATGAAATGATGCTGCCCGGTATCCTGGCAATCATTGCTCCTATTGCTATGGGTTTCCTGTTCGGTACTGAAGCTCTGGGCGGTATGGTTGGCGGTGCTCTGTCCTCCGGCGTACTGGTTGCTATCCTGATGGCAAACGCAGGCGGTGCATGGGATAACGCTAAAAAATACATCGAATCCGGCGTACACGGCGGTAAAGGCAGCGAAGCTCATAAAGCTGCTGTAACCGGCGACACCGTAGGCGATCCGTTCAAAGATACTTCCGGACCGGCAATGAACATCCTCATCAAACTGATGACCATTGTTGCTCTGGTATTCGCTCCTGTACTTGCTGTACATGGCGGTATCCTGCTGAACCTCTTCAAATAAGCAATGTAAAACACCCGCATTATTGCGGGTGTTTTTTTATGCGTAAAATTATGAAGGTATTTACCAATTTGTTACATTGCCGGCTGCAACAGCGTAGTATTGCTTAGGTGATATATGTTATAATTAACATGTATTTTATTGCAGGAGGTTGCGTGTGAAAGTTATTGAAGGAGCAGAAGAATTTTTTCTTGCCGGGAATAATAATAAAGGTGTGCTTTTAATTCACGGCTATACAGGAACTCCTGCAGAAATGCGCCTGCTTGGTGATTATTTGCAGCAAGAAGGATATACTGTTCTGGGAGTGCGCTTGCCGGGACATGGAACAGAGCCTTGGGCACTGAATGAAATCCAGTGGCAGAACTGGTATGAAGAAGTAGAAAAAGGCTTTTACAGACTGCAGCGGTGCTGCAGTGAGGTTATGGTGGCAGGTCTTTCCATGGGCGGCTTGCTTGCTATGGTAACAGCGGCAAAGCTGCCGGTTACTAAGGCTGTTTTCATGGCGGCACCTATTTATGTACAGGACTGGCGTGCACCGTTACTGCCGCTGCTGAAGTATTTTATTCCGTATCTAAAAAAGAAAAAGCGTAATTATTTTACAGCAGAAAAATATAATATTGCTTATAATGTTATGCCAGTTAAGCCCTTGAGCAGTCTGTTTGCTCTTATAAAGCTGTGCAAAAATGAAATACTGCCGCAGATAACAATACCCTGCCTTGTAATGCAGTCTACTAAAGAGCATACGGTAAAGCCATGCAGTGCTTCCTATATATATGAACATTTGGGCAGCAAGCGTAAAGAGCTGGTATGGTATCATCAAAGCGGGCATATTCTGACGTTAGATATTGAAAGAGAAGATGTTTTTAAAAAGATAAGTGAATTTTTCAGAAGTGAGTAAGATGAACAAAGAATTATTGAATAATAGTGAATATACCTGGTGCTTTGCCTGCGGTAAGGATAATCCGGGCGGTTTGCACATGCGTTTTGAGCTGGATGAAGAAAAATGCCTGGCTTATTTTACCCCGCAAAAACAGCATCAGAGCTATACAGGCAGGATGCACGGCGGACTTGTTGCCGTACTTTTGGATGAGGTAACCGGCAATTATCTGTATTGTAAGGAAGGTAAGCCTGCCTACACAGCAAAAATAGAAATACGTTATCGCAAGCCTTTAGTAATTGGCGAAGAAGTTCTCTGCATTGGCAAGGAGGTAAGGCGTAAAGGCCGCCTGGTAGAAATGCAGGGGCAGATAGTTGGCAAGGACGGTACTGTTTTGGCAGAATCGCTGTCCAAGATGATGCTTGAGGAGTAAAAATGCAGAATAAGAATATTAAAGAAAAAATTTTAGAATGTATGCGTGACAGCAGTTATGCACCTATGACTGGCGAGGATTTGCTGGAGGCCATCTGCGGAGAGGGCTGCAGCGCTACTAAGTTCTGGCAGGAGCTGATGGCTTTGGAGGCCAATGGTGAGATTGTCAGAACTAGATTTGAAACCTACGGCCTGCCGGAAAAAATGGGCCTTGTTACTGGTCGTTTTCAGCTGACCAGCAAGGGCTTCGGCTTCGTAATTCCTGATAACAAGGGAGAAAGACCAGATGTATTTATTCCGCCCCGCGCTTTAAACGGAGCGATGAATAATGACCGTGTTATGGCCAGAGTAAATAATGATACCCATGGCAAGAAACCGGAAGGCGAGATTATCAGGATCATTACTCACGCTAACGACAAGGTAGTCGGTACTTTTCACAGAAACGGCGATTTTGCTTTCGTAGTGCCCGATGACAAACGTATTGGTCAGGACATCTATATTATGCGGCGTAATTTTAACGGCGCCAAAGAAGAGCAGAAGGTAGTTGTAGAGATTACCGAGTGGCCGCAGGAGCATCGCAGTGCTGAAGGAAAGATTGTGGAAGTATTAGGCAATCCCGGTGATGTTGGACTGGAGATTCTTTCCATTATCAAACAAAATGATTTGCCGCTGGAATTTCCACCGGAGGTTATTGAAGCTTCCAAGAAAGTGCCGCGCAGCATTAAAAAGACGGAACTGGAAGGACGCCGTGACCTGCGTGACAGAACTATCGTCACTATTGACGGCGAGGATGCCAAGGATTTGGACGATGCAGTATATGTACAGCAGCTCAGCAAAGATGAGTTCTTATTAGGCGTGTACATTGCCGATGTCAGCTACTATGTAAAAGAAAAGTCTGTGCTGGATAAGGAAGCAAGGCAGCGCGGCACCAGTGTGTATCTGGTAGACAGAGTACTGCCCATGCTGCCGGAGCGCCTGTCCAACGGTATCTGCAGCTTAAATGCCGGTGAGGACAGACTGGCTATGGGCTGTGAGATGCATATTGACCGCAAGGGTAAGATTCTGGATTATGAAATCTTTCCGGCAGTTATCCATGTGCGTCATCGTCTGAGCTATAATATTGTCCGGGAAATATTAGCCGGTAATGCAGAACTGCGGGAAAAATACAGCGATATTCTTGATATGATAGCATTGATGGATGAACTGCGCGGTATACTGCATGCTAAGCGTGTAAAACGCGGCGCAATTGATTTTGATTTGCCGGAACAGAAGGTTATTTTAGATGAAAAGCTTAAACCTATTGAAATCGTAAATCGCATTCATGGTGATGCGGAGCAGATTATCGAAGAGTTTATGCTTTCTGCCAACGAAACTGTGGCGCATCATATGAGCAGACAGAAATGGCCGTTTGTATATCGTGTACATGATTTGCCAGCAGAAGATAAAATGCAGGATTTGGCACGTTTGCTGGCTAATTTTAATGTTAAATTTAAAGTCAGTGAAGAAACCAAGCCGCTGGAAGTACAGAAGGCAGTACAGGCTATGGCAGGTCGTCCCGAGGAGCGCCTGGTAAATACCGTTGCTTTGCGTTCCATGAAGCAGGCTGTTTATCAGACGGAAAATATCGGACATTTCGGCTTGGCAGCGAAGTATTACACTCATTTTACTTCACCTATCAGACGTTACCCTGACCTTATCGTCCACAGACTTCTGCGTCATTGGATGCAGCAGCCGAAGCTGACCAGTGAGCAGGCGGAGGCTTTGAGTGACGAACTGGATGTAATTGCAGAACATTCCTCTATCAGAGAAAGAGCTGCCGCAGAAGCAGAACGCGCTACGGTAGAGCTGAAAAAAGCTGAATATATGGCTGAACATATCGGTGAGGAATTTGACGGAGTTATCTCCGGCGTTACCGCTTTTGGCATGTTTGTAGAGCTGCCTAACGGTGTAGAAGGTCTGGTGCATATTTCCAGTCTGATGGATGATTACTATGAATTTTATGAAGACAGATATGCGCTGGTAGGTACGCATACTAAAAAACAGTACCGTCTGGGCGATAAAGTACGTATAGAGGTTTTGCAGGTTAATATTTCTGAAGTAAGCATCGACTTTATTATGGCAGGTGAAAATGACGGTGTGCGTGAGCATATCCGTCAACAGCTGCTGAGCAAGCAAAGCCACAGCTCTGCTTACGGTCAGAAACGCTCGGAAGCTTTTGCCGGCAGTAAGAAGAAAAAGGAGAAAGACGGCAAAGGCGCGAAAAATAAGCAGCCGGGCAGACGCAGCGGTAAACGTGCTAAAGATAAAGCGTCTAAAAAACGCAGAAAGAAAAGATAGAATATGGCAGAACAGAAAATAAAGATTATTGCAGAAAATAGAAAAGCCCGTCATGATTTTACTATTCATGAAACCTATGAAGCAGGTATTGCTTTGACTGGTACGGAAGTAAAATCCCTGCGGGCAGGCAAAGCAAATATGAAGGACAGCTATGCGCAGGTTACGCGCACAGCAGAGGTCTTTGTCTATAATTTGCATATCAGTCCTTATGATCATGGTAATATTTTTAACCATGACCCCATGCGCAGCCGCAGATTGCTGCTGCATCGCGAGGAAATCCGCCGACTGATAGGCAAGGTAAAAGAAAAAGGGTATGCTTTGGTACCGCTCAAGCTTTATTTTAAGCATGGACTGGTTAAACTGGAGCTGGCGCTGGCAACCGGTAAAAAGCTCTATGATAAAAGGCAGGACATGGCTAAAAAAGATGCTAAGAGGGAAATGGAACGCGCACTGAAAGAACGCAGCCGCTGATAAGAAGAGTTTACGGGTCAGATTTGCGCTTTAGCCTAAACTGTGCTACAATAACAAGACAGCATATCTGCTGCTTATTACCTGGGGATGTACTGGTTTCGACGGGGATAGGTGCGGTATGATAAGCGAGCCGTGGTTCCATCTGCACGTTAATCGGTGGGACGTTTAAATATAAACGCTAACGAAGATTACGCTTTAGCAGCTTAATTGCTAACTGCTCTCTGAGCTCCTCCTGCAGGCGAGGAAGAGCAGTCAATATGCGGGATACCTTTCAGCTTATTCTCGGCGGCTGATAGGGAAATTTATCGAGATAGCGACTGAGCAGCCCGTCGTTAGGCGGCAAGGGAGCGAAATTTAGTATGACGTCTGCGCTCGGAGAAAGTTGTATGGCAATATTTTCGGACAGGGGTTCGACTCCCCTCATCTCCACCATTTTGAAATTTTTATAGTGGATAAAATTTAAGACGATAGCCTTACGGTTATCGTCTTTTTACTTATGTTCTAGTTACAGATAATAAAAAACTAAATAAAGCGTTGTCTGTGGCAGTTAATATGGTATGATAGAAAAGAATGAATTTGCTGACGAAGGAGTATATGAATGTTAACTAAAGAAAAACGCAATAAATTAATTGGCGGCTTGCTTACATTAACTATGGGTACTACTTTAGTGGCTGGCTGCAGCAATGAAGAGGAGAATAACGAAGAATGGCAGAATGATAATGCTGCTGTACAGCAGTCTTCTGATAACAGTTTTTGGGGTATGGTAACGGCCTTTGGTCTGGGTTATGCCTTGAGCCATATGTTCAGCGGGCCTCAAACACCGCAGGTACCGCCTAAACAGCCTCCGGCTTATACTTCTACTACTAAGCCAGGGGATAATGCTCAGACAAAAGCTGGTACAACTAATGGAGAAAATATCAGCAACACGCAAAATAAAACTAATACTACAACATCAAAAGTAGCAGCGCCTTCAAGCGGCAAAACCGGTATTGGTTCCAGTTCCATTCGTTCACATGCGGTTTCTTAAGGCAGAGGAGGCTGATTATGGCTTTACGCAAGGCTGATACCTGGCTGAATAATTTAAATGAAAGTATCATTCCTTATCTTGACGGAGAGGACTATGAAGTAAGATATCTCACGCTCAATCCGTATCTGATGAGTGCGCAGGAGCATCGTAATCTGCAGCAGGCTGCAGAAGAAATCTGTCGTATTATGAGTGCTTTGGCGCAGGATATTATTGCTAACGGTAATAAGAGTGTGGTTGATATTCTTAATATGACACCTGAGATTACCCCGTTTATCTTAGATGATAATTCGCCATATGTTTCCAATATTGCCAGACTGGATTTTGTTAAGGAAAGTAAAAGCGGCTTGTTTAAGCTTACTGAGATTAATGCCGATACACCGTGCGGTATGCCGGAGGCTTATTATGCTAATGTTGTGGCACAGCAGGTTTTTGCTGCAAATCCTAATATAGAAGATTATCATGAAGATTTAGCTAAACCGTTTGTAGAAATTTTAGAGCGTCAATTTTCAGCGGCAGATAAAGTAAACATTGTTTGCGCTGCTAATAAAGATTATCTGGAAGACTGGGCTAATACGGCTTATGTGCGCAAGGTTATCAGCAGTGCGGTGATGAATTTGCCGCAGGAATGTTCTGTGTATCTGGCTGATTTGCGCGAGTTGATTATCAAGGAAGATGGCGTTTATATTACCAATGTGTTAGGTAAGGAAATTAAGGCAGATATTCTGTATCGTTTGCATCCGCTGGAGCTTCTGGCTGAAGATCAGGCAGAAGACGGTTATCCTGTAGGCAAAAAGCTGATGGACCTCGCAAATTTAGGAAAAGTTGTGCTGGTAAATCCTGTTAAGGCACTGCTGCTGCAGAACAAGGCGCTGATGGCAGTTACCAGGTTGTTGGCAGAATCCACGGACTATTTTGCAGAATTTGATAAATTCATTATCAGTAACCATATTCCTGACACCAGTTTAGATGCAGAGCATTTTAAAGGCCGCAAATTTATCAAAAAACCTATTTTTGGCCGTGAAGGCTGCAATATTACTATTATTGAGCCGGATGGAACCTTCAGTTATGAGGCTGAGGAGAGCGATGACTGTGACGCTATTTATCAGGAGTTTATTGAATCGCCGGTTTACAGCTGCGAAACTGATGATGGCCCGTGGGAAGGCAAGCTGACCTATTCCTGTTTTGTCATCAATGGTAAGGCTTCACAGGTCTTTATCAGATTTTCTCCTTATGATATTGCCGGTACGGAGGCTTTATGCGTACCTGTTGTACGAACAGAAAAATAAAAAGCAGGCGTTAAGCCTGCTTTTTATTTTTTATCTGCAGTTTTTGCAGATGATGGGCAAATACTAAGCGTATGTTATAATAGAAATAAAAATGTTATGAGGTTATTATGCCGGAAATATTTAAAAACAGAAAATTTTATTTAATTATAAGTGTCATACTGCTGTTGCTTGGTGGAGTATATTTCTTTTTGTGCAGTTTAGCCAGTGAGCATGCAGAGGATATCTTCCATCAGGAAATGAGCAAACAGCGGGTACTGCGAGGCAGTGTTACTGCAGACAGTATTAAGGCTGATTTATTTGGTAATGTCAGCTTTACTAATTTAGTATGGCTGGACCCGAAGGGAGAGCCGGTATTGCAGGTGCCGCAGGGTAAATTTTCCGTCAGCGTCTGGGATATTATAACACACAGTGCAGATTTGGATACTTTGCAGCTGGTAGAATTAGATGGCGCGGTTTTATCTTTGCAGTTTGATGAAAAAATGCGTCTGGATGTTTTGCCGGATAAAAAGATGCTGTCAGAGCCAACGCCGCAGAAAAAAAAGAAGCATCTTGACTTGCGCGGCAAGGTTCCGGAAACTGAACTGGTGCTGAAAAACTGCACATTAAATGTTATGTACAAAAAGCGTTATTTTGTATTGAATCAGGTGCAGGCAAATATTCAAAGCAGAACGGACGATTTTATTAAGATTGATTTTGCTTCCGGCTTATTCGGCGGTACTATTGCCGGTGACAGCCTCAAGCTGTATGGCAAGGTTGATGTGAGCAAGGATGAGCCAGAGCTGGCGCTTAATCTGACGATGTATAATATTATTCCTTCTTCCATGGGGTTAGGCAAGATTGAAAATCCTGCCGATATTTTTCTGGAAGTAAAGGGACCTTTGCAGCAGCCGAAGGCAGACGGAGCCTTGAATTTTGATGAACTTGATATTCCTGCGCTGCATTTCAGCAAAGTGAGCGGCAACATTCATTATGAAGACGGACGGGTAGACTTTACTGATGTTACTGGCAGTGTTTACGGCGGTACTGTGGATGCTTCCGGTAACTATCATATAGATAACAGGCATTACAGTATTGATGTTTTGGGTCATGGTTTGATGGCTTCTGTTGCCGCTAAAAGCACAAAAATAAACTGCCGCGTAGAACTGGATCTGAAAATGCGCTCTGAAGGCAGAGCAGATACAGTTCATACTTACGGCAGTTTTACGTCCGGACCGGGCAATTATATGCTGATACCTTTTGAAAGTATCAGCGGTAAGTTTGATAATAAAAGCAAAGTATTAAAATTTAAAGATGTCGTTATCAAGACTAATCTTGGCAATGTCGTGACAGATGGCTTTAAATTGGTAGATGGCAGAGTTTATCTGGAAGACATCTATCTGGAAGCGCCTGACGGCAGCGAGAAAATCAAGGTGCGCTGAGATTAAAACAGCTTGCCCATGATTTCTTCTTTCGCTTCTTTTTCCAGAGTGCAGGGATGCACTTTGTTGCGGGAAAGATGGCCGCATTCAAAATTATAAATATCTGCCAGATGTTCAAAATCCTGAGCAGAAGGATTCTTTTCCAGTACTTTATTGACGATGGCTGCGCAGGCTCTGGCGTCATCCAGTGCCTGATGATGCTGGAATTTAAAGCCAACATAACCGGCAACATTATCCAGGCTGTAGCTGGAAAGATGCGGGAAGGCTTTTTTAGCCAATACCCAGCTGCAGATATAGGTAAAGTTGGGGTGCGGCAGATAATAGGAGTTTAAAGTATAGCGCAGTACGTTGATATCAAATTTGGCAAAATGAGCGACAACCTGCTTGTTGTGCAGGCGGGGAAAGATTTCCGGCCATAATTGCTCAAAGTTTGGTTCATTGGCAACCATTTCTTCTGTAATGCCGTGTACTCCGATGTTGTCCGGATTAAAGTACATAATCTTAGGACGGATAAGGTGATAATATTCGTCGACAATCACACCGTCTTTAACGGTAACAAGTCCAATGGCGCAGGCGCTGTCGCGGCTGGCATTGGCAGTTTCAAAATCTATTGCTGTAAATTCCACACTGGTACCTTCTTTCTTTTATTTATTACAATGACGTTTCCCTTTACTTGCTAACATTGTAGCATAAAGCCCTGCTTTTGTGGCAGAAATTGTGAAAGTTTTTTGTCAAAACAGCATGCAGTATTTTTCTTTATGGTATACTATTGATAGTTAGTATTTGGGAGGCTGTTATGGAAACCAGGGTAGCTGTTATTTCGATAATTGTTACAGATGAAGAAGCTGTACAGGAACTGAATACTTTGCTGCACCAGTATGGGCAGTATGTAATTGGCAGAATGGGGATTCCCTACCGCAGTAAAGGTGTAAATATTATCTGTGTGGCAGTAGATGCGCCGCAGGATATTATCAATGCACTTTCCGGTAAGCTGGGACGTCTTAAAGGTGTTACTGCCAAAGCAGCCTATTCTAATGTTGCTGACAAAAATTAAAATGGTTATCTCCGCTTAGCGGAAATAATAAATCTAACAGGGAAGCAAAGCTGACTTGAAAGGAATGAAATTATGTATAATGTAAAATCAATGAAGGCTGAAGAATTTATCAGCCATGAAGAAATTCTTGACACATTGGCTTACGCCGAAGCCAACAAGGACAATCTGAAGCTGGTTGATGAAATTATCGCTAAGGCCGAGCTGCGTCAGGGATTATCCCATCGTGATGCCTCCGTACTGCTGGCATGCGAGGATGAAGAGCGTATTGCGAAAATTTACGCACTGGCTGAACAGATTAAAAAGGACTTTTACGGCAACCGTATCGTTATGTTTGCGCCGCTGTATTTGTCCAACTACTGCATTAACGGCTGCACTTATTGCCCCTATCATGCTAAGAACAAGCATATTGCCAGAAAGAAACTGACTCAGGAGGAAGTACGTGCAGAGGTTATTGCCCTGCAGGATATGGGTCATAAGCGTCTGGCACTGGAGGCTGGTGAAGATCCGGTTAACAATCCGCTGGAATACATCCTTGAATGTATTAAGACTATTTATTCCATTAAACATAAAAATGGTGCTATTCGCCGTGTTAACGTTAATATTGCGGCAACAACTGTAGAAGATTACCGCAAGCTGAAAGAAGCAGGTATCGGTACTTATATTCTGTTCCAGGAAACCTACCATAAAGAAAGCTATGAAGCACTGCATCCTACCGGGCCGAAGCATAATTATGCTTACCATACAGAAGCTATGGACAGAGCTATGGAAGGCGGCATCGACGATGTTGGCCTGGGCGTACTGTTCGGCTTGGAACGCTATAAATATGAATTTGCCGGTCTTTTGATGCATGCAGAGCATCTGGAAGCAGTGCATGGCGTTGGCCCGCATACTATCAGCGTACCGCGTATCAAGCATGCTGATGATATCGATCCCAATGCTTTTGCTAACGGTATTGATGATGAAACCTTTGCTAAACTGGTAGCACTTATCCGTATTGCCGTACCTTATACCGGTATGATTGTTTCTACCCGTGAAAGCCAGGCTGTACGTGAAAAGGTACTGCGCCTTGGTATTTCTCAAATCAGCGGCGGTTCCAGAACTTCCGTAGGCGGATACACCGAAGAAGACAGACCTACCGATACAGAACAGTTTGACGTTTCTGACCAGAGAACTCTGGATGAAGTTGTACATTGGCTGATGGATTTAGGTTATATTCCGTCCTTCTGTACTGCCTGCTATCGTGCAGGACGTACCGGCGACAGATTTATGGAGCTGTGCAAATCAAAGCAGATTCAAAATTGCTGCCATCCTAACGCGCTGATGACGCTGAAGGAATATCTGGTAGATTATGCTTCTGAGGAAACTCGTGCTATCGGCGAAAAGCTTATTGAAGCTGAACTCTTAAATATACCAAAAGAAAATGTTCGTGCGGTATGTGCCGATCATTTAAAGAAAATTGAAGAAGGTATCCGTGATTTCAGATTCTGATAACGGCTGTAAAAAATACAAGCTGCCTGCATTTTGCAGGCAGCTTTTTTGTATTGCCGAAATATTATTCGTTTAACAGGCCAAGCTTTTCAAAAACTCGAAACAGCAAGCTCATAATGATAGCTACTACAGTAGCAAGGACCATGCCCTGTACGCTGAAGGCGCCAAAGGAGATTTTAGCGCCGGACAGGCCGATAATCATAACTACGGAAGTCATAATCAGATTGGAGGATTTGCTGTAATCTACTTTTTGTTCTACCAGTACGCGGATACCGGAAGCAGCAATAACGCCGAACAGCAGGATGCAGATACCGCCCATAACAGGAACAGGAATACTGTGAATCAGCTCGGAAAGCTTGCCGATGAAGGAAAGCAGGATAGCCATTACAGCAGCGCCGCCGATAACCCAGACGCTGTAAACCTTGGTAATTGCCATAACGCCGATGTTTTCACCATATGTGGTATTAGGAGTTGCGCCGGCAAAACCGGAGACAACGTTGGAAAGACCGTCAGCAAACAGGGAACGGGAAAGACCAGGGTCTTTAATCAGGTTGCGTTCAACAATGTTGCCAGTTACTACTAAGTGGCCGATATGTTCTGCCAGTACTACCAGTGCTGCCGGAGCGATAATCATAATAGCGTTAAGGTTGAAGTGGGGAGCATAGAAATGAGGCAGCTGCAGCCAGGGAGCGTCGATAATGGGCTGGAAGTTGACCATACCCATGAAGGCTGCAAAGACATAGCCGCAGATAACGCCAAACAGAATGGGGATGATGCTCATAAAGCCGCGGAAAGCAACTGAGCCGATAATACCGACAGCCAGTGTGAACATGGAAACGGCAATATTTACAGGCTGAATATTATCGCCGGTAAGACCTGCCATGTTGGCAGCAACAGGAGCAAGTTCCAGTCCGATAACGGCGATGATGGCACCCATAGCAGCTGGCGGGAAGATAACATCAATCCAGGAAGTACCGACATAGTGGATAATAATAGAAAACAGCATAAACAGCAGGCCGAAAACAATAAAGCCGGACTGCGCGTCAGCATAACCGGAAGTAGAAAGAATCAGCAATACCGGGGAAATAAAGGCAAAGCTGGAACCGAGATAGGAGGGGATTTTGCCTTTGGTCAGAAAGATATACAGCAGTGTGCCGATACCGTTCATAAACAAGCAGGTGGTAGGGTTTACTCCGAACAGGAAGGGAACCAGTACGGTAGAGCCGAACATGGCGAACAGATGCTGGATGCTCAGAGGGATATTCAGCAATAAAGGCGGACGTTCTTCAACTTGAATAACTTTTCTTTCCAATGTTTATAACCTCGTTTCTTTAGTTTGTTTTTATATTGTAAAATTTTTAACACTTGTTGGCAAGTAAAAATATTTAAATAACATGAGTAAATATTTTTGTAAAACTCTGGGAATTATGAGAATTAAGCGCAGAGCAGTAAAAGTTTGCCTGGCAGCAGATGGACGGGTATAATAAAAATGTATCTTGAAAGAATGGAGAGATTTTTATGTTAGCTATAAATAAAGAGCGTGTACAGATGCTGCTGGAAGGACTGGCACAATTTGGAAGGGGTGAGCAGGGCATTACCCGTCTTGCCTATACGGAAACTGATAAACAGGCACAGGAATGGCTGCTGCAGCAAATAGAAGATTTACAGCTGGAAATAAGACAGGATGCTGTTGGCAACGTATTTTTGCGCCGTACAGGAGAAAATCCTGCTTTGCCTGCTGTTGCTACTGGTTCGCATCTTGATACGGTTATTCATGGCGGTGCTTATGACGGTATGTGCGGTGTTGCAGGCGCTCTGGAAGCTCTGCACATGCTGGCAGATGAAAAGCTGCAGCGCAGCATCGACGTAATTATTTTCCGGGCAGAGGAATCCAGCCGTTTTGGTTTTGCCACTATCGGCAGTAAATTGCTTACCGGCAGCGCAGTACCGGCAATGTTTGATAAGGCGGCAAGAAAAGATGATGTGACCTTTACGCAGGCACTGCAGCAGTGGGGCTGTGACCCGGAGCGTTATCAGGAGGCTGTATTGCCGCAGGGATATTATAAAAGCTTTGCGGAAATCCATATTGAGCAGGGCAAGGTACTGGAAACTAAAGGCTTGCAGCTGGGTATTGTACATAATATTGCTGCGCCTACCCGTTTTAAACTGCATATTCAGGGTATGGCTGACCATTCCGGCGCAACACCTATGGGTATGCGTAAAGATGCGCTGGTTAGTGCCGCTAAGCTTATTCTGGCAGTGCAGGACGCGGCAGAGGCTGAAGCTGACTGCGGTACGGTTGCTACCGTAGGCGTAGTAGAAGTAGAGCCCGGTTCTATTAATGTAGTACCGGGAGCAGTAACGTTGTGGGTGGATTTGCGCGGCGTGGAGCAGGAAAGTATTATGCGTGCGCTGCAAAGTATTAAAGATGCTATGGCTGCAGTTGCTGAAAAAGACGGCGTAGGCATCGACATGGAGATGTTGACTGCCGATAAGCCGGTAGCTTTAAGTGCGGAACTGGCAGAAAAGCTGGAAGACATCTGTGAGCAGAAAAACTTTACCTATCTGCATATGAACAGTGGTGCTGGTCATGATGCTATGCACATGACAAAAATTGCGCCTACTATTATGCTGTTTATTCCCTGCAAGGGCGGTATCAGTCATAATCCTGCAGAGTATGCTGCTAACGATGATATTTGCCGTGCGGTAGAAGTGCTGGCAGAATTTTTGAAGCAGGAAGCAAATGCATAAATAAAAAAGAAAAACTTCTGAACTTTTAGTTCAGAAGTTTTTTGTTTATACGCCGGTCCCGTCAAAGCAGGGAATGAAATCTTTGCAGGCAGATTCTTCTTCCTGCACGAAGCCGTCTTCGATAGAACTGTCCATGAGGTAGGCTTCTACTTCCGCATATTCTTCGTCAGTTACCTTACGGTTTATTTCCGGATATTCTGTAGCGCGTCCGCAGGGAACATACTGGCGCATCAGGCTGAACATTACCTGTCCGGGCTGGAAGTTTTGAGCAACCCAGTCGATAATCTTTTTGCTTTCTTCAATTTGTCCGGGCAGGATTAAGTGGCGGATGATGACGCCGCTTTCCATAATTCCGTCATCGTTAAGCTTATAATCGCCAACCTGTCGGTACATTTCCTTGATGGCCTGGGTAGCAGTACGGAAATAATAGGGAGCATTACTGTATTTAATTGCCGGCTGGTCATTATAATATTTTAAATCCGGCAGATAAATCTGTATTTTACCCTGCAGGCGGCGCAGGGTATCCAGAGTTTCAAAGCCGCTGGTATTGTAAACTACAGGTACGGACAGCTTGCTGTCCAAACTTTTAATGACGGCTTCGGTAAAATGGGTTGCCGTTACCAGATTGATATTATGAGCGCCCTGGGCAATCAATTCCTGATAAATTTCTTTCAGCCTTTCAATGGTAATTTCTTTGCCAAAATTTTTGCAGCTGATTTCGTAGTTCTGGCAGAAAACGCAGTGCAGGTTACAGCCGGAAAAAAAGACTGTGCCGCTTCCTTTAGTGCCGCTGATGCAGGGTTCTTCCCACATGTGCAGGCCGGCACGGGCAACTATGGGCAGCATACCGCAGCCGCAGCTGCCGAACATGCCTTCGGTATCATTAATGCTCTCCGGGCGGTCAACGCCGCAGCGATGAGGGCAGACATAACAGTAAGTCATGATAATCATCTCCTGAGATATTTAATAGCTGTTTTTATTGTAGCATACTGTAAAGTTGTTGACAAAAATATCACCTGATTTTATAATTTTAATAGATACAGGTCATATAACTGACGGAAAGTGGATTACCACATGGGAGTATGACCGGTGACGCCGACCGTCTGGGCAGATGAACCAGTCAGTGTCGGTTTTTTTATTTTAAGGAGGTTATGAACGTGAACGAATTAGCCTTGAAATACGGCTGCAATCCCAATCAGGCCAAAGCACGCATTTATATGAAAAATGGCAAAGAGCTGCCTATCGAAGTTTTGAATGGCCGTCCCGGCTACATCAATTTCCTTGATGCTTTCAACAGCTGGCAGCTGGTAAAAGAATTAAAAGAAGCTACCGGACTGCCTGCAGCTGCATCTTTTAAACATGTCAGCCCGGCTGGTGCTGCCGTAGGCCTGCCGATGAGCGACACTTTGAAAAAAATCTATTATGTAGATGATCTGGAGCTTTCTCCGCTGGCAACTGCTTATGCTCGTGCCCGCGGCGCAGACCGTATGAGCTCTTACGGTGACTTTGTTGCTCTGTCCGATGTTTGCGATAAAGAAACCGCAACCATGCTGGCGCGTGAAGTTTCTGACGGCGTTATTGCTCCTGGTTATACTGATGAAGCACTGGCTATTTTAAAAACCAAACGTAAAGGTACTTATAACGTAATTAAAATTGACCCTGATTATGTACCTGAACTGGTTGAAAGTAAGGAAGTATTCGGCATTACTTTTGAGCAGGACCGCAACGAAGCAAAAATCACTGCTGATTTGCTGGTAAATCGTCCTACTGTGAACAAGGAAATTCCTGAAGCTGCAGTACGCGATTTGCTGATTGCTCTTATTACTTTAAAATACACTCAGTCTAATTCTGTTTGCTATGTAAAAGACGGTCAGGCTATCGGCATTGGCGCCGGTCAGCAATCCCGCGTACATTGTACTCGTCTTGCCGGCAACAAAGCTGACATCTGGTGGCTGCGTCAAAATCCGAAAGTTTTGGCACTTCCCTTTAAAGATTCTATCCGCCGTCCGGATCGCGACAATACCATCGACGTATATATTTCCGATGATTATGAAGATGTACTGGCAGATGGCGTTTGGGAAAACTTCTTTACTGAAAAACCTGAACCGCTGACTCGTGAAGAAAAGAAAGCATGGATTGCTCAGCTGAAAGATGTTGCTTTAGGCAGCGACGCTTTCTTCCCCTTCGGCGACAATATTGAACGCGCTCATCGCAGCGGCGTACAGTATATTGCTCAGGCAGGCGGTTCTATCCGTGATGATAATGTTATTGAAACCTGCGATAAATATGGCATGGCTATGGCTTTCACCGGTCTGCGTTTGTTCCATCATTAATTTGTCAGTAAATTTAAAAGACTGCAGTTTTATGACTGCAGTCTTTTTTGTTTATTTTTTGTTTTGTATGCCGCAAGCAGTATTTACATCTAACCCTATCTCGAAGACTCTGTTCCAGGGCAGATACACAGCAGCAGTAAGCTCTGTAAGGTAATAATCTTTTTCAGCTGTGCTGTAAAAAGGTGTACGGCCAAGATTGTAGTGCAGCAGTTCTGCTGTCTTGCGGTTCATATACTGCTGGGTAAGCATCTGCGCCAGGTGCTGCCCGTCAGGAGAAAGATTATAGGAATCATAATTATGCATTTCCAGTGTCTTTTTGAGTTCCGGGCAGAAAAGTTTCTGATAAATGTAATCGTCCAATAGTCGCTCTGCTGTAAAGGTAAGGTTGGCAGCATAAAGCGCAGGCAGTTGCTCCGGTGGCAGCTGCTGGCAGCGTCCGGCAAAAATAACAGCCTGAGCAATCGCTGTTCCGGCAGAGTTGCTGAAAGTGTTCCAGCCGGCATAGGCTGATAATTTATTGAGAGGGACGTTATAGCGTAGTAATAGCGGCATCAGCAGTTCATCTTCCATATAGTTTGCTGACAGGTCGACTAAAGCGACATGCTTATAATTATTTAACAGCTGCTGCAGCTCCTGTGCCTGTTTTTTGTGCGGCTGAAAATTATCATTGCCGCAGTTAATATAAAGAATAATATCAGCTAAGTTTTTATCTTCGGTTAATTTGGCGCCTGCAAGAGTTATTTTATCGCGTAAGGTTTCTCCGACGCTGGCTGCCATAAAGGGCATATAAAGAAATTCCATTTCCGGTGCAGCGTATTGCAGATAGATTGTGGGCACATAATGCTGCTGCTGAAGATAATTGCGCGCAATAAGTACTGCGGCGATTTCATCGGCACCGTAGGTGATATGCCCGGAGCGCCCTGCAGCGTACATACGGGCGTGATTGGTATTGCGGTTGGGCAGACCAAAGCTGGAACCATCATCCTGACCGATAACGGTATAAATATTGCTCAGCGGCAGAGTAAGCAAATATTTGTTAAAGCGGTCGTTATTGCTGTATAATGAAGTGTATTTTTTCAGAATATCCTGGGGAATCTTATTTTCAATCGCCAAAAGTTCCAGAGTAAGCTGCGGATCATTAAAGGTTTCCGTCATATCTTTCAGACGCGCGTACTGCATAAGGTGCCACTGATACCAGCGGTCTGGCAGCAGATGGTCGCTGACTAAAAGGCGCGGTATAATGGAAAAAACACTTACCTGGGTATTGGGATGAGCAGTTTGCAGTCGCTGCATTTCTGAAAGAAAATGACGCTGCTCTTCCATCTGTCCTAAAGGCAGCCGTGAGTTAATCAGTCCGCCGTGAATAAGCAGGTCGGAAGAGATAATAGCATTATTTTTGCCTGAAAGGTTATCATTCAGCCATAAATAAAGTTTTTCTCTGGCAGCAGGCTGCTGGTAGTTGTCAAGAAAGCCGATTGGCGGTAAAATTACTGTTGTACCTGCAAGCTGGCCCAGCTGCTCAGGCATTTTGGTGCAGACAGGACGACTGTCCAGCGGCAGCAGCAGCGTCGTGCTGCTTTGAGGCAGCGGCGCAAGGCTGACAGGCTGCGCGTCAGGAAGCTGCCAGCAGGCAAAATAAAAGAGCAGTACGGAAAAAATCAGAAAGAAAAGAAATTTTTTCACGGTAGCTGCTCCTTTGCGTAAAAATTTTATTTGGTAACATTATAACATAGTTAGGAGTTTTATATGAGGATAATTACCGGACGGGCTCGGGGACTGCAGCTGACTACGCCCAAAAATATGGATGTGCGTCCTACTGCTGACCGGGTTAAAGAATCGGTTTTTAATATTATCGGCAGCAAAATTATCGGTGCCAGGGTACTGGACCTTTTTGCGGGAACAGGCAACCTGGGACTGGAAAGCTGGAGCCGCGGGGCAGAAGCGATTACTTTTATTGATGAAAGCAAAGAGTCGCTGAGGCTGGTAGAAAGTAATATTGCTAAGTGCCGGGCACAGGCTGACTGTACGGTTATTAAAGGCAACGCGGTAAATGTTATTGACAGGCTGTACAGGCAGGGACAGCGTTTTGATTTTGCTTTCTGCGACCCGCCCTATAATAAGGGATGGCTGGATAAGATTGCAGCTGCTCTAAAAGCTGCACCGCTGTTTAACGAAGGCGGCTACTTGATTGTAGAGCGTGCCTGTCACGAAGAGATAACTTTACTGCCGCAGGAATATGAATTAGTACGCAGTGAAAAGTACGGAGAAACTTTGATTGATTTTATCCGTTTTAACGGCAGCAGTGAGCAATAATACTGTATATAAAAATCTGCAAAATAAATTTATGCAAAATAAAGGAAATAATCTTTTTATGTCGAATAGGACATAGAATAATACTTTGACATTTACGCCAAAGATATTTTAGGAGGTCTGGCTATGCGCAGAGCAGTTTGTCCAGGAAGTTTTGACCCTGTAACTAAAGGTCATATAGACATTTTCGAAAGAGCAAGCGCTATGTTTGATGAAATCATCGTCAGCGTTTTTCATAATCCCGGAAAAGATAAGGCAATGTTTTCCATGGAAGAAAGGGTAGAAATGCTGAAGCTTGCTACCAAGCACATACCCAATGTCAGGGTAACACATTTCTCCGGACTGTTGAATGAGTTCTGTGTGCAGGAAAAAGCTCCGTTTATCGTCAGAGGTCTGAGAGCCTTTTCTGATTTTGAATACGAATTCCAGCGTGCGCTGCTGATTAAGAAGATTGATCAGCATCTGGAAACTGTTTTTATTATGACTAATGCCAAATATTCTTTTGTCAGCTCTTCAGGCGTCCGCGAGCTTGCCACCTTTGGCGGACAGCTGAAAGACCTGGTGCCCGAATGTATTGAGGAAAGAGTACGTGAGCATGTTGCAAAAAAGTTAGAGTAGCAGGGAAGAGGGATGCACATGATTGAACGTAATAATACTAATGTAGCTTTAGACAGAATTTTTGAAGAAGCTTATGAGATGCTTGCCAGCGCTCGTCGTCTGCCGTTGGTAGATAAGGTAATTATTGAAGAGAATGATTTTATCAGCATTCTTGACGATCTTAAGGAAGCTATTCCTAAAGAAGTTCGCAGTGCCAGCCAGGTATTGGAAGAGCAGAAGAGCATTGTCAACAAAGCTTATGAAGAAGCAGACCGTATTGTACAGCAGGCTAAAAGCGAAGCTGAACGTATTGTAGGCGCAGCCAATGCTGAAGCTGACCGCAAAATTCAGCAGGAAGAAATCGTTAAACAGGCTAATGCTGTTGCTGAGGATATTAAGGCTAATGCTCTGCGTTATCAGGAAGAGGTTAAGCAGGAAGCTGATGAATATGCTGAACGTGTAAAACAGGAATCTTTGCAATATGCTGATGATATGCTGGCTTATCTGGGCAGCAATCTGCAGTCTGCATTGCAGGGCTTGGCTGATAATCGCGGCAGTATTATGGAAGAACGCAGAAATCTTGAAAGCAGAAAACAAAATCTGCTGGACAGCGGTATGGACGAAGAAGAATAGTCTAAAAAAAAGGTGCATATCTTAATGATATGCACCTTTTTTATTTTCTGTAATAGGGCGATGTGAGAAAATCGCTGCCGGAAGGACACTGCTGCAGTAATGCCAAAAGGTCACTGGCGGCTATATCAAGTTCCAGCTGCAGTCTGAAAGCCCTGTTTTGATTGCGGAAGGGGTTGCGGCCAAGCTTAGTAAGCAGAGGCAGAGAGCTATTTTTCTTGATGTCTTTTAATAAGCTGCGGCCTTGCTCGTTAAAGGCTAAAATACGCAGGTAAGCAGGTTCGTCCTGGGCAAAGTCTTCTGCAGAGTGATGCAGCAGTAGCTGCAGCAAAAGCCGTCTGATGCGGGAGGCTGGATAACGTTTGCCGCTGCATTCAGCAACAGCCCCAGCTAAAGATGTACAGGATTCAGCACGTTTCAGTAAATTCTCCAAGCCTTCGCTGCATTGACAGGATAGGGCGATTTGCTGCGGAGTAAGCATGCGCAGGCGATAACTGATAAGCAGCCAGAGCATTTGCCGGGAAAGCGCAAAATCATAGGGAAGTGCAATAAGTTCATGGTTTACATTTGCTGGTACTGCTTGAGCAATATCGGCAGTTTTACCGGCAAGCAAAGCTTGCCTGATTGCGGTAGCACTGGCAATATTGCCGCTGATAGCAGTGTCATTATAATCAGCATGCTGACGCTGGATAAAGATAGGCCTAATAGCTGTTTGGAGCAGTGCTTTGGAATATTCCAGCGCTAAAATGTCGTTGGGGGTATTAAGCTGTATTTTTTTGCTAGTAAGTTCCTGCAGGGCCTGTTCGCTGGCAGCAGCGTAGGAAAGGCCTTGCTGAAGCTTTTCCTGCAGCAGTTTGCTGCATTCTGTTGATGTTAGGGCAGTGGCAAGAGCAGTAAATTCAGTTGCAGGATTTTCTGTACCGCAGGATAGCGTGCTTACGCAGCCGCAGGATTGCAGCAGTGCAACTGCTCCGGATGCAAAATATTGCGCGCTGCGCAGAGAAAAAGCAGCGGGCAGCTCGATGACAAGATCTGCACCGTTATCGACAGCAAGACGGGCGCGTGTCCATTTATCCAATAAAGCTGGCTCTCCTCGCTGCATAATACTGCCGCTCATAATAACTATTACTGGCAGCTTGGTTTTTTCTTTGGTCTGCTGCAAATGATAAAGATGTCCGTTATGGAAAGGGTTATATTCTGCAATAATTCCTGCTGCCTGCTGCATGATGATACTCCTGTACAAAAATTTGTCTTGCTTAAATTATAACATAAAAATAAATTCGGAAAAATTAGTAGCAGGTCATAAAATAGTCTGTTCAATTTCTTAAAATTAGTGTATACTATAAATATAGTTTATTAGAAGATTACAGCCCGTTTTTATAAAATAGTCAATAATATTTGCAGGAGGCTTATCGTGATCGTTTTTGTTGTAAACTGTGGCAGTTCGTCAATTAAATATCAGCTGATCAACATGGAAGGCGAAAAGGTAATGGCTAAGGGCCTGATTGAGCGCATCGGCATGGAAGGTTCCAGCCTTAAGCATACGCCGTCCGGTAAATATACAGTAGATTTTACGGAGGAAATTCCTGACCATAAGGTTGGGATTCAGATGGCACTGAAAGCGCTGACTAACAGCGAGTACGGCGTTATTTCCGATATGTCGGAAATTGATGCTGTGGGTCATCGTGTTGTACATGGCGGTGAACGTTTCACCGACAGTGTGCTGATTACCTCTGATGTTCTGCAGGGAATTGAAGCCTGCAGCGAAATTGCACCGCTGCATAATCCGCCTAATCTGTATGGCATCAGGGCCTGCATGGATTTGATGCGCGATACTCCGCAGGTTGCAGTCTTTGATACGGCTTTCCATCAGACCATGCCTAAAGTTGCGTACCTTTATGGCCTGCCCTATGAAATGTATGTTAAATACGGTTTGCGCAGATACGGTTTCCACGGTACTTCCCATAAATATGTTGCGCAGGTAGCGGCAGAGATGATGGGCGAGCATATGAATGATTTGCGTATTATTACCTGTCATTTGGGCAATGGCGCCAGCATTGCGGCAATCAAATACGGTAAATCCATTGATACCAGCATGGGCTACACTCCTTTGGAAGGTTTGATTATGGGTACCCGCAGCGGCGAGATTGACCCGGCAATTATTCCCTTCCTGATGGAAAAGGAAAATATGGATGCTCAGCAGATTGATGATTATCTGAACAGACGCAGCGGCATCTTGGGTATTTCCGGTTTGTCCAGCGACTTCAGAGATCTGGAAAGTGCTGCTAACCGCGGCGATGAGCGCAGTCAGCTGGCGATTGATGTATTTGCCTATAAAGTTAAAAAATATATCGGCGGTTATGTTGCTGCCATGGGCGGTGTGGATGCTATCGTCTTTACGGCAGGCTTGGGAGAAAATTCTCCCTTTATGCGTGATAAAATCTGCAACGGTTTGGAATATCTTGGCACCCGTATTGACCCTGACCTTAACAAAGTACGCGGTAAAGCCCGCGAAATCAGCGTTAAACGTGCCCGCGTAAAAATCTTTGTTATTCCTACTAATGAAGAGCTGGTTATAGCTCGTGATACTTATAATATTTGCAGAAGGATTATTAAGTTATAATTTATTTGCATGCAAGTTATTTTCAACGGCACAAGATGTTTTACTTGACAAAGAGGCCGTGCATAGATATAATTGTAACGATTGGTGAAATATGATTAAATTAAATGTCGCAGAAATCAAAAGAAGACTGGTCGGCAAAAAGACTTTTGCCTATGACCTTTCACCCGAAGAACTGGAGATAACGCCTGCTGATATGGACGTTGTCGGAACAGTGAGGGCGGAAGGCTGTATCAGTAACGCCGGTGACGTATTGCTCCTGGAGGCCGAATTGAGCGCGCAGGTGCGGCGCACTTGCGGGCGTTGCCTGAAAGAGTTTACGGCTGTTACAAAAGCAGATGTTTTGGAGAAGTTTTATCCGGCAAGTGCTGAAAATATCGAAAAAGATGCTTTTGTGTACGATTCGGATATCGTTGATGTAACGGAACCGCTTCGTGAAAGCCTGCTGCTTGCAGAGCCCATCCAAGCTCTCTGCAAAGAAGACTGCAAGGGACTTTGTCCTGTCTGCGGAGCTGATCTCAACAGCGGCGACTGCGGATGCGACAGGTTCTCTGTTGATCCTCGGCTGGCGGCATTAAAGCAATTCATCAAAAATTAAATTTACCTGATAGCACTGAGGAGGTGTGTTGAGAAATGGCAGTACCTAAGAGAAAAATGTCCAAAGCCCGTCGTGATTCCCGTCGTGCTAACTGGAAATTGACTGTACCCGGCATGATTGAATGCCCGCAATGTCATGAAATGAAAATGCCGCACCGTGTTTGCCCTGAATGCGGTTACTACAATGGCAAACAAGTCATTGCTAAAGCTGAATAATTCAGAACTTATGAGCTCTTGAAGGAAACTTCAGGAGCTTTTTGTTGCTGAATAAAAAGAAAACCTCGCGCTATGCGCGTGGTTCAGGAAAGCTTATAG
>UQLS01000018.1 GCA_900541915.1 uncultured Phascolarctobacterium sp. | reverse complement strand
TGATCACCCCGATCGCTATCGAAAAAGGTCTGCGTTTTGCAATCCGTGAAGGCGGCCGTACCGTTGGCGCTGGCGTTGTTTCCGAAGTAGAAGAAGTTTAATTTTAGTTAGATCCCGTAAAGTATGAGGGGCCTAATAGTGCCCCTCATATTCTTATGTTTATTGGTATGGCCTTGCGATGATGTGAAAGGTTGCTTGCCTGCACGACAGGGAGATTTTCACGGAGTATGTCCGTTCTTAGAAACTGGGCGATTTTAGGAGGAAATTTTTTAATGGCTAAATCTCAAAAAATCAGAATACGCCTCAAAGCGTATGATCATAAAGCGCTTGACCAAAGTGCTGTAAAAATTGTTGAAACTGCAAAACGTACCGGTGCGCAAGTTTCTGGTCCGATCCCCCTTCCTACTGAAAAAAATATTTATACGATTCTGCGTTCTCCTCATGTTAACAAAGACTCTCGTGAACAATTCGAAATGCGTACTCACAAAAGACTTGTTGATATTCTGGAACCCACTGCGAAAACCGTTGATGCTCTGATGCGTCTTGATCTTCCTGCTGGCGTAGATATCGAAATTAAACTGTAAGGAGGAGGTGCAAGAATGGCTAAAGGTATTTTAGGTAAAAAACTGGGCATGACCCAAATTTTTGAAGCTGACGGCAGATTGATTCCTGTTACTGTTGTAGAAGCAGGCCCCTGCGTTGTTCTTCAAAACAAAACCGAGGAAACAGACGGTTATAATGCTGTTCAGATCGGTTTCGGTGAAGTTAAGGAAAAACATACTACTAAACCGATGAAAGGCCATTTTGACAAAGCTGGTGTTGCTCCGGTAAAATTTGTCAGAGAATTGCGCTTGTCTGCTCCTTCTGAATACACCGTTGGTCAAAAAATCGCAGCTGACATTTTTGCTGCTGGCGAACTGATCGACGTAACTGGTATTTCCCGCGGCAAAGGTTTCGCAGGCACTATTAAGCGTCACAATTTCGCTCGTGGTCCTATGAAACACGGTTCCAAATCTCATCGTGAACCTGGTTCTATGGGTCCTATGCATTCCGGTCCTGGCGGTCGCGTAATTAAAGGTAAAAAATTGCCTGGCCGTATGGGTGGTGCACAAGTTACCGTTCAACGTCTGACTATTGCTAGAGTTGACGCAGAACGCAATCTTATTTTGGTTAAAGGCGCTATTCCCGGCGCTACAGGTTCTTGCGTAATCGTTAAAGAAACTGTTAAACCGAACAAATAAGATTTAAGCGAAAGAAAGGAGGATGCTTCTAATGCCGAAGTTATCAGTATATAACCTTGCCGGTCAAGTAACCGGTGAAATAGAATTGAATGATCAAGTATTTGGCGTTGAATTTAACGAAGCAGTTGTTCATCAAGCTATCGTTATGCAGCTGGCTAACCAACGTCAAGGCACTTCTGCTACCAAAACCCGCGGTATGGTTCGCGGTGGCGGTCGCAAACCCTGGAAACAAAAAGGCACTGGCCGTGCTCGCTGTGGTTCTACCCGTTCTCCTATTTGGGTAGGTGGCGGTACCACTTTTGGTCCCCAACCTCGCAGCTACGCTAAAAAAATGCCTCGTAAAGCTCGTCGTCTGGCACTCTGCTGCGCTCTGTCCGCAAAAGTTGCTTCTGGCGAAATGGTAGTTGTTGAAGGCCTGACCTTTGACGCACCGAAAACCAAAAATGTAGTTGCAATGCTCGGCGCATTCGATGCAGCTGACAAAAAAGCTCTCATCATCACCAATGGTGATAATGTAAATGTAGAACTTTCCGCACGTAACATGCCGAAAGTAACCGCAATTTCCAACATGGGCCTGAACTGCTTTGATATCCTCAACAGCAACAAAGTGTTCCTGGATAAAGAAATTGTAGAACAAATTGAGGAGGTGCTCGCATAATGGCTGCTAATCCTCGCGATATTTTGATTCGTCCTATCATTACCGAAAAAACTTCCGTAATGATGCAGGAAAATAAATACACCTTCCAAGTTCCTATGGAAGCTAACAAAGTTGAAATCCGCCAAGCTGTTGAAGCTATTTTCGGCGTAAAAGTATTGAGTGTAAACACTATCCGCGTATTTGGCAAAACCAAACGCATGGGTAAATATGTTGGCAAACGTTCCGATTATAAGAAAGCTATCGTGAAGCTTGCTGAAGGCAATACGATTCCCCTTTTCGAAGGAATGTAATTAACGTATTATAAGGAGGTTAAATTAAATGGCTATTAAAAGCTTTAATCCGTATTCTCCTTCCAGACGCTTTATTACTGTGTCTGCCTTCGAAGAGATTACGACTGACAAGCCCTACCGTCCGCTCGTTGAAAAACTCAACAAACATGCGGGCCGTAACAATACAGGCAAAATGACTGTACGCCATCAGGGCGGCGGTCATAAAAGACAATATCGTATCATTGACTTTAAACGCAACAAAGACGGTATCCCGGCTCGCGTTGCTACCATTGAATACGATCCTAACCGTAACGCACGTATCGCTCTCCTGAACTATGTAGACGGCGAAAAACGTTACATCATCGCTCCGCTTGATCTTAAAGTAGGCGATATGGTTGTAAGCGGTCCGGAAGCAGATATCAAAGTTGGTAACTGCCTGCCGCTGAAAAACATTCCTCTCGGTACCATGGTACACAATGTTGAAATGAAAATCGGTAAAGGCGGCCAAATGGCTCGCAGCGCTGGTGCTTCTGCTCAGCTGATGGCTAAAGAAGGCGACTACGCTCTGCTCCGTCTTCCTTCCGGTGAAATTCGCAAAGTACATATTAACTGCCGTGCTACTATCGGCCAGGTTGGCAACCTCGATGCTGAAAATATCTGCATCGGTAAAGCTGGTCGCAGCCGTTGGCTGGGCATCCGTCCTGCTAACCGCGGCGTAGTTATGAATCCTAACGACCATCCGCATGGCGGTGGCGAAGGCCATTCTCCTGTTGGTCGTAAACGTCCTGTTACTCCTTGGGGCAAATGTGCTTTCGGTACTCGTACCCGTAAAGAGAAAAAAGCTTCTAGCAAGCTGATTTTAAAACGTAGAACCAAATAATATAACAGGATAAGGAAAGGAGGCTAACCTAGTGTCCAGATCAGTTAAAAAAGGACCTTTTGTCCATGCAAGTCTTTTGAAAAAAATTGATGCGCTTAATGCCGCTAATGATAAAAAAGTTGTAAAGACCTGGTCTCGCAGCTCTACTATTATTCCGTCTTTCGTTGGTCACACCATTGCGGTTCATGACGGACGCAAACATGTTCCGGTATTCATTACTGAGGATATGGTAGGCCACAAACTGGGAGAATTCGCTCCCACTCGTACTTACAAAGGTCATGCCGATAAGACCACTGGTTTAAAATAAGGGGAAAGGGGGCACAAATAACATGGAAGCAAAAGCAATTGCAAAATATGTTCGCATTGCGCCGCGCAAACTGCGCATCGTAATCAATCTCATCCGCGGCAAATCCGTTGGTGAAGCATTCGCGATCCTCAAATACACCCCGAAGGTTGGTTCTGAGGTAATCGAAAAAGTTCTGCGCAGTGCTGTAGCAAACGCAGAACACAATTTTGACATGAACGTGGATAACCTGATCGTATCTACCTGCTTCGTAGATCAAGGTCCTACCATGAAACGTATTCATCCTCGTTCCCGTGGACAGGCTTTCAAAATTTTGAAACGTTCCAGCCACGTAACTGTAGCAGTTAAAGAAAAATAATCCCGTCAGAAGGAGGAAAAGATAGTGGGTCAAAAAGTTAATCCGCATGGTCTCCGCGTTGGTGTTATCAAAGGATGGGATTCCAAATGGTATGCTGACAAAGACTATGAGAAATTTTTGTTAGAAGATATTAAAATCCGTGAGTTTATTAAAGAAAAACTGTTCTTGTCCGGTATTTCTAAAGTTGAAATCGAACGTGCTTCCAATAAAGCTCGCATTTCTATCCATACTGCAAAACCCGGTATGGTAATCGGCCGTCAGGGCAGCAACATCGAACTGCTGAAATCTGACCTGAAGAAAATGACCGACAGTGCAATCGACATCAACATCGTTGAAGTAAAAACCCCGGATATGGACGCAACTTTGGTTGCAGAGAACATCGCAGCTCAGCTGGAACGCCGTATCGCTTTCCGTCGTGCTATGAAACAATGCGTTGGCCGTACCATGCGTATGGGCGCTAAAGGTATCAAAGTACAAGTTGGCGGTCGTCTTGGCGGCGCTGAAATCGCTCGTAGCGAAAGCTATCGTGAAGGCAGCATTCCTCTGCACACTCTGCGTGCTGACATTGATTACGGTACTGCAGAAGCACATACCACTTATGGCCGTATCGGCGTAAAAGTATGGATCTACAAAGGTGAAGTCCTTCCTGAAAGCAAAGAAGCAGTTAAAGCTGCTCCGGCAAAGGAGGCATAATCAGACATGTTATTACCGAAGAGAGTTAAACATCGTAAACAACATAGAGGTCGTATGACCGGTCGTGCTATGCGCGGTAATAAAATCGCTCATGGTGAATTTGGTCTGGTAGCATTGGAACCTGCTTGGGTAACCAACCGCCAAATCGAAGCAGCACGTATTGCTATGACTCGTTACATCAAACGTGGCGGTCAAGTTTGGATTCAAATTTTCCCGGATAAACCGATCACTGCAAAACCGGCTGAAACCCGTATGGGTAGTGGTAAAGGTTCTCCTGAATACTGGGTAGCTGTAGTAAAACCCGGCCGTGTACTGTTCGAAATGAACGGCGTTAGCGAAGAAGTAGCTAAAGAAGCTATGCGTCTTGCTAGTCACAAACTGCCGATCAAATGCAAATTTGTGACCCGTGCTCAACAGGAAGCCGAAGCTGCCGCACAAGAAAAGGGTGGTGAAGCTTAATGAAAACAACAGAAATTCGTGAAATGTCTGCTGCTGAGTTAGACACCAAATTGGCAGGTTTGAAAGAAGAACTTTTCAATCTGCGTTTTCAAATGGCAACCGGTCAATGTGAAAACCCGATGAAAATTCGTGAAGTTAAGAAATCCATTGCCCGTATCAAAACCATTCAGCGTGAACGTGAACTGAACGCTTAATTGTTTTGAAGTATGAACAAGGAGGAAACAGTCGTGACCGAAGAAAGAAACGCACGTGTTACCCGTATTGGTAAAGTTGTCAGCGATAAAATGCAGAAAACTGTAGTTGTTGCAGTAGAACGTTTCGTTCAGCATCCGCTGTACAAAAAAGGCGTACAACATACTATCAAATTTAAAGCTCATGACGAAAATAACGAAGCACATGTTGGCGACGTAGTTCAAATTATGCAAACTCGTCCGCTGTCCAAAGATAAATGCTGGCGCGTTATTGAGATTTTAGAGCGTGCAAAATAATTATTGCCAATAAGAGCTTGGCAAGGGAGGGAAATCCATGATACAACAACAAACTATCCTTAATGTTGGTGATAACACCGGCGCTAAGAAAGTTATGTGTATTCGTGTATTAGGCGGTTCTTACCGTAAATATGCTAATATCGGTGACGTTATCGTGTGTGCTGTTAAAGATGCATCACCCGGTGGCGTTGTAAAAAAAGGTGACGTAGTTAAAGCAGTTGTTGTTCGTTCCGTAAAAGGTGTTCGTCGTCCCGACGGTTCCTACATCCGTTTCGATGAAAACGCTGCTGTTGTAATAAAAGACGATAAGAGTCCTCGCGGTACCCGTATTTTCGGGCCTGTAGCTCGCGAACTTCGTGATAAGGACTTCATGAAAATTATTTCTCTGGCACCGGAAGTGCTGTAAGAAATCAAATAACGCACTAATAAGGAGGTGTTCTTGACATGGCAAATGCTGTAAAGCTGCATGTTAAAAAAGGCGATACCGTTCTTGTTTTATCCGGTAAGGACAAAGGCAAGCAAGGTAAAATCGTTGAAGCTCTGCCTAAGAAAGCCAAAGTTGTGGTTGAAGGCGTAAATAAAGTAAAACGTCATACCAAACCGTCTCAAGCAAATCCTCAAGGCGGTATTATTACTAAAGAAGCTCCGATCTCTTCTTCTAAAGTAATGCTGGTATGCCCGGCTTGCAAAAAAGCTACTCGTATTAAAAAGACCGCTGTTGCTGGTGCATTCGTAAGAACCTGCAAAAAATGCGGTGAAGTTATTGATAAATAAGAAATTCCGGGAAAGGAGGAACTAATTGAATGGCAAAGACCAGATTACAAGAAAAATATTTGTCTGAAGCTGTTAAAGGCCTGATGGACAAATTCCAATATAAAAACGTTATGGAAATTCCTAAAATTGAAAAAGTTGTCATCAACATGGGTGTTGGCGAAGCAGTTGGCAACAGCAAAGCTCTGGAATCCGCAGTTGCTGATATGACCGTTATCGCAGGTCAAAAACCTGTTATCACTAAAGCTAAAAAATCCATTGCAGCTTTCAAAGTACGTCAAGGTATGCCGTTAGGTGCAAAAGTTACCCTGCGTGGTGACCGTATGTACTTCTTCCTTGATAAGCTGATGAATCTCGCTCTTCCGCGTGTACGTGACTTCCGCGGTGTAAGTGCTACATCTTTTGATGGACGCGGCAACTACGCTTTAGGACTTAAAGAACAATTGATTTTCCCGGAAATTGAATACGATAAGATTGATAAAGTACGCGGAATGGATATTATCATTGTTACTACCGCTAAGACTGACGAGGAAGCTAGAGAACTGCTCAGACTCCTCGGAATGCCGTTCAGCGCATAAGGTGAGGAGGGAATACTTTGGCTAAGAAAGCCCTGATTGAAAAATGGAAAAGCGAACCTAAATACGAAGTTCGCCGTTATAACCGCTGCAAAATTTGCGGCAGACCTCATGGCTATATGCGTAAATTTGGCCTCTGCCGTATCTGCTTCCGTGAATACAGCTACAAAGGTGCTATTCCGGGCGTAACCAAAGCAAGCTGGTAATACCGACAACAAGGAAGGAGGGTATATAAGTATGGTAATGACTGACCCGATCGCTGATATGCTTACTCGTATCCGTAATGCAAATTCAGTTCATCACGATAAAGTTGAAATCCCCGGCAGCAAGATTAAAGTTGCTATTGCTGAAATCCTGAAAGCCGAAGGTTTCATTAAAGATTTTGAAGTAATTGCTGATAACAAACAGAACGTTATTCGTGTTAGCCTGAAATACGGTGCTAATAAGGAAAAGGTTATTTCCGGTATTAAACGTATTTCCAAACCCGGTCTGAGAGTTTACTCTCAAAAAGACCAACTGCCTAGAGTCCTTGGTGGTCTCGGTATCGCAGTAATTTCTACTTCCCAAGGTCTGATGACCGACAAAGCTGCTCGTAAAGCTGGCTTAGGTGGCGAAGTACTCGCATACGTATGGTAATACTAAAAAGATAGGAGGTGCTCGTACGTGTCTAGAATTGGTAAAATGCCAATTACTGTTCCCGCTGGTGTAACAGTTACTATTGAAAACAATTTCGTGACCGTTAAAGGTCCTAAAGGCGAACTTTCCCGCCAAATCAATAAAAACATGAAACTGACCCTGGACAACGGTGTTCTGACCGTAGAACGTCCTAGCGATGAAAAAGAAGATCGCGCTATGCATGGTCTGTCCCGTACCCTGATCAACAACATGATCATCGGCGTAACTCAAGGTTTCAGCAAAACTCTGGAGATTAATGGTGTTGGTTACCGTGCTGCTAAACAAGGTCAAAACATTAACTTCACTCTCGGATTCTCTCATCCGGTAGTTAAAGAGCCGCCTGCTGGTATTACCTTTGAAGTACCTGCTCCGAACAAGATCGTTGTAAGCGGTGCTGATAAAGAAGTTGTAGGCGCAGTTGCTGCCGAAATCCGTACCCTGCGTCCGCCTGAACCTTACAAAGGCAAAGGTATTCGTTATGAAGGCGAATTCGTACGTCGTAAGATTGGTAAAGCTGGCGCTAAAGGCAAGAAATAATTTCTAAAAGAAGGGAGTGAAACTCTTGCTTAACAGAGTTGATAAAAACGAGAAACGTCAAAAACGTCATCTCCGTTCTCGTAGATATATTTACGGTACTGCAGAAAGACCCCGTCTCAACGTATATCGTTCCTTGTCCAACATTTATGCACAAGTAATTAACGATGAAACCGGTGAAACTATCGCTGCTGCTAGCACCGTAGAAAAAGAATTGAAAGCTACCTATGGCGGCAACATCGAAGCTGCTAAAGTTGTAGGCAAAGCTATTGCTGAAAAAGCACTGGCTAAAGGTGTTAAAGAAGTAGTATTCGACCGTGGCGGTTACCTGTATCACGGCCGTATCGCTGCACTGGCTGAAGCCGCTCGTGAAGCTGGCTTGGTATTCTAAGAGAAGGAGGAAACATAATGGCGAATTTCGAAAATAAAGAAAACGAATTAAAAGAGAAAGTCGTTTTCATCAACCGTGTTGCTAAGGTTGTTAAAGGCGGACGTCGTTTCTCCTTCGCTGCACTTGTTGTTGTAGGTGACGAAAATGGTCATGTAGGCATGGGCTTGGGCAAAGCTGCAGAAGTTCCTGAAGCTATCCGCAAAGGCGTTGAAGATGCTAAGAAAAACCTGGTATCTGTTGCTCTTGTTGGTACCACCATTCCTCATGAAGTAATCGGTGTATTTGGCGCTGGCCGTGTATTCCTGAAACCGGCTGCAGAAGGTACCGGCGTTATCGCTGGCGGCCCTGTTCGTGCGGTATTGGAACTGGCAGGTGTTCGTGATATTCTTACTAAATCTCAAGGCTCTTCTAACCCGAACAATGTTGTTCGCGCAACTATCGAAGGTTTGAAAGCTTTGAAGAGTGCTGAAGCTGTTGCTGCTCTGCGTGGTAAAACCGTAGAAGAATTGTTGGGCTAAGGAGGACTTTGTGATGGCACAAATTAAAATCACCCTGACCCGCAGCCTGATCGGTTACCCGAAAGATCAACGCGCAACCGTTAAAGCTCTGGGCTTAGGCAAAATCAATACTAGTGTTGTAAAAGAAGACACTCCGACTATTCGCGGTATGGTTCACAAAGTAGAACATCTCGTGAAAGTTGAAGAAGCGTAAGACAAGGAGGTGTAGTGAATATGAATTTACATGAATTGTCTCCCGCTCCGGGATCTAAACGTGTTCATGTTCGTGTAGGCCGTGGTTTGGGTTCCGGTCTTGGCAAAACTTCCGGTAAAGGCCAAAAAGGTCAAAAATCCCGTTCCGGCGGTGTAAAACGTCCGGGCTTCGAAGGTGGTCAAAGACCTTTGTACCTGCGCCTCCCGAAACGTGGTTTCTATAACAGATTCGGCAAGGATTATGTTGAAATCAATGTAAGCGTACTGAACCGCTTTGAAGACGGCACCGTTGTAGAACCGGTAATGCTTATCGAAGAAGGCATTGTTAAAAACGTTCGTGACGGTATCAGAATCCTTGGTAATGGCGAACTGACCAAAAAACTTACTGTTCAAGCTATGGGCTTCAGTAAATCTGCTGAAGAAAAAATTATTGCAGCTGGCGGTAAAGTTGAGGTGATCTAAAGTGTTAGCAGCCCTTGCGAACATATTTAGAATTACGGAACTCAGGCAAAAAGTTGTTTTTACTCTCGCCATGTTCATCGTATTCCGGGCTGGAACACATATACCTGTTCCTGGCGTAAATGCCTCTGTTATTGAGCAGTTATTCCAAAGCGGCAATCTCTTTGGTCTGCTTGATATGTTCAGTGGTGGCGCCTTGAGCAAATTCTCAATTTTTGCTATGAGTATTACCCCATATATTAATGCTTCAATTATTTTGCAGCTGTTGAAGGTAGTCGTGCCTACTTTGGAACAATGGTCCAAGGAAGGTGAGGAAGGCTATAAGAAGAATGTCAAGCTCACTCGTATGCTGACCGTGGTGCTGGCATTCATCCAGGCTTGCGGCATGGCTTATGGCTTGAAGATGGCAATCAATAACCCCGGGATTCTCTCAATCCTGATGATTGCCCTGACCCTTACAGCCGGTACCGTCTTTTTGATGTGGATCGGCGAGCAGATTACTGCCAAGGGTGTCGGCAACGGTATTTCACTGATTATCTTTGCCGGTATCGTTTCCAGACTGCCGGATGGGCTCAAAATTATTTTCCAATATTTACAGGCTGGCACTGTTAACCTGCTGAACGTTATTTTGTTCGCGGTGATTGCTTTGGCGATGATTGTATTTGTAATTATGATTTCCCAAGGCATTCGCAAAATACCTGTTCAATACGCAAAACGTGTAGTCGGTAAAAAAATGTATGGCGGCCATACCAGTTATATTCCTTTAAAGGTTAATCAGGCGGGTGTTATCCCGATCATCTTTGCGTCTTCCGTACTGATGTTCCCGGTTACGATAGCACAGTTTGTAGACGTACCCTGGGTTAAGACGATGGGTCAGCTGTTTGAGTGGGGCAGCCCGCTGCAGACAACCCTGTACGTTCTGATGATTCTGTTCTTCACTTACTTCTATACTGCAGTAAGTCTGAACATCGGTGATATGTCCGACAATATCAAAAAGAACGGCGGCTTTATTCCTGGACTGCGTCCTGGTAAGCCAACAACCGATTATCTGGACAGAGTTATGTCCAGAATCACTCTGGCCGGTGCAATCTTCTTATCCTTGATTGCGCTGATGCCTCATGTAGTAGGCTGGATTACCAGCATCGAAGGTATCTACTTCGGCGGTACAGCACTTTTAATCGTAGTCGGTGTAGCATTGGATACTATGAAGCAAATAGAGTCCCTGGTACTGATGCGTCACTATCATGGCTTTATGAAATAGGAGGAATTCAGAATGTATATTCTTTTAATGGGACCTCCGGGTGCTGGCAAAGGCACTCAAGCAGAAAAACTTATTAATGAATTCAAAATCCCTCATATCTCCACCGGAGACATGTTCCGTGCAGCTGTAAAGCAAGGCACTGAGCTTGGTAAAGAGGCGAAAAAATATATGGACGCCGGCGGACTTGTTCCCGACGTCGTAACCATTGGAATCGTACGTGAAGGTTTAGCTAAACCTGAATGTGCAAATGGTTTCATTTTAGATGGTTTTCCGAGAACTGAGGAGCAGGCAGTTGCTCTTGACGGAATTCTGAAAGACCTGGGCATTAAGTTGACCGGTGTGGTTAATATCGTTGTTCCCGATGCTGAGCTGGTTGGCAGGGTAACAGGCAGACGCATCTGCAAAGCTTGCGGCGCTACCTACCATGTAAGCTTCAACCCCAGCAAAGTGGAAGATGTGTGCGATAAATGCGGCGGTAACCTGTATCAGCGTGATGATGATAAAGAAGCTACCGTTAAAAATCGCCTGGAAGCATATCACTCCCAGACGGAACCGTTGATCGAGTACTACAAAAAACAAGGCGTATACAAAGAAATCGATGGCCTGCAGGCTATTGACAAAGTATATGCTGATGTTAAAGCTAGTCTCGCTGGCAATAATTAAGGAGGTACTGCTGTGTCCAAACAAGACGTAATTGAAGTTGAAGGCACAATTCTTGAAGCACTTCCTAACGCCATGTTCCAGGTACAACTGGAAAACGGCCACGTTATTCTGGCGCACATATCCGGTAAGATACGTATGAACTTCATCAAAATTTTGCCTGGCGACAGGGTTACCGTGGAGCTTACTCCTTACGATCTCAATCGTGGAAGAATTACTTATCGGTTCAAATAACCAAGACAGGCAAGAGGAGGTTTTAAATATGAAAGTCAGACCGTCTGTTAAGCCAATATGTGAAAAATGCAAAGTCATCAAACGTAAAGGCCATGTTATGGTAATCTGTGAAAATCCGAAACATAAACAAAAACAAGGTTAAGAGAAGGAGGTGTGCATGAATGGCACGTATTTCTGGTGTCGATTTACCGAGAGATAAACGTATTGAATACGCTCTGCCGTACATCTACGGTATCGGTCTTACTCTGTCTCGTGAAATCCTGGCTAAAACTGGTATCAATCCGGACACTCGCGTTCGCGACCTGACCGAAGAAGAAGTTGCTAAGATCCGTGAAACGATCGATAACGACTATAAAGTAGAAGGTGACCTCCGCCGTGAGGAATCCCTGAACATTAAACGCCTGATCGAAATTGGCAGCTATCGTGGCAGAAGACATCGTATGGGTCTGCCCGTTCGTGGTCAGAATACTAAAAACAATGCCCGCACCCGTAAAGGTCCGAAACGTACTATTGCAGGCAAGAAGAAATAATTAGCGAGGGAGGGATAAACCAGTGGCTGGCAAGAAAGTTGTTCGCAACAAGAAAAAAGTTAGCAAAAATATCATCAACGGTGTAGCGCACATCCGCTCCACCTTCAATAATACAATCGTTACCATCGCTGATACCGAAGGTAATGTTCTGAGCTGGGCTTCCGCAGGTGGACTTGGTTTCCGCGGCAGCCGTAAAAGCACTCCGTTTGCTGCTCAAATGGCTGCAGAAGAAGCAACCAAAGCTGCAATGGAACATGGCTTGAAACAAGTTGAAGTTTACGTTAAAGGTCCTGGCGCTGGTCGTGAAGCTGCTATTCGTGCACTTCAGGCTGCAGGTCTCGAAGTTAACTCCATTAAAGACGTTACTCCGATTCCGCACAATGGCTGCCGTCCGCCTAAACGCAGAAGAGTATAATTGGAGGTGTAACTTAGATGGCAATTGATAGAACGCCTGTCCTGAAAAGATGCAGATCTTTAGGTATGTCTCCGGCTTTTCTGGGCATTAGCAAAGAATCTAACCGTCAGGTTAGACGTCAAAACAGAAAGAAAAGCGAGTATGGCATTCAGTTAACTGAAAAACAGAAAGCTAAATTTATCTATGGCGTACTGGAAAAACAATTCCGTGGCTACTATGATAAAGCTAAAAAAATGGAAGGTATTGCTGGTGAAAACCTGTTAATCCTTCTGGAAAGAAGAATTGACAACGTGGTATTCCGCCTTGGTCTGGCTAATACCCGCCGTCAAGCTCGTCAAATCGTAAGACACGGCCACATTGCTGTTAACGGCAAACGTCTGGACATTCCTTCTGCTTTGGTTAAAGTAGGCGACGTTATCTCCGTTATGGAAAACAGCCGTGCTAAAGAATATTTCAAAGGTATGGAAGAAACTCTGGCAACCAAAGCTGTTCCGGCTTGGTTGGTACTTGACGCTCAAAACCTGGGCGGTAAAGTAGATCGTTTCCCGACTCGTGAGGAAATTGATGTTCCTATTGAAGAACATCTCATCGTAGAATTGTACTCCAAATAATTAGTGAACATCTTATGCCACCCAACTATGAGGCGTATTGTGGTAATACGTGAAAGAAGGAGGCTTTCCGCATGATTGAAATAGAAAAACCCAAAATGGTTACAGCTGATATCAGCGAAGATGGCCGCTATGGCAAATTCGTTTGGGAGCCGTTGGAAAGAGGCTATGGCATTACACTGGGCAACAGCCTGCGCCGTGTTCTGCTTTCCTCCTTACCGGGGGCAGCAGTTACCCATGTAAAGATTGATGGCGTACTGCATGAGTTTGCTACAATTCCTGGTGTTAGAGAAGATGTTGCTGACATCATTCTCAACATCAAGGCTCTGTGCCTGAAAATGGAATGCGAAGAGGAAAAAATCCTGCGTATTGAATGCTCTGGTGAGCAGGAAGTTACTGCTGCAAACATTATTGCAGACAGTGATGTAGAGATTTTGAACCCTGAGCTGCACATTGCGACTTTAGATAAAGATGCTGTATTCAACATGGAAATCCATGTGAATAAAGGTCTTGGCTATGTACCGTCCGAAAAGAATAAACTGGCAGATCAGCCGATTGGAGTAATCCCGGTTGACTCCATCTATTCTCCTATTACCAGAGTTAAATTCGGTGTAACCGATACTCGTGTTGGTAACGTTACCAACTATGACAAACTTACTCTGGAAGTATGGACTGACGGCAGCGTAATGCCGGATGAAGCTGTAAATATGGCTTCCAGCATCATGATTGATTATCTCAAGTTATTCCAGACCGGTGATGTAACTAAACCGATGATTAGTGTTGCCGGCGGTTCCGATCCGGAAGGCGAAGAACCGAAAGTTGAAGGACCTGGCGCAATGTCTATCGACGACCTTGATTTGTCCGTCCGCAGCAATAACTGCTTGAGACGTGCAGGTATCAATACTGTTGAAGAATTGACCCAGAAATCCGAAGAAGATATGATGAAAGTACGTAACTTAGGCCGTAAGTCCCTTGATGAAGTTAAGAAAAAATTAGCTGATTTAGGTTTGTCTTTACGCAAGAGTGACGAAGAATAATAAGGGGGTCGGAAACGAATGGCATACAGAAAACTGGGCCGTAATTCCAGCAACCGTAAAGCTTTGTTTCGCAGCATTTTAACTTCCTTCTTCAAATATGGTAGAATCGAAACCACCATTACCAAAGCTAAAGAAGTTGCAAGCAAATCTGCACAACTGATTACTTTGGCAAAACAAAACGACCTGCATGCACGTCGTCAAGTTTTGGCTATCCTGGTTGACGAAGATGTAACCAAGAAACTGTTTGAAGAAATTGCTCCGAAATATGAAGGCAGACAAGGCGGCTTTACTCGTATTTATAGAGTTGGTCCTCGTCGCGGTGATGCTGCTGAAATGGCAATCATTGAGCTCATCTAATCAGAGCTTTCAAAGCAGGAACTTTTGTTCCTGCTTTTTTCATTTTCATATTGATACATTTTGAGTACCTGCCTTTGGGGCAGGTTTTTTATTTTGTCTTCAAATAACAGGAAAGTTTACCTCATGGACACAACTTTTTGTGTGAAAAGATTATAATTAAATTAAACAGTAAGATGATAGGTCGTGATATTATGGCAAAGGATAATCAGTTAGGCAGTGAAAAAATAAACATACTGCTGCGCAGATTTGCTACTCCCAGCATCATAGCAATGATGGTGGGAGCTCTTTATAATATTATCGACCAGTTTTTTATTGGCAATTATATTGGGATGTATGGGAATGCAGCTACGAATGTAGCCTTACCTTTTACAACCATTTGTATGTCCTGGGCGCTGATGAGCGGTTTAGGCGGAGCGTCTGGTTTTAATCTTAATCTGGGTGCTGGGAAAAAGGATATCGCAGCCAGATATATGGGTACTGCTTTGCTGATGCTCACAGGCGGAGGTATAGTGCTGGCAGCATTAGTAATGCTGTTTTTAGAGCCATTACTGCTTTTTTGCGGAGCAACACCCGAGGTCATGCCTTATGCCCGCAGCTTTACCAGTATAAGCTGCCTTGGATTCCCTCTGCTGGTATTTTCTACTGGTGCCAGTCATTTAATCCGTGCAGACGGCAGCCCACGCTATGCCATGTTTACTGCACTTAGCGGTGCAGTACTGAATTGCTTTTTTAATCCTCTGTTTATTTCGGTACTGGACTTTGGCATAGCAGGTTCGGCAATGGCTACGGTAACAGGACAGGCTGTTTCATCGCTTTTGGCAATCTGGTATTTTTGCCGTCGTCTGCAGTCAGTACGCCTGACACAAGATTGTTTTAAACTGTCGCTGTCAAGAATGGGACATGTTATGGGATTGGGCTCTTCCAACTGTATAAATCAGCTGGGCATGATGGTAGTGCAGATAACGCTGAATAATACGCTTACCTATTACGGGGCGCAATCAGTCTATGGCAGTGACATTCCGCTTGCAGTAGTAGGTATTATTACCAAGGTTAATATGATTTTCTTTTCTGTTATTATCGGTATTTCCCAGGGAATGCAGCCCATTGCCAGCTTTAACTATGGTGCCGGTAATTATGCGAGGGTTGTGGCCGTATTAAAATTAGCCCTTAAAACAGGCGCTTGTATTTCTCTGTTTTCTTTTATCTGCTTTCAATGCTTTGCCAGAGAGCTGGCTGGTATTTTTGGTGAAGGTTCAGAAGTTTACTTTCAGTTTGCTGAAGAATATTTTCATATTTACCTCTTTGGTACTTTGTATAATTTTTTGCAGCCTATTATCTCCAACTTTTTTTCTGCTATCGGAAAAGCGCAGAAAGGTGTATTATTATCCTTAACAAGACAGGTTATTTTCCTGTTGCCGCTGATAGTTTTACTGCCGCGGTTTTATGGCATTGACGGAGTTATGTATGCAGGCGTAGCTGCCGATACCTGTGCAGGTCTGTTAGCATTGTGGCTTGCCTACAAACAGGGCAGATTTTTGCTGGATAAGACCGGCAGGTAATGAACATGGAAAGAAGGTGCATGATGCTTACTAAGAATTTTATTGAATTCCTTTATGAAGCAGCGCATATTCAGCGCTGGAACGATCATATCCGTCCGGGTGGTTTTACGGAGCTTGATAAACAGGCACATAAAATGATGATTTTATACGTTTTGGCACGCCATGAAGAGGATGACCACGGTGCTAAGCTGAATTGGCGCGTGCTTATTGAAGGCGGAATTTTTGAATTTCTGCATCGTAATGTGCTTACGGATATTAAACCGCCGGTTTTTCATGAGCTGATGCGCGTGCATGGCGATAAGCTTAATAAATGGGTTTTTCACGAGCTGCAAAGACGTATTCCTGATATAGATGCTGCTTTTATGCAGAATATGGAAAAATATTTCAGTGATAATACAGAAAACCGACTGGAGAAAAAATTGCTGCGGGCGGCTCATTATCTGGCTACACAGTGGGAGTTTGAGAAAATCTATCATTTTAATCAGGGTATTTATGGCATTGAAGAAACAAAACAAGCCATTGAAAGTGAAATTGAGGATCACTTCGATCTGGCAGGGGTGCAGAAGCTGGCATTAAAGGGCAAGAGCAGCAAGTTTATTGATTTGGTCGGGCAGCTGCGCTTTCAGAAGCGTTGGGCTCAGTCGCCGCGTGTGCCGGAAACCTCGGTTATGGGGCATGTGCTGTTAGTAGCTATTATGGGTTATTTCTGCGCCGTGCAGCTGAAAGCTTCTGATGAGCGCATTGTAGGGGATTTTCTGTGCGGGCTTTTCCATGATTTGCCTGAGGTGCTTACAAGGGACATTATTTCTCCTGTCAAACGCAGTGTAGAAGGCCTGGAAGAGCTGATTAAGAAAATTGAGGAAAGGCAGATTGCCGAAAAGATTCTGCCGCTTCTGCCGTACAGCTGGCACAGTGATATTATTTACTATACACAGAATGAATTTGCTGACAAGGTAGTTATTAATGGTGAGGTAACTCTTACTACACCGGAAAAGATTAATACGGAATATAATACTGGCGGATATCGTCCTATTGACGGCAGTATGCTTAAGGGCTGTGATAATCTGGCTGCTTTTGTAGAAGCCTGGCTGTCGCGCAGATACGGTATTACCTCCAAGCATCTGGAAGAGGCGGAGCAGGCGCTCAGAGAGCAGTATGCAGGCAAGATTGTCGGCGACATAAACTTTGGGGATATTTATAAAGAGTTTCCGGCTTAAACATTTTGTAAAAAAATTAACATAGTTTTATATAAAATAAAGGAATACTGTATGCACGGCCAGTTTTATAGACAGGCTGGCCTAAGCGTCAGTATAATAAAAATATGTTGAGTCATTTTTTATGTTATAAGGGGGATACTGATTATGAATATTTTTGAAATGGCAAAAATTCCTTTACAAAAAGCTATTGAAGCTATAAATCTTGATCCGGGCGCTGCTGCTATTATTGCCGTACCGGAACGTACACTGGAAGTTTCTATTCCGGTAAAAATGGATGATGGCAGCACTAAGGTGTTTACCGGTTATCGTAGTCAGCACAGCAGCATTTTGGGACCTGCTAAAGGCGGCGTGCGTTATCATCAGAATGTTACCTTGGACGAAGTAAAGACCCTGGCTTTCTGGATGACCTGTAAATGTGCAGTTGCCGGACTTCCTTATGGCGGCGGTAAAGGCGGCATTATAGTCGATCCCGCTACCTTATCCAAACGTGAACTGGAAGCTTTGACCAGAGCTTATATTGATAAGATTGCACCGATTATTGGTGAAAAACGCGACATTCCGGCACCGGATATGAATACCAATGTGCAGATTATGGGCTGGATGATGGATGAATACAGCAAGATTACCGGTCAGTTTGAGCCTGGCTTTATTACCGGCAAGGCTATCTGCGTAGGCGGCTCTCTGGGCCGTACAGCGGCAACCGGACGCGGCGTAGTTGTGGCAGCGCTGGAAGCTATGAAGCTGAAAAATATTGCTCCTTCTGAAGCAACCTGTGCTGTACAGGGCTTTGGCAATGTAGGCAGCTGGACTGCAAAGCTGTTCTATGATGCAGGTGTGAAGATTGTAGCGCTCAGCGATGTTAACGGTGCTATTTATAATAAGGACGGCTTCAACCCGTATGACGTAGATGAATTTGTACAAAAAACCGGCAGCGTAGTTAATTATCCTGGCAGCGAAACTATTACCAATGCAGATTTGCTGGCTATGGAAGTTACCGTACTGGCACCCTGTGCAATGGAACTGCAGATTACCGGCGAAAATGCTGACGCCGTTAAAGCATGCATCGTTGCAGAAGGCGCTAACGGACCTACTACCCCCGATGCTGACGAAATTCTGGATAAAAAAGGCATCATGGTTATCCCCGATATCCTCGCTAATGGCGGCGGCGTAACCGTAAGTTATTTTGAATGGGTACAGAATCTGTATCGTTATTTCTGGTCTGAAGAAGAAGTTATCGAAAAACAGACTGTTATGATGCGTACTGCTTTCAAGAATGTTTATGAAGCTGCGCAGAAATACAATGTCGATATGCGCGTAGCAGCTTATATCGTTGCTTTGAGCACGCTTGCCGAAGCTATGAAAATCAGAGGCATGTATTAATACTTAAGTTAGCTGTAACGACTGGCAGAAATATGCTCATACAGCTGCTTAATTTAAAAAGTGAAAATTAAACTTACAATAGTCAACCGGTACTTTGGTGCTGGTTGACTATTTTTTTTTACAATTATATAATAAGGTCAATGACTAAAAATATGGAGGCAAATACTGTGATTTCTGTACAGGAGCTGAAACATATATATACTGACGCTGACGGAAACGAAGTCAGCGCCTTAAACGGAATAAATCTTGATATACCTGCCGGAGAGTTTATTGCTATTATCGGTGCTAACGGCAGCGGCAAGTCTACTCTGGCGCGGCATTTAAACGCACTGCTGCTGCCTACTTCTGGTAAATGTATCGTGGATGGTTTAGATACAACGGAGGAGAAAAATCTGTGGGACATACGTCAGCATGTGGGCATGGTTTTTCAAAATCCTGATAATCAGATTGTTGCCGCTATCGTGGAGGAAGATGTGGCTTTCGGTCCGGAAAATATCGGTGTACCCGGTCCGGAAATCAGAGAGCGTGTTGACCATGCGCTGGCTGCGGTAGGTATGTCTGATTATGCCAAGCACGCACCCCATCTTTTGAGCGGTGGTCAAAAGCAGCGTATTGCCATTGCCGGTGTACTGGCGTTGGAGCCAAGAGTTATCGTATTAGACGAGCCAACAGCTATGCTGGACCCGCAGGGCAGACAGGAAATTGTGCGTACGGTAAAAAAGCTGAACAAAGAAAAAGGCATTACCATTGTCTATATTACTCACTATATGACTGAGGCTTTGGAAGCTGACAGAGTTGTAGTAATGGAAAAGGGTCATATCCGTTTTTCCGGTACGCCCCATGAAGTATTCAGCAGAGTGGACGAGTTGGAAAAGGTTGGACTGGAAGCGCCGCTGGCGGCTAAAATTGCCAGTGAGCTGCGCAAGAGCGGCATTAAATTGCCTAAGGAAATTATTACCGATGAGGAGCTGGCAGAGGTATTATGTCGATAGATATTAAAAATATTTGCTATACATATATGCGCGGCACGCCCTTTGAGAAAAAGGCGCTGGATGATGTGTCCGTCAGCATTGACAAGGGTGAGATTGTAGCCGTTATCGGGCATACCGGCAGCGGTAAATCTACCCTGGTGCAGCATCTTAACGGCTTGCTGAAACCGGATGCAGGTCAGGTGGCTGTTGATGACGTAAATCTGGCAGGCAAAGATGCTGCTGCTAAAAAGGCACGCCAGCTGGTAGGCATGGTGTTCCAGTATCCTGAACATCAGATTTTTGCTGAAACTGTATATGAGGATATTGCTTTTGGCCCGCGCAATCGTGGTTTCCAGCCTGAGGAAGTTGATAAGCAGGTAAGAGAAGCTATGGCTTTTGTTGGTTTGGATTTTGAATCATTTGCCAAACGTTCTCCTTTTCAGCTGAGCGGCGGACAGATGCGCCGCGTGGCAATAGCGGGGGTAGTAGCGATGAATCCTGATTACCTCGTATTGGACGAGCCTTCGGCAGGGCTTGACCCGCGCAGCCGCAATGCGGTCTTCAAGGAAATCATAGCGCTGCATCAAAGCCGCGGCATTGCTATCGTGCTTGTTACTCACAGCATGGAAGAAGCTGTGAAATATGCTAAGCGCCTGCTGGTAATCAATCAGGGAAAAATTTTGTTTGACGGTAATCCTGCTGATATTTTCCGTAATCATCAGCAAAAGCTGGTAGAGGTTGGTATGGATGAGCCGCAGGTGTTTAAACTGGCTGACCTGCTGCGCAGGCAGGGAATGGAGCTGCCGCAGGGCATTACAGATGAGCTTACTCTGCTGCAGATGATTAAGAAAGCAAAGGGGTGGAGATAATGCTGAGTGATATTACTCTCGGACAATATTTTCCGGGAAATTCTTTTATTCATCGTCTTGACCCCAGAACTAAGATTTTGGCAACGCTGATTTATATTATCGCGATATTTTTTGCCGACAGCTTTTTATCCTACGGTATTCTGACAGGCTTTGCTTTGGCGGTTATTCTGTTTTCCAGACTGCCGCTGATGATGGTTTTAAAATCTTTAAAGCCCATTATGATTATCGTTGTGCTGACGCTGGGTATTCATATGTTTACTGCGCCCGGTGAAACGGTACTCTTTACCTGGAAGTTTTTGTCTGTAACTCAGGAAGGCTTGGAATTAGGCGTAAAGATGTCTTTGCGTCTGATGCTGCTTTTACTGTTTTCTTCGGTTCTTACCTTTACTACTTCGCCGATTGTGCTGACGGACGGCATCGAAAGTCTGCTGCGTCCGTTTAAGAAAATCGGCGTACCTGCGCATGAACTGGCTATGATGATGACTATTGCGCTGCGTTTTATCCCTACGCTGCTGGAAGAAACTGACCGTATTATGAAGGCGCAGACAGCAAGGGGCGCGGATTTCAGCAGCGGCAACCTGCTGCAGCGTGCCAAAAATATGCTGCCGCTTCTGGTACCGTTGTTTATAAGTGCTTTCCGCAGAGCGGATGAGCTTGCTGTGGCTATGGAATCCCGCTGCTATCGCGGCGGTGAAGGACGCACCAGGATGCATGAGCTGATGTATAAAGGTATCGACTACGCTGCTTTCGGTACTATTTTTGCATTAACGGCGCTGCTGGCCTTCTTGCGCTGGGGTACTGCTCTATGCGCACTATAAAGCTGGTTGTTGCTTATGACGGCAGCGGTTACCGCGGCTTTCAGAAGCAGAAAAATGTAACAGCAGTGCAGAATGTGTTGGAAGAAGTGTTGAGCAAACTGTGCGGAGAAAATATTACTACGGTAGGTAGCGGCAGGACTGATACCGGCGTACATGCCTTGGCGCAGACCGTAAGCTTTACTACAAATGGACGTATTCCCTGCGCTAATATTGTGCGGGCAGCGGAAAAAATGCTGCCGCCGGATATTGTCATTATCAGCGCAGAAGAAGTACAGGAAGGATTTCATGCCCGCATCAGCGCCTGCTGGAAACGTTATTTATACAGGATTTTGGAGAACGCGCATAATGACCCATGTCAGGTACGGTATGCCTGGCAGCTGCGGCAGAAACTTGATCTTGAAGCTATGAACGAGGCTGCGGCTATGCTGCTGGGAACTCATGATTTTTCTGCCTTCCGCAGCAGCGGCAGTGTGGATTCCTCTCCCATAAAGACCATGTATGAAGCTAAATGGCAGCGCAGTGGCAATGAAGTACGCTTTACTGTTGGCGGAGACGGATTTTTATATCACATGGTGCGCAATCTGGTCTGGTCCATGGTGCAGATTGGTCTTGGCTTGCGCACGCCGCAGGACTTTGCCAGAGAATTGACTGCCAGCCGCTGTGAGTTTCTTAACGAGCCGGCGCCGCCGCAGGGGTTATATCTGCAGGAGGTTTTTTATGAGCCTTATGCTTTGATTGAAACTGAGCGTTTGTATCTGCGTAAGCTGCAGCAGGAAGATTTGCCGGCAATGAGTAAGATATTGCAGAATGAAAAGGTGATGTATGCCTGGGAACATGCCTTTTCTGCTGCAGAAGTAGCTCAATGGCTGCAGGACTGTCAGCGCCGTTATGAAGAGGACGGTTTTGGTTATCTTGCCGTCATGGAAAAAAAGAGCGGCAAGTTCATCGGCATGGCAGGACCATTGATGGAAAATATTGGCGGCAGTAAGGTACCTGGTATCGGCTATATTTTAGACAATGCTTACTGGCAGCAGGGTTATGCCGTTGAAGCTGCCCGCGGCAGTATTGAGTATTTATTGTCATTAGGCTATAAAAAAATAGTTGCCGAAATTCGCCCGGAAAATCATGCTTCCCGCAGAGTTGCTGAAAAACTGGGCATGCAGATAGAGAGAGAATTGGTAAAACATTATCGCGGGAAGGATATGCCGCATCTGTTATATTTTTACTGCGAGAAAAATTTGCTTTAAATTGTAATTTTTTTACATTTTTTCTTGACTTACATTGAGCAGATAGCTATAATAAATATACGTGATTTTCCGCTAGATTTCACTAGCCCCGAAAGAAAGTGAGAAGATCGCAACGAACTGTATATTTCTTAGGAGGGACATAAGGATGAAATCTTTTATGGCTAATCCGTCCAACATCGAACGTAAATGGTTCGTTGTTGACGCAGCTGATAAAACTCTCGGCCGCATGGCTGCTGAAGTTGCTAAAATCCTGCGCGGTAAACATAAACCGACTTTTACCCCGCACATGGACACCGGTGATCACGTAATCGTTATCAATGCAGACAAAGTTGTTCTGACCGGTAAAAAACTTACTCACAAAATTTACTTCCGTCATTCCGGTTATCTCGGCGGCGACAGCTACACCAAAGCTGGCGACATGCTGAAGAAAAACCCGGTAAGAATGGTAGAACTTGCTGTTAAAGGCATGATTCCTAAAAACCGTCTTGGCAGCCAAATCTTCTCTAAACTTCATGTATATGCTGGCAGCGAACATCCGCATGCAGCTCAAAAACCTGAAGTATTGGAAATTAACGTAAGATAATAACATCCGGGAGGGAACAATAAATGGCAGTAGTTACTTATAATGCGACCGGTCGTCGTAAATCTTCCGTTGCTCGCGTTCGCCTGGTTCCGGGTGAAGGCAACATCGTTATCAACGACCGTCAATTAGACAAATATTTCGGTTTGAAAACCTTAGAACTTATCGTTAACCAACCGCTGGAAATCACTGAAACCAAAGGCAAATATGATGTTTTGGTAAACGTTAACGGCGGCGGTATTTCCGGCCAAGCTGGTGCTATCCGTCACGGTATTGCACGTGCTCTGCTGAAAGTTGACGAAGAATTCCGTCCGGCTCTGAAAAAAGCTGGTCTCTTAACTCGCGACCCGCGTGAAAAAGAACGTCGTAAATACGGCTTGAAGAAAGCTCGTAAAGCTTCCCAGTTCTCCAAACGTTAATCGCGACTGCGTATTGTACGTATTCAAAACCCCGAAAGCTTATGCTTTCGGGGTTTTCTGTTTTATTTAACAATTACATAGTACTCTATTGCTGCCAGTATTATCTTCTTTTAAAGGAAATATAATACAGCAGTTATTTGTGATGTCAAATTGTTGTCTGTTAATTTAGTTGTGTAAATAAGTAAAAAATAAATATTTTCTATTAAGATAACTTATACATTATTTCTGTATACTTGTCTAAGATAAAGAAATTTTTAAAATATAAAAAGCATAGATACAGTCTTATTAAATAAGATTAAAAATAATAATGTTATAAAAATAGAAAGAATATTTTATGTATAATTATAAAATATAAAATCCATGACACAAAAAAGTATTTTAAAATTCACAGAAACTACATTTAGTTAAGATTAAATCTATTGTACTTATACTATATAAATGTTATGCTTAGATTAAAGGAAAACAAAGTAGAGGTATAATAAGATGAAAAAAAGTGTCATTGGATTACAGAAACTGGTTTTAAGCTTCTTAATGGCCTGCAGCTGGTATGGTAACGTACAGGCACAGGATATTACGATGACTGATTCAGCTCAGTATAAGTCTACTGGTATCAATGCGAGTTTAAACGATGATAAATTAGTAAATAACACAGTTGTTGTGGATTTGCCCAATAGTCAGCAAATTAAAGATTTTATATGCTTCGGTGCAAAAAGCGACCAGAATGATAATGATTACGATTTACACGGCAATACAGTTCAGGTAAAGGATGGTCAGTTTACAAGAGTAAGTATTTTTGGCGGTTACAGTGATTATCGTTTTGTAGATAATAATAATGTTAAGATTGATAATGGTTCTTTTGAAAGAAATAAATATGGTATCAACGGCGGTTATTCTGTAAGAGGTACTGTTTATAATAACGGTGTGGAAATCAACAACGGAATTTTTGATGGTGTTGATATTTCAGGCGGTTACAGCGAATACGGCAGCATCAGTAAAAATCATGTCATCATTAACGACGGAACTTTCAATAATTACATGGATGTTTACGGCGGCAACAGTAAAAATATTGGCATCGTTTCTGATAACTATGTAATTATCAATAATATCGGTGAAAATTATTTTGGCGGTATTTACGGCGGTTTCAGCGCTTCCGGTCTTGTTGCTCGCAATAATGTAACAGTAAAAGATGATATTTACGCCTTTGATGTGGTAGGCGGGTATGGAGATCATGATGCAGAAGCAGCAGTTTACGGAAACAGCGTTAATGTAAATAACAGTGATTCTACCATCTATACTGTAGCAGGCGGTAAAAATTATAATGGCAATGTGTTTCTCAACAGTGTCAGTCTGGCAGACAGTAATATTTCCGGTACTGTGTACGGCGGCATGACCATGCAGGGCAATGCTTACAATAATAATGTCAACATTAAGTCCAGCTATGTAACTGGCAATGTCAGCGGAGGCTATTTGCAGGATACACATGGCGCTGGTGAAGTAAAAAATAATACTGTAATTATTAATAAAAGCGATATTACCGGCAGCGTTATCGGCGGCTATGCCGACAGTAAAGCATCTGTAAGTGATAACGTAGTAGAGATTATTGATAGCAATGTGCAGGGAAATATTGTTGGTGGCTACAGTGCTGGCGGTTCTGCGGATAATAATACTGTAGTACTTAAAGGTAGCGGCAGTGAGATGTATAATCTGGAGCAGGCATCTGTTACCGGCGGTTACAGCGGCAGTAATACCAGCAGCAACAATCGTCTGGTACTTGATTCCTGGCAGGGTAGTGTAAAAAATATTAGCGGTACTGATGAAATCGTTTTTGGCAAGCTTAACTGGCAGGATGATGGTACTGTAATCAAGATTACCGGACAGCAGGCAACCGACCTTTCCGGAACTTCCATCAATGGCAACTGGATAAGCTTTGATACAGAAGATCCGAAGCAGCATATTGGTGAAAGCATGCATCTTATTCAAAATGATGCAGGACTTATTTTTAACGAAGCTTATGATGAGAAAGTAAAGGTAGAATTCCTTGACGGTATTGCCCATGAGGTATACGGCGAGGTTTATAACAATGCAGAAAATAACAGCATTGATTTTACTATCGACGGCAGAAATCAGAGCGAACAGCTGAAGCTTATGACCTATAACAGAAATATCGGCATGGCATTGGTAAATCAGGGCAGCGAGCTGCTGGATGATTCTTTGCGCGGACAGGCAGGCCTTGAAGGTATTAATACTTTCGCTGCCGTACAGGGCAATGCCAGCACTTATGATGTGGGCGGCGAAGCAAAGCTGAACGGCTGGAGCGGTATCGTAGGTGTTGCTGATACTAAAAAATTAGCTGATGGTAAATTGCGTTATGGCATTTTCTATGAAAATGGTCAGGGCAATTATCGTGACTATAATACTTTTGACGGCAATTTCTTTCGTTTTGATGGTTCTGCGGTTTATAACGGCGGCGGTCTGGCAGCAAGATATTCCTGGGATAATGGTTTTTATACTCAGGCTGCTTTAAGAGCCGGAACTTTGAAGAACGAGCTTAAAAACGGCCTGGCAGATAAGGCTGGCAATAACTATGGTTATCAGACGGACAGCAGTTATTATGGCGCAGACCTTTCCCTGGGTAAGATTTTTAAGATGAATTATAAAACTGAACTTGATGTATACGGTGGTTTTTATTACACACATTTTAATGACAGTGATTTTACCATTACTGGCAGCAGTTTCAGCAACGATTTTCACTTTGGTGAAGTTGAATCCAAAAGACTGCGCGCAGGCGGCAGACTTGTGCAGCAGGTAGATGATAATTTTAAAGTGTATTATGGTGCTGCCTATGAATATGAACTGGACGGCAGAAGCAATATCAGCACGCAAGGCGAATATATTGACGATGACGGCGGACTGCGCGGTGGTACTGTGATTGGTGAATTAGGTATCAGCTATGGCAACCAGAAGAAATCTCCCTGGGTTATCGAAGCCGTGGTACGTGGTTATGGCGGCAACAGAGAAGGTTTCAGTGCCAATATCCAGGCTAACTACTCTTTTTAAATTAACATAGAAAAATATATAACAAAAAACACTGTATCCGCTCGCGATTGCGGAAACAGCGTTTTTTGCTTAGAATTACGAAATTATACAGTTGTGATATCTGTAACAGATGGGGCATAAGATTATGTCTTGCTTTCATTTTAACAGCAGAACTGTACAGAAACAAATTAAATCTTTGTAAATTTTGTAAACATTATGTGATTTTCTGCTATGAGATTAAAAAGCTTGTTATCTGCCAGCGTCTTTATGTTATAATTATTGATGAAATTTAGCTCAAAGGAATAGACATAAAGATGGAAGCAATTAAGATAAACGGACATGAGCTGACTGGCGAAAGCCTGCAAGCGATTGCAGAAAAAATATTAAATAAGCAGACTACTTATGAAAAACTGCCGTGGATGCAGGTACTGCAGCAGGATATGCAGGCTGCTGTGACAGCCGGTGAGGCTGGTGATGCTGCTTTGCTCAGACTGCTGGGGGAAGCAGGTCATCCATATCATTTTGGCTTTTTGTCTTCACAAGAATATGATGCGCGGGAAATGGAACGTCTACGCCAGTTGATAAAATAGCAAATAAAAAAGCAAAGCATGCATTTTTAGCAGGCTTTGCTTCTTTGTTTTTACTGTGGAGAGCTGTTACCAGCGGCAGTGACCGCTGTCGTCGCAGTGGCGGCGCTGCTGACGGTCATAATTACCGTCATATCTGTCAGAAGCGTTATAACTTTGATAGCAGTCGTGATGACGATTGTTATGACAGTGATAATATTGTATGTTTTCTGCAGAGGCACTGGTAGTAAAAGCCAGAGTCAGCAGAGAAAGAATAACAAAAGATTTCATGATAAGCATGCTCCTTTCTTCACTTATAATTGTAAAATTTCTGTTTTGCCGTGTCAATGGCAAGATTAAGGAAGCGAGCTGCCTTATAAAATAAATTGAGCAGTAAATATAACAGGAGTTTATTATGCAGAATATTGTTGTGGCTGACAGAAAGTTTTTCTGGCAGCTGTTTAAATCAACCTTCATTATCAGTGCTTTTACTATTGGCGGTGGTTTTGTTATTATACCGCTCTTAAAAGCAAAATTTGTCGATGAGTTCCACTGGCTGGAGGATAAAGATGCCCTTAATATGGTAGCTATTGCTCAATCAGCGCCGGGAGTGGTTGCCGTTAATGCGGCTATCAGCATCGGTTACCGTCTGGCAGGTATCAGAGGAACTATGGTCGCTATTCTGGCTACGGTGCTGCCGCCGCTGATAACCCTCAGTATTATCAGCTATTGCTATGATGCGGTGGCAGGCAACGAATACATTCAGTTGTTGCTCAAGGGCATGCAGTGCGGTGCGACGGCTATTATCATCAATGTAGCCTACGAGCTTTTGGCAAAAGAATTCAGTAAGAAGCTTATCCTGCCGCTGCTGATTATTATAGGTACCTTTATTGCTAATTACTGTTTTAATATTAATCTGATGACAGCAGTCATTGCAGACGCTATTATTGGTCTGGTGCTGCTGCGTGATGAAAAGTATTGCTGAGGAGAAGTTTATGATTTACTGGGAATTATTTTGGAGCTTTGTGCAGGTAGGCGCTTTTTGCGTCGGCGGCGGCTATGCTTCCATGCCGCTTATCCAGGCGCAGGTGATTGAGCAGCATGGATGGCTTACCATGCAGGAATTTGTTGATATTTTTACTATTTCGCAGATGACGCCGGGCCCTATCGGTATTAATGCAGCAACCTTTGTCGGTACTAAAGTGGCAGGCCTGCCCGGTGCCATAGCAGCGACAGCAGGTTTTGTTTTTCCGTCCATCATTATTGTTCTGCTGCTGACCAAGTTATTTTTCAAATACGGCAATGTAGCGGCTGTCAGGGGAATTTTGAACGGGCTGCGTCCGGCAGTGGTGGCGCTTATCTGCTCTGCAGGCATGAGCTTTATCTTTTTGGCGCTGTGGAATACAGAGTCCTTGCCCACTGATTTTACTAAGGCTGATTTAATCGGCTGCATTGTTCTGCCGCTGGCGGTGCTGGCTATGCGCAGAAAAATGAGCGTTATCCGGGTGCTGTGCTTCTCCGGCTGCCTGGGTTTAATCTTGGGAATCTTGGGGATAAGATAGTATGAAGCTTGTACAGGATCTTACTAAGGGCAGTGTTACCGGCACAATGCTGCTGTTTTCCTTGCCGCTGATACTGGGCAATCTTCTGCAGCAGTTTTATAACATTGCCGATACGCTGATTGTCGGGAAATATCTTGGCGCGGCTGCTCTTGCCGCCGTAGGTTCTTCCTATGCGCTGATGGTCTTTTTAAACTCCATTTTGCTGGGTATGTGTATGGGCTGCGGTGTTTTATTCTCTATCTGCTGGGGGCGCGGCGATTTATCGGCACTGCGTCAGAAGGTTTATCTGTCTTTCGTCAGCATTGGCTTTTTCTCCGTACTGATGACGGTACTGGTTTTCTTTTTCATTGATGATATCTTGCGCTGGCTGAAGGTACCGCAGGACGTATTTCCGCTTATGCGCAGCTATCTTTGGTATATTTTTTACGGTATCGTTTTCACCTTTGTATATAATTACGGTGCTTCTCTTTTGCGTGCGGTGGGCAATTCTGTAATACCTTTGCTCTTTTTGGGCATAGCAGCTGTATTGAATATCGCGCTGGATATTGCGCTGATTTTATATTTTAATATGGGGGTTGTCGGTGCGGCACTGGCTACGACCATAGCACAGCTGGTATCGGCTGTGGGCATTTTTATCTATATCTTTGTCCGTTTTCCGCAGCTGCTGCCGGGCAGGGAAGAACGTTGTTTTTCCGGTCTTGCCCTGCGGGAAATCATGCGTTTTTCACTGCTCACCTGTATGCAGCAGTCTGTGATGAATTTTGGTATCCTTATGGTGCAGGGACTGGTCAACAGCTTTGGTACCGTTATCATGGCGGCCTTTGCTGCAGCGGTTAAGATAGATTCCTTTGCCTATATGCCGGTGCAGGATTTTGGCAATGCCTTTTCTACCTTTATCGCGCAGAACTTTGGCGCCGGAAAGCTGGAGCGTATTAAACAGGGCATGCGCAGCGCTTTTATTACGGCCATTGGCTTTTCTCTGTTTGTTTCCGTACTGGTGTGCGTCTTTGCGCGGCAGCTTATGGAAATTTTTATCGACAGCAGCGAAACGGCTATTATTGAGGCCGGTGTAGAATATCTCTGGATAGAAGGCAGTTTTTATTGCGGTATCGGCTGTTTATTCCTGTTCTATGGTTTGTACCGCGCTGTAAAAATGCCGGAAATCTCAATTGTACTTACAGTTATTTCTCTGGGGACCAGGGTAGTGCTGGCGTATATTCTTTCTGCCATACCGAGTATCGGTGTACTTGGCATCTGGGCGGCCATTCCTATTGGCTGGATATTGGCAGATATCGCCGGCTGGCTGTATTACCGAAAACGTCGGGAGGATATTGCCCGTCTGTTGATGCCTTAGTGAACCTTTATAAAAAAACAGTTGACGATAAAAACAGGCAGCTATATAATATGTAATAGTTAACTGATTAAAAATTAAGGTTTACATAGGGGTGAGAAAATGCAGAAGATTATTGCATTGGCTGATAAAGTTTTAGCAGGAGAGGATATTACCAGACAGGAAGCAGAGTTCCTTATTAACGTAAGTGATGACGATACCATGCTGCTGTTGGCTATGGCTGATAAAATCAGACAAAAATTTGCCGGTAACGATGTGGACTGCTGCGCCATTTTGAACGGACGCAGCGGCAAATGCAGCGAAAACTGCAAGTTCTGTGCTCAGTCTGCTCATTACAATACGGGCGTTAAAGAATATCCGCTGCTTTCCGAAGAAGAAATCTTTGCTGCGGCACAGAAGGCAAAAGAGGCAGGCGCAGTACGTTTTTCTGTGGTTACCAGCGGCAGAGGTCAGAGCAAGGCAGACGATTTTGCCAATATCTGCCACGTGCTGAAACGTATTAAAAAAGAGCTGGGCATCGAGGTTTGCGCTTCTTTGGGTATTCTGACCTTAGAGCAGGCTAAAGCTTTGAAGGAAGCTGGCGTAACCCGTTATCATTCCAATCTGGAAACAGCAGGCAGCTATTTCCCGGATATTTGCACTACTCATACCTATGAGGATAAATTCGTAACTATTAAAAACGCTCAGGCAGCCGGACTGCGTGTGTGCAGCGGCGGTATTATGGGCCTTGGCGAGACTCCTGAGCAGCGTGTGGAAATGGCTTTTACGCTGAAAGAGCTGGGCATTGATTCCGTACCGCTGAACCTGCTGACACCGATTGCAGGTACTCCTTTTGCAAGCAATAAAGCGCTTGCTCCGCTGGAAATTCTGCGTGCTTTTGCAGTGTTCCGTTTTATCCTGCCACATGCGCAAATCAGAACAGCAGGAGGCCGCGAAGTAAACCTGCGCGATTTGCAGGCTTTGGCTTTAAACGGCGGCGCCAGCGGCATTATGATTGGTGGTTATCTGACTACTGCAGGACGCGGCACTGATAAGGATTTGCAGATGCTGCGCGATTTGGGACGCGGACGTTCTCTGCCTAAACTGGACTAAAAAAGATAAATGAAAAATAACGCGGTTTCCGTTGGAGACCGCGTTTTTCTTTTATTTGCTGCAAGTAACTTTTTTGTAATATATCGCGATAATAATAGCAGGAAGTTTAATTTATGGTATAATAAAAGGTACTAACTTCTTAAAGAGGTGATAGTTATGCAGGCTCACTTTCTTATAATTACAGGTATGTCCGGAGCCGGTAAAACCCAGGTAATACGTACGCTGGAAGATTTAAATTTCTTCTGCATTGATAATCTTCCCGCAGCGCTTATTCCTAAATTTGCCGAGCTGTGCCGTCAGACCTCCGAGCAGAATGTTGCTCTGGTAGTCGATATCCGCGGCGGACGTTTTTTTGATAAATTACTGAATGTATTAAACGAAATGGAAGCAGGGGGACAAAAGTACGAACTTATCTTCCTGGATGCTTCTGACAGTACGCTGGTAAGACGCTATAAGGAAACGCGTCGTCGTCATCCGCTGGGTGCAGGCACGGAGCTTTTAAAAAGCATCAGCAATGAGCGCGAGCTGTTAAAGCCCTTGCGGGAAAAGGCTACCCGTCTTATTGATACTACTAATCTTGCAACCAGTCAGCTGAAAAATCTGATTTTTGATTTGTTCAGCGAAAGTACCGAAAAAGAACGGATGAATATTATCGTGCGTTCCTTCGGTTTTAAGCATGGCCTGCCCATGGACAGCGATATGGTACTGGATGTACGCTTTTTGCCCAACCCGTTTTATGATGAAGACTTGCGCCCGCTTACCGGTAACGATAAGCCTGTGGCAGACTTTATCTGCCGTTATCCGCAGACCTTCCAGTATCTGAAACTGGAAGAGCAGCTGCTGGACTTTTTGGTGCCCCAGTATGTCAGCGAAGGCAAAAGCCAGCTGGTTATCAGCGTCGGCTGCACCGGCGGACAGCATCGCAGTGTATTCGTAGCTAATAAATTATATGATTACCTGCGTACTCAGGGGTATAATGTGGAAATCACTCATCGTGATATCCCGCATAAATAACGGAGGCTGATTATGGGCTGGATTACCTGGCTGTGTCCCGGTATCAATATCAAACGCTGGCTGCTGCTTTTTGCGATAGGCGTTCTGATGTGCGCGCTGGGACTGGCATTTTTCTTTAATTATCAAATCATGGGAACGGCAGAGGAACTGCTGTTTCAGATGACCTATATGACAACGGGCCGTTATTCCAACGGTCTGATTATGCTGGCAGGGGGCGTTTTGCTGCTGCTGGGCTTTGGTGTGATGATTTACGGCACCAGAAGAATGATTTTTTCTGTAGTGGGTGCAGTTATCCCCGATAAAAACGGCTCATTGATGGAAACTATCTTCATCCAGCGCAAGCTGACCAGAGGGCCTGCCATTACCGTAGTTGGCGGCGGTACAGGACTTTCAACGCTGCTGCGCGGCATGAAATACATTACCAATAACTGTACGGCAGTGGTAACTTCTGCCGATGACGGCGGTTCTTCCGGCCGTCTGCGCAAGGAACTGGGCATTATCCCGCCCGGTGATCTGCGTAACTGCCTGACGGCATTGGCTGACCGCGAGCCACTTATGGAAAGGCTCATGCAGTACCGCTTCCAGGGCGATTCACCGCTGGCAGGACACTGCTTCGGCAACCTCTTTATTGCTGCTATGGCGCAGGCCGAGGGCGGTATGGAAGAAGGTCTGGACGCTACTAGCCAGATACTCAAAGTACGCGGCAAGGTAGTGCCTTCTACGCTGGAAAACATCCAGCTGCAGGCAGAAATGAATGACGGCAGCACAGTGCTGGGCGAATCTGAAATCCCTAAAGCACATAAGCGTATCCGCCGTATGATGATGCTGCCGGAGGATGCTCCTGCGTCCAAAGCTGCCATCAAGGCTATTGAAGAAGCGGACGTGCTGATTTTTGGCCCGGGCAGCCTGTACACCAGTGTTATTCCTAACCTTCTGGTTAAGGGCATCCGTGATGCAGTTATTAACTCCAAGGCAGTAAAAATCTATATCTGTAATGTTATGACGCAGCCCGGTGAGACCGATTTCTTTGGCGCCTATGAGCATGTACGCGCGCTTATCGACCATGTGGGAGTACAGTTTTTAGATTTTGTTATCGTCAACGACCAGGAAGTAACTGGCGAGCAGCTGCTGCAGTATAATGCGGAAGGCTCTACACCGGTAACGCCGGATATTGAAAAAATCCGTAATCTTGGCATTACTGTAGTGCCGGCGCGGCTTATCAGCAAGGATGATTTGGTGCGCCACGATCCCCGCAAGCTGTCTCGCGTGTTAATCGCACTTATTTATCGTCTGCGCCTGTTTGGCAAAGGCGTACAGTTTTTTGATTACTTCTTTATGCGTCAGGGTATGCGCACTCTGCATAAAGGCGAATAAATTGCAACGGAAGATTATAGAAAGGAGGACGCCGAATGTCTTTTTCCAACGATGTGAAAAACGAACTGTCACGTATTGAAACTAACGACTCCTGCTGCGACAAGGCAGAGCTTTTAGGACTGCTGCGTATGAGCGGCGCTATTATTATCAGAGGCAGCAATGTCGGCATCCACTTTTCTACGGAAAATGCGGCGCTGGCAAGACGTGTGCTGCAGCTTTTGAAAAGTAACTATCAGGTGCAGACGGAGGTTGTCATCACCCGTTCGCGCCGTTTAAAGAAAAATAACCGCTACCAGGTGCGTGTCATTCCTGCGCCCCAGGTCAGCAAGGCGCTGACGGAGCTGCAGCTTTTGTCAGTAGAAAGCGATTTGAAAAATCCGCTGCTGAACAATCACTGCTGCAAACGTACCTTTCTGCGCGGTGCCTTTTTGGGCGGCGGCAGCATCAGCCGTCCTTCCAGCGACTACCACCTGGAAATGGTTACCGGCAACGAAGATTTTGCCCACAGCATTATCAAGGTCATGCACAGCTTTTCGCTGAAAGCCAAGCTGACCGACAGAAAAAATGATTTTATCGTTTATCTGAAAGACGGCGAAAGCATTACCAAGTTTTTGAGCGTTATCGGCGCTCATAATTCCATGATGGATTTTGAAAATGTGCGTATCGTCAAGGAAATGCGCAATAACGTCAACCGCGTGGTAAACTGCGAAACAGCCAATCTGAACAAGGTTGTCAAGGCAGCGGTGCGTCAGATTAACTGCATCAAATACATTGAGCAGCATTTGGGGCTCAACCAGCTGCCGCAGGCTTTGCAGGACACGGCGCGCCTGCGTCTGGAATATCCCGATGCTTCTTTAAATGAGCTGGTGGAATATTCCGGCGGCATCGGCAAGTCCAGCATCAACCACCGTCTGAAAAAGCTGCAGGAAATGGCTGTCGGCATGGGTATGGAAATGGAGAAAAACTGAGATGCTGAAAAAAATACTGAAAATTACCGCTTTGTGCCTGGTAATATTGGCAGCGGTGGCTACTGTGTACTGGCAGGTTAATGGCGACAGACTGCGGATAGAGTACGCGACCTTTAAAAAGAGTGCCGCTCCCGTGCTCATGTACCATGCAGTAGGGCCGGAGGTAGGTGCCGACTGGCCGAAAACGCTGATTATGCCGGAAGAGCTGTTTGAATCTCACTTAAAATACTTAAAGGACAGCGGCTATACCATTGTCAGCGTGGAACAGCTGGCAGCAAGACTGGAGCAGGGCGAGAATGTCGATAAATATATCGCACTCAGCTTTGACGACGGCTACAAAAATAATCACAGCGTAGTTTTGCCACTGCTGCAGAAATACGATGCCAAAGCGTCTTTCTTTGTTATCAATAAGGATATCGGCGACGCTATCCACATGAACGAAGCAGAAATAAAAGATATGATTGCTCATGGTATGGAGCTTGGCTCACATACAACAAGCCATGCGCCGCTGGCAAAGATTGACGAAAAATATCTTGCCTGGGAGCTGGCAACCTCCCGCTACTATCTGAAAAAGAATTTTGACGGCTATATTGTCCGCACGCTGGCATATCCTAACGGCAATTACAATGATACCGTTATCAGCGAAGCGCAGCGGTACGGCTTTTATCGCGCGCTGACCGGCAAAGTAGGCGTCAACACGGCAGAAAGCTATAAAAAAGCGCCTATGGAAATGTACCGTGTAACCGTGGCCGATGACGGCAGCGGCGTACAGGGACTGGCAGACCGTATCGAAAAAGCATATTTATGGGGCTTTTTGCAGACTAAGGGTATAGATTTAAACATCATCCGCAATATCTTTGTGTGGTAAAGGTGATTAGATGCTGACCTATAATATTGAATTTGTGAAGCTTACATTAGCAAAATACAAAAAAATATTGGCAGCTTATAAGCTTATGAGGGCAGTACTGCAAAACTGTCCTCATACTGTTCTTTGCCGGGATAAAGCAGCTTTAGCAAAAGCGGCAGCCAAAGCAGAACAGGGATGCCTGCAGGCAGAGCAGAATATCAGCCTGTGCCTGCAGCTTATGGCAGAATATGACAAGCAGCAGATTGTCGATAAAGACGGATACAGGCTGATGCTGGTTAATATATCCAAAAATCTGGCTGGCTTATATAAGCTGAACCTGCTGTTATTTAACGATTTGCTGATTGGTGCAGATTTAGTGCAGCAAAGCTATCTGCAGGATAATACGTATGCAGATGCTGATTTAGGCGAATTTTACGAAAAGGATGAAACTGCTCTGCTTGCTTTGCCGCTGCAGGAGCGTATGGAAAAACTGCAGTGCATTGATTACATGGAGTTTTGCAGTAATTATCCCCAGCTTGTCAGTGCGGCAGAATTTGCCGATTTGGTAAAAGCCGGACTGATTACAAGTGCTGACGATATCATTTTGCATAATAACAGGATGTATGAAAATGAGTTCAGCGAGCAGTGGGAAGAATACGAGTACGAATACGACAAATACAGAAAGAATAAATAAAAACTTAGTTCAGTCAATGCTGGACTAAGTTTTTTTATTTTGCAAGGGTTTAATGCTTGCAAAATTCAAGATTATTTTGAAGTTAGAAAAGATATGCTATAATGAGCATATATTAAAAGTTTAAAATTTTAGCTGTAATATGGAAATTTTTTGTTTGTGATTTAAAGGGGATTATATAGCAATCATAAATTATGGATTCATAAGCTATGGTTGTTAATATTAGTGATTTGAGGTGAAGGGTATGCTAAAAAAGGGGAAAGTTTTATCTGCTGTTTTAGGAGTTAGTTTGTTATTTAACTCTACATTTATGCCAATTGCTATGGCTACAAGTGTTTTTGATGCTGGTACAATTGTAGTTGAAGAAGGTTATGATCCATTTTCGGATGAAGAGGTTCAAAAACCAAAAACTGAATTAACTATGAAAGAAAAAGTTGCTAAAATTTTAGAAGAAGAAAAAAATGCCAAAAATAAAAGCGGTATAGAAGGTGTTGCTAAGGGTCATATTTATATTCCGAAAGGAACAAAATTTAAGGTTGAATTAGTAGAAGATGCTAGTTCTAAAAATATGAAGAAACACCAACCAGTAGAAATTAAAATGGTAGATAATTTAATTATTAATGGTGTAATTGTTATACCTAAAGGAACAATTGGGTTAGGATATGTTCATGAAGTACAAAAAGCAGCTGGATTTGGTAGAAAAGGCGTTTTAAGAATAGCTGGATACGAAATAAAAACAGTTAATAATATAGTAGTTCCTCTTAAAAAAGGATTGCAAGGTCAAGGAAGTACAGACGGCGGAGCTGTTGCAGTTGCAGCTGCTGTAAGTTTATTGGGTGGATTTTTCATGAAAGGAAGCAATATAAATTATCCTGCTGGCACTAATTTTGAAGTTGAAGTAAAAAATAATGTAGATTTACAAGCTACGCCGGAAAATTTACAAGATGTAATGAATCCTAATATTCCACGTGGAGTAGAATTACAAATTGATGTTAAGTAGTAATTGGATAAAAAATAATACTATGGAAATTTTACAGTATAGTTAGTGTAATAATCCTCTTTGTTTTAAAATTATTTTTAGATATGATACAAATAAGAAATAAAGAAGATTATATTTTTAAGGTTGTATAAATATTGATACGAAAGTACACAGATTGATAGTGTTAGTTATTATACTTGTTAATACTTAACAAAAATTTCTTGCAATAACGACTAAAAAACGGTAAAATAGTTTAAAGAATAATAATCTTTGGAGGTATTCATGATGAGAAAACATATTAAAACTGTTAATAAAGCAATGCTGAACAAAACTCTCCGCACCGGCGGCTGCGGCGAATGCCCGGCTTCCTGCCAATCCGCTTGCAAAACTTCCTGCACCGTTGGCAACCAAGTTTGCGAACACAGCAAATAATTTGTAGTAATTGCAGCTCCCTGTATGTTGCAGGGAGCTTTTTACTGTTTAGGGCGAAAGGTGGAAACTTATGCTTATACATAAAATGCGTTTAGATGATAATATGGCGGTGCTGGACGTTAACAGCGGCGCAGTGCATCTTGTGGATGAGGTTATCTACGATTTGCTTGATTATTATGACGGCAGCAACGATGAAGCAGCAGTTGCCGCTTTAAAAGACCGTTATAGTGAAGAAGATCTGCGCGACGCGCTGGAAGAGCTGCATGGACTGCAGAAAGAAGGCCTGCTGTTCAGCCCGGCTTTTGATGTGCCGCCCACTTTTTCTGAAACGCCGATTCTGAAATCTCTGTGCCTGCACGTTGCCCATGACTGCAACCTGCGCTGCGGCTACTGCTTTGCCGGTACCGGCGATTTTGGTGGCTGCCGTGAGCTGATGAGCAAGGAAACTGCGGAAAAGGCAGTGGAATTTGCTATTAAAGGCAGCCGTCAGCGTCATAATCTGGAGCTGGACCTTTTTGGCGGCGAACCGCTGATGAATTACGAGGTTGTGCAGCATATCGTCAACTATGTGCGTAAAAGAGAAAAGGAAACCGGCAAGAATATTAAGCTGACCCTTACTACTAACGGCACTTTGCTGAACGATGAAAATATTAAATTCCTCAATGATAACCGTGTTATGCTGGTACTGAGCCTGGACGGAAAAAAGGAAACCCATGACGCAATGCGTCCGTTCCCCAATAAGACCGGCAGCTATGATGCGGCAGTACGCGGCTTTAAGAAGGTTATCGACAGCCGCGAGGGCAAAAACTACTATCTGCGCGGTACCTATACCCATTTCAGCCGTCACTTTGCCGACGAGGTACTGGATATGCTCAAGGTAGGCCGCGAGATTTCTGTAGAGCCGGTAGTGGGCATTGATGAGCCTTATGTTCTTACCGAAGAGGATTTGCCTGTATTATTTGAAGAATATGATAAACTGGCACGCGCTTATCTGGAAAAACGCCGCAATGGTGAACCGTTTGACTTCTTCCATTTCAATGTGGCGCTGGATAACGGTCCCTGCGTAGCTAAACGTCTGGCAGGCTGCGGTGCCGGTCACGAATATTTTGCCATCACTCCTGAGGGAGATATCTATCCCTGCCATCAGTTTGTTGGTCGTGAGCAGTACAAGCTGGGCACCCTTGATACCGGTGTAGTTAAAAATGACCTGGTACAGAAATTCCGTCATACCCATGTTATGACAAAACCCGAATGCAGCAAATGCTGGGCACGTTTCTTCTGCAGCGGCGGCTGCCATGCTAATGCTGATCTCATTAACGGTGATATCAGCAAGCCGTATGAATATGGCTGCAAGCTTCAGAAAAAACGTCTGGAATGTGCTATCATTATTCAGGCACTTTTGGCTGCCGAAGCACAGGAAGGCAAGGATATGCGTCCGCATATCAACAATTTTACCTACGAAAAATAAGCTTTTACGGCTGTTTTTGTACAACCGGCACGTTTCAACGTGTCGGTTTTTTGTTTTATTAGATAAAAAACAGCGATAAAATACAAAAATTTTGACTGAAATTTTTTAAAAAGTTTTTCTGTTTTAGGTGTTTTTTTAGAAAAAAACAGGCAGAATATGGCAATTTTCAGCAAAAAATACTATAAATTTTTACTAAATTTATAACGCCGTAAAGACAGGTATAGCAGCGCTTTCTAAAACCACCATACCAGGTGTATCGGATAAAAAGATGCAAAAAAAGCAAAAAAAAGATGAAAAAAGGTGTTGACATAATGGTTGGGGGATGGTATTATATACAAGTCGCCGAGATACGGCGGCGGAACCTTGAAAACTGAA
>UQLS01000017.1 GCA_900541915.1 uncultured Phascolarctobacterium sp. | reverse complement strand
TTATATCTTCAACGATATGCTGCGCAAGTCAGAGCAGCTGATAGCAGAGCTGGTGCAGGATGTAGAAGACTTCAAAGACGTAGTAACCATGGAACGTATTGCCACTATACTTATCATCCGGTTGAGAAAGTTCCTGAAGGTCATGACTGATGAAGAAATATATACCATGCTGAAAGGAATGCAGTCGCTGAAGAAGATGCGAGCATCGCAGAAACATAAACTGGTGGAAATTATTAGAAATTTTTGGAATTGAAAGATGCCAGCGAATTTAATCGCTGGCATTAATTTTTTCAGAATGAAGATATATTATTGGTAAATAAGCAGAATATCAAATAAGAAGCACATATATGCGATGAATGCAACAGGATAATTAGTGTGTCGATAGCATAATATTATATAATAAAGTGAAGTGTAAAATATGTTTATATTAGAATATAAAGCAATAGGAGCAAAGATTTTATACTATAGAAGATTAAAGGGGTGGACACAAAAAGAACTTTCAGATGCATCAGGGGTATCACGTTCACGAATATCTGATATTGAGTGTGGAAAAGGACCATATAATATTGAGACGATTTTACTTATAGCACAGGCTTTGAAGATTGAGTATCAGTTATTAATGAGAAATGATGCTGGAGGCGGAGTATAGCAATATTGAGTTTATTTTAGACCTTGTCTGCACCTTATTGGCACCTTATATCTGTAAAAAGGAAGCAGAATATAAAAAGTTAATAAAATTTATCAGATAATTATCTGTTAGATAAAGTCCGCAAAGGCGCATGTAGAGCGGGAGTTGAGCAAATCATTAAAATAAACGTGCGATAATGAAATTGTACGAAATCGAACTCCTAAGCGGTAGGTCGGCAGTTCGAATCTGCCCAGGAACACCAGTAAATTAAGCCTGTGCAGAGTTTCTGTACAGGCTTTTTTGTTTAAATGTTACAAAATATAATGGTTTAAGTTTAAAACAGATAAAATTGTAAGAAAGTTGTTGACGCTTTAATTTAACTGTGGTATCTTATGTATCAAATTTCAAATCGTTATTGCAATGAAAAGAAGAGTAAGTAAAAAATGGATGCTGCAGAGAGTCTCTGTTTGGTGCAAGGAGATGCTGAAGTTTTTACCGAAGATGGCCTTGGAGCAGATTGGTCGAAGTTATTTAAACCGTCCGGGGGTGCCCGTTACAGCACTAGAGTATTCAAGAATTTTATTCCGCGTACTTGAAGAGGTCTATTATGTGAGTAATAGATGAATTAGGGTGGTATCACGGTACTTCCGTCCCTGTATATTTGTACAGGAACGGAAGTTTTTTATTTTCTTTTTTGCATGACATGATTTACTTTAGGAGGGGACTTTTATGAAAAGACAATATCGTTTTGAAACCTTACAGCAGCATGCAGGACAAATTCCTGATGCAGTAACAGGAGCAAGAGCAGTACCTTTGTATCAGACTACTTCTTATGTATTCAAGGATACGCAGACAGCTTCTGCACTGTTTGATTTAAAAGAAGAAGGCTATATTTATTCTCGTCTGCATAATCCTACTACAGATGTACTGGAAAAACGCTGTGCGGCTTTGGAAGGTGGTACAGCAGCAGTGGCAGTGGCAAGTGGTTCTGCTGCCGTAACTTATGCAGTGCTTAATTTGTGCAGTCAGGGAGATGAGATTATTGCCGCATCGACAATTTATGGCGGGACTTACAATTTGTTTGCCGAAACGCTGCCTGAATATGGTATTACCACTCATTTTGTTAATCCCGATGAACCGCAGAATTTTGCTGCATTAATTAATGAGCATACTAAATTGATTTTCCTGGAAACATTAGGCAATCCTGCTATCAATATTCCTGATTTTGAAGCTATTGTGCAAGTAGCACATCAGCATGGACTGCCGGTATTTGTAGATAATACCTTTGCTACACCTTATCTTTTCCGTCCTTTTGATTTTGGTGCGGATATCGTTGTTCATTCCTGCACAAAGTTTATGGGCGGACATGGTACCAGCATCGGCGGTGTGATTATAGAAAACGGTAAATTTGACTGGTCTGCTTCCGGCAGATTTACTAAACTGGATGTAGCTGATGCTTCCTATCATGGAATAAACTTTGTCCGTGATTTGCCGGGCAGTGGTTTTGTAGCTCGTATCAGAGCCAAACTATTGCGCGATACCGGTGCTGCTTTAAGTCCGTTTAACGCCTGGCTTTTAATACAGGGTCTGGAAACACTGTCTTTACGTATTGAAAGACATATAGAAAATACTCGTAAGATTACTGCGTTTTTAAGTAAACATCCAGCGGTTAGCAAGGTAAATTATCCTGAGGTAGAAGGCAATAAATATCAAGAGTTGGCCAAAAAATATTTGCCGAAAGGCTGCGGTTCAATTTTCTCTATTGATTTAAAAGACGGTTATGATGCAGCCTGCCAGTTTATTGACAGACTGGAAATCTTTTCCAATCTGGCAAATGTAGGCGACAGCAAGTCGTTAGTTATTCACCCGGCTTCTACCACCCATCAGCAGCTTAGTGAAGAGGCACAGCTGGCAGCAGGTATAAACCCGGGTACGGTAAGGATTTCTGTTGGTTTGGAAAATGCTGATGATTTACTGGAAGATTTGGCAAATGCTTTAAATAATATTCGTTAAAATGTGGGGGAATGAAAAATGCCGATAAAAATAAGTGATAATTTATCCGCTGTAGATAAGCTGCAGCAAGAAGGAATAGTAACAATTGGACAGCAAAGGGCTGCAAAGCAGGATATAAGACCTTTAAGAGTTTTGATTTTGAATCTGATGCCTTTAAAAAAGCCTACGGAATTGCAGCTGCTGCGTTTGCTGGGTAATTCGCCGCTGCAGATAGAAATTGATTTTTGCCGTATCGTCAGCAGACAGACAACACATACGGATAATTCTTATTTGGACAGCTGCTATCTTGAGTTTGCTGATATTAAAGACCGCTATTATGATGCTTTTATTGTTACCGGTGCTCCTGTAGAAACCTACGATTTTGAAGAGGTAGATTATTGGGAAGAGTTTACTGGTTATTTGAAATGGGCTGAAAAGCACGTATATTCCGTACTGCATTATTGCTGGAGCGCACAGGCAGGTTTATATCATTATTACGGTGTCCAGAAAAGCCTGTTGGATGAGAAAATGTTCGGCATTTACCCTTATGGTATTACCGTGCGTAATCATCCGCTGCTGCGTGGCTTTGACGACAGATACTTTATTCCGCAGTCCAGACATACGACAGTTGACGACAGCGCTATTGATGGCAACAAGGAACTTGAGGTATTATCACGTTCGGTAGAGCAAGGAATCAATATCTGCGCTACCAAGGATTTGAAACGAATCTTCGTTTTGGGACATTTTGAATATGACCGTTATTCTCTTGCTGATGAATATATACGCGATAAAAAGAAGGGAATGGACATTGCGATGCCGGAAAATTATTACCCGGACAATGACAGTTCTCAGCAGCCATGTTTTAAATGGTGCAGTTATGCGCATTTGTTCTATCTGAACTGGCTGAATATTGTTTATCAGGATACTCCTTATGATTTGACAACCTTACAATAAAAATAAAAAAGCTGACCGTTTTGGTCAGCTTTTAGTTTTTTACAGTATATACCACAAATAAGCTCCGTAGCAGATAAGCATTAAAATGCCGGCCCAGCGTTCCAGCTTTTTGGTAAAGAGTACGCAGACAAAGAGCATTACGGCAGCTGCGATGGCGATAATCATATCGAAGTTAAAGGCTGCAGCAAAGGGGATATCTATGATCAATGCGGAAAGACCGATAACGAACAGAATGTTAAAGATATTACTGCCGACGATGTTGCCGATAGCAATATCAGCATTGCCTTTGCGGGCTGCGGTAACAGAGGTAAACAGTTCCGGCAGAGAAGTGCCCAAAGCTACAATAGTCAGGCCGATAAAGCGCTGGCTGAGGCCAATGTAGGCTGCGATAGCGGTTGCCGCATTAACAGTTACATTACTGCCAAGAATAATCAGGGCAAGGCCAACTACAGTCCAAATCAGACAATGAGTAAGGGAATGGCTGTATTCCTGTGTGTCTTCATCAACTTTGTTCTTTTTAGCCATATTATAAAGGTAAGCAAGATAGAGAACAAACAGTACCAGCAGCAAGATGCCGTCGAAGAAAGTAACGGTACCATCCATGCCCTGATAGCCTAAAAGCGCGGTGATAGCAATCATAAAGGGAATTTCTAATTTGATGGTAGATTTTGCTACAAGAAGAGGAGTAATAGCTGCCGCAAGACCGAGAATAATCCAGATATTTAAAATGTTGCTGCCGACAATGTTGCCAATAGTAATATCAGCATTGCCTTTGAAAGCTGCCGCAAGACTTACTGCTGCTTCCGGTGCGCTGGTACCCATAGCGACAATGGTAAGACCAATAACAAGCTGAGGGATACCGAAGCGAGAGGCGATGCCTGCAGCACCTTCTACAAATTTGTCAGCACCTTTTGCCAGCATGATAAAACCTAAAACTAATAAAAATAACTGCAATAAGATTTCCATATTTTCCTCCTGTTTCTTTGCAGCAGTGTCATAAAATAAAAAACGAGACTTTTGCTGCAGTGTTTTGCAACAAAGTCTCGCTACTTACTTACAAAGCCGGATTTCTTTGCAGAAACCGTACTGACGACAGTGTAAACATAAATAAGATTTATGCCAGCTACTCCCTTATAGCAAAAGCATACTAAAAATAAGGGCGTTTGTCAACGAAAGAATAGTTAACAAAAGTAAAATATTATGGTTTATTTAGAAATTAAACTTACTGGTTTTATGAGCTATTATTAATGACAGCATGCCTTTTATGTATGTAAAGTAATACAGGATAGGTATTAGACATATAAATGCCTGCTTTTTATAATAAAAATAGAAGAAATAATTAATATATTGAAAAATAGCAGGAAGTGATAAATATGCGGAAGGTTTTAATGACATTATTCATGCTGCTGACTTTGGTGGTGGCAGGCTGCGGTGCTGACGCTTCTACCAGCAGTTCAGTACAGCAGAATAAAGCTAATGCTGAAAATACCGGCAGAAAGGTAATCATGCAGTTTGCTGAAGGTCAGGCTGTCTTAATTTTGAATAACAGTAAAGCTGCAGATAATCTTTATAAGATGCTGCCGCTGCAGCTTAGTTTTAAAGATTTTAATCGTACAGAAAAGATTGCTTATCCGCCGCGTCCTGTGCATGAAGGATTGCGTCCGGAAGGTCATAAGCCTGCTAAAGGAGATCTTTGTCTGTATGCGCCGTGGGGTAATCTGTGTATTTTTTATCGTGATTATTCCATGTCTGCTGATTTATTTTATCTGGGCAGGATTGAAGAAGGTATGGAACTGCTGGAAAATCAGGAGCAGGATTTTACTGTAAAGTTAATTAAAGGCTAGTTGACAGGTTTTAGGGAGGGAGATGTATGAAAAAGAAGATTGCAGGGTTACTGGCAATACTGATGTGTACAGGAATGATAATCGGGAGGGATTGTGCTATGGCAGCGGATAGAATGGAAGTAAGTCAGAAGAATATAGAAACTTTATATGGAGAGGCAAATCCGGTAAAGATAGAGCAGGAACCGGAAATTTCTGCAGTTATGCAGAAGTTTATTTATGCAGATGTCAGCGGCCAGGTACATTTTACTCAAGCGCAGCAGGAACTTTTGAAGCTTGCTGTATTAGTCAGCAGTAATACTACGGAAGACTTGGAAACATATATAGCAGGTGCTTTGCAGTCTGGTGCAACAGCTGCGGAAGTACGTGAAACTATTTATCAGTGCACGCCGTATGTTGGTTTTCCGAGGGTTAAAGAGGCGCTGGAAAAAATGCATGAAGTATTTGAAAGTAAAGGCATCAAGGTACCGTTAGCAGACAACGGAACAGTTAATGACAGTAACCGTTATGATAAAGGGTTAGCTGTACAGGTTGGTATTTTTGGTGATGCTATTCATAAGATGAACAGCAGTGCGCCGGCAGATCAAAAGCATATTAATACTTATCTGTCCGCTAACTGTTTCGGCGATTACTATACCCGCCAGGTGCTTGATTTGCGCCAGCGCGAGTTGATAACTTTTATTGCTATTGCCAGTCTTGGTGGCTGTGAACCGCAGCTGAAAGCTCATGCAGCAGCGAATATTGCAGTAGGCAATACCAGGCAGGACTTGCTGGATGCTGTAACAGTAGCACTGCCTTATATCGGTTATCCGCGTACTTTGAATGCTCTTGGCTGTATTAACGAGATAGTGCCTGCCAAATAAAGAAAGGAGCAGAAATAATGAAACTTATAACCGCAGTTGCTGCTGCGCTGGTATTGAATTTTGGTGCAATAAATAGTATGGATGCTGCTGCACCGCAGGAGAGAGGAAGTAATATTATGGCTACAGAAGATTTTTCTACAGTTTTTGCCAGAGGCGAAAAAAATGATGCGTATGCGCAATATTTTGTTGGACAGAGTTATCTGAATATGTTGTCTTTGGAGCAGGTGGTTATTGGCAATGTAACTTTTGAACCTGGCTGCCGCAATAACTGGCATATTCATAAGGCTGCTAAAGGCGGCGGTCAGATACTTCTGGTAACCGGCGGACGCGGCTATTATCAGGAATGGGGCAAAGAGCCGCGTGAACTGCATCCTGGTGATGTAGTAAATATCCCGACAGGGGTAAAACATTGGCATGGCGCAGCTCCTGACAGCTGGTTTGCACATCTGGCAATAGAGGTTCCAGGTGAGGAAACTTCTAACGAATGGTGTGAGCCTGTCAGTGATGAAGAGTATAATAAATTAAAATAACAGTACTGTTTGAGTATCGCCGGGGATAACTTAGATAAAAAGAAAAGGACTATGAAGGATGTTAGTGCATCTGTTCATAGTCCTTTTTGCTTTGCTTAATCAAGATTTTTTACTGCGTCTTCACTGAAAATTTTTGCCAGACGTGCTTTAGCCTGTGCCTTTACTTCGTCATCTACATATTGCCGTACCATGTAGAGGGCAAATAAAATAGCAGCTGCGTCATCGTTATATCCTAAAATAGGCGTTAAGTCGGGAATAAAATCAAGCGGCGTTATAAGATAACCCAGCGCTCCCATGATGACGGCTTTATTCTTGGCCGGTACTTCGGGTTTCTGCAGTACATACCAAAGCTGCAAAACGTTGTAGAGTACGGTAAGTCCTATATCACGTCCGTAATGTTGCAGCTTTAGCAGAAGATTGTCCTTGCTGAATTTATCCTGATATGTAAGTAAGGCTTTCTCATTTATTTTATTCTGGTCAAAATCTTTTTCTGAAGCAGTATCATTAGTCATGGTATCACCTGCCTTGGTTATTACTATATTTATTATAAACTGTTTTTACAGTATATTTTGTGATATTTAAGCAACAAAGGCAGCTGCAAGAGCTGCCTTTGAACTACGTTTTTTAATTTTAGCGCATGTTGATAAATTGCAGGTCTACGCCGAAGTCGCCTGCTTTAAGAGTTTGGATAACTGCCTGCAGGTCGTCTTTTTTAGCTCCGGATACACGCACCTGGTCGTCCTGCATCTGAGCGGTTACTTTCAGCTTAGTTGCTTTGATAGCTGCTACAATGGCTTTTGCCTTATCTTTGGGAATACCTTGCTGGATATCCAGCTGTTGACGTACGGTGCCTTTGGCAGCTGGTTCAACTTTGCCGGGTACCAGGCAGCGCAGAGAGATACCGCGTTTTGCCATTTTTACGCGCAGCATATCGGTGATTGTTTCCAGTTTGTATTCGTCTTCAGCAGCGATTTTTACGCATTTTTCTTCAAGTTCGATGGATGCGTTGCTGCCGCGGAAATCATAACGCTGTTCGATTTCTTTCTTAACTTGGTTGACTGCGTTGTCCATTTCCTGCATATTAACCTGGGAAACAACGTCAAAGGAACTGTCTTTAGCCATGAATAATACCTCCGAAATTAGTTATACAATTATTTTATCATATTTTCAGTCATTTTTGGAAGCATGTTCCGGCGCGGGCTGTGGTTTTTGTCCGGTCATGTAATTATGTTCCTCTACCAGCTCTTCTATCAGCTGCAGACCGCTCCAGCCCATATTATGTGCAGTCAGCATAGCTTTGAGCTTTACTTGTTTTAAAGGGCTTTTGCGGATGGCATTAAGCAGTTTATCAAGATTAGGTCTGTCAAAGCCGCATAAAAAGAGCATTTCTTCTTCTGCTTCGCTGCCGCTGTATACTTCGTCAACAGGAGCAACTGTTTTGATACCGGCAAGGTAGCCTACAGGCTGCAGCAGTTCCTGACGTGCTACAGGGCGGCACTGTGCTTTCAGCAGCATGCAGATCAGTTTGAGTGCCTGCAGACGTTCAGGTGTGAAATTATAAGCAAGAATGATTTTATTCATAAGTACCTCCATAATTTTGGTAGTACTATTATATCATCCGCGCATAAAAAAATAACCTCCTAAGAGGTTATTTTAGTTTAATTCTGCAGTTCGTTTTTAACGATGTAGATTACCCATTCTGCAATGTTGGTAGCATGGTCGGCGATACGTTCAACGTATTTGGCAATCATCAGGTAATTTACATACTGAGGAACAAAATACGGTTTGTCCTGCATCAGTGCGGTCAGATTACCGCGCAGACTGTGGAAGTAGGTATCAACTTTGTTATCAGTATCAATAATTTTTTGTGCCAGTTCTGCATCGTTGCCGTGGATAGCAGTAATACTGTCGCTTACCATAGAGCGCATCAGCTTCATCATTTCCAGGAAATCTGCCGGCAGCGGAGCGGGCTTCATTTCGGTAAGGTTGAGAGTATATTGGGAGATATCGCTGCAGTGGTCAGCAATGCGTTCCAAGTCACCTACAAGCTTCAAGATAGAAGCGATTTCACGCAGGTCGCTGGCTACAGGTGCCTGCAGCAACAGCAGTTTAAAGCACTGTTTTTCGATAGCTAATTCTTCGTTATCAAAATAATCATCGTTGGCCATAATCTGCTGTGCTAAAGCAGCATCTTTGTTTTCCAGGTTTTTAATTACTTTATCCAGGGTTGCCAGAACATCGACACCCATGGTATGTACGTTTTCAACTAAGCTGTTTAATTCGTTTACATAAAATACTCTGTTCATTTCTTCACCTATTTTCTCAGTTATCAGCCGAAACGACCGGTAATATATTCTTCTGTTTTGGGATTATGCGGATTAGCAAACAATTCGCTGGTTTTATCAAATTCAATCAAATCACCCAAAAGGAAGAAGCCGGTTTTATCAGAGATACGGGCTGCCTGCTGCATATTATGGGTAACGATAACAATGGTATAGTCTTTTTTCAGTTCCAAAGCCAGGTCTTCGATTTTTAAAGTAGAAATCGGGTCAAGAGCAGAGGTGGGTTCGTCCATCAGCAGAACTTCAGGCTGTACTGCCAGTGCGCGTGCAATGCAAAGACGCTGCTGCTGGCCGCCGGAGAAACCGAGAGCACTTTTATTAAGACGATCCTTGGTTTCTTCCCAGATAGCTGCTTTACGCAGAGATTCTTCTACGATTTCGTCAAGTTTGGATTTGGAGTGAATACCGTGCGTACGCGGTCCGAAAGCGATATTGTCATAAACGCTCATCGGAAAAGGATTAGGTTTTTGGAATACCATGCCTACGCGTTTACGCAGCAGGTTGACATCTTCGGTATGGAAAATGTTTTCGCCGTTTAAGAGAACGTTGCCGGTAATGCGGCAGCCTTCTACAAGGTCGTTCATGCGGTTTAAAGATTTAAGCAAAGTAGATTTACCGCAGCCGGATGGGCCGATGAAAGCAGTAATTTCCTTTTCTTTGATGTGCATGTTGATATTTTTTAAAGCGTGAAAATCGCTGTAATACAAATTTAAGTTTTCAATGGTAATCTTATCTTGCATGTTATTAATTTCCCTTCATAAGTTTGCGTGCCAGATAACCGGAAGCGGCATTAATGCAGATGACGATAATTACGAGGACTACTGCAGTAGCGTAGGCCTGCTGCATAAAGAGACCTTCACTGGCCAGTACGTACATATGCACTGCCAAAGTACGTCCGGAAGAAAGAATATTGGTAGGCAGAGCGGCTACAGTACCGGAAGTATAGATGAGGGCTGCAGTTTCGCCTACGATACGGCCGATACTGAGAATGATGCCGGCCAGTATACCGGGAATAGCAGACGGAAGTACGATAGAGAATACAGTACGCAGCTTGCCTGCGCCTAAACCGTAGCTGCCTTCACGATAGCTGTCAGGTATGGATTTCAGAGCTTCCTCAGTGGTACGCATAATCAGCGGCAGTACCATGATAGCTACTGTACAGGAGCCTGCCAGCAGAGAGTAACCCATTTTAAGGTAGGTAACGAAAAACAGCATACCGAAAAGACCGTAAACAATGGAAGGAATACCGGAAAGAGTATCGGCAGTAACACGGACAATATTTACCATTTTGTTGCCGCGTTTAGCATATTCCACCAGATAGATTGCGGCGAAGATGCCTAAAGGTGTAGCCATAGCCAAAGCCATTACTACCATGATTACTGTATCCACTAAAGCGGGGAACAGAGAAACGTTCTGTGTATTATATTCTAATGCGAATAAATCAGGTGTGATATTGGGCAGACCTTGCCAGAGAATATACAGCAGCAGGAATGCCAGAGTCAGAAAGGTTGCGATAGCAGAACCCCAGACACATATTAAAAGTAAGATGGCAGAGGGTTCGGTACCATAACTGTACAAGGTTTTGCGCAGTCGGCTGGAAAGATTATTCATTGCTGTACCACCTTTCCTTTAAGATAGGAGAATGTCAGATTGATAATAAGAATGAAGATAAAGAGTACTACTGCCGTAGCAATTAAAGCATCACGGTGAAGGTCAGCAGCGTAACCCATTTCGATAACGATGTTGGTGGTCATGGTACGAACACCTTCCAGCAGACCCTGAGGCATACGTGCCTGGTTGCCGGCAACCATGATTACCGCCATAGTTTCACCGATGGCACGGCCGATGCCAAGGATAACACCTGCCATGATGCCGGATTTGGCAGCAGGAACGATAGTAAAGAATACGCTGCGAACATGACCTGCGCCAAGAGCTAACGCGCCTTCATAATAGCTGTTGGGAACTGCTCTCAGAGCAGCTTCTGCTACGCTGATAATGGTAGGCAGAATCATCATGCCGAGAAGCAGAGAAGCTGTCAGCATACTGCTGCCGGTACCGCCGAAATTATCACGGATAAAAGGTACCATGATAACTAAGCCGAAGAAACCGTAAATTACAGAAGGAATACCAGCCAGAAGTTCGACTGATGGTTTAAGAAATCTGTAGAAAAAAGGCGGACAGAAGCGAGCCATGAAAATTGCTGTAAAAAGACCGATAGGCACGCCAGTTAAGATTGCGCCGATAGTAACATAAATACTGCCCAAAATCATTGGCAGGATACCGTAGATATCGTTGTTAGGACGCCATTTTTCACCCAGTATAAAATCTGTAACGCCAATCTTGCCGATAGTGGGCAGGCCGTTGGCAAACAGGAAGATGCATATCATTGCTACCAGGGCGATGGAAGCGCAGGCTGCCATCAGAAATACCCAGTGCATTATTTTTTCTTTTCCTTTATTCATAGAACCTCACATATATTTCAAAGCAGAATAAACTAAATTTGTACTGCTTATAATTAAAGGCTACCTTTGCAGGTAACCTTTAAAAAGCAGTTATTCTTTTGAAGTTTAACTATTACAGTTTGCTCCATTCGGTAACTTTACCGGTGAAGATATCAGCTACTTGAGTTTTGGTCAGGTTGTTAACTTTGCTGTCTTTGTTAACGATAACTGCAATACCGTCGGTAGCGATAACAGTGTTTTTAACGCCTGCATCAATTTCGCTCTTTTTCAGTTCACGGGAAGCCATACCGATATCGCAGATACCGCTGATAGCAGATTTAACACCGGTGGTGGAGTCACTTTGCTGAACTTCGATGTTTACATCAGGATTTACTTTCTTGTATGCTTCTTTAAGTTTTTCCATAACCGGAGTTACAGAAGAGGAACCAGCAACAACGATTTTGCCGCTTTGTTTGCTTCCTTTGTACGGAGCAGCTTTGTCGTCGCCGATATAACCGTTAGCGGAAACAACCTGCTGGCCTTCTTTGGACATAATGAATGCCATGAAGTCTTGAGTAGCCGGTTTTACATCGCCTTTAGTAACGATATTGAAGGGGCGAGCAATTTTGTAGGAGCCGTTTTTAATGTTTGCTGCACTTGCTTCAGCACCATCAATTTTCAGAGCTTTAACGCTGTCGTTTAAGGAACCTAAGGAAATGTAGCCGATAGCGTCTTTGTTGCCTGCTACGGTGGTCATCATAACAGCGGTGCTGTTGGTGATGGATGCATTTTCAGTGGTAGTATCAACTTTTTTACCGTCTTGGCCTTTCTTTTCAATACCGAACAGTTCGATGAAAGCACCGCGGGTACCACTGCCGTCTTCTCTTGAAACTACAACGATTTTGCCGCTGTTTGCAGGAGTAGCATCCTTTTTATCATTACCGCAGCCCCATGCTCCGAATGCACACATTGCTGCCAGACCTAAAGCTATAATTTTACCAGATTTCATTATTTACAGTCCTCCTTGAAGTGTTTCTTTCTTGATTACAGGCTTAGTATATCCTGTAATTGTTAAGAAAATATTAGCTAAATGTTAAATCCAGTTAAAATAATATGCAGCAAAATAAAAAAGACGCTTGCTGTATAGCAAGCGTCTGATAAATATATTTGAATATTATTCGCAGTCTTCTAAATTTGCGAGATGTTTTTTTGCCACATCGAAATCCTTGACGATTTCTGCAGGCGGTTCTTTGTCAGTAATGCTGAACAGGTAAATAGCCAGGCAGGAAACGATGAAGCCGGGCAGGATCTCATAAATACCAGTGTAGGCAAAGAATTCTTTCCAAACCAGTACGGTACTGCCGCCGAAGAATACGCCGGCAATAGCGCCGCGCAGTGTCATACGGCGCCAGAAGAGAGAGAACAGTACCAGCGGGCCGAAGGAAGCACCAAAGCCGGCCCAGGCATAGGCAACCAGATCAAGGATAAGGTTATTAGGGTTAGCTGCAATAGCCAAAGAGCAGGCAGAAACCAAAATAACAGCAACGCGGCTTACGACTAAGAGTTCTTTGGGGTTAGCGTTTTTACGCAGCAGAGCCTGATAAAAGTCTGTGGAAACAGCAGAAGCAGTAACCAGGAGCTGACTGGAAGAGGTACTCATGATTGCACCTAAGATTGCAGAGGTGATGATACCTGCCATAAAGGAAACGAAGAATTTATTGTTCATTACCATGAAGACAGTTTCAGTATTTACGCCCTGCAGGCTGTCGCCTAATACTACACGTCCTACCAGGCCGACAGTTACAGCAAAAAACAGGGAGAAAACAACCCAGACCATAGCAATATTTGTTGCACGGGGGATTTCTTTAGCGGAGCTGATACCCATGAAACGTACGAGAATATGCGGCTGACCAAAATAACCAAGGCCCCAAGCTAACAGAGAAAGAATAGCAGTAAAGCTTAAAGTTACGCCGGTAGCATCGGTGAAGAAATTGAAGTAATTGGCATTAAGATTATATAAAGAATCAAAAGCAGCGGTGGGTCCGCCAGCATAGATGATACCAGTCATCGGTACAATGATGATAGCAAAGAACATCATTATGCCCTGCACAAAGTCAGTACGGCAAACTGCAATATAGCCGCCGGTAAAGGTATAGAAGATAACGATGCCGGCAGTAATCAGCAGTGATTCAAAATAAGGTACGCCGAGAACGGTATTAAAAAGGCGTCCGCCGGCAACGAAGCCGGAAGCAGTATAAATAAGGAAGAAAATAAAAATGAAGATTGCGGAAATTATACGCAGAACTTTACTCTTATCACGAAAACGATTTTCAAAAAAGTCGGGCAGAGTAATGGAATCGTTGGCAATCTTAGTGTAGACACGCAGTCTTTTTGCTACGATTATCCAGTTTAAAAATGTACCAAGTGCCAGGCCGATAGCAATCCAGAATGCGCTGACACCGGCAACATAAGCATAACCGGGAAGACCCATCAGCATCCAGCCGCTCATATCGGAAGCTTCTGCACTCATAGCGGATACCCATGGACCTACTTTACGGCCGCCGAGTACATAACCTTCCAGATCCTGCTCCTTGCGCATGTGATAAACACCCATGCCGAACATCATTAGAAAATATAGGCCAAACGCACAGATTAGGCCCCAATCTTGTTGCATAACAACACCCTCCAATAATAACAATAATATTCTAATATTATACACAAAAAAAGCAGGATGTTACAAGTGCTCATGACACAAGCTGGGAAAATATAACAGAAATATCCTTTTCTTGACTGGCTTTACCAGCTGTTATATAATATTGAAGAATATAAAAGGTCTTTTTTATTGCTTTATGCATTAAATTGACAAAAATCTTTTGGGAGCTTGCTCCTTTTCGATCATAAGGTACTGAACGAAAAGTGGGCAGGCTCTAATCGTGTTTGCGGGGAAGTAATTCTTATGAAATCTGTAAAAATTTGTATTGCCAGCGTCATGAAAGACGGGCAGGAAGAGCAGCAAACAAGACATGTTTATACCGGCAGTATGGCAGAAAAAAACGGCAAAAAGTACGTTTTTTATGATGAGCCGGCTGAAACCGGACTGGAAGGAACTAAGACTACACTGAAATGGGATGAAGAAAGAGTAGTTATTATCCGCAACGGCAGTCTGGAACACAGACAGGAGTTTTTCAAAGGATATACGGACAGAAGTGCCTATAAAACGCCGTATCTTGATATACCATTGGAAACCTTTACTCGCTACCTGTATACGGAAAGCGGAGATGGTTCCTGGCATATTGATATAGAATATACGCTGTCGCAGGATGGCAAGCCTTATGGAGATATGAAGATTATAATAGACATCAAGGAGGAAGAAGTATAGTGGATATCAAACAGGTACTGGCAGAAGCCATCGTGGCAGCTGCACAGAAAGCCATTGCTCAGGGAACTGTAAAAGCAGGAGAACTGCCGGAGGTACTTTTGGAGGTGCCGCCGCAAAAAGAGTTCGGTGATTTTGCCACTAACTTTGCGATGCAGTCTGCACGCAGCTTGAAATGCAATCCGCGCATGATTGCCCAAGCTGTAACTGATAATCTGGAATGTGCTTATATTGAAAAAACTGAAATTGCCGGCCCTGGCTTTATTAATTTTTATTTGAAGCAGGATTGGATGTATGATATGCTGGCAAATATTATCGCTGCCGGTGAAAATTATGGTAATCTGCAGAATGACTGCAAAGAAAAAATCCAGCTGGAATATGTAAGTGCCAACCCGACAGGTCCGCTGCACGTTGGTCATGGACGCGGAGCTGCCGTTGGCAGTGCACTGGCTAATCTGATGAAAGCTGCCGGTTATGATATTACCCGTGAATATTATATTAACGATGCTGGCAATCAGATTAACAATCTGGCAGCTTCTGTTAATGCCCGTTATCTGGAAGAATTAGGCCAGCAGGTAGAATTCCCTGAAAACGGTTATCATGGTTATGATATTGTAGAAACTGCTAAAAGAATCGTACGCATCTATGGTGATAAATTCCTCCATATGGATGAGGCTGAAAGACTGCAGCAGTTCCGTACCATTGCTTTAAAAGAAAAGCTCGCTGCATTGAAAGAAGACCTGGAAGCATTCAATGTACATTTTGATGTATGGTTCAGTGAACAAAGCCTGCATGATGCAGATGCTATTACTAAAGCCTGCGAACTGCTGAAAGAACGCGGCTATGTATATGAAAAAGACGGTGCACTGTGGCTTAAAGCTACTGAACATGGCGATGATAAAGACCGTGTTGTTATCCGTGATAATGGTATTCCTACCTATTTTGCTGCTGATATTGCTTATCATCAGAATAAATTTGCCCGTGGTTTTGACCGTGTAATCAATCTGTGGGGCGCAGATCACCATGGCTATATTGCCAGAATGAAGGCTGCTGTTGGCGCTTTAGGCTACAAACCGGAACAGCTGGAAGTGCTGATTCTGCAAATGGTAAGTCTGTATCGTAACGGCGAGCTGGTAAAAATGTCCAAACGTACCGGTCAGAGCGTCACTTTAAATGAGCTGATTGAAGAAGTTGGCACTGATGCTGCCCGTTTCTTCTTTGTCATGCGTTCTATCGACAGTCAGCTTGATTTTGATTTGACACTGGCTGCAGAAAAATCTAACGAAAATCCTGTTTACTATATTCAATATGCTCATGCTCGTATTTGCAGCATTATGCGTCAGCTGAAAGAAGCTGGTATTACTACGGCAGCGGCTGAAGAACTGAAGCTGTCCGTATTGACTGAAGCATGTGAACTGGAATTGATTAAAAAATTAGGCGAATATCCTGAACTGATTGCTGCTGCTGCTAAAGAAAGAGCAGTACATCGTGTTGCACACTATGTACATGAACTGGCAGGACTGTTCCATTCCTTCTATAATCAATGCCGCATCCTCGGTGTTGACAGTGATGTACAGCAGGCCCGTATTGCATTGGTTAAAGCAGTAGGTCATGTTATCAGACATGCACTTGGTATACTTGGTGTATCCGCACCTGAAAGAATGTAATAATCATTTGATTCTGTGGAAAGAAAGGGATGGGAATTAAAATGACAAAATATATTTTTGTAACTGGCGGTGTAGTTTCTTCTTTGGGCAAAGGCATTACTGCTGCTTCTTTAGGCCGCTTGCTGAAAAGTCGTGGCTTTAAAGTTACTATTCAAAAATTCGACCCGTATATCAATATTGACCCCGGCACCATGAGCCCGTACCAGCATGGTGAAGTATTCGTTACCGATGACGGTGCTGAAACTGACCTGGATTTGGGCCACTATGAACGTTTTATTGACATCAATCTTTCCAAAGGTTCTAATGTGACCGCTGGTAAGATTTATCAGTCCGTAATTAATAAAGAACGCCGCGGCGATTATCTTGGCGGTACCGTGCAGGTAATTCCTCATGTTACTAACGAAATCAAAGAAAGAGTTTTCCGCGTAGGCCGTGAAGACAATGCAGACTTCGTTATTACTGAAATTGGTGGTACCGTTGGTGATATTGAAAGCTTACCGTTCCTGGAAGCAATCAGACAGGTAAAGAAAGAAGTTGGCAAAAGCGATGTTTTGTACATCCATGTAACTTTGGTTCCGTACATTTCTGCTGCCGGCGAACTGAAAACAAAACCGACTCAGCATAGCGTTAAAGAACTGCGCAGCATCGGTATTTCTCCTGATATCATCGTTTGCCGCAGTGAAAAAGAAATCTCCAAAGATATGTGCGAAAAAATGGCTATGTTCTGCGATGTTGACCCGGATGCAGTTATCCAGAACCTGACTGCTAAGAGTATTTATGAAGTACCTATGTTAATGGAAGAACAGGGTCTTGATACTATCGTATTGAAAAAGCTTGATGTAGAAGACCGTCCGAAAGATATGTCCGGCTGGCATGATATGGTAGCACGTATTTTGAAAAAATACGACAAGAAAGTAACTATTGCCGTAGTAGGCAAATATGTAGAATTACAGGATGCTTACATTAGTATTACTGAATCCCTGCGTCATGCTGCTGTGTTTAATGAAGCAGAACTGGAAATTAAATGGGTTAATGCAGAAACCATTGAAGGCGCAGACGTAAAAATGTCTGAAGTTATGGCTGATGTTGACGGTATTCTCGTACCTGGCGGTTTTGGTGACCGTGGTATTGAAGGCAAGATTAAAGCTATTCAATATGCACGTGAAAACAAGATCCCGTTCTTTGGTATCTGCCTTGGTATGCAATGTGCCGTAATTGAATATGCGCGTCATAAATGTGGCATGGAAAATGCCAACAGCTCCGAGTTTGATGCTCAGACTAAATACCCTGTAATTGATTTGATGGCTGAACAGGTTGATGTTGAAGATATGGGTGGTACCATGCGTCTGGGTCTGTATCCGTGCAAAGTTTACCCAGGTACCCTTACTCAGAAAGCTTATGGTGAAGAACTCATTTATGAACGTCATCGTCATCGCTATGAATTTAATAACGCTTTCCGTGAAGAAATCATTAAGAATGGCCTTGTAATCGGTGGTACACTGCCGAACGGTCGTCTGGTAGAGATTGTTGAACTGCCGCAGGACGTACATCCCTGGTTCCTGGGTGCTCAGTTCCATCCGGAATTTAAATCTCGTCCTACTAATCCCCATCCGCTGTTCCGTGATTTCATTGCAGCTGCTTTGCGGGAACAAAAGCAGTAAAATTAATTTAAAGGCAAAGCAGGCTGCTTTAATGCAGTCTGCTTTTGTTTTTGTTTAGTATTATAGGAGGTAAACAATGCTGAAAAAGTTTTTTGTAAGCGCAATATTGCTGCTTGCTGTACTTAGCTTCGTGGTATCCTTGCTCAAAGGCAATAATAATGATGAAGTTGTAACTGTGCAGGACAGAGTAGCAGTAATTGACATAGAGGGAACCATTATGAGCGGCTCCGCAGAGGAAAATCTTTTTGGACAGGCTTCCGGTGTTACCAGCGGCAGTATTATGAAGCAGATCAGAGAAGCAGCTGCCGATGACAGTGTTAAAGCACTTGTACTGCGTATTGATTCCGGCGGCGGCAGTGCAACTGCGGCTGAGGAAATCAGCAGAGAGCTGCTGCGTTTTAAAACAGAAACCAAGAAGCCGATTGTAGCAGCTATGGGAGATATGGGTGCTTCTGCCGCTTACTGGATTGCGGCCTGCTGCAGTGATAAAATTTACGCCAATGCTACTACTCTTACCGGCAGCATAGGTGTATATATGCCTTACATGAATACTGAAGAACTGTATAAAAAAATTGGCATTACCAGTGAAAAGATTAAAAGCGGTCCTTACAAGGATATTTTAAGCAATGACAGACCGATGACTGCAGAAGAAAAAATAATTCTGCAAAATATTGTCAATGAAATTTATGAAAGCTTTATTGCTACTGTAGCAGTGGGCAGACAGATGGATGCCTCTAAAGTAAGGCAGCTGGCTGACGGACGCATTTATACAGGACAGCAGGCTAAGAATGTTGGTCTGGTAGATGAAATAGGCAATTATTATGATGCGCTGGCAGAAGCTGGTAAATTAGCAGGCATCCAAGGCATGCCTCCTGTTAAAGAGAAAGCAAAACAGCAGCCTTGGGAACTGTTTTTATCTGCTGAAATAGCAAACAGTATTAAAGGACAGCTTTTGCAGCAATTAACTGGTGCTGCGCAGCAGGGAGTATCACCGAGAGCAGAGAGGTGATAACTGATGAGAAGAAAGACCTTCGATGTGCTTTTTGATACTAAAGCCGGTATGACAGTGCTGGTAAAAAAGCCTTGTCTGTGGCGCAGTGCATGGTATTTTGCGATGAGCACAGGTTTTTTTGCCGGAGTTGCCACTAATGTCTGGCTGCTGGAACAGCCGCTGGAAGTGCGTTTTGCTATAATTATTGCCAGTGTTATGATTTTAGGTACGGCATTGACTCTGTACGGTTTTTTGCTGCACGGGATATTGGAAACTTTTGGGGCAGTTTCAGGTGATCCAAAAGGATTGATTTGTCTTTTAGGCTATACTACGCTGCCGCTTCTGCTGTTGACGCCAGTATCATTGCTGGCAGGCAAGCTGGGATTGGCAGGCTTGGTGTTGCTGGCCGTTATTGTTGCAACGGGCTTCTGCTGGATGCTGTATCTTTTGATGCGGTCATTGGAAGTTGTCTATTTGATTGACTTTAAACGTTCAGTGGTAACTGTTTTATTCAGTCTGTTGCTGTTGTATATAGTCTTTATTTGGCCGCTGCAGATTATGGCTAATTTGCTGATGAGGATTTTGGCGTAGTTTTTACAGTTGCGTAAATATGCTGAAAGTGTCATAATAAAAAGAGATGTCTGAATTTTCCTCAAGGAGTGATGTAAATAATGAACAGAGAACTTTCCATGGAATTTGTACGTGTTACAGAAGCAGCTGCTATTGCCTGCGGACGCAGTGTTGGCAGAGGCGATAAGAACGGAGCCGACCAACTGGCTGTAGATGCAATGCGTAAAATGTTTGATACCGTAAATATCAGCGGTACCGTAGTTATCGGCGAAGGTGAAATGGATGAAGCACCGATGCTGTACATTGGTGAAGAAGTTGGTGCAGGCGGCCCGGCTGTAGATATTGCCGTAGACCCTGTTGAAGGTACCAACCTGGTAGCTAAAGGACAACCTGGCGCTATCGCTGTTATCGCTATCGCACCGAAAGGATGCCTGCTGCATGCTCCTGATATGTATATGGATAAAATCGCAGTTGGCCCGCGTGCTAAAGGCTGCATCGATATCAACGCTCCCGTTAAGGAAAATCTGCAGCGTGTTGCCAGAGCTTTGGACCGTGAAGTTTCTGATTTGAATGTAGTTTTACTGGACCGTGAACGTCATTATGGCATTATGGATGAAATCCGCAGTGCTGGTGCACGTATTCAGCTGATTACTGACGGTGACGTAAACCCCATCGTTAATGCGGGCATTGAAGGTACCGGCGTACATATGTATATCGGTCGCGGTGGTGCTCCTGAAGGTGTACTGGCTGCAGTTGCTATTAAATGCTTAGGCGGCGATATGCAGGCTAAACTGTGCCCGGAAGATGATGCACAGGTAAAACGCTGCCTGGAAATGGGCATTGCGGACTGCAACAAAGTACTTACTTTGGATGATTTGGTAAAAGGCGATGACTGCATGTTTACTGCAACCGCTATTACTAACTGCAATATGCTTACCGGACTGCGTTATTTTGGCGGCGGTGTACGTACTCATACCATCTCCACCAGATATAAAACCGGTACTGTAAGATTTGTTGATGCTATTCACAGCTTTGACCGGAAAGATTTTGCAGTTAAACTGTAAGATTAGGAATACAAGGGTTTTAGCTTACTGCTAAAACCCTTTTTTAGATATTAAGTGATGGAAGTCTGGATATCCTTATGAAAAATATTTTAACTGATAAGCTGACTGAGCTAAAAGAAATTCAGCAGGCTGCAGCTTATCATGAACAACAACAGGCGTGTGTTTTAACCGGGTTGTCAGGCAGCAACAAGTCGGTCTTTTTGTCTGTGCTGGACAAGGCGTGCGGAGGCAGCGGAAGCTTGGCGCTGTTTGTAGCTACCCGTGAGGAGATGCGCGCTTACAGAAGAGAACTGAATTATTTATATCCTGACCTGCCCATGCAGGAGCTGTATCCTGTTGATTTGCCGCGCGTGCAGGCAGAAACGCAAAGTCTGGAACTGCAGGCGGGGCGTACAGCAGCACTGCGCTTTTTAAAGGGTGAAGAAAAAGGTATTGTTTTCATTACTGCAGAAGCGTGGCAGCAGAAGCAGTTTTCTCCCGGCAGTATTGATGATAAGCAAATATTAGTAAAAGCTGGCGAAATTTGCGAACAGCAGGAACTGGTGAAGCAGCTGATAGAGTACGGTTATGAGCGTACGGATCAGGTAGATGCCTTAGGACAATTTTGTTTGCGCGGCGATATCATGGATATCTATCCTATCAACAGCAGCAGACCTGTAAGGATTGAATGGTTTGATGATGAGATTGATGCTGTGCGCAGCTTTGAGCTGGAAAGCCAGCGCAGCTTACAAAGCTTTGACGAAGTTAAAATAGTTCCGCTGAAAGTAAGTGAAGCAACAAATTGTACTGCCTCATTATTTGATTACTGCAGTAAAGATACTCTTATCATTATTGATGAACCTGTAAAAACTTTTTCCATGCTGGAAAAGCTGGATAAGGAAAATAAAAATTATGCAGAAGATTTATTCAGCTGCCAGCAGTTAGTAGAGTTGTGCGGGGAACATGCGGCTGTATTGGTATCGGCTTTGGCCCATAGCTACCTGCGTGAGCTGCCGTCAATAAATATACCGGTACGCGGAGTTGCTCCTTATAATAAAAATATTGCCATGCTGCAGGAAGATTTGCATGGTTGGCTCAGTGATGGAATTACGCCGGTGATTATGCTCAGCAGCAGTATCAAGGCACGCGGCTTTGCTGATAACTTAGTAAATTATGGTTTGCAAGCCGTTTATGCTGAAAATGCTGTACAGTCAGGATGCGTTAATGTAATGTTTGGTGAGCTTGACCATGGTTTCCGTTTCTGGGACGAAGACTGGCTGCTGCTTACAGAAAGTGATATTTTCGGAATGCAGAAGCGGAAGCGGCTGCACAGCAAAAATCAGGGTAAGCAGTTAGAGTATTTCTCTGATATCAAAGCCGGTGATTATGTTGTTCATAAGGTTCATGGCATCGGCCGTTATATAGGTGTTGAAAATGTCGCTGTCGACGGAGTACACAGAGATTATCTACTGCTGGCTTATGCCGGTGATGATAAGCTGTATGTACCGGTAGACCAGGTAGGCATGCTGCATAAATACGTGGGCAATGAAGGTTCAGTTCCCAGACTGTCTAAAATGGGCGGTGCGGATTGGAAACGTACTACAGCTAAGGCAGCTAAAGCGATTACTGAACTGGCAGAGGAGCTTTTGCGTTTATATGCTCAGCGGCAGATTATGCCTGGACATGCTTTTGCTCAGGATACCCAATGGCAGAAGGAGTTTGAGGATAAATTCCCATATGAAGAAACACCGGACCAATTGCGGGCGATAAAGGAAATCAAGGCTGACATGGAAAAGCCGCAGCCTATGGAAAGATTACTATGCGGTGATGTTGGCTATGGCAAGACAGAAGTTGCTATCAGAGCTGCTTTTAAAGCTGTTATGGATGGCAAACAGGTTGCCGTTATGGTACCGACTACTGTTTTGGCGCAGCAGCATTATCTTACTTTTTCTGAGCGCATGAATGGTTTTGGTGTAAATGTAGCCATGCTTAACCGTTTTTGCACGGCAAAAGAGCAGAAAGAAATTATTGCGCGTCTGGAAGAAGGCCGCGTTGATATTCTAATTGGTACACATCGCTTGCTGCAGCAGGATATTGTTTTTCGTGATTTAGGTCTTTTGATTATTGACGAAGAACAGCGCTTTGGCGTTGCTCAAAAGGAAAAAATCAAGAAATGGCGTACAGGTATCGATGTATTAACTCTGTCGGCGACACCTATCCCGCGTACTTTGCACATGGCGTTGGTAAGCAGTCGTGATATGAGTGTTATAGAATCGCCGCCGGAGGACAGACTGCCGGTAGAAACATTTGTGGCAGAATATAACGACGGTATGATTAAGGAAGCTCTGGAACGTGAACTGCGCCGCGGCGGACGTATCTATTATATTCATAACAGGGTCAGCGGCCTGGAAGCTATTGCAGGCAAGCTGCGCAAGCTTGTGCCTGGTATCAGCATTAAGATTGCTCATGGTCAGATGAGCGAGGATGCTTTGGAAGATGCTATGGTAGCCTTCTATGAAGGTACCTGCGATGTTTTGCTGTGTACTACTATTGTAGAAAACGGACTGGATGTACCGCTGGCTAATACAATTATTATTGATGGTGCAGAAAACTTTGGACTTTCGCAGCTGTATCAGATGCGCGGACGTGTAGGACGTAGCAGCCGTCTTGCTTATGCTTATTTTGTCTATAAGCCTAATAAGGCTCTCAGTGAAATCGCTGAAAAAAGATTACAGGCTATCCGTGACTTTACCGAACTTGGTGCAGGTTTTAAAATTGCCATGCGCGATTTGGAAATACGCGGTGCCGGCAATCTTTTGGGACCGCAGCAGCATGGACATATAACGGGAATTGGCTTTGCGGCTTATTGCGAAATGCTGGAACAGACTATTAACAGGCTGAAAAATGGTACAGATAAGAATGTCTATGAGCCTGAGCCTGTGCTGGAAATTGAAGTGGAAGCATATATTCCTGACGGTTATATTGCAGATCCGCGTTATAAAATGGAGCTGTATCGACGTTTTGCCGAAATGCGGTATAATGAACGTGATGATTTGATGGATGAGATTATCGACCGTTTTGGCAATCCGCCGGCAGAGGTAGAAGCTCTTTGGCGTATTGCTGCGTTGCGTGGGTTGTGCCGTTTAATTAAGATACGTGGTATTAGTGTCCGTCCCAGTGAGCTGCGTATTACTTTTGGTGAACATGCTACAGTTGATTCAGAGGCTGTGCTTGGTTTGCTGAAGGAATATCAGGGCAGGATGACTTTTAAAAATGGCAAAGAGCCGCAGCTGATTTTTAAGACTGCGGGATGTGATATTAAACCTTTGGACTGGCTGGAAAAACGATTGCCTCAGTTAGTTGGTGTAAAAGAAAAACAGTAGGTTATACTGAAATTTTGTAATTAGCTTGATTAGTAGAATTAAGCAGAAAGGAATTCGTTATGAGCAGTGATAAGTTTTTACGCGGAGCCGCTATTCTGACGCTGGCCGGACTTACGGTCAAGGTTATAGGCTCGTTTAATCGTATCCTGCTTTCCCGTTTATTAGGGGGAGAGGGTATCGGACTTTATCAGATGGCATATCCGGTTTATCTGCTGCTGTTGGCTGTTTCATCAGCAGGAATTCCTATTGCTATTTCGATTATTGTTGCAGAAAAAATAGCTCGTAATGATTATTACAATGTACGGCGGGTATTTAGAGTATCGCTGGTTTTGATGGCGGCTACGGGAATGCTGTTTGCCGGTTCATTATTTGCAGCGGCAGGATGGCTGGTTGAAAATAATATTATCAGTGATTCGCGTGCTTATTATGGTTTAATTGCTTTAACGCCAGCTGTATTCTTTTCAACGATACTGGCTTGCTTCCGCGGGTTTTTCCAGGGTCATCAGCTGATGACGCCGCCAGCGGTTTCGCAGATTCTTGAGCAGCTGATCCGTGTAATGACCATGGTACTGCTGGCATATTGGCTGCTGCCCTACGGACTGGAATATGCGGCTGCCGGAGCAGCTTTCGGTGCTGTTCCTGGCGGTGTTACCGGTTTAATTGTATTAAGCTTTTTTTACTGCAAGTACAAAAAGCATTGGCAGATGCAGGAAGGTCAATTGCAGCCAGCAGTGCAAAAGGACAGTGCTTTCAGTATAGTAAAAAGACTTATGCTGCTGGCTTTGCCGGTTTCCTGTGCTAATATTATGGTGCCGATAAGCAGCAGTATCGATATGCTGCTTGTGCCTAACAGGCTGGTTGCCAGTGGTTTTGCCGTTGATGAAGCTACTACTTTGTTTGGTTACCTAGCGGGGATGGCGCAGCCTTTGCTGATGATGGCGACCATTCCTACCATGTCGCTGGCTGCAAGCCTTGTGCCTGCTGTTTCGGAAGCAAAAATTCTGCAGGCTCGCAGCAGCATTGAACAAAAAGCCTCTACTGCGATGAAATTATGCTGCTTGCTTACTGTACCGGCGGCAGTGGGAATGAGTGTCTTGGCTGAGCCGATTTCACTGCTTTTATATGGAACAGCAAAAGCAGCTACAGCTATTATGCATTCCGGTCCTGCTATCTGGCTTTTAGGTATGCACCAGATTAGTACCGGTGTATTGCAGGGCATTGGTATCATTAATGTGCCGATGCTGAATATGCTGTGCGGCATTGCGGCTAAAGTGGCAGCGGTATGGTTTTTAACTGATGCGGCAAATAATGTTGCTGGTGCGGCATGGGCGACAAATATAAATTTTGCTCTGGCTACGGCTTTAAATATTTTCGTTTTACGGAAATATAAAATATACTTCCCCTGGCGGATTATAGCAAAGATTGTCTGTGCAGCTCTGCTGATGGGTATTGCGGTACATTACCTGCATCCGCTTTTATTAGGCGTATTGCCTTTAAAAGCATTGGCAGATGTTTCAGCGATAATTATTGCTGCAGTTTTATATGCAGTACTGTTGCTCATTTTGGGGATTACCAATAAAAAAGAACTGCGGGAAATGCCGCTTATAAGAAAGTTTTTAAAATAATAAGGAAAGAAGGCGTATACAATGGGTAAAGTTACGATAGTTGGTTTAGGTCCCGGTGCTGCCGGAAATTTATCCTTGGAAACCATGGAGCTTTTGCAGAACAGCGCAAAAGTAATTTTGCGCACAGCAGTGCATCCTACAGTAGCAGAACTGGAAAAGCGCGGTGTTCAGTTTACTTCTTGTGATAATTTTTATGAACAGGGAAAATCTTTTGAAGAGGTTTATGATAACATAACTGCGCATGTGCTGCAGCAGGCTGAAAACACTGATGTGGTATATGCTGTGCCGGGCAGTCCGCTGGTTGCTGAACGCACTGTAGTATTGCTGCGCAGACGCGGCAAAGAGCAGGGTGTCGAAGTTTGCATTAAACCGGCTATGAGCTTTTTGGATTTGGCATATGTGGAACTTGGTATTGATCCTATTGCCGGACTGCGTATTATTGATGCGCAGGATTTTGGTGCTGTAGCTGAAGCCGGTAATTATCCTCTGATGATTACCCAGGTCTACAGCAAGCTGGTTGCATCTGACTTGAAACTTGGACTGATGGAAACTCTTGATGATGATTATGAGATATATTTCCTGCGCAATCTTGGCTTGCCGGATGAAGAATGTCGTCCGATAAAGCTGTATGAGCTGGACAGACAGCAGCATATTGATCATTTGACCAGTATTTTTGTGCCGCCGCTGTTGGAGAAAGAAGAAACTATGATGCCGCAGCCAGAACAGGAAGAATATGAATTTGTTGAAGAGCCTGGTTATGATGATGTTGATATTCAGCCGCTGGTAGATGTTATGCAGACATTGAGAGAACCTGATGGCTGCCCGTGGGATAGAGAACAGACACATACCAGCATTCGCAGCAATATGATAGAAGAAGTTTATGAATTCATGGAAGCTGTAGATAATGATGATGTTGCAGGTATGCGAGAGGAATTGGGCGATGTTCTGATGCAGGTTGTGTTCCATGCCCAGATGGCTAAGGAAGCAGGACGCTTTGATTTGCAGGAAGTTATTGACGAAGTAACGGATAAACTGATTCGCCGTCATCCTCATGTGTTTGGCAATCTGGATGTAGCAGACAGTGACGAGGTTTTGAAGAACTGGGAACAGATTAAAAAACAGGAAAAAACAGAACGTACACATGTGCTTGATGGTGTATCACAGGGCTTGCCTGCATTATTAAGAGCATATAAGCTGCAGGGCAAGGCTGCTAAGGTTGGTTTTGACTGGGATAATAAAGAAGCTGTTTGGAATAAAGTACAGGAAGAAACTGCTGAATTGTTAGAAGCTTTACATGCTGGCGATAAGGCAGCAGCAGAAAGCGAATTGGGAGATTTGCTTTTTGCTATAGTTAATTATGCAAGACATAATAAAATTGAACCGGAAGCTGCTTTAAATGGTACTAACAATAGGTTTTTCAGCAGATTTAATTACGTGGAAGAGCAAGTGAAAAACAGCGGCCGCAGCTGGGAAGATTTTTCTCTTGCAGAGTTAGATGCTTTTTGGGCAGAAGCTAAAAAACAGGAAAAGATTATGTTGCAGAAAAATAAAAAATAAGCTGGATTTTTTTTGCGACATTTGTTACAATAACACGGTAGATTGAAGGAATACAGGCTTTGACGTAGAATAATATCATGAGTATACGTCATTGAGTATTAGTAAAGTTATGTAAATATTAACAATTATTTACTTAATTTAATAATTAAGGGGGATCTTACGATGAACAAAACCGAATTAATTACTGCAGTAGCAGAAAAAACTGGCCTGACTAAAAAAGACGTTGAAAAGACTGTTAATGCATTTCTTGACACTGTAAAAGAAGAAGTTGCAGCTGACGGCAAAGTACAACTGATTGACTTCGGCACTTTCGAAGCTCGTGTTCGTAAAGAACGCATGGGCAAAAACCCGCGTACTGGTGAAGAAATTATCATTGAAGCAGCTCAAGTTCCGGCTTTCAAAGCTGGTAAAGCTTTCAAAGACGTTGTTGCAAAAAAATAATTTTCTGAATGGATGCCCGGCTTTTACAGCTGGGCATTTTTTGTCCTGTCGATGATGAGTGATGGTCTGAGGTAGCCGAAAGGATGTGCATGATATGGTAAGACGCAGACAGCAGAAGAAAAGTAAAAAGAGTGTGTTCAAGCTTATTTTGTTGCTGGTTACTATTATCTGTATCGGTATTTTAGCTCGGCAGGAATATCAGATTTATCAGATCAGACAGGAAAAAGAAGCCACTCAGCAAAGAGTAGAGCAGATGGAAAAGAAAAATTCGGCACTGGAAACTGAAAAACAAAATTTGCAGAATCCAGGTTATATTGAAAAGCTTGCCCGTGAAGAATACAACATGGTCAAGAAAAATGAAATACCTGTCTTTATCGTGGAAAATGAAAAGGATAAAGATAAGCCGCAGGAAAATAAATAATGAGAAAACAGCTTAATTTTAATTAAGCTGTTTTTCTTTTTTCAGGAGATTGAAATAAATGTTGAGAAACAGATAAAATATACCATACTATTTTGAACATTCTGTTGACACTGCGTTTTTGCAAAGAGTATAATGATTAAGTATAAAGATTTTTTAAGGGGGATTTTTTTCTCAATGTCACTTGAAGTAGGTGCTATTTTAGAGGGTGAAGTTACAGGCATCACCAATTTTGGCGCGTTTGTGCAACTGCCGGAAGGCAAAGTGGGTCTTATCCATATTTCTGAAGTATCCAATGTCTATGTAAAAGACGTACATGACTTTCTGAAAGAACATGACAAAGTAAAAGTAAAAGTTTTATCCATTGACGAGCGCGGCAAAATCGGATTGTCCATTAAGCAGCTTACTCCGCCTCCTGCCGCTCCGCAGCCTAAACCGCAGCGTCCGCAGGCAGATAACAGAGAACGCCGCGGAGGTATGCGTCAGCAGAGTGCAAGAACTGTGCCGACTCTTTCTTTTGAAGATAAATTGTCTAAATTCCTGAAAGACAGCGACGATCGTATGCTGGATTTAAAACGTAATACTGAATCAAAACGCGGCGGCCGCGGTGCCAGACGCGAAAGATAATAGTGAAGAGGGGCGCTCTTATAGGGTGCCCTTTATTTTACATAGGAGAGGCCTATGGAAGGGCAGCGTATTATAAATAAAGTCGCAAAGGCACTGAAAAAAGCTATACCTGTCGGAAGTACCATTGTGGCAGCTGTCAGCGGCGGTGCAGATTCTATGGCATTAGCAGAAGGTTTGTGCCAGTTAGAGCAGGAAGAATATTGCCGCGTTTTTGTGCTGCATGTGGAGCATGGCTTGCGAGGCGATGAAGCGCTGCGAGATGCGCAGATGGTAGAGCAGTTTTGCAAGGCAAGAAGCTTAGCATTTTGCTGTCAGCATGTAGATGTACTGCAATACAGTAAGCAGGCAGGTATATCCGTAGAAAACGCTGCCAGAACGTTGCGTTATCAGGCACTGGAAGCACAAGCTGATAAAGTAAAAGCAAATTGGATTGTTACTGCCCATCATAGTGATGACCAGGCAGAAACTATTCTGTTAAAATTACTGAGAGGTGCTGGTACGGCAGGGTTAAGCGGCATGTCAGAGCGAAATGGACGTATTTTGCGGCCGTTTTTGGGCTTAACAAGAGCGGAACTGGAAACTTATTGTACCTTGCAGCAAGTTAATTACTGTCATGACAGCAGCAATGACGATGTTTATTATACCCGCAACAGAGTCCGCCTGCAGCTTTTGCCGTATTTGGAGCAGAATTTTAATCCTGAAATAAAGAAGGCTCTTATACAGACTGCGCAGCTTCTGCAGGAAGATGAAGAATATTTTGCTGCACTGGTAGAGCAGGAGTTTTCCAAAAGAGTAAGCTGGCAGCAGGATAAACTGTTGCTGTCGACTTGTGCTTGGCCTGAATTAGCAATGTCAGTGCGAACTCGTCTGTTGCGCAGGGCTTATTTTGCTGCTGGCGGAACAGAGCTTGGTTATAAGCATACTGCAGCGTTAGATAAGCTATGCTTGAATAACAGGAGCGGACAGCGACTGCAGCTGCCGCAGAAGTTACAGGCAGTGTATGAGTATGAAAAGCTCATTTTTTCTAAGCAGTTGAACGTAAATGTAGTACAGAAAGCAATGTCTGAAGTACAGCTGCCTGTACAGGATGGTATGGTTGTACAGGTAGAAACTGGCAGCCTGCATGTAAGAATACTGCAGGAAAAGCCTGTTTTGACAGGTAAGAATATAATCTATCCGGCAAAGCTTGTAAATGAGAAATTAACTGTGCGATGCCGTAAAAACGGCGACAGGTTTTATCCTTATGGCGGCAGCGGCGGCAAAAAGCTGAAAGATTATTTTATCGATCGAAAAATTCCTCGTCAGCAGCGTGACAGTAAATTACTGGTATGCTGCGGCAGCAGGATTCTGGGAATTTTTGGCGTTGCTAACGGAGCCTGGCAGCCGGGAGAATATGATTTGTGGTTAGATATAGAATATACAGCAAAGGAGCAGAACAATGAATAACGATATTAAACAGGTTTTACTGACTAAAGAAGAAATTGACGCACGTGTCAGTGAGATGGGCAGACAAATCAGTGAAGATTATAAAGGTAAAGACTTAGTAGTAATTATCCTGCTCAAAGGTGCAGCCTGGTTTGCTACTGACTTAACTAGAGCTATTGATATTCCGCTGCGTGTTGATTTTATGGTGGCATCTTCTTATGGGGACGGCACTTCTACTACCGGCAGTGTAAAGGTAAGACTGGATATCAGCGAAAATATAGCTGGTAAACATGTACTGCTGATTGATGACATTATCGACAGCGGTGTAACCTTTGCGGCTATCAGCAATATGCTGAAAATCCAGAAACCTGCTTCTTTGAAGACTGTTGCGCTGTGTGATAAGTCTGAACGCAGAATTAACGGTTTGGAAGCTGATTACGTAGGCTTTAAAATTCCTGATGAATTTGTTGTAGGTTATGGTCTTGATTATGCAGGAGATTATCGTAATCTGCCGTATATCGGTGTTTTGAAATCCTCTGTTTATGCACGCAGCTAATAAATAAGAGTTGTTTAATCAAGTAGAGTATACTATAATAAAAAAGTGTAAATTTTAGTAGAAGGAGGATACGTACTTGAATAAATTTTTTAAGAACGTAACTTTTTATCTGCTGATTATTATCGTCATGATCTGGATGTTTGATTATTATTCCGGCGGTACTGAGAAAAAAGATGATATGAGCTATACCAGCTTTTTACAGCATGTACAGCAGGATGATATAAAACAGGTAACTATTGTTGATAATATTATCAGCGGTAAATTAAAGGATGGACAGGAGTTTTCTACTGTTGTGCCCGATGATGACACATTGATTTCCAGACTTGAAGCCAAGAATGTAGAAATCAGAGCAGAACTTCCTCCGCAGCCGCCCTGGTGGACTGGGATCTTAAGTTCTATGCTGCCTATGCTGCTTATTGTAGGCTTGTGGTTCTTGCTGATGAATCAAAGCAATGGCGGCGGCGGACGTGTGATGAACTTCGGCAAAAGTCGTGCACGCCGTTATGATGAAGATAAGGTAAAGGTTACTTTTAAGGATGTTGCCGGTGCTGATGAAGCTAAGCAGGAACTGGAAGAAGTTGTAGAATTTCTGAAGCATCCCCAGAAGTATAATGAATTGGGAGCAAAAATTCCTAAAGGTGTATTGCTTTATGGACCTCCTGGTACCGGTAAAACCTTGCTTGCCAAGGCTGTTGCCGGTGAAGCAGGCGTACCGTTTTTCAGTATCTCCGGCTCCGACTTCGTAGAAATGTTTGTTGGTGTTGGTGCATCCCGTGTACGCGACTTGTTTGAACAGGCAAAGAAAAGCGCTCCTTGTATAGTATTTATCGATGAAATCGATGCTGTAGGCCGTCAGCGCGGTGCTGGTCTTGGCGGCGGTCATGATGAACGCGAGCAGACTTTGAACCAGTTGTTGGTTGAAATGGATGGTTTTGGTGCTGATGAAGGCATCATCATGATTGCGGCTACTAACCGTCCGGACATCCTTGACCCTGCGCTTTTGCGTCCTGGCCGTTTTGACCGTCAGATTGTTGTAGACCGTCCTGATATTAAAGGACGTCAGGAAATTTTGAAAGTGCATGTTAAAGGCAAGCCCATCGGACAGGATGTTGAGCTCAATGTTATTGCTCAGCGTACTCCCGGTTTTACCGGTGCTGATTTAAGCAATCTGGTTAACGAAGCAGCACTTATGACTGCCCGCAAAAATAAAAAAGTTATCAACATGCCGGAAATGGAAGAAGCTGCAGAACGTGTTATCATGGGACCGGAACGCAAGAGCCGTGTTATCAGTGATAAGGAAAAGCGCCTTACTGCATACCATGAAGGCGGTCATACCGTAGTAGGTATGCTGCTTGATAATACTGACCCCGTGCACAAGGTAACTATTATTCCGCGCGGACGCGCAGGCGGTTATACTTTAAGCCTGCCTAAAGAGGACAGATATTATGCAACCCGCAGTGAGATGCTGGATGAACTTAAAGTATTGCTGGGCGGCCGTGTAGCAGAAGCACTGGTGCTGAAAGAGATTTCCAGCGGTGCAAGCAATGACTTGCAGCGTGCTACTACATTGGCAAGACAGATGATCTGCGAGTATGGCATGAGTGAGAATATCGGACCTGTAACCTTTGGTCATCGTCAGGACCAGGTATTCCTTGGCCGCGATATTGCCCGTGATAAGGATTACAGTGAAGAGGTTGCGGCAGAAATTGATAAGGAAGTACGTTCCTTTATTGAAGATGCTTATGCAGCAACTGAAAAACTGCTGTCTGATAATATTGATAAACTGCATGTTATTGCAGAAGCTCTTATTGAGCGCGAAACTTTGGAAGCCGATGAAATCAGCGAGCTGATTAAATATGGTCATATCCTTTCTGCAGAAGAAAAAGCAGAACTGGGTATTAAAGAACCTTCCAAAGAAGCGGTTGTACAGGAAGTGTCTGCAGTGCAGGAACCGGCAGTACAAGACGCAGTTAGTGCTCCTACAGATGCTGAAAGTAAATAAAATGTTAACGCACCCTGAATAAGGGTGCGTTTATTTTTTCTTGACTTTTGGTTAACCTGGTGATAACCTTTGCTTATGATAATGGAGGGAATTGCTATGCGCAAACGTATTTTAGAGCTTTTACGTGCCAGTGGGTCAGAACCGGTTTCGGGAGAAGAAATTTCCCGTAAGCTGGAGGTATCCAGAACGGCAATATGGAAGCATATCCAGACTCTGAAAAATGAGGGTTATGAAATAGAGTCAGTACCTAAGAAGGGTTATATTCTGAGGGAAGCACCGGACAGACTGTTCCCGCAGGAAATAACTTCCAGACTGAAAACCAAATGGCTGGGTCACAGTATCTGCTATCAGGATAGTGTGGACTCTACCAACAATGTAGCTAAGGCTATTGCTAACGGCGGCTGTGAAAACGGTCTGATGGTAGTGGCAGAAGAGCAATGTTCCGGTAAGGGCCGTCTTTCCCGCGGATGGATTTCTCCTTATGCAAAAGGTATTTGGTTCTCTGTAGTACTGAAACCGCCGTTTTTGCCGCAGGAAGCATCTAAATGCACTCTGCTTGCAGCTGTATCCGTAGTTAAGACTATCAATAAGCTGAAAGGCGTTAATGCAGCTATTAAATGGCCGAATGACGTTTTATTAAATGGCCGTAAGCTGGTTGGTATCTTAACCGAGATGAACGCGGAGTTCGGTCATATTAATTATGTGGTTATCGGTACCGGTGTTAATACCAATGGTCAGAAAGAAGATTATCCCGAAGAAGTTCGTGATTTGGCAGTATCTGTTGCCGATGTGGCTCAGGAGCCGTTTACCAGAGTTGATTTGCTGGTAGATATCCTGAAGAATATGGAAGATTTGTATGAACAAGTTCTGCAGCATGGCTTTGCTCCTGTGCTGGATGAATGGCGCAAGTATTCCTGTACTTTAGGACAGGATGTAAAGGTTATTGCTCCTGATGAAACATATTTCGGCAAGGCGCTTGATATTGATGAAGAGGGACTTTTGATTGTAGAGCGTACTGACGGAAAGATTGATAAGGTTGTAGCAGGTGATGTTTCTATTCGTCCTGCCGCAGCTAAAAACGGTGCTTATCAATAAAGTGTTGCATTATAGAGATGTTTTGCGTATAATAGTAAAGGTTTTTTAGAAAAAATAAGGAACAGCTTGGCTGTCCAAGGAGGATAATAAATGTTATTGGTAATAGATGTAGGCAATACCAATATTGTGGCAGGTGTATTTGAAAATAAGGAACTGAAGATGCATTGGCGTTTTTCTACTGATCGTTCCAAAACTGCTGATGAATATGGTATTTTGCTGCGCAGTATGTTTGATTACAGCGATGTGCCTATGCATGAAGTAACATCTATCATTATGTCCAGCGTAGTACCTCCGGTGCTTATTCCGTTGTGCCATATGTGTGAAAGATATTTCGGCATTAAACCTATGGTTGTAGGCCCTGGTATTAAAAACGGTATTATGCTGCGTTATGATAATCCTAAGGAAGTCGGTGCAGACCGTATCGTTAATGCGGTAGCTGCATTTGATAAATACAGCAAGCTGAATCGTCCTATGATAATTGTCGATTTTGGTACAGCTACTACTTTCTGTGCTTTGCTGCCGAACGGCGAATATTTAGGCGGCGCTATTGCTCCCGGTATTGGCATTTCTACAGAAGCTCTGTTCCAGAGAACTGCCAAACTGCCGCGTATTGAGCTGATTAAGCCGAAAACTGTTATCTGCCGCAATACGGTTAATTCCATGCAGGCAGGTGTACTGTACGGATTTGTAGGTCAGATGGAAGGCATTATCAGCCACATGAAGGCTGAGTTGGGCGGCGATGCATACGTTATTGCAACCGGTGGTTTTGCCAATACTATGGCGGCAGAATCTCATGCTATTGATGTTGTAGAACCTTTCCTTACACTGGATGGCTTAAGAATCCTGTACGAAAAGAATGCAAAATAAAATGAACTTTCAGCCCGCTTCGGCGGGCTGTATTTGTATATGAGAGGAATAGAATGAAACTAGGTAATGTAGCTATTGATGTTCCGGTGGCGCTGGCTCCGATGGCGGGGATAACAGATTTGCCTTTCAGGCTTATCTGCCGCAGATTGGGCTGCGGTTATACCGTATCTGAAATGATTAGTGCCAAAGGGCTTTTATATAATAATACCAAGACAAAAGAAATGCTCAAAATTGACAGCGGAGAACGGCCGACTGCTATCCAGCTTTTTGGCAGCGTTCCGGCAGAACTGGCAGAAGCAGCCAGGATTGTTGCGGAAAGCGGCGCTGATATGATTGACTTGAATATGGGTTGTCCGGTGCCAAAAATTGTCAATAACGGTGAAGGTTCAGCACTGATGAAGCAGCCAGCTTTAGCTTATGAGATATTGGCGGCAATGGTTAAGGCTGTAGATATCCCTGTTACGGTAAAGTTTCGTGCTGGTTGGGATGATGCTCATCGTAATGCGGTAGAAATTGCTAAGGCTGCGGAAGCAGCCGGTGTTGCAGCGGTTGCTGTGCACGGAAGAACAAGACAGCAGTTTTATGAAGGCAAAGCAGACTGGAAGATTATTGCTGAGGTGAAAAAAGCTGTCAAAATACCAGTTTTTGGCAATGGCGATATTTTTTCCGCTGCTGATGGTTTACGGATGCTGGAAGAAACAGGCTGCGACGGCTTAATGGTAGGACGTGGTGCTGACGGTAATCCCTGGATTTTTCAGCAGCTGCGCGCTGCACTTTTGAATCAGCCTTATAATGAGCAGGTACCGCTTAATGAAAAACTGGAGCTGGCAGCGGAGCATTTACGGATGTTAATTGAGCTTAAAGGAGAATATATTTCTGTTAAAGAAATGCGCAGACATATTTCTGCTTATCTGAAAGGAATGCCACATGCAGCGGAATATCGCAGTCGCTTCCATAAGATGGATACTTATGAGCAGTTTATGGAACTGTTAGAAGAATACCGAGTATGTGCTGAAAAATATTATGCTGAGGAAAAACATTTTTGCCGCTAAAGTTGTGCAAATACTGTAATTATGATAAAATAACATTTTGTAAAAGAAGCGATTGTGGGAGTATTTGGCATGAATTCAGCAAAAAAATCCAGACATGTTGTCAGTGTCAGCCTTGGTTCATCAGAACGTGATGCCAAAGCAGTATTGTCTTTGGCTGATACGGAGATAACTATTGAAAGATGCGGTACTGACGGTAATCTGGAGAAGGCTAAAGAGTTATTGGAATATTGGGATGGTAAAGCGGATGCCATAGGGTTAGGCGGTACAGATTTGTACGTTTACGCGGGCGGACGACGTTATACCTTCCGTGAATCAGCTAGTCTGATTGCCAATGTAAAGCATACTCCTGTATTAGACGGCAGCGGACTGAAAAATTCACTGGAACGCCGTTTAATAAAAAAATTAGCAGCAGACGGAACAGTAGATATTAAAAATAGCCGTGTACTGCTTGTTTGTGCTGTAGACCGTTTCGGCATGGCAGAAGCGCTGCAGGAAGAAGGCGCTGAGGTTACTTTTGGCGACTTGATTTTTGGACTTAATATCAATAAACCGCTGCACTCATTAAAAGCTTTGGGCTTTTGGGCCACGCTTCTGGCACCTGTTATTACCAGACTGCCGGTAAGCTGGTTTTATCCTATGGGCAGTGAACAGAAAAAACGTACGGTACGTCACGCTGAGTATTTTCTGAACAATGATATTATTGCCGGAGATTTTCACTATATACGTAAATTTATGCCGGAAAAATTGCCGGATAAGATAATTATTACCAATACTGTTACTGCAGCTGACCGAGAAATGCTGCGCGAAGCGGGTGTCAGAATGCTGATTACTACTACGCCGCGTCTGGAAGGACGCAGTTTTGGTACCAATGTTATGGAAGCTATGCTGGTTGCTTTACAGGGCAGTAAAAAGCCCTTGAGCGCCGCTGAATATATAAAGCTGTTGGAAGCTTATAAGATTGAATCGTCTGTGGAGTACCTGAGTACGAAGGAGCAGCAATAATTAATGGAAAAGTTCGCATTTATCATACATCCCCTGTCCATTAAGGATATGGAACATGTTTCGCCGATTCTGAAATATATTCCGGATGGCGTTTTAGAAGCATGCCTGAAAATGAAGAAGCCTTTTAAAGTTTCTCATATTACAGGTATTCAAAGTCCCTATGCTGAAGCAGAAGGCTGGTTTGTAGGCTGCCCGCTTACGGCTAAGCAAATGGTAGAGCTGCCGGAAGAGTTTGTCATGGACAGAATTATTGAATCAGGACAAGTCGCTCAGGAACTGGGTGCAAAGATTGTAGGCCTGGGTGCTTTTACTTCTGTTGTAGGTGATGCCGGAATTACGGTAGCCAAGAATCTTGATATAGCTGTTACTTCCGGCAACAGTTATACGGTTGCTACTGCTATCCAGGGAACAGAAGCTGCTGTTAAGCTGATGGGCAAAAAGCTGGAAGATTGCCGTGCAGTTGTTGTCGGTGCCAGCGGTTCTATCGGTTCTGCAGGCGTAAAATTATTGGCTGGTGAAGTAAAGCATATTACTTTGGTAGCAAGACATCTTGCGCCGTTGGAAGAAATTGCTGATGAATTAATCAAAAAAGAAAAATGTGAAGTTGTGGTAACTAATAATATTCACGAAGCATTGCGCGAAGCCGATATTGTTATTACCGTAACCAGTGCTTTGGACTTTATTATTGAGCCGGAAGATTTAAAACCCGGTGCGGTAGTTTGTGATGTAGCAAGACCGCGTAATGTTTCTAAGGAAGTTTCTGCTAAACGCAAGGATGTTCTGGTTATCGAAGGCGGCGTTATTGATGTGCCTGGCAATGTAGATTTCCATTTTAACTTTGGATTCCCGCCGCATACTTCCTATGCCTGCATGGCAGAAACCATGATTCTGGCTTTGGAAGGAAAATATGAAGATTTTACTCTTGGCAGAAAGCTTGATTTGAACAAAATTCGTTTAATCAGCGATTTGGCAGTTAAGCATGGCTTTAAATTGGCTGGCTTCAGAAATTTTGAACGTGCTGTTACCGAAGAAGAGATAAACAGCATCAAAAATCTGGCCTGGCAGGAATTAAAGGTACATGGATAAGTGTCAGCAAGAGAGAAAGTATGTTATAATTTAAGAATAACGTATATCAGTCCGGTAATAAATCCGGGCTTTTATATATCAATTATGCAGAATAAATGATAAAGGAGCAGTAACATGGCTAATAAAGAAACTATTTTGACAGCTGAAGGCCTGAAAAAATTAGAGGAAGAATTAGATAATCTCCGCACCGTCCGTCGTCAGGAAGTAGCAGAACGTTTGAAAGTAGCTATTTCTTATGGTGATATCAGCGAAAACTCTGAGTATGATGACGCTAAGAGTGAGCAGGCTTTTATTGAAGGCCGTATTATCGAGCTGGAACAGATGATTAATACTGCAATCATCATTGATGATTCTGCCAGCAAGAAAAAAGACGTTGTTTCTTTGGGCTCTACCGTTGTGGTAAGAGATTTGGAAACTGGTGATGAAGATACCTATACTATCGTTGGTACTACGGAAGCTGATCCTTTCAAAAACCGTATTTCCAATGAATCTCCGGTAGGAGCGGCTATCCTCGGCCATAAAGTGAATACCATTGTACAGGTAAACACTCCTGCAGGTGAACTTTCCTATAAAATTATCGAAATTAAATAATAAGGGGAGAAGAAAATGGCTGAAGAAAAGAATACTCAGCAGGTAGAAGAAAAAGCGCCGCTGACTGAATCTGAAATTAACGAACAAATGCAGGTGCGTCTGGACAAGATGCATAAAATTGAAGAACATGGCTGGCTTCCGTTTGGTCATAAATTTGAATGGAGCCATCATGCTGCTGATATTGCAGAACAATTTGAAGAACTTTCTGCTAATGAAACTATCGTACGTCTGGCAGGTCGTGTTATGGCTATCCGCGGCCATGGCAAAACCTGTTTCATGGACTTGATGGATAAAAGCGGCCGTATCCAGTTATATGTGCGTAAAGATGCTATTGGCGAAGAGAATTATGCACTGATTAAAATGATGGATATCGGTGATATTGTTGGCGTATGCGGTACTGTTTTCCGCACTCATATGGGCGAACTGTCCATTAAAGCTGTTTCTCTGGAAATGCTGTCCAAATCTTTACGTCCGCTGCCGGAAAAATGGCATGGTCTGAAAGATATTGAAATGCGTTATCGTCAGCGTTATGTTGATTTGATTGTTAATCCTGAAGTACGCGATACTTTTGTAAAACGCAGCCAGATTATTAAGAGTGTACGTGAAATCCTTGATAATCGTGACTTCCTGGAAGTAGAAACTCCGATTATGCACAGCATTGCCGGTGGTGCTGCTGCGCGTCCGTTCATTACTTATCATAATGCTCTGGATATGCAGCTTTACATGCGTATTGCTCCGGAACTTTATCTGAAACGCCTTATCGTTGGCGGTATGGAAAGAGTATACGAACTTGGCCGTGTATTCCGTAACGAAGGTATTGATATTAAACACAATCCTGAATTTACCATTGTAGAAATTTATCAGGCTTTTGCTGATTATAAAGACATGATGGAACTTACTGAAACCATCGTATCTCAAACTGCTCAGAAGGTACTTGGTACCATGAAGATTACTTACGAAGGACAGGAGATTGATTTGACTCCGCCTTGGAACCGTATGACCATGATTGAAGCAGTTGCTAAATATACCGGTCAAGACTTTACCGGTGTTACCGACATTGAAGAAGCACGCAAAATGGCTGCAGCTATCAATGTACCTATTGAAAAAACATACGGTATTGGTAAGATTATCAATGCATGTTTTGAAGAACATGTTGAAGATAAGCTTATTCAGCCTACCTTTATTACCGGTCATCCGAAAGAAATTTCTCCGCTGGCTAAGAGCAGTGTGGAAAATCCGGAAATTACCGATCGTTTTGAAGGCTTCATTTACGCACGTGAAATCTGCAACGGCTTTACCGAGCTTAACGATCCCATCGATCAACGCGAACGCTTTGTAAAACAGGTTGAAGAACGCAAAGCAGGCGATGACGAAGCTCATATGATGGACGAAGACTTTGTCAATGCTTTGGAATATGGTCTGCCTCCTACAGGCGGTCTGGGTATTGGTATCGACCGTTTGGTAATGTTCCTTACCGACAGTACTTCTATTCGTGATGTATTGTTCTTCCCACATATGCGTCATAAAAACCAATAAGAGCTGTATAAAAGCATAATAAAAAGACCCAGGAGTTTATCTCTTGGGTCTTTTGTTGTATGTAAATATCAGGTGTTTTTAGCCACAATAGCGCCTACAGCTGCGCCAATAATGAAACCGGTAACTGCATTACCGTTATCATCTTTATCATGATCTTCTCTGTCACGAGGCGGTGGTGGAGCATCATGACGTCTGTCATCACGGTCGTGGCGCGGTTCTTCTTTAGGAGGTTTAGGAGGATCTTTCCTTTCAGGGCGATCATGCCGCTCTTCCTGTCTGGGAGGTGGCGGAGCATCATGTCTGTCCTTTGCTGCTGCAATACTTGTCAGCGGAAGAGAAAAGATGAAAGTAGCGAGTACCAGGGCAATAGTTTTCTGCGTTAGAACATTCCAGGACTTCATATAAATCACTTCCAATCCTAATATATCTTACAATATAAATATATCATGAATTTATGTTTTTTTGTTGGCAAAATTAGCGTATAGCAGTAAAAAGTTTAAAAATAATATTTAATGTACTGGTTATTTTGTTGTAAAAATAAAAGATGATAGATTATTGTAATATAATAATACAACCGGCACGTTTTAACGTGCCGGTTGTTGTTTTATTAGATAAAAAACAGCGATAAAATCCAAAACTTTTGACTAAAATTTTTTAAAAAGTTTTTCTGTTTTAGGTGTTTTTTTAGAAAAAAACAGACTAAAAACAGCAATTTTAAGCAAAAAATACTATAAAATTTTACTAAATTTATAACGCCGTAAAGACAGGAATAATAGCACTTTCTAAAACAACCATACCAGGTGTATCAGAGAGAAAGATGCAAAAAAAGCAAAAAAAGATGAAAAAAGGTATTGACATAATGATAGGAGGATGGTATTATATACAAGTCGCCGAGATACGGCGGCG
>UQLS01000016.1 GCA_900541915.1 uncultured Phascolarctobacterium sp. | reverse complement strand
AGTTTTCAAGGTTCCGCCGCCGTATCTCGGCGACTTGTATATAATACCATCCTCCTATCATTATGTCAACACCTTTTTTGTAACTTTTTTAACATTTTTTACTGTACGCCAGGCCGCGTTGGCAAACAAAAGCCTATTATACCTGTATTAAACATATGTCAAAAATTTCCATATTTTAGTAAAATTTTAGTGTTTTTTACCTGTTTTTGACCATTAAACTCACTAAAATCCAGAAAAAACATAAAAAAGACATCTTTAATTTTTATAATTTAAACAGACTTTTAAGAAAGCGGTGAAGTATTATGAAAAACATATCCTGCTATATAAAGAAAATAACAGCCTCGTCTTTAGCTGTTATCTGCCTTTCTCTTCCTTTTACAGGTATTGCCGCGGCAGCAAGGCATGAACCCCCACCTCCTCCGCATAAGAATGAAGTTCATTATGACAGACATAACCACCATTGGAAAGATAATAATAAAGATAAGGACGAAAACGGCAATGCAGTTACTGGTTTTATTATTGGTGCTGTAGTGGGCGCTATCGTAGCTAAAAATACCTAATAAAAAAGCTGCACACTAAAACGTGTGCAGCTTTTTTTGTGCTTTATTATATATTATTTGTGATTTTTAAAATCCTGATCTACAAATATTCCGGTACTGGGATCAAATTCCATACCTGTATATTCATGGTTGATTTTAATTTTTCCATTTAAAACGTCATTTTTCAATTTTTCCAGCTTTTTAACGATTTTCTTAGGAACATTTTCAGATACAGCCAGACGTACTACATCAGGGTCTTCCAAACCAATTACCGTAATAACATTGCCTTTTAATACTCCCTGTTTATATTCACGGGCAGCATTAACAATAGGTACACTGGAATCAGCTACGGCAGAACCGATAAATATAGGAGAAACCTCCGTCCAGTCAATAACATTACCAATTTCCTTTACATGACCTTCTGTAGCAGCAATAACGTCATTTACGCCAAAACGTCCGCCATTCAGCATGGTATAGATAATATCACAGCCTGCAGCAATCTCGCCTTCTGCTGCCGCTGCATTGATATTATTATCGTCAAGATTACCGGTAAAATGAGTATAAAATTCAGCATCTTTATTGGCATACATCATACCATCGTAAAAAGCGGCACGTGCCTGCAGGCCAGGCTTAGGCCAAGCACCGGAAATATGACCTACCTTGTCAGTCTTAGTCATATAGCCAGCCAGTGCGCCTGCCAAAAAGGCAGACTGCTCCTGGTCAACCTTATAGCTGCTGACATTATCGCTTTTTACATTGCCTTGAATAACAACAAACATAATATCCGGAAACTCTTTGCTTACTGTTTCGACAGGTACATTACACTGCCCGCCATGAGCAATAATCAGCTTAGGACCCTCCTGAGCAAGCTGACGCAGCTGCTCTGTCAAAGCACCTTGTTCAGATGTAGCAGAAACATCATAAACACATTTTACATCGTCAGTAACTTCAGCAGCTATGCGCTGATAACCGCGATAGCCAGCCTCCATGAAACCATTATCATGTGCCTGACCAGGCAGCATAACAGAGATTTCAGGCTGATTATTGACAGCACCATTAGGAGTTTCCACTACAGCGGCCTGTGCACTGCCCATAAAGAATGTGCCTGCAGCAAGTAATGCAAGAAATTTACCGGAGATTTTCATTATTATTCCTCCTTAATATCTGACAATCAGATTTTTTCCATATCACGGCTGGCAACAATATCTACACCTAAGCCGAGTATATCTTTCACAACAACATCGCCTGTTTTTACCGGTGCCTGTACAGTTACGTTACGCAGATACGCAGCGCATTCAAGAATTTTTCCTTTCGGAAGTACAGCAGCAGATACAACGGGCAGTAACGGCAGCAGACCGCCTTCAATAGCAACAGTAGAAGTAAGCATACGTTTAGGCGCAGTTACTTCGTCTTTTGCATACTGAGCACCACGGGGACAGGTATTGCCTTTTACATCAGTAACAGCTCCGTCTTCAACAGTCACTGTCATTTCGCAGCCCAAAGGGCACATAATGCAGTTCATAATTCTTGTTTCAACAGCCATCTTTTACCCTCCTTACTGCTTTAAACCTACGGTAATTTCATCGCCCATCAGAGCAGTTTTTTCCGCAGGTATTTCTACGGCAATCATTTCACTGGGTTTAGCAACAGGAAGCATTCTGCTTACCAGTACAGTATCGCCGCTCTTTACTTCCAGGCGTACTTTACGCTGCGGAGCAGCAACACGCATAAAGAGTTTTGCTTTTTCACCGCCCTGCGGCAAAGAAAGTTTCTGCGGTACGCAGGTTCTTACGCCATCAACAGGATTTACCTTAACGGTACGCAGATTTTTATCCAGTTTACCCTGAGCTTCCAATGCAGCAAATTTACCGGCAATTTCAGCTTCTTCAGAAACAAAGTCTACTAAATCATGTACATGTACTACGTTGCCGGCAGCATAGAAACCAGGCAGACTGGTCTGACGATGCTGGTCAACAACAGGGCCGCTGGTAAGAGGATGCATTTCCAGCATCAGACCGCGAGACAGCTCGTTTTCAGGAATTAAACCAACAGAAAGGAGTACAGTATCACATTCTATATCAAATTCAGTGCCGGGAATCGGGCACATTTTTTCGTCAACCTTGGCAACAGTAACGCCGGTTACACGGCCTTCGCCATGAATTTTAACGATTGTATGGGACAAATGCAGAGGAATATCAAAGTCATTCAGACATTGTACGATATTACGTGTCAGGCCATTAGAGAACGGACAAATTTCCAGTACAGCCTGGACTTTGCAGCCTTCCAGACTCATACGGCGAGCCATAATAAGTCCGATATCACCGCTGCCTAAAATAACAATCTTATGTCCGGGCAGATAGCCTTCCATGTTTACCATACGCTGAGCAGCACCAGCAGTAAATACGCCGGCAGGACGCTCGCCGGGAATACGGATAGCGCCGCGAGTACGTTCACGGCAGCCCATGGTCAGGATAACCGTCTTGCCTTCCAGCTGTAACAAACCCTTTTCAGGGCTTACTGCAATAACAGTCTTATTGCGCAGCACATCCAGAACCATAGTATCAACCAATACTTCAATCTCGGGTTTATCTTTAATCAGTTCAATGCAGCGATGTGCATAACCAGGACCAGTCAGTTCTTCTTTAAAATGATGCAGGCCGAAACCGTTATGAATGCATTGCTGCAAAATACCGCCCAGCTCGCGGTCACGTTCAATAACAATGATTTTTTTCGCACCGTTCTCCCAGGCGCTGTAAGCAGCAGAAAGACCTGCCGGTCCGCCGCCGACAATGATTACATCATATAATTGATTCATATTATGCTTCTCCTTCCTGCGCCTGATTTTTTTCATAGAACATATGGGAATCAGCACGTTCTTTTAAAACTTCCGGAACAGGTATATTCAGCTCACGTGCAAGGATCTGAGTAACACGCGGACCGCAGAAACCACCCTGACAGCGTCCCATACCGGCACGGGTACGACGTTTTACGCCATCAACTGTACGTGCACCGCAGGATTCATGAATAGCTTCTACAATCTCTGCTTCAGTAATAGTTTCGCAGCGGCAGATTACGCGTCCGTACAGGCTGTTTTCTTTAATCAGCTCAGCCTGTTTATCCCAATTCAATCTGTTGAAAACAGGTTTTTTCGGCAGCTCTGCTTTAAAATCAGCTTTAGCCTGAGCGCCGCTGTCTTTTACGATAGCCTCTGCCAGCATTTCTGCAACAGCAGGAGCTGCAGTCAGACCGGGAGACTGCATGCCGGCAGCATTATATAAGCCAGCTACGGCAGAAGCACCGATAATGAAATCGCCTGTACTGGAAACAGCACGCAGACCGGAAAACTCAGTAATAGCCGCACCCATAGGCAGATTAGGAATAAGTTTGCGAGCTGAAGCAATAATCTCGTTCATGCCTTCAGCAGTAACCGCATGGTCTTCCTTATCTTCCATATCCTGAGCGTTCGGTCCGATAAAGGTATTGCCATGAGTAGTAGTGCAGACAAGAATACCTTTAGACTTCTTGGTAGGAGTAGGGAATACTACGCCAAATACCAGGCTGCTGCAGGCAGTTTTGTCAAACAGTATATATTCGCCTTTACGCGGAGTAATAGTAAAGCTTTCATCACCAGCCAGTTTAGCAATCTCATCAGCATAAACACCGGCAGCATTTACTACATATTTAGTTTTGATAACCCCTTTACTTGTTTCAACGCCTGTAATACGTCCATCTTCTTTAATGAAGCCTAATACACGACAGTCACGCATAACCTCTGCACCGTTTTGCACTGCACATCTTGCAAAAGCCAGAGCAGCACCAAAAGGCCAGCATACACCGGCACTGGGAGCCCATAAAGCACCTTTAACAGAGGTAAGATTTTTTTCTTTCTGCAGTACTTCTTCACGACTTAAAATTTTCAGGCCTTCTACACCGTTCGCCTTACCGCGTTCCAAAAGTTCCTGCAAAGTTGCCATTTCTTCGTCAGTAGTTGCAGCAACTAAAGAGCCGGTCCATTTAATATCCAGATCAAGTTCCTGCTCCAATTCATGGTACAGCTTATTGCCGCGTACATTGGTAATAGCCTTCAAGCTGCCGGTAGGAGCATCAAAACCAGCATGCAGTATAGCACTGTTGGCCTTGGTAGTACCCATTGCCAGATCAGGCTCTTTTTCTACCAGGATACATTTTAAATCATACTTGGAAAGCTCGCGTAAAACAGCAGTACCAACAATACCGCCGCCGATAACGACTACGTCAGCAGATTTAACAAATTCCATTTTTTCACATCCTTGCTGAAATTATAAAATTTCTTATATCAATTCATTTTATCATAAAAATAATAAAAAAAGAACTGCAGCAGAGCAGTTCTTTTATCTCATAAAAGCTTAATTATTTTTCTTAGCTATAAAAAATTTAAGCGGTACTTTCGGCTCCAGCCAACTAATAAAACGGTCTGAGGCAGGTGTTAATAATAACCAGCTCAACACCACGAGAACTATAGAAACAGAACCAACAACTATATCAGTCAGCCAGTGTGCTCCACCCATAATACGTGGCAGCGAAAAAAGAACAAAAACAGCAAAACATTGTCCAAAAGCCTTCCTGCCTACATATTTCAGCATATAGGTACTGAAGATCAAAAGCATCATCCCATGATCACCGGGAAAACTGTCACCGGCGCTGTCTTTAGTATGCCAGCCGCTAAGCTGACTCACCAGATTAACATCTGTAAAAAATTTCGTAGGACTTGGCCTTTCTACAGGTATATGCATATCAAACTGTTTCGCAATAACAGCACTTACAAGCATAGCTATCCCGATACAGAACATCTTTCGCTTGCCTTGAGCATCACATTTACGGTAATAGCTATAAAAAATTAACAACATAAAAATAAAAGCCACAGAATCAAAAGCGCGTAAATTAACAAAAGCTACGAAATATGTAAAAATCTTACTTTGCGGCAGCAAATCATTAAAAAAATAAAATACTTCTTTATCTAACTGAAACCAAAATCCATGATTTTCAGGAAGATACCAGCTGCAAAACAGCACAATCCCAAGAATATTCAGCAATACTATTTTCATTAAAGTCTTACCGCTCATCCATTCACCTCTTAAAATATCAATTACAGGCATATATAAATTTGTTTTTTTATGATACCATATAATCAGAGAATAAAGTTGTTTCTGACTTTAAATTCATCCTTTTTTCACGTTACTTTCACAATTAACATTTATTTATCCTGAGAGGAGAATTAAGATGAAAAAAATACTCCTGTTTATCACACTCCTGCTGCTTACTTTTACACAAACTATATTTGCTGCAGAAAGCAACAAAGAAAATGACGGAGATAAGCTGCAGACAGAAAAAATAACCCTGACAGAAATGAATCAGCGCCTGCAGAATATTCATGGTGATATCTTATATCTGAAAACCGGTGAAGATGAAGTACTTGTTTATCATGATACTGCAAATAATCGCTCATTACGCAAACAAATTATCCTGGCAGCACCGGAAAGTGAAATGCTGCGATTTTATACTAACAACAAGAAAACCTTCGAGCAAATGTCAAAAATGCTGCGTGATTACGAAACGAGCAACACCAGTTTCGGCGGCTATAAGATCATCACTGATACTGATTTACCGCAAAAACTTGAGCAGAATGTTCAAGTTTACCGTTTCTGGTTTATGAAGCTGTCACAGGAAAAACATGAAACTCGCTTTCCTATCGGCATTGGTATAGGTATTGGTGGAGGACATCATCACGGGCCCTGGATAGGCATTGGCTGGTAAACAAAAAGCACGAAATTCCTAAGAATTTCGTGCTTTTTTATTTTATGACTTCATTTTACAGCTTTTCAGTCTTCACTTTCATCATGATGTACAGCAGCCAAAGAAACTACTTTATCATCATCATTCAGTGTCATCAGTTTTACACCCTGCGCATTGCGGCCAAACTGAGAAATACCGTCTACATCAATACGGATAATAATACCTGCAGCCGTAATCATCATAATTTCCTGCTGCGGATTAATAACACGCATACCTACAACAGCACCGGTTTTTTCCGTAATCTTGATATTGATAACGCCTTTACCTCCGCGTGTCTGCTTACGATATTCACTGACCGCCGTGCGTTTACCCATACCAAGCTCTGTGGCTGTAAGTACTTCACATTCTTCACTGCCGACACTGTCCATAGCAACAACAGCATCACCATAATTAAGCGTAATGCCGCGTACACCATGAGCAGTACGTCCCATCGGGCGGACATCCTGTTCATCAAACCTGATGGCAGTACCGTTTCTGGTAGCCAGTACGATTTCGCTGCTGCCGTTAGTCATTTCAACGCCAATCAAATCTTCATCATCATCAAGATTGATAGCAATCAAACCGGATTTACGGGTACTGTCAAAATCTTTCAGATTGGTCTTTTTCACAGTACCTTTGTTAGTCGCCATGAACATGAAATGATCTTCTATAAATTCTTTTACCGGAATAACAGCAGTAATCTTCTCACCCTGCTCTAAAGGCAGCAGATTAATAATAGCCGTGCCTTTGGCAGTACGTCCAGCTTCCGGTATCTCGTAGCCTTTTTGACGATATACGCGTCCCTTATTGGTGAAGAAGAGAATGTTGTGATGGGTTGTGGACAAGAAGAGATGCTCCGCACAATCGTCAGCTTTCTTACCGCTGCCGCCTGTTTTGCCTACGCCGCCGCGTTTCTGATTACGGAAATTATCCAGAGTCTGACGTTTGATATAACCCTGATGGCTGATAGTTACTACAATATCTTCTTCTGCAATCAAGTCTTCAATATCCATTTCAGAAGTATCCAAAGAAATCTCAGTACGGCGTTCATCACCGAATTTTTTCTTAACTTCCAAAAGGTCTTCTTTGATAATATTCATTACCTTATGCTCATCAGCCAGAACGCTTTCCAACCAGTCAATGGTTTCCATTACATCAACGTATTCATCATCAATCTTCTTGCGTTCCAAACCAGTCAGACGCTGCAGACGCATATCTAAAATTGCCTGTGCCTGACGCATGCTCAAGCTGAATTTTTCGATTAAAGCAGTCTTAGCAATATCGGCAGTAGCACTGCTTCTTATAGTACTGATAACAGCATCAAGATTATCCAGAGCAATCTTCAAGCCTTCCAAGATATGGGCTCTGTCTTTAGCCTTACCCAGTTCATAGCGTGTACGTCTGGTAATAACGTCCTTTTGATGGGCAAGATAGTATTCCAAAATCTGTTTAAGATTCAGTACACGCGGCTGACCATTAACCAGCGCCAGCATGATAATGCCAAAGGAGCTCTGCAGCTGGGTATGTTTATACAGCTGATTAAGTACAACATCCGGCACAACATCGCTTTTCAGCTCAATTACCACGCGCATGCCGCGGCGGTCAGATTCATCGCGCAAATCAGTGATGCCTTCGATAACGCCGTCTTTAACTAATTGAGCTATGCTTTCAATAAGTCTGGCTTTATTTACTTGATAAGGAATTTCACTGACAACAATCCTGTGCTTGCCTTTAGCCATCGGCTCGATTTCAGCTTTAGCACGAATCTTTACTACACCACGACCGGTAGTATAAGCACTGCGAATACCGTCAGTACCAAGAATGCTGGCGCCAGTCGGAAAATCAGGACCTTTGATGGCAGTCATCAGCTGCGGAATCTCTGTATCAGGATTATCTATGAGCATTACCAGACCGTTAACAACCTCACTAAGGTTATGCGGCGGAATGTTGGTAGCCATACCTACGGCAATGCCGGCACTGCCATTAATCAGGATTGCCGGTACCTTGGACGGAAGAACACTGGGCTCTTTCAGAGATTCATCGTAGTTGGGAACAAAATCTACAGTTTCCTTTTCAATATCTTCCAGCATCATTTCGGCAATCTTGGCCATACGCACTTCCGTATAACGCATAGCAGCCGCGCCGTCGCCGTCCACACTGCCAAAGTTGCCGTGACCGTCAACCATCAGGTAACGGGTAGAAAAATCCTGCGCCAGACGTACGATAGCTTCATAAACAGAAGAATCGCCGTGGGGATGATATTTACCAAGTACTTCACCGACGATACGGGCTGATTTTTTGTACGGCTTATTAGATGCCATACCTGCTTCCTGCATCGCATACAATATTCTGCGGTGTACAGGCTTCAGACCGTCGCGCACATCCGGCAGAGCACGCTGGATGATAACACTCATAGCATAGTCGATATAGGACTTCTGCATTTCTTCTTCAATGTAGACCGGTAAGACCTTACCGCCGTTATTTTCTAAATCCACTTTATCACCTGACCTTATCACTTAAACAATATTTCATAAACCTGCTTGCCTATCAGCAGGGTAGTTACCAGTAAATACAGCGGTCGTACATAAGAGGCACCTTTTTTAATAGCCATACGGGAACCACAGATAGCACCTAAAATCATAAAAACGCCCATCAACAGCCCATAACTCCAGATAATAGAGCCGCTCATGGCAAAGGATACTAAAGCACCGACACCGCTGGCAAAATTAAGCGCCTTGGCGTTGCCTGCCGCTGTTACAAAATCAAAGCCTAAAAATAAAAAGCCAAAAATCAAAAACGAACCGGTACCAGGACCAAAAAAACCATCATAAAAGCCAAGCACGGCAGCCATAATGAATGTCCCTATAAGCGCGCCTATGCCCAGCTTCTTAATAGTTGCATGGTCGCCCCAGTCCTTACGCTGATAAGTATAAACAGCTACTGCTACCAAAAGCACGACAATGACATTCTTCATCAGCTCTTCCGGCAGCAGATAAACAACATATGCTCCCAGGGCGGAGCCAAGAAAAGAAAGCGGCATCAAGCTAAGAGCCATTTTCTTATTAATCTTTCCGGCTCTCCAGAAAGAAACTACGCTGGTAAAAGAACCCATAGAAGCTGCTACTTTATTTGTTCCCAGCGCCATCGGTACAGGCAAACCCATACCCAGTAATGCAGGCGTAGAAATCAGTCCGCCGCCACCAACTGTCGAATCTATAAAGGATGCAATAAAGCCCGATACTGCCAAAAAAATTATGGAAAACAGATCAAGCCCTGCAGCAAACTGTTCCAAAAATATCCCCTCTTCACTTAATTATTCAGTAAAACACAAATATAATCCCACTGCTCCTGACAAACAGTCACAGGTAAAATCTCCCAAAGGCTCATTACTTATGGCATAGGGATATAAGAGCTGCAGCTTTGCTTCCTGCAAAGGCCACCGCACGCCAGCTATATTAACCTGCACTTCATTGCTAAGAGGAAGTAAAGAAACCGCCTTCACATTCTGCAGCTTGTCGATAGACACATGAACACTTTCTGAAGCCTGCAGAAGCAGCATTACTTCCTGCTCATCAGCCATAATAACCTGACATCCATGCTTTTCTTTATAACCTAACAAAGAAAAAACATTGCTGTATAGATGGTCAAAGCGCCCGCCCCAAATACCGCTGACTATAAGATTGCAGCCAGTAAGCTGCTGCAGTACCAGCTGCAAATCAGTATCATCCTTAGCAGGAGGATATTTAAAAATCTTTGTTCCCTGTACAGCAAGTTTTTTATACACTTCTGCACCTGCACTGTCACCATCGCCATAAAGCCTTTGCGGCACAATTCCTGCCTCAAGGCAACAGGCTCCGCCTGCATCAGCACAGTAAACAGTATAACCTGCTGCAGCTTTCTGCAGCCAGTTTAAATCCGGTCTGCGTCCTCCTGCTGTCACAAAGCAGGTTTCTCGCTGCTCAGAAGCAGTAATTTCTGCCGTACACTGCGGCAGAATAAATTTCTGCGTCAGCATTATTTCTTATTAGCTACGGGCTTAATAACAATCTGCCCGTTTTCTTTCAGTACTTTCCAGCTGCAGTCACCATTTTTATTTTTCAGCCATTCCATGCTGATTTCCAGCAGAAAACGATTAAGTCTTTCCTGCGCATCTTCCGGCAAAAGCAACTCTTTAGCATTATTCTTTTTAGTGTTCTTAATCTTGCTTTCTCTAACCTTTTCCTCGCTGTACATGCCATTTTCAAAGGTCAGTTCTTCACTGAAGCCTTTCAGCATTTCCTCATCGGAAAGATTTTTTCTGATCTTCATAACAACAGTCACCTCTGCTTACAAATCAAGATTACGTACCTTACGGGCATTTTCCTCGATAAACTGACGGCGCGGTTCTACCTTGTCACCCATCAAGATGGAGAAAATACTGTCAGCTTCTGCCGCATCTTCCAGCTGTACCTGCAAAATAGTGCGGGCTTCCGGGTCCATAGTGGTTTCCCACAGCTGCTCAGGATTCATTTCACCTAAGCCTTTGTAGCGCTGTACATACGGATTGCTGTCACGGCCAACTTCATCCAGCAAACGCTGCAGCTCTTCATCACTGTAAGCATAATAATGTTTCTGACCTTTACGTACCAGATACAGCGGCGGCTGGGCAATAAAGACATGCCCTTCCTTCACCAGCGGCTGCATATAGCGATAGAAGAAGGTCAAAAGCAAGGTTCTGATATGGGCACCGTCTACGTCGGCATCCGTCATAATGATAATCTTACCGTAACGGGCTTTGCTCAAATCAAAATCATCACCGATACCGCAGCCAAAAGCAGTAATCATATTGCGGATTTCTTCACTGCTTAAAATCTTATCCAAACGAGCCTTTTCTACGTTTAAAATCTTACCGCGCAAAGGCAGAATAGCCTGGAATTTTCTGTCACGGCCCTGCTTAGCGCTGCCGCCTGCAGAATCACCTTCGACCAGATAAATTTCTGTTTCGGCAGCATCTCTGCTCTGACAGTCAGCCAGTTTACCTGGCAGACTGCTTACTTCCAGCGCGCTCTTGCGGCGTGTCAATTCGCGTGCTTTGCGTGCCGCCATTCTTGCACGTGCGGAAATAATGGATTTTTCTACAATTTTCTTAGCAATGGCAGGTGTTTCTTCAAAGAAATCTCCCAATGCCTCACTAACTAAATTGTCAACAATTGGCATAATCTCGCTGTTTCCCAGTTTAGTTTTTGTCTGGCCTTCAAACTGCGGTTCACGCACCTTAATGCTGATAACAGCAGTCAGACCTTCACGTACATCGTCACCGCTCAAGTTATCGTCAGCATCTTTCAGCAAATTATTTTTACGGGCATAGTCATTAATAGTACGAGTCAGCGCTTTCTTAAAGCCGCTTAAATGGGTACCGCCCTCTTCTGTGTTGATATTGTTGACATAGGTGAAGATATTTTCGGAATAGGTGTCGCAGTACTGCATGGCAACTTCTACAATATTGCCGTCTTTTTCACCCTCTATATAGATAGGCTCCGGATGAATTTTATCTTTGTTTTCATCCACAAAGCGTACAAATTCGATAATGCCGCCTTCAAAATGGAAGGTTTCACTTTTGCCGCTTCGTTCATCACTCAAGGTTATCTTAATGCCTTTATTCAAAAAGGCCAGCTCGCGAATACGCAGGCGCAGAATGTCATAACTGTAAACAAGCTCGGTAAAGATAGTGCTGTCCGGTTTAAAATGTACGGTAGTACCGGTATCAGAAGCAGCTCCTTTTTCATACAGAGGTCTTGTAGTCTTGCCGCGGGCAAATTCAATACCGTAAGTTTTGCCGTCACGTCTTACTTCTACATCCATCTGCTCACTGAGGGCATTAACGCAGGTAACACCTACACCATGCAGACCGCCGGATACTTTGTAGCCGCCGTCGCCAAATTTACCGCCAGCATGCAGCACCGTCATAATTACTTCTACTGCAGGCTTGCCCTCCTTCTTCATCATGTCTACAGGAATACCGCGGCCGTTATCACGAACAGTAATACTGTTATCCTGATGAATAGTAATCTCTATGTTATTGCAGTAACCGGCCAAAGCCTCGTCAATACTGTTGTCCACTACCTCATACACCAGGTGGTGCAGTCCGCGTCCGGAAATACTGCCGATATACATACTCGGTCTTTTGCGTACTGCTTCCAAACCTTCCAGAACGTGAATCTGCTCGGCGCCGTACTTGCCGTTTACCGCAGTAGCTTCTTCAATATCAATATTATTATGGGACATACTTACCTCCGTCTTTACCAACTAAAAATTACTGTATACGGCATTGGAAAGAAATCCTTCTTCCAAACGTTTCTTCAGCGTTAAAGCTGAAATAGCCGATAAATAAATAGTATCCTCCGTCAAAATACAGCTGGAAAAATTACCGTCTTCCGACAAATCAACAATTCGGTATTTATGACGATATTTTTCTACATAATCGTTATAAATATCGGACTGCGGATCACGCAGATTAAAGATAGCGATTATTTCGCTGTTTTTTACCATATAGTCTGAACCCAGGTGCAGGTACACTTTGATCCCTCCGTAAATATTCCAGCGTGTTGGCATAGGTCTTTTCATCAATTTCTTCCGGCTTTTTACCGGTCAGAAACATAACTGCCAAAAGGCAGTCGCTTTTACCGGCGCTGCCCAAACGCACCTTCTCAAAATAGCCGTTGCGCACCCGGTCTCGAACTGCCGTAAATAATATTTTATCACATTTGCAGTAATCCTTGCATTCTTCATAAGTGAGCCACGGCTGGATACGCAGCAGCTCCGCAATCATGTCTCCCTGCTGCTCACGCTGCTGCCTGTCACAAACACTGCACAAACTGCCGCCGCCATAAACCGGCACGCCGCAGATGCGGCAGCTGCTAATTTTCTCCGGCTCATCTTCCTGAACCTTCTTTACTGCTTCATAATGTTTAATCTGTCCGCCGGAATAAAACTTTAAATCCTTGATAATGACGCTGCCAAGCAAAAAAGCGTTAATCTTCTGCAGAAAAAGATTTTTCATCATCAGCAGATGATTTGCCCATACAGAACTGGCAGTCCTGATAATCAAGGTATTCTTTTCAATCTTATGTACACAGCAGTGCTTTTCCAGATGCTCACCGCAGATACTGCGCCAATTTGACTCCAAAACATGCTGCACATAGGCATTTTTTATCTCACGGGCAACATATTTATCAGTTCGCTCATATTTAGGGTCAAATAATCTTCTGACAACCTTTTGTGCCTGCTCCAGATTTTCGTTCATCTCAAGCCATCCTTATCGTTCCCTGCACAATTTCATAATAAACGCAGCCTGCCAGCTCCGGTATCAATTCGCGGTCATTAACCGTGATAAAGGTTTGTACTCTGCCGTCGATAAACTGCAGCATCTGTGCCCGGCGTCCCGCGTCCAGCTCACTCATAACATCATCTAAAAGCAGCACGGGAAACTCACCGATCTCCTGCCGCACATATTCTAACTGCGACAGCTTTAAAGCCAGTGCTCCGCTGCGCTGCTGACCCTGAGAACCAAAAGCTTTTAGTGAATTACCGTCCAGTAAAAGTCCCATATCATCCCGATGTGGTCCTAAGCCAGTATTGCCGCGCAGTATATCAAGCTGTTCCCGCTCACGCAGACCTTTAGCAAAAAAGTCTTCCCATGCATTCTGACTGCCGCCAGGATATAGCCACTGGCTGTTATTAGCTTTCAGCTCATAACGCACCGTCAGCTTTTCTTTGTTGCCGGTAATGGATGCGTAGATATCTCCGGCAATCTGCTGCAGCTTCACCAGAGCCTCAAGACGCTTGCGCACTACGGCAGCAGCAAGTACGCTCAGTTCTCTGTTCCATATCGGCAGCTGACTGTTAATATCTGTGCCGGCTGCTTCGCGTATCTCTTTCAGCAGCTTATTACGCTGCTGCAGCACGCGGTTATATTTCACCAGCAAATCATAATATACCGGATCGGTCTGGGCAATCTGCATATCTAAAAAACGACGCCTTAAAGCAGGTTCACCTTTTACCAGCTGTAAATCCTCCGGCGAGAACATTACTACATTCAGACTTCCGTAATGCTCTTTTGGACGGACTTTAACTCCATCCAGCAGGATGTCTTTTTTATTGCGGCCCTGCTGCTGATATTTTTTTAGCCTGATTTCATGTTCACCGCCAAAACTGCTGTACCCGATGCCTACAGCCATTTCCTTGCAGCCAATCTGCAGCAGCTCCTCCTCAGAAGAGGTACGGTGCGACATCCCGAAAGCTCCGTAAAATACAGCTTCTAAAATATTCGTCTTGCCCTGCGCATTCTGACCGTAAAAAACATTAGTCATTGCAGCAGTTTCCAGCTGCAATGCTTTATAATTACGGAAATTTACGGCAGAAATATTTCTTATTTTCATTCTGCTTCACGTACTACAGTAAGCTGCAGCTGACCGTCTATGGTAACCACATCACCTGCATATACTTTACGGCGTTTTTCCTGTACTTTTTCACCATTCAGCTGAACAATGCCGTCTTCAATCATCATGAAAGCCTGTCCGCCGGTATCAGCAATACCGGCAAATTTCAGCAATTTATCAATAGAAATATATTCCGTAGAAATTTCAATATTTTCCTTCTGCATTGCCTTCACCTCAGAAAACCACGCGTACAGGAGTTACGATATAGGTATAATCAGTTTCCTGCGCAGATTTAATGCATACAGGGCTCAAAGAAGTATTCATTTCCAAAATAGCTTCTTCAGATTCCAGATTTTTCAGGATATCGAGAATATATTTGGAATTAAAGGCTACGTTTAATTTTTCACCTTCAGTAGTGCAGGAAATAACTTCACGGCCGGTGCCTACATCAGGACTGCTGGAAGTAATGGTAATTTCATCACTGTCTACACTAACTTTGATAATGCTGTAATCCCCTTCATTGGAAAATAATGCTACGCGTTCTACAGCGCCTGCTAATTCTTTAATATTAACAGTAGTTTTTACAGCAAATTTAGGCGGAATTACTTTTCTGTAGTCCGGAAACTTACCTTCAATTAAGCGGGAAACAATCACAGTATTATCAATTACTACCATGATCTGATTGTATAACAAAGAAATTTTTACCTGCTGCGGCAGCTCACTTACTAAATTACGGGAAATTTCGTTTAATACTTTGGCAGGAATAATCATGCTCATAGGTTCTGCTGCTTCCTGCGGCAAAGATTTGATAGCCAAGCGGTGAGTATTAGTACCAACAAAGGTAATAACACCATCTTGAATTTCTACCAGGATGCCGGTAAATAACGGTCTTGCTTCGTCATTAGAGCAGGCAAAGATAGTTTTTTTGATAAGTTCTTTAATTTTTTCGTCTTCCAGGGTAATAGTCTGATTACCGTCAAATTCGGGAAATTTAGGATAATCTTCTTCATCCATCAAGAGCAGCTGGAATTCAGATTTACCGGATACTACTTTAATAGTGTTATTTTCCTTATTTTTGGTGATGGTGATGGATTCTCCAGGTAATTTGCGAATAAGTTCAGCAAAATGTTTTGCTGAAACAAGTATTTCCCCAGCTTCTGCGATTTCTGCGTCAATAGTGCAGGAAATAGCCATATTTAAATCCATTGCCTGAATTTCCAGTTGATTGTCTTTGGTCAGTAAATGAATACCGGAGAAAATAGGTGTACTTGGTTTGGAAGTTATTGCCCGCTGTACAGTCTGAATTGCTTTATTTAAGTTGGTTGTATTACAGGTAATTATCATGTTGTTCACAGTCCTCCTTGTTTTTATAACTGGATATTATTTATAAAACGTAGTAGACGTAGTAGTAATAGCTGTTGATATTGTGGAAAACACTGTTTATATTAGTCTGGCAGTGTTTTTCAGGCTGTAAATAAAGCTGTTGAAATCTGGGAAATATTATTCACAGAATCTACAGGCTAAAAAGTTGTCAACTTTGCTGAAAAGTTATCAACAGTTTTTAGCTGGGTTATCAACAGTTTTTGTGGATAACTTTTACTGTTTTAATTTTTCAGTAAGTTTTTGTAAATCATTCTGCAAAGAAAGGTCTGATTTACTGTTTTTGCTGATTTTTTCGTAAGCGTGAATGACGGTTGTATGGTCACGTCCGCCGAATTGTTCGCCGATACGAGGATAGGACATATCTGCCAGTTCACGGCAGAGGTACATAGCTATCTGACGCGGGTAGGCGATATTTTGAGTACGTTTTTTAGTGAAAAGTTCGTCCATTTTAATATGGTAATATTCTGCGACAGCCTGAGTAATGCTTTCAAAAGTAATCTGTCGGCTGTGTACTACATTGCCCATATCGTCCAGAGCTTTTTTAGCTGTTTCAATGGTGATAGGCATATTCATCAAAGAAGCATAGGCTACGACTTTAGTATAGGCTCCTTCAATTTCTCTGATATTGGTGGTAATATTGGTAGCCAGCAGGGTTATTACTTCATTAGGCAGTTCGATGCCGTCAGTAGAAGCTTTTTTGCGCAGGATAGCCATACGTGTTTCCAGATCAGGCGGCTGAATATCAGCGGTAAGTCCGGATTCAAAACGGGTACGGAGTCTTTCTTCCAAGGTTTCTATTTCTTTAGGAAGACGGTCACTGGAAATAATAATCTGTTTATTTGCTTCATAAAGAGTATTGAAAGTATGGAAGAATTCTACCTGGGTTTGTTCCTTGCCTTTCAGAAATTGAATATCGTCGATGATGAGACAGTCTATATTACGGTATTTTTTTCTGAAGGCTTCGGTTGTCTTATTATAGATAGAATTGACAATCTCATTAGTGAATTTTTCACTGGAAATGTATAATACCTTCATACGGGGGTCATTTTGCTTAATGCGATTGCCGATAGCATGCATTAAATGTGTTTTGCCAAGACCTACACCGCCATACAGGAAGAGGGGATTATAAGCGTTGGCGGGATTATTGGCAACTGCCTGGGCTGCTGCATGAGCAAAACGGTTGGAGTTGCCGATGACGAAAGTTTCAAAAACATAACGCGGATTCAGGTTGCTTTCCGTATCACTTTCAGCTGTATCCGTCTGTTTGTCGTCAAAAAGCTCTGTCTGATGAGTTTCCGAGGGCTGACTTTCTTTGATGCTTTCTTTGAAATCGCTGTTTGCAGCCGGTTCTTCCATGGTTTCAATAATGAGGGTGATATTTTTACCCATGATACCGGACAGGATGCCTTCAATGACAGAAGCATAGTGTTCTTCCAGCATGTTTTTGAAGAAGGTATTTTTGACGGCTATTTTATAGTATTCGTCCGTTACTTCCAGCGGCATAATCGGTTTAATCCAGATATCAAAAATCTTTTCATTGACCGATTCCTTGATTTTTTCCTTGAATTTTATCCATATTTCTGCTAAGTCATAGGAACTCATCGTCCACTTTCCTTTCTTTAAAAGTATGAAAAATAAAACGCCGGCATGCGCCGGTAAAAATTACTTTTTACTGCAAGGCCGAACGGAATATACTTCATTTACACTTATTCACTATTATTTTAACAGACTGTGGATAACTTCGCAAATGCTTACAAGAAAATAATATCTTTTACAGGCTAAAAAAACGCCTTTTTGTATTCTTTTAGTTTAATTATAAGCGTTTTGCAAGTTTTTTACTTGACGTACATTTTATTTTAAAATATAATATCTTAGTAATACTTTGCATTACTGTAACTATGTCAAATTTTATGTCTCAGCGCCGTGCTGCGGCACATTCAGGAGATAGAACAAATATATTGCAGGCTATCAATTCAAAAGCATAGAATTTGATAAAATTCGCGGTGGATAAGGAGGGAAGATTTTACAATGAAACGTACTTTTCAACCTAACAATCTTAGAAGGAAAAGAACCCATGGTTTCAGAGAAAGAATGAAAACTTTGGGCGGTCGTCAAGTTCTCAAAAGAAGACGTGCTAGAGGCAGAAAGAAATTGTCTGCATAACATTATAAAATAGGCCGCGCAAGTGGCCTATTTTTTCCATGTGCGCAGGTGTTGTTGACTGATGCAGAAAAAAATCTATTCATTTTCCAAGTTTAATCGTTTGAAATCAAAGAAAAGCTTCCAGGTCGTCTATAATAAAGGTCGCTCCGTTGTTGACGGCATGTCAGTATTTTATCTGCTGCCGGAGCAGGGAGAGGATGTCAAGATAGGGATGGCCGTGGGTAAAAAGCTGGGCTGCGCCGTAGTACGTAACCGTATGAAGCGAATGATGCGGGAAGTGTTCCGTATGCACAAGCTCAAGCTGAAAAAAGGCTATCATATTGTTTGGGTTGCCCGCCGTAAACTGGCTAAGGCTGATTTTAAGACTTATGAACGTGTTTTTTTAAGACTTGCTAAAAGAGCAGCATTATTACAAGAGTAAGGTGTAAATAAAATGGGAAAAATCCTGATCCTTGTTATCAGATTTTATCAGTTATTTATTTCTCCGCTTTTTCCGCCTACCTGTAGGTTTTATCCTACCTGTTCGGCGTATGCTATCGAGGCGATTGCCAAAAAGGGTGCATTAAAGGGCACCTGGATGACGATAAAGCGCTTATCTAAATGTCATCCTTTTCATCCGGGAGGATACGATCCTGTACAATAATGGATTGAGTTGATAAATTTCTATACCTTTAAGAATATTTTGAGGAGTGATATTTTGGATTTTCTGAGTAATATTGTGCAGCAGGTCATTACGTTTCTTTATGGCCTTACAAATATGCTGGGCGTACCGAGTTATGGTCTGGCAATCGTAATTATGACTGTCATTGTAAAATTGATTCTGTATCCGCTGACTAAAAAGCAGATTGAATCTACCAAGGCAATGATGAGCATTCAGCCGAAAATGAAAGAAATCCAGGAAAAATATAAGGATGATAAACAGCGTCTGAATATGGAACTGGCTAATCTTTATAAAAATGAAGGTGTAAATCCGCTGGCAGGCTGCCTGCCCTTACTGGTGCAGATGCCTATTATGATCGGTATCTTCTACGGTATCCGTGATTTCAGCTATGCAGGTCCTTCTAACTTTTTGTGGATGGAAACCATTTCCAATCCTGACCCCATGTATATTCTGCCGATATTGTCTGCTTTGACTACCTTTATCCAATCCAAGCAGACCATGCCGGATACTTCCAGTCCGCAAAATAAAATCATGCTGTATTTCATGCCGCTCTTTATCGGTTATATCAGCTTGAATTTCCCTGCAGGTCTGGTTATTTACTGGGTAGTAATGAACATTATGCAGATTGGACAGCAGGCTTTGATGAATAAAGCTGCTGGTAAATAAGTAAATTAGGAGTTGTGCGAGATGACTTTTGTTGAGAAAAATGGCAAAAGTGTCGAAGAAGCAGTTGCAGAGGCTTTAAAAGAATTAAACATTACTGCTGAACAGGCTGATGTAGTAGTTCTGGAAGAAGGACGCAAAGGTATTTTCGGCATTGGCCGCAAAGATGCGAAAGTGCGCGTAACAGTTAAGGAAGCTGCTGTAGTAACGGAAACCGTTGTTTATGAGCAGGAAGAAACCGTAGTTGCCGTTACCGAGCAGGATGAACCTCAAATAGAAGAAGTAGAAGAAGCTCCGGCAGCCGCAGAGCAGGAAGAAGCACCGGCTGTACGCGAACCGAAAAAATTTGTTGTTAATGATGAAGCTGTTGCTAAAGCTAAAGAATTTTTGCAGAAAATCTTCGGTGCGATGAAGATTGATGTAGCAATGGAAAAATTCATCAATAAAAATGATGGCAGTGTTACCTTTAAGCTGCACGGCAGTGATATGGGTATTTTGATTGGTAAGCATGGTCAGACCTTGGATGCTTTGCAGTATCTTATTAATCTTGTTGCCAATAAAAACAGTGCTGAGAGAGTACGCGTAATCATCGATGTGGAAGATTATCGTGACCGCCGCGTGGAAACTTTGACTCGACTGGCTTCCAGACTGGCTGATAAGGTTAAACGTACCGGTGAACGTGTAGCGCTGGAACCTATGAATCCTCATGAACGCAAAATCATTCATATGGCATTACAGGGTGACCGCAGAGTAACTACTCTGAGTGAAGGTGACGAACCGCATCGTCATGTTGTAATTGAATTAAAAAAATAAAGTACTTTAAACCCAGTAAAATTTTACTGGGTTTATCTTTTAAAGGAGGTTGCAGGAGTGGCAGAAGATACAATCAGTGCTGTTATTACCGCTTTGGGCGAGGGAGCGGTAGGTATTGTGCGCATCAGCGGTGCTGATGCTTTAGCTACGGCAGAAAAAATATTTAAGTCCCGTTCAGGTAAAAAATTGTCTGAATATCAGCATCATACTTTAGTATACGGTCATGTAACCGATGCGGACGGTACTATGGTAGATGAAGTACTGTGTGTATATATGCAGGCTCCGCATTCCTATACGGCAGAGGATGTTGTAGAAATTCAAAGTCACGGCGGTATCCAGTCACTGAAAAAAATCCTGGCGCTGACTTATCAAAATGGTGCTCGTCCGGCAGAAGCAGGTGAGTTTACTAAAAGGGCCTTTTTAAACGGCAGGATAGATTTAACGCAGGCAGAAGCTGTTATGGATATTATCCGTTCCAGAAGTGAGGCGTCACTTAAACTGGCTGTGCGTCAGCAGAATGGACAGCTGGCGCAGGAACTGCGTAAACTGCGCAGTAAGATGCTGGATGTAGTAATTAATCTTGAGGCAGTAATTGATTATCCGGAAGAGGATATTGAAGATGTTACTTTTGATACTGTAGCTGGAAGTATTGCCAATACAGCAGCAGGTATTGAAAATTTGCTGGCTCATGCACATACAGGCAAAATTTTACGTGAAGGTTTGCGTACAGCTATCGTAGGCAGACCTAATGTAGGCAAATCCAGTCTGTTAAATGCTCTCTTAAAAGAAGAAAGAGCTATTGTGTCCGAATATGCCGGTACAACCCGCGATGTTATTGAAGAACAGCTTTTATTGGATGGAGTTCCGCTGGTACTGGCAGATACCGCAGGTATCAGAAAAACAGAAGACTATGTAGAGCAGATTGGTGTGGAAAAAAGCCGCCGCCTGCTGCAGGATGCCGAACTGGTAATCTGTGTAGTTGACGGTTCAGAAGGATTAACTGCTGAAGATGAGGAAATTTTGCAGGCTGCATCTGAAAAACCTTGTGTTATAATAGTAAATAAGAGTGACCTGGAAATTGATACTACGCTGCAGCAGCTGCAGGAACGTTTTGGCATCGATAAGGTTATGCCTTTATCGGCTCGTACAAATGAAGGCATAGACCGTTTTGCTGCCTGGCTGAAAAATTATGTTTATGGCAGTGAAGGTACCTTAAGTGACGGTGTCTATGTACAGAATGCCAGACATGAAGAATTGCTGCGTCAGGCACTGCAGTCATTGCAGGATGCTCAAAGGGCAGCCCAGGAAAGACTGCCTTATGACTGCATTGTTATTGATGTACGCAATGCTATTGATTTACTGGGAGAAATTACCGGTGATACAGTACAGGACGAAATTATCAACGAAATTTTTGCCCGTTTCTGTATTGGTAAATAAATTTAGGACTGAGAGTTATGGGATATATTACAGATAAATTTGATGTAATTGTAGTTGGTGCCGGACATGCCGGTGTGGAAGCTGCACTTGCCGCCGCAAGGCTTGGCGGCAAAACGCTTTTAGCCACGCTGTCTTTGGATAATGTGGCTTTAATGCCCTGCAATCCTTCTATCGGCGGACCGGCTAAAGGTCATTTGGTACGTGAGATTGATGCTTTAGGCGGCCAGATGGGTATAAGTGCTGATAAAGCCTGCATTCAGATGCGCCTTTTAAATACCGGCAAGGGATATGCAGTACATGCTTTGCGCGGGCAGGAAGATAAGCCTTATTATCATACTTTGATGAAAGAGATAGTAGAACGTCAGGAAAATCTTGAGCTGAAACAGCTGATGATTGATAATCTGCTGGTAAGCAATGGGGAAGTAGTAGGCGTAGAAGCAGAGACTGGTGAGATTTTTGAAGCTAAGTGTGTAATTTTGGCTACAGGCACTTATTTGCGTGGACGCATTGTTTACGGACAGGTTAATTATGAATGTGGTCCGAACGGACTGCGCAGTGCGACCAAGCTTTCTGCATCATTACTGGAAAACGGTGTGGAGCTGATGCGCTTTAAAACCGGTACACCGGCCAGGGTTGATGCAAGAAGCCTTGACTACAGCAAGATGGAGCCTCAGTATGGTGATGAAGTAGTACGTAACTTTTCTTTTATCAGTGATATTAAAGAAAGAACACAAGTGCCTTGCTGGCTGAGTTATACGAATGCTGCTACTCATAAGATAATTCGCGATAATCTGCATCTTTCTGGTATGTTTAATGGTATGGTAGAAGGTGTGGGTCCGCGTTATTGTCCTTCTATCGAATCTAAGTTAGTGCGTTTTGCTGATAAGGAACGTCATCAGCTATTCATTGAACCGGAAGGTATGCATACCAATGAAATGTATGTACAGGGAATGAGTTCCTCATTGCCTGCTCATATCCAGCTGCAGTTCATGCAGACTATTCCCGGTCTGGAAAACTGCAAAATGATGCGTGCCGGTTATGCTATTGATTATGATTGTTTAAATCCGCTGCAGCTGAAACCGTCTCTTGAGCATAAAGCAATTAAGGGACTTTTCTCTGCCGGACAGTCCAACGGTACTAGTGGTTATGAAGAAGCTGCTGCACAGGGATTGATGGCTGGCATTAACGCCATGCGTAAGATTAACGGTCAGGAACCTGTTGTACTGCGTCGTGACCAGGCTTATATAGGTGTTTTGATTGATGACCTGGTAACTAAAGGTACTAATGAACCTTACAGGATGATGACCTCGAGAGCAGAATATCGTCTGCTGCTCAGACAGGATAATGCAGATCTGCGTTTGACAGAGCTTGGACGTCAGCTGGGACTGGTAGATGACAGCAGATATGAAAAGTTCTGTACTAAGCGTTCTGCTTTGGAAAGAACATTATCCGAGCTTGGCAAAATAAATATTTCTCCTAACGAAGAAAACAATGCTAAACTTACAGCAATGGGCAGTACGCCGCTGCGCAGCGGTATAAGTTTGCTTGACTTACTGCGCCGTAAGGAAGTTACATACAATAAACTGCAGCAGGCTTTTGAGCTGCCGGAATTAGACAGCCAGACTGCGGAACAGGTAGAAATACATGCCAAGTATGAAGGGTATATAGTTAAGCAAAGACAGGAAGTAGAGCGTGCCCTGAAGCTGGAAAATAAAAAAATACCGGCAGATATTGATTACCATGAAATTAAAGAGCTTTCAGCAGAAGCCGCAGAAAAGCTTGATAAGGTAAAACCTACTTCTATCGGACAGGCTTCTCGTATTAGCGGCGTTTCTCCGGCAGATATTAACGTGCTGATGATTGCCTTGGAAGTAAAACGGCGAAAGGAGCAGGACTGATGGAGTTTGCAGAAATTCTGGCTCAAAAAGGTCTGGAAGCCGGACTTAAGTTTTCCGAGCTGCAGCTGCAGCAGTTTACCCGCTATTATGAAATGCTGGTTGAAACCAATAAAGTTATGAATTTGACGGCTATTACGGAGCCGGAAGAAGTGGCTGTAAAGCACATGATAGATTCTCTGCTGGCTTATGAGCCTGCTATGCAGGGAGATAAGGTGCTGGCTGATGTTGGTACCGGTGCTGGTTTTCCCGGTGTGCCGCTCAAAATATATTGTCCGTCTCTTAAAGTAGTCTTAATTGATTCTTTAGGTAAGCGACTGAAATTTTTGGAACAGGTAATAGAAGCACTAAATTTACAGGATATTACCTGTCAGCATCTGCGGGCAGAGGATGCTGGCCGCAGCAAGAAGCATCGTGAAGCATATGATATTGTTACAGCCAGAGCAGTAGCACGTTTGAGTGTACTTGCTGAATACTGCCTGCCGCTGGTAAAAAAAGATGGCATGTTTATTGCTTTAAAGGGCAGTAAATTTGCTGAGGAAATTACGGAAGCTAATGCAGCTGTAAAAATATTGGGCGGTAAGCTGCTTTCCAGTGAACCTGTAAAACTGCCTGGACTTGATGACGGCAGAGCGATTATCCGTATTAAAAAGATTAAAATTACTCCGGCACAGTATCCGCGTAAAGCAGGAACTCCGGAAAAACAGCCTTTAGGAAGCAGATAAGGAGGAAGATTATGTTTGTTGATGATGGATTTTCTGTACTTGATACCGACTGCGGGGTTATAAACAACAGTAATATGATCAGTGAAGTTAAGGTTGTCAAGGTTGCCATTGACCAGATTTTTCCTAATCCTTATCAGCCGCGTAAAAATTTTGATGACGAAGCACTGCGTGATTTATCAGCTTCTATTGCTCAGTTTGGTGTTTTGCAGCCTTTACTGGTGGCTCCGGCTGATAATGGCCGTTATATGCTGATTGCTGGTGAACGTCGTCTGCGTGCTTCCAAAATGGCAAAGCTGCAGGAGGTTCCTGTTATTATCAGTGAATATACTTCTCAGCAGATTGCAGAAATTGCTTTGATTGAAAATTTGCAGCGTGAGGATTTGCATTTTCTCGAAGAAGCAGAGGGCTATGAAAAGTTGATGGAAGAGTTCCACCTTACGCAGGAAGCTATGGCTGCCCGTGTAGGCAAGAAGCAGTCTACTATAGCTAATAAATTGCGTCTTTTACGACTGTCTGACAGAATTCGTAAGATTTTAGTTGAAGGCGGTCTTACAGAACGTCATGCCCGTGCTTTGCTGAAGCTTGATGATGAAGAAAAACAGGTACAGGTGCTTACCGTAGTTATTGATAATGGCTACAGTGTGCGCCAGACAGAAAGCTACATTGAAAAGCTGCTTGAAGACAAAAAACAAGAGAAAAAGAAACGCATGGTTATTGTTAATGATGTGCGTATTTATCTGAACAGCATCAAACAGGTAGTAAGTGCTATTAAAGATGTCGGTATTCCTGTGGCTATGGAGCAGACGGTTGAAGGTGATGATGTTATCGTTAGCCTGCGCATTAAGAATATGAAAAAGCCTAAAGGCGGCAATGCTAAACCGTTGTTTTAAAAATAAACCCGATGTTTCACGTGAAACATCGGGTTTTCTTTGTTATTTTATATTCATTGTTTCGTAGGCAGTACCGTCAGAATTTAAAAAATATAAAATACTTCTGTTTACAGTACTTTCATAAAATTCTATAACTTTTTCAGTTTCAGTTCTTCTGTTATCAATTTTATAGCTCTTATCTTTAACAAAATATATGAATATATTATTATTACCTTTTTGTCTATTCCAACATTTTGCTGCCAAAATAATATTTTCTTTACTTTGGTCTGGATAATAAACTGCAAAAGATTTTAAATGACTACCAAGTTTACTGTCGACTATTTCAAAAGTTGGCATTTTCAAAGAGGTAGTATTTGATTCTGTATTATGTTGAGTATCTGTTATATTTATTTGTAGATTGTTTTGTTGGTTTGCATTTGTTGTTATTTTATTTATGTTATTGTCAGGGTGTAATACTGTTACATTTTCTCTAGAATTAAAATTTAAGGAATTAGCAAGTATAATAAGAGAAATTACTAATGTATAGATGATTGATAAAATTTTAATAAAGTTATTTGATTTAATATAGAAATATTTTAGAAAATATAAAACTGTTATTAGATTTATGATTTGATATAAGTAAAATAATATTTTATGAGATTCTGAGATTGAAGAAAATGTTATATAACCTATAAGTCCCCAAATAAAAAATGTTATAGTTCCAATTATTTTTGAAAAATGTGACTGAAAAGGATTATTTAGATATAATATAAAGCTTGTCAATGGAGCAACAATCATGGTGAAGACTAATAATATTTGATATTTTCTTTTATTTTCATATAATTTATCTACGAGAATTGTTGTTTGACCACAATTAGGACAATTTGGTGTGTAATCATAAATAATATTACATTTTTTACATATGCCTTTCATGATAGTCTCCTTTATAACTTTTGAATTTCAATATTTTCTTCTTTGGCTTTTTTCATTATTTGAATGTCGTTTATTACTTCTAATTCTATTTGTTCAGTTCTTTTTTTACATATACTATCTATTCTAAAAATATCTGTAAAACCCCATATAAAAAATCCTCCTAATGAAATTATCATTAAAATAGCATTTCTATAATCATGAGTATATATTCTGTGAAAAGCAAATATACCTAAGGGGCTCATGAACCATAAAATAAAACATATTATTTTACTTGGTTTCCTTTTTTCTAATTCAGAATTAAGTATTATAAGTTCTTCTGAACTTAAATTGTTCTTTTTACTTATGCTTAGTAAGCTCATATTAACCACCTTTCAATTATAAAATAACACATAATGTTACTAAAATCAATTTAATCGTTAAAAATAAAACAAATCGTGATAATAACGATTGTTTTTTTATAAATATGATAATATTTATAAAAAAGGATATTTTTATAATGTTTTTTGCAGAAAGGTTACAAGAACTTAGAGAAAATAGGTTTATCACCAGAAAAGATTTGGCTGCTGCTTTAAATATAACAATTAGTGCTTTAGGTATGTACGAAAGAGGGCAGAGAGAGCCAAATATTGATATGTTAATAAGAATAGCTGATTATTTTGGTGTATCTATTGATTTTTTAGTTGGCAGAAATTTTAAGAATAATGATGTAAAAGATATTTTGTCTGCATTAAAATTAAAAGATGATATTAATTCATTGCCATTAGAATATAAAGAATTAATAGAGTTTATGTTAAATAAAGTGCAAAAGAAATAAACCCGATGTTTCACGTGAAACATCGGGTTTTCTTATGAGATTTTAGAGCAAAGGAGGATAAAGAATGCGAAATCTTTCTGAATGGCTGGATAATTTTACAAATGAAATGTTGCATAGTTTTCCTGATAATATTTGCTGTATAGGCTTACAGGGCAGTTATAGGAGAGGTGAAGCCAGTGCAGACAGTGATTTGGATTTAGTTGTTATTTTTAAATCTCTTTCAATGGAAGTTTTACAGCAGTATAAAAGCTTGCTTTTGCGTTTTGGTAATGATGATAAGCTGTGTGGTTTTGTCGGCAGTGCTGAAATATTAAAATCATGGAATGAAGGAGAGTTATTGCAGTTATATTTTGATACTGTGCCTGTATATGGAAATCTTGATTATATTAAAGACCGTGTTACGGATGAAGCTGCTGCTAAATTGGTACTGCAGAACAGCTGCTTAATTTATCATGCCTGCTGTCATAATTTTCTTTTTGATGAAGAGCAGGCAATTTTAAAAGAATTATACAAAACAGCAGTATTTACAGTGCAGGCGAAATATTATCATGTACATCATGTTTATGTTTCTAAGCATAGCGAGTTAAGTAATGTTGCTATTGGTGCGGATAAAGAGATTTTAGAAACGGCAATAAAATTGAAAATGGAGAATAGACTTACTGCAGAGCAGCTTACTGATTACAGTGACCTGCTGCTGCAATGGAGCGGCAATAATATTATTGCTTATAGCAAAAAATAAGTAATGTTTCACGTGAAACATAGATAAATTACGGAAAAGCTGTATAAGAAACAGATAAAATATGCTAAAATAAAAAGTACATCATTTTATACAAGAGGTGAATTAAGGTGGTAAAAGTAATCGCTGTTGCCAATCAGAAGGGCGGCGTTGGCAAGACTACCACGGCGGTCAATCTGGCAGCATGTCTGGCTGCGTTGGGACGCAAGGTGCTTTTAATAGACAGCGACCCTCAGGGCAATGCGACCAGTGGTTTTGGCTTTGATAAACGTGATATAAAAAAATGCGTATATGATAATCTGATTAACGAAGTGCCGATGCAGGAAACGGTAAGAGCGACAGCTTATGATAATTTGTCACTTGTACCGGCAACTATCCAGCTGGCTGGTGCAGAAATCGAACTGGTATCTCTGATGAACAGAGAAGGACGCTTAAAAAACTCTTTGGAAAGAGTAAAGCATGAGTATGATTATGTATTAATCGACTGTCCTCCGTCTTTAGGACTTTTGACGATTAACGCTTTGACTGCGGCAAGTTCTGTCATTATACCAATCCAATGTGAGTTCTATGCTTTGGAAGGTGTTACCATGCTGATGAATACTATCCAGCTGGTACAGCGCAATCTGAATCCGGCTTTAAAACTGGAAGGCGTTGTTATGACCATGTTTGACAGCCGCACTAATCTGGCGCAGGATGTAGTAGAGGAAGTTAAAAAGTATTTTACTACGAAAATGTATCAGACGATTATTCCTCGTAATGTTCGTTTAAGTGAAGCGCCGAGCCATGGACAGCCGGTTATTGATTATGATGCTAAATCTAAAGGTGCGCAGGTATATATGGAATTAGCACGTGAGGTGATTGGTGATGAATAAAAAGGGCGGTCTGGGTAAAGGCTTGGGCGCAATTTTTGGAGAAAATCCCAGCCCTATTGCCGAACCTGAAAAAGAAAAACAGCAGGAAGAAAAAGCTGCACAGGAAGCAGAGCTGAAAGATATTACTGCCAATCCTTATCAGCCGCGCCGTATTTTTGATGAAGAAAAATTACAGGAGCTGGCTGATTCCATTCGTGAATACGGTGTAGTGCAGCCGCTGGTAGTACGTAAGAAAGGCAAAAAGCTGGAGCTTGTAGCAGGTGAACGCCGTCTGCGCGCAGCTAAACTGGCGGGTATAAAGAAAGTACCGGTGCTGGTGCGTGAATATACTGATACGCAGATGATGGAGATTGCTTTGGTAGAGAATATCCAACGCCATGATCTGAATCCTATTGAAGAAGCGCAGGGCATCAGACAGTTGATGCAGGAATGCAATCTGACACAGGAACAGGCTGCTGCCAAAGTAGGACGCAGTCGTACTGCTGTAACTAATATTCTGCGTCTGCTTAATCTGGCACAGAAGGTACAGGATTACATCAGCAATAATGTTCTGAGCATGGGCCAGGCTAAACAGCTGGTTGGCTTACCGGAAAAACAGCAGCTGGAAGTAGCGGAAGCAATTATAGCCAACGGCTGGAGTGCCCGTATTATTGAAGACGTAGTGAGAAAGCTGAAAGACGGACAGCAGGTAAAAGTTGTAAGAGAAGTAGTAACTGCCTTGCAGGATAAAGAAGCTAAAACTGCTGAAAAAAAGGATAAGACTCCGGAAAAGGATGTTTTCTGCACTGATTTTGAAAATCGTCTGATTGAGCTTTTGGGAACTAAGGTTACCGTAATGCCCAAAGCACGTAATAAAGGCGGTGTAATTGAAATAGAGTATTATTCGGAAGAAGATTTAGCAAGGATTTATGAAGCACTGCAGGAAAGAAAAGAGCAGCCTGCAGCAGCAAAACCGACTTTGCTTAATGTCTGAGCCGGATATTTTGGAGGGGTATAAATGGCAGGCTTAGGAACTGTCGTTAATGTGGCGGCTATAGCAGCAGGTGCTTTAGTAGGTCTGCTGGTAAAACGCGGTCTGCCGGAAAAGTGGCAGCAGACGATGATGAGCGGTATTGCTTTGTGCATTTTTGTCATAGGTTTGCAAATGGCCTTGGGTACGGCTAATATTATTATTACTATAGTCAGCCTGGCTTCCGGTGCCATTATTGGCGAAGCCATCGGTATTGAAGACAGACTTAATGAGCTGGGCAAATGGGTTGGCAGTAAGGTTGCCGGCAAAGAAGAAGGCGCAGCGAAAAGAATTGCCGAAGGCTTTGTTTCTGCTACACTTTTATTTTGTATTGGTGCTATGGCAGTGGTAGGTAGTATTCAGGACGGACTGGCAGGAGACCATACGACGCTGTTTGCTAAAGCAACACTTGATGGAATTATTTCTGTTGTTTTAAGTGCTAATCTTGGTATAGGCGTAATGTTTTCTGCTGTCAGCGTTGGTATCTATCAGGGAGCAATAACGGCATTAGCAGGTTTTTTGGAGCCTTTTATTGCCGGAGGCGTGCTGACAGAGATTACTGCGGCTGGCGGAGTAATGATTATGGCTATCGGTACTAATATGCTGAATGTAACTAAAATAAGAATCAGTAATATGCTGCCCGGGATTGTTACAGCTGCTATTATAGGAACATATTTTAGATAGATAAGAGGGATGAACGAAGTGGAAGAACTTAATTTGCTGGCAGGACAGCATATTTTTATAATAACGGTATTATTAGCTGTGGTAATTTTTATATTGCTGGTAATGCTGGTAACGACACGTAAGAAACTGACAGTAATGCAGGATAAATATGATTATTTCACTAAAGGCAGTGAAGCAAATATAGATCAGGTGCTGACCAGGACGCTGCAGGAACTGGAAAAAACACAGGCAGAACTGCAGCAGCTGCAGCAAAAGCATGGACAGCTGCGTGAACAGGTTAAAGGCTGTATTCAGAAAGTAAAGATGGAGAGATATGATGCTTTTGATGCTATGGGTGGAGAAATGAGTTATTCGATATTACTGGCGGATGAAAATAATGATGGTATTATCCTGACCAGTATTTATGGACGTGAAGATAACCGTTGCTACGCCAAAGATGTTAAAGGCGGAAAATCTTCCTATGTATTAGCTGAGGAAGAAAAAAAGCTGCTGTAAAAGTCATGCGTTTAAATGCTTTCTAAAAGGATTTTTTAGAAATTAGGTATAAATATATACGTAAGAAAATAAAAACGCTTATAAGTAAAATATGGCAATAATAAAAGCGAGTAAATAAAAAAGACAGTTCCGAAGATTTTCGGAACTGTCTTTTTATTATTTTCATAAGGTTTGAAAAAGATTTAAGAGAATGAAGAGTGTCTGACCGCTCATAAGATACTTAAACCAGATTTGTGGGTAGGTGAAGCCGAGCTTGTCAATAACGTATGTTCCACTGATGTGAGAATGCATGGCATAAGATTCCATAGCAGAGATAATCAGCAGCAGGCAACCGGGCTGCCAGGTTGCATCATCAAACATCAGAATAATGCAGAAAACAAGGAAGAGGATATCCGCCAGAAAATAAAAGGCCATAAACATGGAACCCTTATCCATGATGACAACCTGCTTAATTTTTGGGTTACGGCGTCTGGCCTGCAGCATCAGAGAAAAATTGTGAATGAAATAGGCCAGCTCTCTGGTGTTAAGAAATGCATACATTTTAATACAGATAAAAAATAGTGCTAAAAAATTCATATTGTTTACCTCAACTTATAAATACACTTTATTATACAATAAAATGACAGCTGCCGCCAGTATACACAAAAGGAGTAAAGTACATATATAGAATACAAAAAGAATAAATAAAAATACAAAAAATAGAAAAACATTAAAAAAGTTGCAATTTTACAGTTATTAAGAATGAAAAAATAAAAAAACTAGAACAAATATTGACAAAAGTATTAAGTTATAGGTATAATGAAGCACATAAGTTATCATAATGGCAGAGGAAGATAAAAACCATTTGATAATGAACGTTAAAAAGAAAAAGAAAAGGGGAAAGAAAGATGAAAAGTTGGAAAAAACTGGCTAGCGCTGCATTGGCAGCTATGGTCTTTGCCTCCGTTGTAAGCGGCTGCGGCGGCGATAAAAAAGAAGCTGCTTCTGGAGATACCATTAAAGTAGGTGCCTCCTTCGAATTAACCGGTAACGTTGCTAACTATGGTAAATCCATTCTGTCCGGTTTCAAAATGGCAGTAGACGAAGTTAACGCTAAAGGCGGTATCAATGGTAAAAAGATTACCGTTGTTGAAAGCGATAACAAATCCGAGCCTTCTGAAGCAGGCAATGCAGTTACCAAACTGGTTACCCAGGATAAAGTAGTTGCAGTTGTTGGTCCTGCAACCAGCGGCTGCGTAGCAGCTTCTGCACCGATTACTGCAGGCAACAAAATTCCGCAAATTGCACCGAGTGCTACCGCACCTGGCATCACTGTTGAAAATGACGGCAAAGTAAAACCCTTCATGTTCCGTGCATGCTTCATTGACCCGTTCCAAGGTCAGGTAATGGCAGAATTTGCCAACAAAACTTTGCAGGTAAAAAATGTTGCAATCCTGTTTGACTCTTCCAGCGATTATTCCAAAGGTCTGGCTGATGTATTCCAAAAAACTCTGGAAGGCAAAGGCGGCACTATCGTAGCTAAAGAAGCATTCCTCTCCAAAGACCTTGACTTCAAAGCTGCGCTGACCAAGATTAAAGCAAGCAACCCGGATGCTATCTATGTTCCTGGTTACTATGAAGAAGTTTCCAAGATTATTAAACAAGCTCGTGAAATCGGCCTGAATGTACCGATGCTGGGCAGTGACGGTTGGGAAAGCCCGAAACTGGCTGAAATTGCTGGTAAAGATGCTTTGAAAAACTGCTACTATGTAAGTGCATTCTCTGCTCAAGATACCGATCCTTCTGTACAAAACTTCATTAAAGCATACAAAGAAAAATATCAGAAAGATCCTGATATCTTCGCAATGCAAGGTTACAATGCCGGCTTGATTCTGGCTGACGCTATGAAACGTGCAGGCACCACCGATGGTACCGCTTTGGCAAAAGCAATTGCTGAAACCAAAGACCTGCCGGTTGCAAGCGGTAAGATTACCTTTGATGAAAACCACAACCCGATTATGGGCGCTCTGATTCTGTCTCTGGAAAATGGCGTACCGACCTTTAAAGAAAAAATTACTCTGTAAGCATAAAATATAAAAAACAAGCTTAACACAGAGATGTAGAGAACAAATTTCTGATTTATTTGATTAAATTTATACTTGGTAAAAAAGGCATGTTCCAATCATGCCTTTTTTAATAAATTTTTTTGAGGGGGAATAAATCATGAAAAGAGGGACCAAATTACTATCATTGCTGGCAGCAGGTATGGTTTTTGCAGCACTTACCAGCGGCTGCGGCGGCTCAGATTCCGGCGGAGCTGATAAGACCGTAAAGGTCGGCGGCTTGCTTGAGATGACCGGCGGCAGTGCAAGCTTCGGTATTTCGTCTAAAAACGGTATCGACCTGGCATTTAAAGATATCAATGCCAAAGGCGGTGTTTTGGGCGGTAAAAAGCTGGAACTGGTAGTTGCCGATACTAAATCGGAAGCTTCTGAAGCTACCAATGGTATGCAGAAACTTATCTCACAGGATGGGGTAGCAGCTGTTATCGGACCGAATCAGTCTTCGGCGGTAATAGCAGCGTCAGCTATCAACAACGGTGCTAAGGTACTGGGTATAACTCCTATGGGTACTAATCCAGATATCACAGTAAATCCTGCTGATGGCAAGACGAGAGCATACAATTACAGAGCCTGCTTTATTGACCCGTTCCAAGGTACAGTAATGGCATCTTTTGCTTATAATGATCTGGGGGTAAGAAAAGCAGCCGTATTGGTAGATAATACCAGTGATTATTCTAAAGGTCTGGCAAAATTCTTTACAGAAAACTTTGCTAATAAAGGCGGAAGCGTAGTTATCGAAGAAGCCTTTTTGCAGAAAGATACAGATTTTAAATCTACTTTAACTAAGATTAAAGTTGCAAATCCTGATTTCATCTACATTCCTGGCTATTATCAGGAAGTTGGCCTGATTATTAAACAGGCACGTGAATTAGGTATAAATGTTCCTATTGCCGGCGGTGACGGCTGGGACAGCGCTAAGCTTCCGGAGATTGCCGGTAAAGCTGCTTTGAACAACACTTACTTCTCCAGTTTGTATTCTTCTGATGAAGCATCTGAGATGAACAAGAAGTTTGTTGAGGAATATCAGAAGGAATATAATACCAAGCCCGATGTTTTTGCAGCACTGGCTTATGAGTCTGCATTACTGGTAGCTAAGGCTATTGAAGATGCAAAATCTGCTGAACCGGCTAAGATTGCCGAAGCTATGAGCAAGATTTCCGGTTTTAAGGGTGTATCCGGTGACGTTGTTTTTGATGAGCAGCATAATCCTATAAAAAGTGCCGTTATCATTGAATATGTAGATGGTGCGCAGACTTTTAAAACAAAAGTAAACCCTTGAGTAATATTCGGTAAAGTTAAAAGGCTGTTGTTGTAATAATCAACAGCCTTTTATATTCAATCAAATTTTGGAGGATTTTTATGGATACCTTACTTCATCAGTTTTTTCAGCAGCTGATAAACGGTATATCATTAGGTAGTATTTATGCGTTGATTGCGCTGGGATATACTATGATTTACGGTATTATCAAGCTGATCAATTTTGCTCACGGTGATATCTACATGCTGGGAGCGTATTTTGGCTTTTTTGCTACCACACAGCTGGGGCTTTCCTTTATTCCTGCTATTATCCTGTCTATGGCCTGCGCAGCGCTGGTGGGCATCGTTATCGAACGTATTGCCTATAAACCTATGCGTAATGCGCCGCGTATTGCTATTTTGATTACTGCTATCGGTGTTTCCTTCTTCCTGGAATATGGCATGATTCTGCTGGTATCTCCGCAGCCGCGTACTTTCCCGGCAGTATTTACTCCGACCGTTTATAACTTTGGTCCTCTGGTTGCCAACAGCCAGCAGATTGTTATCTTAGTAAGTGCAATTATCCTTATGGCTGTTTTGACCTATATCGTTAACAAGACCAAAGCTGGTAAAGCAATGCGCGCTGTTTCCTTTGATGCCGATGCTGCAAGACTGATGGGCATCAATATCGACAGAGTAATCTCCATGACCTTTGCACTGGGCAGTGCACTGGCAGCTGCAGGCGGCGTGCTGGTAGGTGTGTACTACAACTCTATTGACCCGCTGATGGGTATGATGCCTGGTTTGAAAGCCTTTGTCGCTGCAGTACTTGGCGGTATTGGTATTATTCCCGGTGCTATGATTGGCGGTATTATCCTCGGTGTAGTAGAAGCAATGGTCAGCGGTTTTATTTCCTCGACCTTCCGCGATGCTGCAGCTTTTGGCATCCTGATTTTGATTCTGCTGTATAAACCGGCCGGTTTATTAGGCAAAAATGTACGTGAGAAAGTGTAGGTGAGCGGTATGAATCCGATAAGAAAATTCGATTTGACCGCCATCGCCGGCTGTGTTGTGCTGTTTGCAGTTCTGCAGGGCCTGATGTTCGGCGGTTTGATTGGTCCCTTCTGGGAACTGAATATTATTTTAATCTGTATCAATATTATCCTGTCTGTAAGCCTTAACCTGATTAACGGTTATACAGGACAGTTCTCCATCGGCCATGCTGGTTTTATGGCTGTAGGTGCTTATACAAGTGCTATTATTACTGTTAAGATGGGCCTGCCTTATGAGCTGGCTTTAATTGTAGGTACTGTAGCTGCAGGTATTCTGGGCTTTTTAATTGGTTTGCCGACCCTGCGTCTGAATGGTGACTATCTGGCTATTGCGACTTTAGGTTTAGGCGAAATTATCCGTATCTGTATCCTGAATATTGACTATGTAGGCGGTGCTTCCGGTTTGATGGGTATTCCGCGTCTTACTACTTTTGCCTATGTATTCTGGATTATGATTTTTATCATCTTCTTTATTAAAAACTTTAAGAATTCCGCTCCTGGCCGCTGCTGCCTGGCTATTCGTGAAAATGAAATTGCAGCAGATACCATGGGCATCAATACTACCAAATACAAGGTAATGGCTTTCACCTTGGGTGCGTCCTTTGCCGGTACTGCCGGTGCTTTGTTCAGCCACTATTTCTTCCTGGCGCATCCGGCATCCTTTACCTTTATGCGTTCTTTCGATATTCTGACTATGGTTGTTTTGGGCGGCTTAGGCTCCATGACCGGTGCTATTACCGGTGCGGTGCTGCTGACCTTTATTTCCGCTTATCTGTCAGATTATCCTGAATGGCGTATGATTATTTATTCTATTACTCTTATTGTCTTAATGCTGCGCCGCCCGCAGGGTCTGTTCGGCAGCGTGGAATTAAGCCGTGAAATGTTCAGATTTGGAGGTAAGAAAGATGGCAGAGCTGCTGAAGGTAAATAATGTTTCCATGGTTTTCGGCGGCCTGCGTGCCGTTTCCAATCTGACCATGCATATAGATGAAGGCGAGCTGATCGGCCTTATCGGACCTAACGGCGCTGGTAAGACTACTGCTTTTAATATGATTACCGGCGTTTATACACCGACTGAAGGCGAAATTTATTTTAACGGCAAAAAGAGCAGCGGGAAAAAATCCTATCAGGTAACCCAGATGGGTATGGCGCGTACTTTCCAGAATATCCGCCTGTTTTCCGAGCTCAGCGTTATTGATAATGTAAAGATTGCCTATAATATGCACGTTTCCTATAATCTTGTTGATGCTGTATTTCGTACCGGTAAGTATCTGCATGAAGAAGATGCTATTACTCAAAAAGCACTGGATTTGCTGAAAATCTTCCACCTGGAGCATAAAGCTTATGAAACGGCTAAAAACCTGCCCTATGGTGAGCAGCGCCGTCTGGAAATTGCCCGTGCGTTGGCAACTGAGCCGAAGCTTTTGCTTTTGGACGAACCTGCTGCCGGTATGAATCCGCAGGAAACCAAAGAGCTTATGGAAATGATTCGCTGGATTCGTAATGAATTTAAGCTTTCCATTCTGCTCATCGAGCATGATATGGGCCTTGTTATGGGTGTTTGTGAACGTATCTATGTACTGGAATATGGCTGCAAGATTGCAGAAGGTACACCTGATGAAATCAAGCATAACAGCCGTGTAATTGAGGCATATTTAGGCGAGGAGGTAATCAACTGATGTTAAGAGTTGAAGATATCAATGTCTATTACGGCGCTATCCACGCTATCAAAGGCATCAGCCTGAATGTACCTGACGGTGAGATAGTTGCGCTGATAGGCTCTAACGGTGCAGGCAAATCTACTACACTGCGTACTATTTCCGGTTTGATGAAACCTAAGACCGGACGCATTATTTATGAAGACCGTGATATTTCCGGCATGCCTGCTCATAAGATTGTAAGCTTAGGCTTATGCCAGGTTCCTGAAGGCCGCCATGTATTTGCCAACATGACAGTTATGGAAAATCTGGAGCTGGGTGCTTATCTGCGCAAAGATAAAGATGGTATTGCCAAGGATTTGGAAGATGTATTTAATAAATTTCCGCGTCTTTTAGAACGTAAAAATCAGCTGTCCGGTACTTTATCCGGCGGTGAACAGCAGATGCTGGCTATGGGACGCGCGCTGATGAGCCGTCCGAAGCTGCTGCTGTTGGATGAACCTTCCATGGGTCTTGCACCGTTGCTTGTTAAAGAAATTTTTAATATAATAAAAGAAATCAATGCCAGCGGTACTACCGTACTTTTGGTAGAACAGAATGCAAATATGGCCCTGTCCATTGCCGATAAGGCCTATGTTCTGGAAACAGGACGCATCACTCTGAGCGGTACGGCACAGGAGCTGGCAAGCAGCGAAGCAGTGCGCAAGGCATATCTCGGCGGCTGATAAGGAGAGTGAAATAATGTTAGTAAAAGAATTTATGACTCCCGTTGTCATTACAGTAAGTGAAGACCAATCCATGCTGGAAGCTCGTGAATTGATGCGCAGCAATGGTTTTGTCAGCATCCCGGTAGTAGATGATATCAGACGTGTACGCGGTATTATTACTATTGACGATATCGGCCGTGCGTCACCCAGTGATGCCAGCACTTTGTCCCGTTATGAAGCTAATTATCTGCTGGGACGTTTAAAAGTAAAAGATATTATGAGCAGAACCGTTGTTACCGTTAATGCGGATGACACTATCGAATATGTTGCTTATAAACTGTACAAGCATAGAGTTAATGCTCTGCCAGTAGTTGACGAAAATAATAAACTGTGCGGCATCATTTCTCAAAATGATTTGTTCCGTGCTTTTGTAGAAATCATGAGTATGGACCGCAGCTGTACCCGTATTACCTTTGACGCTACCGACAAGGTAGGCGTTATTGCCGAAGTAAGTAACCTGTTTAAGGAAAATAATATCAATATCATTTCCATTGTCAGCAAGCAGAACCAAAACGGCAGTGCGGAAGTAACTATCCGCGCTGATCTGGCTAACCATGGTATGGGTATTATTGAACAAATCCGTGAGGCTGGTTATCCCGTTACGGATATTATGACCTTTGAGGGCGTTGACGAATAATGCTCAAAGGAACTGTTTTCCATGTCGGCGACGTGGTGAGCATGAAAAAAGCCCATCCATGCGGCAGTAATGAATGGGAAATTACGCGTACAGGTATGGATTTCGGTATGAAATGCTGTGGCTGCGGACATTTTGTTATGATTTCCCGCACCAAGTTTGAAAAGGCGGTTAAAGCAATCGTCAAAAGTGCACAGTGAAATAGTAAATACACCTCTGAAAAGGACTTCAGAGGTGTATTTTGTTTTACAGTATGGAATGACAATATGGTATAATAGTAATATCTTAAAAATGAGGTGATACCAATGAAAAAGTCCTTAGTGGTTTTTATGTTAGCCTGCCTGCTGACAATACTCTGCAGTGCTGTGGCATTGGCTTATAATCCCGGTCAGCGTACTTTTAAGCTGCTGGGCAGCACTTTGAACAGTGACAAGCACCCTGTGCACCTGGTTGTTAAGCAGCAGATAGACATGGCTGATGTGCTTACTCCGGAGGCTTATAATAATCTGCCTGCGGCACAGAGAGTGCGCAATATCCGTACAGAATACAATGAGATGAACGGCATCAATGCTGAACATGTTATTATTACTGACGGTGAAGGCAAAGTAGTCAGCAACAGTAATACCTTTGTTAAAGGCGGTTACTGGTATACTATCGATTATGCCAATAAAACTTATGACAGACTGCCGGAATTGCCTGGTATGAGCAAGCCTTTTGCTGAAACTCTGATCAGCTGGTTTGCCAACAGACCGGAAGGCGGTTATGATAATGTTACTGGCTTTGATTACGATAAGGTAACCAGAGGCAGCAACGAGCTGTATTTCTACTTTGAAAAGGATACCGAAAACTGGAAAGGCTATGAAGTAAGCTATTTGCCGCGTTTTGACGTGGTAGAATGCAGTGAGACTGTTGATGCTGAAAAAGCCTTTGCTTTGCCGCCTGCAGATTTTAAACAGGCACCTAACCAGGCCATGCGTAATTTTGCGAATAAACTGATGCAGCATTAAATAAAAAAGACTGCCGTAAGGCAGTCTTTTTTTACAGCCAGCCGCGCAGAGCGGCGGCAACTAATAAACAGGTCAGCAAAAGAAATATTGCTGCTGCTGTCAGCCAGTTTTTTCTGGCAGGTTTTTGACTGGAAACAGGCAGCAGCCCGCTGTTTTCCAAGGCTTTGAGTACATGACGGAACAGTAAAAGAATCAGTGCCGTATTCAGTGTACCTTTCAGCAGGTTAAAAGGCAGGATGGCAGGAAAAAGCAGCTTGGCAACTTCGGCTCGCGGAAAGTGCAGGAAGATGGGCAGGAAGATATAGTTCCAGACCAGCATTGTTACGGTGAGGCAGGCAGTACCTGCAAGCAGGCCGAAGAAAGCACTGCGCTGCGAAGGATTTTTATGATAAATCCAGGCTGCCGTGCAGGCAAAACTGCAGCTGGCTAAGATGTTCATTATCAGACCGATGATGCCGGTATCGCTGGCGGTGAACATTTCCAGTACGGAAACAACGCTGGAAATGATAACCGAGGCGGCAGGGCCATACAGAAAGCCGCCTAAAGTGATAATGATATCCTTAGGCTCATATTTGAGGAAAAGAATGATTGGAATCTTAATAGTGACCATGAGCAGATAGGCCATGGCACACAGCAGAGCTAATACGGTCAGTTTTTTATTATTTAAGTTATTCATAAATTACTCCGTTTTTATAAATTAAGCAGTTATTATTGATTATTGTATTGCTGCATGTAATGATTGTCAAATACAGCGTAAGGCTAGCAGCAGTTATGAGAGGATATGTTTATGCAGAGTAGAAAGCTTTTGCAGGGTCATATGGCCGCATTATTTACAATATTTTTATGGGGTACAACTTTTATTTCTACTAAAGTACTTTTGCAGGATTTTCAGCCGCTGGAGATTCTTTTTTCACGCTTCCTATTAGGGTTTATAGTGCTGTGGCTGCTGCGTCCGCAGCGTCTGCATCTTACCTGGCCGCAGCGTAGAATATTTATCTGTGCCGGTATCAGCGGTATTACTCTGTATTTTCTGCTGGAAAATTTTGCGCTGAAATATACAACTGCTTCTAATGCAGCGGTTATAACGACCTGTATTCCGTTTATTACAGCTATGCTGGCACAGAAATTCCTGCAGGGTGAGTGTCTGCATAAAAGCTTTTTTCTGGGCTTTCTTTTTGCTTTGGCAGGTATTGTCTGCATTGTTTTTAACGGACGCAGTCTGATGCTCAATCCATTAGGGGATTTTCTGACTATTATGGCGGTATGCGTCTGGGGCTTTTATTCTGTTTTCAGTAAAATAATCGGCAGTTATAACTTTAATGTTATCCAGTCGACGAGGGTTATTTTTGGCTGGGGGCTGTTATTTATGCTGCCATTTCTGTTTGTCTTTGATACTTCGTTTAAAACAGCCTGTTATTTAAAACCGGTGAATATGGGTAATCTCTTATTTTTAGGCCTGGGCGCATCGGCAGCCTGCTTTGTTACCTGGAACTACGCTGTAAAGACTATTGGTGCAACTAAGACAGCTGCTTATATCTATCTTTCGCCGCTGATTACTGTGCTTACAGCACATATTGTACTGGCAGAGCCCTTAACGCCGCTGTTGTGGACTGGCATGCTGCTGACGCTGGCAGGTTTGCTGCTGTCAGAAAATGAACAGGGCTTACTGGCACAGATTATTCATAAGCTGACGCAGAGCAATAAAAATAAAGGCGGACATCAAGATGAGTGATTATTTACAGGGACTGATATTAGGCTTGGCCTATGTTGCGCCCATTGGTATGCAGAATCTGTTTGTTATCAATACGGCAGCGGCAGGAACTTTGCAGCAGGCGCTGCTTACGGCCGGAACGGTTATCTTTTTTGACATTACCTTAGCTTTAGGGTGTTTTTTGGGCATAGGCCTGTTGCTGCAGCAATTTTTATGGCTGCAGTTAGTACTTTTGCTGGTTGGAGGCTTGGCTGTAGTGAAGATAGGCTGGGGACTTGCTCGTACTCAGGAGGTAGAGCTTACGCAGACTGCTGAAAGAAATTGGCTGCAGACAGCGGCTGCGGCCTGTGCTGTGACATGGTTTAATCCTCAGGCTGTAATTGACGGTACTTTGCTATTAGGAGCGGCGCAGGCTTCCTGCAGTGAAGGTGGCAGAGAATATTTTATTGCCGGCGTAGTGAGTGCTTCCTGTTTATGGTTTATGAGTTTAGCCAGCGTAGTACATTTTGTGGGCGGGCGTTTAAGCAGCAATGTCTTAAAGAATATTAACAGAATCTGCGGCGTTGTGCTTATTTTCTACGGGCTGCGTCTGCTGTGGCATTTTGCAGAGCTGCTGCGATAATTTCCCGGGTAATAGAGCAAGATAATTGCATAAAAACTGCAGTTATTGTAAAATACTATAAGATATAAATATTTCATTATTGAGAAATGACTGCTGTAAGGAGCGATAAGAGTGAGCACTAATTTAGAAGTCGGTATTGTGGGTTTGCCTAACGTAGGCAAGAGCACCCTGTTTAATGCTATTACTAAAGCTGGCGCAGAAGCTGCCAACTATCCTTTCTGTACTATTGAGCCTAATGTCGGCGTAGTAGATGTACCTGATGAACGTTTGCAGGTATTGAGTGACATGTTCCATTCCAAGAAAATTGTACCGGCAGCAATGCGCTTTGTCGATATTGCCGGTTTGGTTAAAGGTGCTTCCAAAGGCGAAGGTTTGGGCAATAAGTTCCTGGCGCATATCCGCGAGGTTGATGCTATTGCCCAGGTGGTACGCTGCTTTGAAGATGGCAATATTACCCACGTAGAAGGCAGTATCAATCCGCTGCGCGATATTGAAATTATCAATACCGAGCTGTGCCTGGCTGATATGGAAACCGTAGAAAAACGCATGGAGCGTATTGTAAAACTGCTTAAGACCGGCGACAAGAAAGTGCCGCTGGAAAAAGCAGCACTGGAAAAAGTTCTGGCAGGATTGGGTGAGGCTGTGCCTGCACGCCGCCAGGGATTGACTGAAGAAGAATGTGAATTCCTTAAAGAATTGCATCTGCTGACTTTGAAACCGGTACTGTATGTTACCAATGTATCTGAAGAAGAAGCAGGCGATGCTTCCGGTAACCCGCATGTAGAAGCAGTACGCAAATATGCTGCTGAAGAAGGCGCAGAAGTTATTGTTATTTCTGCAAAAATGGAAAGCGAGATTGCTGAACTTCCTGCTGACGAAGCAAAGGAATTTTTGGAAATGGCAGGCTTACAGGAAGCTGGTCTGGACCGCTTAATCAAAGCTGGCTTTAAACTGCTGGGTCTGATGACTTATCTGACTGCCGGCGAAATGGAATCTCGTGCCTGGACTATTACCTGCGGCACTAAGGCTCCTCAGGCAGCAGGCAAGATTCATACTGACTTTGAACGCGGCTTTATCCGTGCAGAAATAGTTTCCTTTAAAGACCTGGTTGAATGCGGCAGCAAGGCAGCTGCCCGTGAAAAAGGCCTGGTACGTCTGGAAGGCAAAGACTATGTTATGCAGGATGGCGACGTAGTTGAATTCCGTTTCAATGTGTAAAATATAATATGAATACTCAGCCGTTTCGGTATAAATACCGAGGCGGCTTTTATTATTGCTTTAGCGAGAAATAAGCGTAAAACGCTTATTTAACAACCGCCCGCTAT
>UQLS01000015.1 GCA_900541915.1 uncultured Phascolarctobacterium sp. | reverse complement strand
TCAGATGGGGTTTAGTTCTTTCATATTTAGCTTTTGCCATTTGTGAATTGCCTCCAATACATGAAATGTTTTGTTAATAATGATACATAAAGGCTAATAACCTTACTTTGTCATATTCGCTGTCAGCAGCTAAATTCCTGCTAGATTATGCTCATATAACAAAAAAACCTCATTTACATGAGGTTACTTTTTGGAGTTGGTGGCGGCGCACGGATTCGAACCGCGGACACTGCGGGTATGAACCGCATGCTCTAGCCAACTGAGCTACGCCGCCATTTTTGGAGCTGATGACCAGGATTGAACTGGTGACCTTATCCTTACCAAGGATACGCTCTGCCGACTGAGCTACATCAGCATATTCAATTGGTTGCGGGGGCTGGACTTGAACCAACGACCTTCGGGTTATGAGCCCGACGAGCTACCAGCTGCTCCACCCCGCGATATCATTGGTGGAGAGGGTTGGATTCGAACCAACGAAGCGAAACGCGGCAGATTTACAGTCTGCTCCCTTTAACCACTCGGGAACCTCTCCATTTGGAGCTGACAAGAGGAATCGAACCCCCAACCTGCTGATTACAAGTCAGCTGCTCTACCTATTGAGCTATGTCAGCATTAGGACAAAAGCTATTATATATTACTATCTATGATTTGTCAACATCTACATGTAAAAAAACCAATAAGTAAAAAATGCCAAGGCAATACGATAATAAGCAAAGCTGCTCAGGCTGTATTTATGCAGGAATTTCAAAAACCACAATACAGACCAGTACGCAACAATAAAAGATACCACAAAGCCAATGCCTAATATCTGCAGCTCATCAGCAGTAAGCCCATGAATATTTTTCATCAAATCATATATACATGCAACAAACATTAAAGGTACGGCAATAATAAAAGTATAATTTGCTGCTGCTTCGCGACTGAGGCCTACAAGCAAGCCACCGGCAATAGTACTGCCGCTGCGGGAAAAACCGGGCCACAAAGAAAGGAACTGGTAAATACCTACATATAAGGCTTGTTTAAGAGTAATATCATCAACATTCTTTACCAGCTGGTCCTGTTTATCTGCAGTCTTTTTCTCTGCATAAATCAGCAGCAAACCGCCAAGTGCCAGACCGATAGCTACTGTAAACGGAGAAAAAAGATATTCTTTGATATATTTATACAGAAAAAACGCAACAGCCATAACCGGTACAATACCTGCAGCTACATGCCACACGCTTAACCCTTTGTTAAGCTGCCAGCCTTCTTTGGTAAAAAAGCGATAAAAACGCTCTTTATAAATAAAAATAACTGATAAAATTGCGCCTAACTGAACAAAAACATCAAAAACGTCAGCAACACGCTCACTAAAGCCCAATAAATGTCCGACAATAATCATATGTCCGGTAGAGGAAACCGGCAAAAACTCTGTTAAACCTTCAACAATGCCTACAATAACGGCTATCAGATTCTGATCCATTCTTATCTCCTTAAATCATACTGCAAATAATTTAATTATACACACATTATACCTTAACATCAATCAGCCGGCAAAAATTTCACTATTTATGTAAATAAAAGAAATAGAGGATGGCTGCAACCATCCTCTATCCTATGCTTTTTATCTTAAATTCAGCTTAAAACTTAGTCACCAAAACAGATACCAATCTGTCTGCCGGTATTTATTATCTCACTATCTACAGGTACTGATTTAGGCGTTGAAGCCGCTTTTTGGATATATACGGTAACAATCTTATCATGGAACAAAGATACCATGACATTATATTCACCGCGTAAGCAGGCCTCTGCTGCAGCAACTCCGTATCTTGTCGACAACACTCTGTCAAAAGGAGTCGGAGAACCACCGCGCTGTAAATAGCCTAATACCGTACAGCGAGATTCTATACCAGTTTTTTCTTCAATTTCTCTAACCAGCTTTTCACCAACGCCGCCAAGACGTATAGGTTCAAAACTGCCTTCAACCCTGCGGGCAACAGTCATTTCTCCGCCTACAGGCTTAGCGCCTTCGGCAACAACAATAATACTGAAATTTTTTCCGGCTGCTTTACGTTCATAAATCTTTTCAATAACAGAATCAATGTTGTAAGGAATCTCCGGAATCAGTATTACATCTGCTCCGCCGGCAATACCGCTGTGCAGAGCAATCCATCCGGCATAACGACCCATAACTTCTAACGCCATTACCCGGTGATGTGATTCTGCTGTAGTATGCAGTCTGTCAACCGCCTCTGTTGCCATCGCCATAGCCGTATCAAAACCAAAAGTACGCTCTGTGCAGGGCAAATCATTATCAATAGTCTTAGGTACACCAACAACTTTTATACCGCACTCACGTGCCAGCTTAGCACCAATGTTCAGGCTTCCGTCGCCGCCAATAACGACCAATGCTTCGATATCGTACTTCTGTAGATTTTCTACTACCCTGTCGCGCATATCATAATAAACAAGCTCGCCATTTTCCTCAACAGCAAATTTAAATGGGTTATCGCGGTTAGTAGTGCCTAAAATCGTACCGCCGCGCGGCAGAATGCCCGATACACTGGCGAAATCCATTGGAATAAGCTGCCCGTTTACTAAACCGTTAAAGCCGTTGGGCACACCATATATTTCACAATCGTTCTGCAGAAAAGTCTTTACTACTGCACTGATAACTGCATTTAAACCAGGGCAGTCACCACCGCCTGTAAGCACTGCAAAACGACGTTTCTTTTCAGTCATGAAAGCCTCCTATCAGCCTTCAACATTCCAAATCTTAAAACCGTCCGGACTGATGCGGATAGCTTCAGTACCGTCAAATTTATCATAGCAGAGGTTACCATTCTGCTGATAGCCAGGCCAAGCAGTAACGATAGTAAACTTCTTGCTGAGCTTACGCATCAGGCTGTCAACATTAATATGGAATACAGGCACAAACAAAGTTTGCAGTCTGTCCAGAATAATAACATCCGCATTGTAGCCTTCAAGAATATTTGCCATCAGGTCAGGTGCATAAAGGCCTCTGTCAGCTGCAGGAATAGCCAGGAATTCTTCGCTGATCAGCATACGGCAGTCAACATACGTCCATTTTTTCATTTCTGCCGCTTCGCGCAAAACTTTACTTTTGCCGCTGCCCGGTTTACCGGTAACAATAACAACATTACCTTTGTCAGCCTTAGCCTGTTCTACAACTTTTACCAATTCTTCTACTTGATTCATTTGCAAAACCTCCCTAACACCTCAAGGTGTAATTCTACCACTTTGTTATGCAATATATTCGCTGAACATTCTTAAATTCCTTTAAAAAAATAACACCATTTTGAAAAAATCAAGATGATGTTATTATGTGTTACACTTTTATCAGTATTCAATTATTTTTTGCTTTTTTATTGTGAAACCGCTCTTCCGGATCAATAGCGAGCAACCCACTGTAAACAGTACGTAAGTCAGTAATATCCCCGCGGCTGATAATATATTTTTCCAGCTTGCGTTTTACACGCTGCAAAGCATTATCAATGGACTTGATATGCCTTTCCAGCTCCTCGGCAATTTCCTGATAGGACTTACCGTCCAGATAACTCATCAGCACTTTCCACTCAAGGTCACTGAGAATATTATTCATTTTATTTTCAATGTCACTGAACTCCTCACGACTGATAATCATATCCTCCGGATTAGCCACCTTGACACCGCTGATAATATCCAGCAATGTCCTGTCGGAATCCTCTTCATAAATAGGCTTATTCAGCGATACATATGAATTCAAAGGGATATGCTTCTGCCTAGTAGCAGTCTTAATCGCAGTAATAATCTGGCGCGTTACACATAATTCAGCAAAAGCACGGAAAGAAGACTGCTTATCACTTTTATAGTCACGAATAGCCTTATACAGGCCAATCATGCCTTCCTGGATAATATCCTCTCTCTCGGCCCCTATAAGGAAATAACTGCGAGCTTTGGCCCTGACAAAATTTCTGTATTTATGCAGCAAATACTCCTGTGCCAACACATTGTCATGGAGCTGCGCTTCCAAAACGATTTCCTCATCAGTCATCTTAGCAAACGCTGCATAAGGATCGTTTTGTATTCCATTACTCATAAATTACATATCCTCCGCCCACATTAGGTAAATATTCCTGCTGTTTTAAACAGCTACGAACTATTATATTATGATATACCATCAGCGTCAACTTTTCCTGCGCCGCAGATTTTCAAAATGCTCCAGCACATGGTCGGACAATCTTCCGCCTAGTTCATTACGATTCAGAGCACGTCTGGGATAATGCAGCTTATCTGCAATTTCCTTTTTTGTGTTCTTAAAATCTTCATGAAATTCCCGGGTTGAAATACGATAGGCTCCGGCTCCCAAGACGTTAATCTGTTCAGCATAATCGCTGGTAACGACAAAGACTTTGCGTCTTTCCTTGCCCAGCTCATAGCTTCGGCGTTCAATCCACGAATCCGCTGTTTCCCCTTCATTGGTAAAAACAACTTCAACACCATGAATCTTGACAACAGAGCCGTCACCCTGCACTTCCTGCGCATCAAAAACAACAATGCCATGATAACCCTTAAAAGCAGTATATTCAGCAATACCTGCTACAAGCAAATCACGGACATGTTCCAGGCTGTCTTCACGCAAGGATGCAAATTCCTTCCACGCATTGATGACGTTATAACCGTCAACAATAAGATACTCTTTCATTTTCAGCGACCTGCCTTATGACGCTGCCTTACTGCCTCATACATCAAAACAGCTCCGGCGGCAGACGCATTCAAAGAAGCGACTCCACCCTGCATGGGAATGCTGGCGATAGTATCACATTTTTGTTTAACAAGGCGGCCAAGACCTTTGCCTTCCGCGCCTATAACCAATACTAACGGACCGGAAAAATTAACATCATAATAAGCTTCTCCGTCCATATCTGCACCAACTACCCAACAGCCGCGCTGCTGCAGTTCTTCAATCGTCTGAGCAATATTGCCAATCTGCACTACCGGCACATATTCTACTGCTCCGGCAGAAATCTTAGCAACGACAGTATTCAGCGGACAGCTGCGTCTTTTAGGCATCAATACGCCATGAACACCGGCTGCATCTGCAGTACGAATAAGTGCACCTACATTCTGAGGGTCCTGCAACTCATCCAGCAGCAGAATAAAGGGATCTTCTCCTACTTCATGAGCTTTGGCAAAAACGTCATCCAGCGTCTGAAAAGCTATCGGCGCAGCTAAAGCAGCTACTCCCTGATGCCTGATGCCAGGCACAAGCTTATTTAGTTTTTCTATCTTAACATATTCCAGTACAATATTCTTTTCTTTAGCGCAAGCTATTATTTCTCCCAGGCTGCCTCCCTTGGCACCTTCCTGAATCAGCAGCTTGCTGATAGAACGGCCTCCACGTAAGGCTTCCGCAACGGAATTGCGCCCGGCAATGATGTTCTCGGACATATATCCTCCTATTTTACCGACTCTGCTGCTTTTTGTGCCAATATAGCCTGCAGGCGTCCGCATGACATTTCGCCTTCATGACAAACGCCTTCACTCACACAGGTAGGTCCAGCATTTTCAAACAATACAGGAGCAACCTTCTTGCATTCTGCCAACATTTTTTCAGCCAACTGCCGAATTTCCCACTGTGCACGAGTGCAGCAGCGCAGACTGAAAAAGTTCAGTAAGGAACGTACATTAAATGTGCAGACAATCTTTGTCTCGGCGGCATTAGGCAGTACATACCTGGCATCCTCAGCCAAGATTCCCATATCCGTAAATTCATTGTACAAATCCTGAATCTCCTGCATCAGTTTATCAAACTTTTCTTTAGCCTCCGGTCTTGCAGCAATGGAAGGCGGCGTGATAGTTTCAAAATTATGCTCTTTAACATAGCGCTGAGACTGCTGAGAATACGAAGCAATACGATGGCGCACCAGCTGATGTGTTAAAACCCTGGATACACCTTCTATAGCAAAAGTAAAGGTAACATGCTCCAAAGTAGAAAAATGTCCCATGCTGACAAGTTTACGTACTAATTTTGCCGCCTGCTCATCTGTAATTTTTTCTTCCAGCTGTGCAGCACCGATAGGTGAATAACATAAACGTGCACTCATGGCAACGGTTTTTTCCGGTTCCGGAGTATGACGCAATAATTTTACTTCCATTTTTGCACCTCACTTTTGATTAAGCATTTCAGAAATCACAGCAAAAGCCTGATCAAGAACTTCCTGCAATCGTTCTTCTCTCTCCTGCAAAAACAGCCAGCCTACCAGTGCCTCAAAAGCTGTAGCCATCCTGTATTCATGTACAGAGGCACTTTTAGGCACAATAGACTTGGCATTTCTGCCACGACGGAAAACAGCTGCTTCTTCCTCGTTAAGCGACGCTTCTATAGCCTGCATGGCCTGACATTGGCAAACTGCTGATACCATCTTCGCACCAAGATCATGAATAATACGTACCTGTCCGGAAACTGGCAGCAGTCTTAACCTAATGTACATAGAAAATACTACGTCGCCTATATAAGCCAAAAGGATTGGATTAAGCTGTTTTACATCAGGAAAGTTTACGCCGGCTGCCTGACAGGCAGCCAGCGCATGCTGTTTTAATATTTTATATTGTTCAAATTTCATTGTTTTTTCCATTTCACGCCCTGAGGAGTATCTTCCAGCACGATACCCAGAGCAGTAAGCTGATTACGCAGATTGTCAGCCAGCGCATAATTTTTAGCAGCGCGCGCTTCCTGACGCATACCGATAATCATTTCTACCAGTTCAGCTTCTTTGCTGTCGTCTGCCGCAGCAGGAGCAGCTGTTTCTTCCAGCACACCGATAATGGAGCACATTTCAGCAAAAACATGCGCCAAGATATCCAGCAGCTTGCCGTCAGGTTTGCTGCCAGCTTCGGTTACAGCTTTATGATAAATATTGATTTCTTTACCCAGCGCAAACATATGGCTGATTGCCAAAGCAGTATTAAAGTCATCGCGCATAGCTTCCATGAACGCATCACGCAGTTCCAAAGCTTTTGCACGCAGCTGCATACTTTCATCAGTTGCACCTGCACTCATCATTTCCTGCAATGCAATCAGATTTTCCTTAGCAGTACGCAGACGAGCCAGACTCTTTTGCGCTTCCGTCAGACGTGCATCGCTGAAATCAAGCGGACTGCGGTAATGAGTAGAAACAATAAAGAAACGCAGTGTTTCCGGATCATAGTGTTTCAAAATATCAATTACCATAAAGAAGTTGCCCAGCGATTTGGACATTTTTTCTTCATTAACAGTAATAAAGCCGTTATGCAGCCAGTAATGAACAAACGGATGCTTACCTGTGCAGCCTTCAGACTGAGCAATTTCATTTTCGTGATGCGGGAAGATAAGGTCACTGCCGCCGCCATGGAAATCAAAGCTTTCGCCCAGATATTTCATACTCATGGTAGAGCATTCAATGTGCCAGCCAGGACGACCTTCACCCCAGGGGCTGGTCCAGGACGGTTCGCCTGGTTTTGCAGCTTTCCAAAGAGCAAAATCCATCGGATTCTTTTTGCGGTCGTCAACGTCAACGCGCGCACCCGCCATCATATCTTCCAGATTGCGTCCGGACAGTTCGCCATAATGGTCAAATTTTTCTACACTGTAATAAACATCACCGTCAACGACATAAGCATAGCCATTATCAATTAATGTTTGTACAGTTTTGACGATATCAGCAATATGCTCGCTTACACGAGGATAAACATGCACACGTTTAACATGCAGTTTATCCATTACTTCGAAGTAGGAATCTATGTAACGGTTACATACATCATACCATTGCACGCCTTCTTCATTAGCAGTATTGATGATTTTATCGTCAATATCGGTAAAGTTTTGTACATGAGTTACATCATAGCCTTCATGCTCCAAAAAGCGATGAATAACGTCCCAGGTTACAAAGGGACGTGCATTACCTACATGAGGATGGTTGTAGGGAGTAACACCGCAAACATAAATGCTTGCTTTACCAGGCACAATCGGGACAAAATCCTCTTTGCGTTTAGTCAGAGTATTATAAACCTTAATAGTCATGATACTTCTCCTTTACAGGGAAATTCCTGCCTTGGCAAGACTTGCCCTAATACGTTTTTCAGTACGTTCAATGCCCAGCAGCGGCACCATTTCTGCCAGCTCCGGACCATGCTGATTACCTGTTAAAGCAACACGGATGGGCATGAATACGTCTTTGCCTTTAAGTTTGGTAGTTTTTTGAATGGTTTTGAAAAGAGCTTTCACAGCAGCACCGTCTAAAACTTCCAGCTTAGGCAGTTCTTCCAGCAGCATACCAATAACGGTAGGTACAGTTTCTGCTTGCAGTACAGCTGCAGCTTCATCATTTTCAAAGCCAAATTCATCATTAAAATACATTTCTACGCTTGCCGGAATTTGAGCTGCAAAAGAAACGTGGTCTTTAGAAGTTGCCACAACTTTTTTCAGCCAAGCAAGTTTTTCGCCGGTTTCTTCACCAGTCATATAGCTAGCCGCAATCATATGCGGTTTAGCCGCAGCAAAGAAAGCTTCGTCATCCAGCTGACGCATATAATGCTGGTTAATCCAGTTCAGTTTATCAATATCGAAAACTGCCGGATTCTTAGCTACGCGTTCCATGGAAAATTCTTTAATCAGCTCATCAATGCTGAAAATTTCCTGTTCACTGTTAGGAGCCCAGCCAAGCAATGCCAAGAAGTTTACAATACCTTCCGGCAGATAACCTAATTGACGATATTGGTCAACAGAGGTTGCACCATGGCGTTTGCTCATCTTGGTATGATCTTTGCCCAAAATCAAGGAGATATGGCCAAACACCGGTTTTTCAAAACCCAGTGCATCATATACCAGGCATTGACGCGGAGTATTGGATAAATGTTCTTCAGCACGGATAACGTGAGTAATGTGCATCAGAGCATCATCAATAACAACGGCATAGTTATAAGTCGGAATTCCATCGGATTTAACGATAACGAAATCACCGATATTATTGGAATCAAAAACAACATCGCCGCGTACCATATCGCGTACCAAAATCTGCTGATCAGCCGGCACACGGAAACGTACGGTCGGTTTACGGCCTTCTGCTTCATAAGCAGCAATCTGCTCTGGAGTCAGATTACGGCATTTGCCCATATAGCGAGGCATTTTGCCTTCTTTAATCAGTGCCTGACGTTCTTCTTCCAGTTCTTCGTCAGTGCAGTAGCAATAATAAGCTTTGCCTTCTGCAAGCAATTTTTCAGTATATTTTTTGTAGATATCCAGTCTTTCAGTTTGACGATAAGGGCCATTTTCGCCGCCTACATCAATACCTTCATCCCAGTCCATACCCAGCCATTTTAAAGCAGCCTTGATATTTTCTTCGGATTCACGGCTGGAACGTTCCAGGTCGGTATCCTCAATTCTTAAAATCAGCTTGCCACCCATTTTACGGGCAAACAGCCAGTTAAACAGTGCGGAACGCGCACCACCGATATGAAACGGGCCTGTGGGGCTCGGTGCAAATCTTACTCTAACTTCATCACACATTACAATAATCCCTCCAAGAATTTTATACTTTCTAATTATAGCACAAGTGCAATAATTTTGCTTATTTTATCAAACTTACAACAGCTTCTGCTGCCATACCTTCTCCGCGTCCGGTGAAACCAAGTTTTTCAGTAGTAGTAGCTTTCACATTAATGCATTCTTCTTCAATCTGCAGTACTGAAGCAACTTTGCTGCGCATAGCAGGTATATATTTCGCCAGCTTCGGCTGCTGGGCAATAATGGTAATATCCGCATTATTTACACGCCAGCCTTTTTCTTGCAATAGCGCAACTACATGTTCAGTAAGTTTTACACTGTCGGCTCCTTTAAAACGCTCGTCAGTGTCAGGAAAATGCTTACCAATATCACCCATAGAGGCTGCACCAAGCATGGCATCCATTAAAGCATGCAAAGCAACATCTGCATCACTGTGTCCTAAAAGTCCCTTTTCATAAGGCACTTCTATGCCGCATAAAACAAGACGACGCTGTTCGGCAAATCTATGCACATCAAAGCCGCTACCCACACGGAACTGCGGCCACTTCAAAGTATCACTCATGTTCTTGCTCCTGTCTTTTTAAGTAATTTTCCGCAAATATCAAATCCTCCGGTGTCGTGATTTTAATATTTTCATAACGTCCCTGCGCAACAAAAACATCTTTTCCCAACAACTCTACTACGGAAGCATCATCAGTAACCTGTGCAGGATGCTCCTTTAAATAAGCATAAGCCTTTTTCAGCAGCTCAACCGCAAAAATCTGTGGTGTTTGCACTGCCTGCAGACTGCTGCGTACAGGTGTAGCAACAACTTTGCCGTTATTATCCACTACTTTTATCGTATTTTTAACAGGTACCGCCGCTATCGCCGCGCCATACTTTTTAGCTGCTGCCAAAGTACGTTCAAAAACTTCACGTCCGGCAAAAGGCCTTGCTCCGTCATGCACTGCCACATAACAATGTTCTTCTCCGATAACAGCAAGCGCATTAGCCACAGAATCCTGCCGCTCTTTGCCGCCAGCTACTACACAAAACGGCAACTGCGGAAAATATTGCTGGCTGTAACTTTGCAGTAATTTCTCACCGTCTGCCACCTCATCTGCAGCAAGAACAACTATTGCCCGGGCAATCAAATTTGTTTCTGCCAGCATTTTCATACAGTGTACTAGAATCGGAACTTCTCGCACAGGTACAAAGGCCTTATTCATACCCATGCCCATACGCTTGCCGGCACCGGCAGCCGGAATAACCGCTATCAATTTATCCACGCTTATCCCTCCGCATATACTTTTATTTTAGCAAAAATCATTCTGCCGGCAGCAGTCTGCAGTACCGAAGTTACTACTACATCAGCATTGCCGCCAACATATTTTTTGCCGTTTTCTACTACTATCATTGTGCCGTCATCAAGATAAGCAACAGCCTGTCCTGCCTCTTTGCCTTCTTTAACCAGAAAAACAGTCATTTCCTCTCCGGCAACAACCACCGGTTTAATTGCATTCGCCAACTCATTAATATTCAGTACTTTTACACCTTGAATCTCTGCTACTTTATTCAAATTATAATCGTTAGTAATAATAGCGGCATCAACCTGTTTAGCTAATCGCACCAGCTTGGCATCCACTTCTGCCAAGTCGTCAAAATCATTATCCACAACCAGAATACGTTCACCGTAACACTTCTGCAGATCCTGCACCCAGTCAAGACCTCGACGACCTTTAGCACGTTTGAGGTTATCTGAGGAATCAGAAAGCTTCTGCAGCTCTTCCAGTACAAAGTTAGGCACAACCAGTTTACCGTCGATAAAACCGGCAGCCATAATATCCATTACGCGGCCGTCGATAATAACACTGGTGTCGAGCAGTTTATTGCTGCTGTACAATCTGTCCCAAAGAGGCCCTTCTCTGACACTTTTATTCTTACCATCTGCATCAGCTACTTTTACAGCCCCTTTAAGATTAGGCACACGCACAAAAAAGCCGACAATATCATTATGCTTGCGCAAAGCCACCTTAGCTCCGACAACTGATAAAATCAAACTTAAAATAATAGGCACATAAGGACCAATGATTGGCAGATGTGAAAACGGCCCGCCAATAAGGTTAGCCAAAATTAAGCCAATACCGATACCAAAAACCATAACCAAGATATCACTGGTAGGAATTTTAGACAGTACTACTGCCAGGCGTTCTGCATAACCTAAAATAAAATTAATAATAAACGGTGCCAGCACTAAACCCAGCCAACCGAAAATAAAAATTCCAACGCCAGCCGAAATAATATTGGCTACAGCAATACCGTTAACACCGTTGCCATGCAAATCATAGCCTAAGATTTCCGAAATATAGGGTAAAAGATTATCCGTAAGTATGAGTCCGGTTGCAATAAAAGTAATAATAATCATTAGGCTAAAAATTCTTCTCAGCATTTTACTTCCTCCTTTCTTTTAAAATTTGGTAAAACATTACTTTTTACCTATTTTATATCATACAGCTATACAGGCTAAAAAACAAGTAACTTGTATCAATAACTATGATTTTTATATAGCTAAACTGTAACCAAAATGTAAATTATCTTTTCATATAAAAAGACTGCACTTGCCAGGCAAATGCAGTCTTAATTGTTTATTTTACCATGTCGATATTTTCACGAATCTGTTCCAGCTGCGTGAAGCTTACGCCCAAGCTGTCAGCAACATCGCGCCAGGATGTTTGCGGCGGGTTATGCATCTTCAATACATTTTCTGCCGTAGTATTGCCAGCTTTAGCTAACAGCATTGCATGAAGAGAATCACCAACACCATAATTCTGCTGCAGCAACGTCAAAAGCTCACTTTCAGAAACATTCAGCTTGCCGGCAAAATATCTTGCATCGTTTTTATCACGAGCCGCTTTCATATCATTAGGAGTAACTCCCAGCAGATATTCTACACGCGGCCAGCTATTTGACTGTTTCAGTGTAAGGATTTCTCCCATATTTTTATCTGTTGCCAAGGTTAAGACGGCAGCATGTCTGAGTTCTTTAAATCCCCAGCCCATATTAAAATATTTTTGCAGCTCACTGGTTTTAACACCAAAGCGCTCACTGATATTTTGTAATTCATTTTGTTCACGCACGCGCGGCGGAACAAGAGTGTCTCCTGCTGCAGGCGGTACCGGTCTTGCTTCTGCATAATGCTGATCTGCAAAAACGGGTACAAAAACAGCCGCTGCTAATAAACAAATTGCCAAAGATTTTTTCAACATAACTAAAACCTTCTTTCATTTAAACTAAGCAGTGCTTACCTAAAAAAATTATATCATACCAGTTAGAACAAGTGCAAACTCAAGCTATATTCAGCAGCACTCCTGCAGCCATTTGCCCGCCTGGTCGGCATCTATATTCTTCACCAGCATTATTTCACTCTGCAATATTTGTCTGGTATTGTGCAGCAGGCGCCTTTCACCTACTGAAATCTTTTTATCATTCTCCAGACAGGATAAGATTCTGAAAACCCTGGCAACTTCTTCAATACTGCCGCTTTTTATTTTATCCATATATATATGAAAACGCCTGTTCCACGAAATGCTTTTAATAGATTTCAAATCAGGAATCTCTTGCAGCACATGGACAACCTGTTCCAGTTCAGCTTCGCTGACAATCTGCCGCAAGCCAATTTTTGCCGCACTTCCTACCGGCACTGTAACAAGCATATTTTCAAACACAGTCTGCAAAATAAGATATTCACGAATTTCTCCGTCACATTCCCGACATTCGATGTTCTTGACAACAGCTCCGCCATGCAGCGGATATACCACACGGTCACCAGCGGCAAACATTTTCACCCCTCCTAAATTCTTTTATATTATTTAATATATCATAGCACCTTTGCTTATTATTGTCAAAATTTATAATTTTATCATCAACTTATATCAATGTCAATAAATACTGCTAAAACATTTTTCTTTCTTCAAATAAAAGTAATAGGAATTTACATAATCAGCTCAAAACTTTTTTACATATAATTAACATGTCAAGCTGCTTATACAGCTACTTTTCCCTTGCCAAACAGCTTTTTTTAGCCCATAATTAACTTAAGACATAATAGAAAATAAGGAGAAAAAATATGCAAGATACTGCACAAGAAATGCTTTTAGAAGAATTACGCAGTAAAAAAGGTTTTATCTGCGATATGGATGGTGTTATCTATCACGGTAACCGTCTGCTTCCAGGTGTAAGAGAATTTGTTGACTGGCTTTATAAAGAAAATAAACGTTTTTTATTCCTCACCAACTCCAGTGAACGCAGTCCTAAAGAGCTGCAGCAAAAACTGGCTCGTATGGGTCTTGATGTAGATGAAAGTCATTTTTATACCAGCGCTTTGGCCACTGCAAAATTTTTAAAATATCAGGCTCCCGGCTGCAGCGCCTATGTTATTGGCGCACCAGGCTTAGTTAATGCTCTTTACGATGCAGGCATTACAATGGATGATGTCAGCCCTGACTATGTAGTTGTCGGTGAAACCAACACTTACAACTACAATATGATTATCAAAGCAGTAGGTCTGATTAACAAAGGCGCACGTCTTATCGCTACCAATTCAGACCTTACCGGCCCTTCTGATATCGGTATCATTCCCGCCTGCCGCGCACTTGTTGCTCCTATCGAGCTTGCTACCGGTAAACAGGCTTATTTCGTAGGTAAGCCTAACCCGCTGATGATGCGCACTGGTCTGAGCCTGCTGGACGTCCATTCCGGCGAAGGCGCTATGATTGGCGACCGTATGGATACTGACATTGTTGCCGGTATGGAAAGTGGTCTGATGACAGCTTTAGTTTTAAGTGGTGTAAGCACTACTGAAAATATTAAAGGCTTCTCTTATCGTCCCAATATTATCTTAAACGGTGTTGGCGATATTGCTACAGAATAATTAGATAAAATAAAAAAATACCGGTCATCTGACCGGTATTTTTTATTTAACCAGCTTACGCATTTCTTCCGCAGTAAGCGTAAATATTTCTTTTTTGGTATACAGTGCGCCTCTGCCGCGGCAATCAGCAAACAATGCTACATCCACATCGGGAATCTGTTCCATAGCTTCGGTAATATTTTTACCATTACGGGCATAGGCCTCGAAACGCAGCATCAAAGTATTGCCTGTTCCTGCCGGCACCAGCAATGCTTCAAAATAATCATCCTCACGCAGAACATTCTTCAGATTTACCTTACCGCGCAGCAATACATCGCCATATTGTTCCTGCGGCAGATAAATACGCATATAAGCGTCGATAATAGTACCTTCCTGTCTGCCAATATTATCATAAGGAACTTCTACCGTAAAATCCAGTCGCTGCTCATCAGCATGCTCCTTAACAGCTTTTGTACGGGCAGCAGTTTTAAATCGCATAACTGCATCACCCTGATGAGCGATATAGATGCCCACAACAACTACACCCAGCACAATTACTGCCAGTATCAATTTAATAAGTAAGAATACCATATTGCTCCTCCTTACGCCTTGTAATAGTCTTTAATAATACAAATAGGCGTTTTTTCACTGCCGTTACCAAAAGGATTATCAATCAAAATCTGTGCGACCATATCAGCGTCTACACCTTTGGAAACACCTAAGACAGCAGAACGCTTCAAATCATTAACATCGGCAACAGCCGCGCCATAGCAGCCGCAGGCAGCAGTAATCTCTTCTGATACTTTAGCAGGGTTAGCCGGACCATAAACAATATGCTTATCATAAGGAGGCATAGTACCGGTAATATCGTCAATCAGACGAGCCTGTTCACCCGCCATTCTGTAGAAAGTGCCGCTTACACCAACGCATTTTGCTGCAAAACCACAGATAACAGCCCAAAGTACTCTTGCACCGCCTTCGGCATCAATCAAAGCCTGCATACTGTACCAGCTGCTGATACTGCCTTTGGACGGAAACAGATGGCACAAAACTTTGGCAAGTACGCCAGGAGTAAACTCTTCGCAGCGTTTTGCTCTGCCCTGAGTAATCGCTACTACGCTTTCAGCCACGCAAACAACGTCATTAGGGCCAATCTTATCTTTACCAAATTCTAAAATTGCATCACATATATTATCATGGTGAGTAAGTATCCTGGTAGGTACAGGAACAATAACATACTTATCCATAAAGTCACTCCTTTGCAGCTTTTTCAGCATCAAAAACCTTTTTAATCTTATCAAACCACTGAGGTTCCAGTCTTACAATACGGCCTTCCTTATCCGTAAAGACATTGCGTGTATGACCTTCGACAGCCACCGCACCATCTCGCAGACGGATAACCTTATAGGAAAAGTCCATCTTAGCCTTATTAAAGGCACTCATAGTAGTCTGAACTTCAAAATCATCATCAAAGGTACAGGAATTTTTATATTTTACCTGTACTTCTGTAATCGGAAAAATTATATCTGCAGCCATCAGCTCACCCAGTGAAATACCACAGGCACGCAGATAAGCCACACGCCCCATTTCAAACCAGCGCAGATAATTGGCATGATGTACAACGCCCATCATATCAGTTTCCACAAAACGCACTTTATCACGAATGGTAATCATCTATTACTCCTTTATTTATAAATTATCTTTTTATTATAGCACTTTTTCAGATAAGCGAATCAAATATCCGGAATATTTTTCTTTTTTAACAGCTGAGTTATTCTCTGCTCCAAAAGAAAACCTATAATCGAGCACAACGGTACACTGACAATAATGCCTATAATACCACCGATACTGCCGCCGATGGTAATGGCGGCCAATACAAACAGTTCAGAAAGTCCAACCGCCCGGCCTACAATTCTCGGATAGAGAAAATCGCCTTCAATACGCTGCAAAACGAAAAAGAACAGAATAAACCACCAGATTTTATCCGGCTCTGCCACCAAGGTTAAAAAGCAGCCTACACCTGCACTGATAAAAGTCCCCAAGATAGGAATAAGTGCCATAGCCGCCACTAATACAGACGTAACAAGCGCATAAGGCAAATCCAGCAGCAGCATTCCGGCAAAGCTCAGCAAACCTAAAATAAGTGCTTCCATAATCTGACCAGCGACAAAACCGGAAAAAATAGTTTTGGCCGCAGAGCAAGCCTCTAAAATATAATCAGCAGTTCCTTTCGTACAAAAGGCATATAATGCACGCTTAATATTACGGCACAAGAAATCTTTTTCCAGTAAAACATATACTGCAAAAACAAAACCTATAACAATATCCGCCGTCATATAAAAGAAGGAAGTAGCCGCATGCCAGGTCCCTCGCAGCAGCAGTTCCTTATTGCTGTTAAGCAGGTTCAGTACTTCTTTGTAAAACACCAGCCATTGCTGCTGAATATACTTGATATCATCCTGAGATAAATTCCAGGACGATATTTTCTGCTGTAAATAAATATTAAATTTGCTCATCGCGGCCGGCAGCATTCCTGCGAGCATTTTTAAACTGCTGTGTATTTCCGGCACCACCAGCAAAATAACAAAAGCAATTACAGCACCAATCAAAAGAAAGCTAATCAGCAGGCAAACTGGACGCTGCAAACACGCAGCAACACGATTACTGCGCTGAAACAATCCGCACCAGAAGAATTCTACTTTCTCCAGCAAGACATTTACTATAAAAGCTATAGAAGCGCCGATAATAAACGGCATAATTACACTAAAAAAGCTTGACAGCAACTCCAGGCTAACCTGATAATTCCATAAAGCCCACAAAAGCACCACACAGAAAACTGCTGTTGGATAAATGCTTTTTTCTTTCATAAAATTTTACCTCAGTTTGAAAATTATAAGTATATTTTAACTTAACATATATGTACCTGCAAGTTCAAATTACTCATGGCCTTGGCCTGCCATTGTCTTACAGTAATAAATATGCTATAATTTTAATGTTCTTACAGAATGCGCCCGTAGCTCAGTGGATAGAGCATTGGCCTCCGGAGCCATGTGCGGTGGTTCGATTCCACTCGGGCGTACCACAAAAATTAACCCTTCACTTTTGGTGAAGAGATTTTTTTATATTCATATTATGGTACATAAAAAAGCCCGGCTGAAACCGGGCTTTTTCAATATAAATCTATATTTTATTATAGCTGTCTAATCAGTCTGCATCATAGATGTAAACAATGTTTTTAGCCGGAGCTTTTTGCAGCACATTGTATTTTACTTCGCCTTCACGGATGTCTTCATAATCAACATCTTCTGTGGTATCGTCGCCGATAGCAGCCAATTCATTACCGCCGATAGTTACGCTGCTGATCTGCACATAAGCTTTGCCTTCGGTAAATACCAGACGAGCTTTGCCTTCATTGTCAGTAGTTACAGTATGTTTAACACCCTGATTATCAAAATAATTTACAGTTGCATTTGCCAGAGGAGCTTTATTTTCATCAACAACTACATATACAAGCTGAGCCTTGCCCGGAGTTCTTTCATAATGAGCAGCAGCTTCATAAGCGTTATGGAAAGGATTATATCCGCCTGCAAAAGCAGTTGCACTAACTGCCATAGCCATTACTAAACCTAACATCATTTTTTTCATAATCAATCACTTCTCTTTCTCTGATATTTTCGATTTAAGAAATTACCTTGTCGCCGGTATTTTTCTTTTCTCTTGCTGATTTCATTATATAAAAGTATCTATAAAAATTCAATTAAACCGAGATTAAAGAAAGATTAAAATTTGATTAGAAAATATTTAAAAAGCCCTTCTCCTTATTTGGAAAAGGGCTTTTTATCATTCTTACAAATTCTGTTTATGCCTTTACTTGTTTTAACATCCATACTGCTTTAGTAAAGTTCTTGATGTAATCATCCATCATAGCGGAGATGATGAAGTTTTCTTCAGCGTCGGCCGCCTTTTTAATTTCAATTACTTCTGCCAGAAGCAGGCTGTAGTCTTTTTCCACTTCAGCCAGAATGATATCAGATTTAATAAACTGCGCTTCCGCCTCTTTAATGGAAGCATTAGCCGCAAAATCTTTTAAGGAAGCCAGAGGCTTGCCTTCCAGCATCAGAATGCTTTCCGCAACCTCGTCCACCGCTTTGTTGATATCATTGTAGTATTCTTCCAGTTTAGCATGTACAGTGAAGAAATCACTTCCTTTGATATACCAGTGGAAATTTTGTAATTTATGATATTCTACGACAAGATTTGCCAGTAAATGATTTAATTTGTTAACTAACATTATAGTTACCTCCTAATTTTATTTCGTTAGCCTTGGCTAACTTTTGATGTAAGTATACTATGCTTTACTGTACTTGTCAATAGCTTTTTAACAATTTTTCTCAATTAAAATTTTATATTATTTTTAATATTTTCTATATTAGACTCACATAATAAAAAACCGTTTTCCTCATCTTAAAGCAGAAAGGAAAACGGCTTTAAAAGTTATTCTTTAATTTTCATCTGCAAAATATTTTCTAAAGGCATCTCTTGCCTGACGCTGAATTTCACATTCAAAAGCATCATATCGTTCCAACAATTCTCTTCCTTCAGGTGTTAAACAGCTGCCTCCGCCATCACGGCCTCCGCTGCTGCTGGTTACCAGTGCATAGCCAAGATCCTGCTCCGCTCTGTGCAGTATCTTCCACGCTTTACTGGAAGACATTCCCATCTCTTTATAAGCAGCAGACAGCGAGCCAAAACTTTCAGTAAGACGCAGCAGCTGCGCCACACCTTTTCCAAAAGCAATCTCTTTATTATAGATACGCACTTTGACATGAAAATTTTCGGGTTTACTGTATGTCATCTTACCAACCCTTGCCAAAACCGCAATTAGGAAAAGTGCAGACACTGCAATTTAAACATAAACCACCCTGCCCCAGCGCAGCAAGCTCATCAGCAGTTATCCTGTCATCAGCAGCTGCACGCGGCAAAACAAGATCAAATACTGTTCTGCCTGCATACATCACGCATCCCGGCAATCCCATGACCGGTACAGTCGTTCTATCATCCTTATGATAATAGGAAAGTAAAAACATTGCTCCTGGCAGCACTGGTGCTCCATAAGATACTATTTCCGCACCGGTATTTTTAATTGCCAATGGTGTACGATCGTCCGGGTCTACACTCATACCACCGGTGCATAAAACCATCTCTGCTCCATGCTCATGTATTGCTTCCAAAATAGCAGCAGTAATTGCCTCATGCTCATCAGAAAGCACAGTTTTGAAAATTACATCTATGCCATACTCAGCCAGCTTTGCTTCAACAACCGGAGTAAAAGTATCCTTAATCCTGCCATGATACACTTCGCTTCCTGTAGTAATGATAGCGGCATGTTTCTTTACATAAGGCAGCAGACTAAAAATCGGCGTTGCGCCACATTGCTCCTGCATACGCTGCATTTTTTCCTTAGCTATCACTAAAGGTATTATTCTTGTTCCTGCCAGCTTGTCACCTTTTTTAACAGGTGTATTGCCGTGACGGGAGGCAATCATCATTTCACCAAAGCTGTTGACAAAACGCAGCTTATCGTTATCCACTTTAAACAAACCGTCAAAAACTGCTGATAACTCAATCTTGCCTTCTTTTACTTCCGAGGCCAGCATACCTTCATTTTGGCATACCTGACGCAATATTTGCGCTGCATCATTTTCATGCAGCATATTTTCGTCATTTTCCCATACATAGAGATGCTCCTTGCCAATAGAAAGCAGGACGGGGATATCTTCTTCCGTCACAATATGACCTTTGCGGAAGACAGCATCCTTTGTCACCCCTCTGATAATCTGCGTCATATCATGTGCCAGTACACAGCCAATTGCTTCTTCTGTCTTAATCAGTTTCATAATCATTGCTCCTGTTTAACTACCGCAAAGCCAGCTGCTTCAAAAACGTCAGCAGCTTCCTTACTGCGCAGAAAATCATAAAATTTAGCAGCAGCCTGCGCATGCGGTGCTTGTTTTAAAATTCCCATTGGATAGATCACCGGTTTAGCCAATACTCCTGCCGGTGCTTCAGCAACTATTTTTACCTTGTCGCTGGCAGCAGCATCAGTAGCATACACAATACCTGCATCTGCACTGCCCTCAGCAACCCAGTGCAGCACTTCGGTAACATTTGTGCCCAAGCTCGCTTTACTGCTTACCTGCTGCCACAATCCCAGCTTTTCTAATGCTTCCTTAGCATATTGTCCTGCAGGCACGCTTTTAGGGTCGCCTACCGCAGGCTGCCCAGCATTAGCAATATCATTAAAAGTACCTGCCTTTTTATCACTGGTAGACGGTACAATCAGTACTAACTTATTTTCTAAAAGCGGTACTGTTTTTTTCTCATCCATATAACCTTTATCTGTCAGTGCCTGCATCTGCTTGGTAGCCGCAGAAACAAAGATATCTGCTGCCAGTCCCTGCTCAATCTGCGTCTGCAGTTTACCGGAGCTGTCATAAGTGCCTTCAATCTTAATATCAGGATATTTTTGATTGAACATAGGAATCAGTTTTTCTGTAAATACTTTTTCCAAGCTTGCTGCAGCAGCAATTCTTACCTGCTGCTTTTCCGCCGGTTTATCGTTTCCACAGCCGGCTAAAACTCCTGCACATACCAAAAACAGCAAACAACCACTCAATAATTTTTTTAACATGTTTTATCCTCCTCAGATAAAATTCCCTGATGAATAAATAATACGCTGTCACTTAATCGCTCTATTTCCTGCCTGTCGTGGCTTACCAAAACAGAAATACCGCCATATTCCTGCAAAAGCTGCTGCAGCTGCGCCTGCAATTTTTCTTTCAGCTGCGCGTCCAAAGCCGAAAAAGGTTCATCCAGCAAAATGACCTCCGGCTCCACTGCCAGCAAGCGAGCTAAAGCAGTACGCTGCTTTTGACCGCCGGAAAGCTGACGCGGGTACCTTGCTTCCAGCCCCTGCAGCTGAAATTTATTCACCATAGCCTGCACAATAGCTCTGCTTTGCTCCTTCTTGAAACCTTTAGCACGAGGCCCACACATAATATTTTCTGCAACACTCATATTGGGAAAAAGCGCATAGTTTTGAAACAAGTACCCAATCCTGCGCTGTTGCGGCGGTAAATTGATTTTTTCTGTACTGTCAAATAAGACTCTGCCATTTAAAACAATCCTGCCGCAATCAGGAGTTTCAATGCCAGCCAGACATTTCAGCAGCATGCTTTTGCCGCTGCCGCTGCTGCCCATCAAGCCAAGTACGCCATCGTGCAGCACAAACTCAGCCTGAAGGGTAAATTCTTTCAGTTTCTTACGGATATTTACTTCCAGCTGCATATTATCCCTCCTGCTGCTTTTTGCAGCGATACAGATACCAGTTCATACCTATAACCATCAGTAAGCATACTGTTAAAATAATCGCAACATAGTCAAAGGCCGTGTCCATTTCACCAGCTGCAACGGAAGAATATACAGCAAGCGGCAATGTCCTAGTTTTACCGGCGATATTACCGGCAATCATCGCTGTTGCGCCAAATTCTCCTAAACCTCTGGCAAACGACAGCACTCCGCCTGACACAATACCAGGCAGTGCATTAGGCAAAAGTACCCGCAGAAAAATACTTTTTTCTGACATACCAAGCGTGCGGCCTGCCTGCAGCAATTCTATATCTACCTGTTCAAAAGCCCCGCGGGCAGATCTGTACATAAGAGGAAAAGCAATAACCGCAGCCGCCAGTACTGTTGCCAGCCAGGAAAACGCAATCTGAATGCCAAAATTTTCTATAAAAAACCTGCCTAAAATTCTATTGTTACCAAACAAATACAGTAAGAAAAAACCAGCAACAGTTGGCGGCAAAACCAGCGGCACCGTCAGCACACCGTCAGCAATAATCTTTGTAGCTTCATTTTTGCGGCTCACTACCCACCAGGCAGTTAAAATACCTGCAAAAAAAACTATCACCATCGTGGCTGCTGCTGTCTGCAAGGAAATCCAGACAGGAGAAAAATCCAGCTTCATCTTCCGCACTCCGCTTCTGTTCCACGTAAGATTCTCAGTCCATGTCCCAAATGCGGCAGAATCAGCTGCAAGCTTTCTTCTACAGCCTTTCTGCTGCCAGGCAGATTAACGATCAAAGTTTGATTGCGCAGTACAGAAACACCTCTGCCCAGCATGGCCCGTGGTGTTATCTGCATGGAGCCGGCACGGATAGCTTCTGCAATTCCTGGTACATTTCTTGTCGCCACAGCCAAAGTTGCTTCCGGCGTACAATCGCGCGGCGACATACCCGTGCCTCCGGTAGTAATAACCAATGCAGCCTGCCTACCGTCACAAAGACGAATAAGCTCACGTTCAATACGCGCTTTATCATCCGGCAATATCAGTTCTTCGATAACTTCATACCCTGCATCGTGCAGCATCTGCGCTGCCAGCGGCCCGCTGGTATCCTGCCTTTCTCCGGCAAAGCCTTTATCACTTAAAGTTACCACAGCAGCTGTAAAAGGTGCGTCCAAAGCAGGCAGAACAGCCTTCATTTCATCACCCGGCTTGATCGTTCCCCCCTGCAGTACTTCGGCAAAGACACCTTCCCGCGGCATTATACAGTCGCCAACCCGCTGATAAATCTGACAGTGAGTATGACATTCTTTGCCAATCTGCGTCATTTTTAAAATTACATCACCGCAAAATAATTTAGTTCCCACAGGCAAATTTTTAAAATTCAGTCCCTTTACCAGTATATTTTCTCCAAAGGCACCTATATGGGCCTGCCCGCCGCGAGCATTAAACTCCTGAACTTTATCATAAGAAAGTAGACTTACCTGTCGATGCCACTTACCGGCATGAGCATCATTAACAATGCCATAGCCAGCCTGCAGTTCTGCCTGAGCAACTGCTGTCTTTTCCGTTCCGCGCCGCTCACTGATGCAGACAGCCTTGACAATACCGCATAAGCTTTTTATTTCCATGTAAAATCACCACTCTTTCCGCCGCTTTTTTCTACCAGATGTACGTCTGTAATAACCATACCTTTATCTATCGCCTTGCACATATCATAAATAGTCAAAAGCGCCGTCTGCACACCTGTAAGAGCTTCCATTTCCACGCCCGTCTTGCCGTCAGTCCTCACGGTACAAACTGCTTTTACTGCATTTTGTTCGCCAGCTTCAAGAAAAAAGTCCACGGTACATTTAGTTAGCATTAACGGATGACAAAGCGGAATTAAATCAGCTGTTTTTTTAGTTCCCATTATACCGGCAATTCTGGCAACTCCGAGCACGTCACCTTTTTTCACTTTACCTGCTTTAATACTGTCAAAAATCTCTTGACAAACCAATATTCTGCCTTGAGCTACAGCAATACGCTCCGTAATCTGCTTTTCAGATATATCTACCATAACAGCATTGCCGCTGCTGTCAAAATGAGTAAACTCTGCCATTTCATCCTCCGATTTCATTCATATTAAAAGCTGCCGGAATATGCTCAAAATCATGTCCCAATGGTTTTTGGCTTATTGCCTGCAAAATAGCCTGCTGCAATTTTGCATCGTCAGCTCCACTGCGCAGCAGCTCTCGTAAATCAGCACCGCTTCTGCTATAAAGACAAGTTTTCAGGTAACCTGCAGCTGTCAGCCGTATTCTGTTGCAGCAGCAGCAAAACTTACCGTGCAGCGGCTCAATAAAACCTATCGGTGCATTTTCTTTATCCAGCTGATAATACACTGCCGGACCATTGCCATAAGTATTTTTATCCGGCTGTAATTGAAATCCAGTAATTGCCAACATATTTCTTATTTCATTTCCGGAAAGTCCCTGCACAGCATTATTGCAGCTTAACGGCATCAGCTCAATAAAACGTAACGGCACCTGCAGCTTTTGAGCAAAAGCAACCAGCTCCAGCAATTCTGTCTGTAACATATCCTGCAGAGGAACGCAGTTCAGCTTTACCTTTATTCCTGCAGCGCATGCCTGTCTGACAGCATCTCTGACTTCAACAAGCTTATCGGCACCTGTTATCTCTGCATAGCGCTGTCTGTTCAAAGTATCTAAACTGATATTTATACCATCAAGTTTCATCCTGACTAAATCATCAAGTACATCGGGCAATAAGATGCCATTAGTTGTCAGCGTTACCTTGCCATTTACTGCCAGTTCTTTAAGTCTGCGCAGAAAAAAAACGCAGTCACGTCTTAGCAAAGGCTCACCGCCAGTAACCTTAAAGCAGTTTACCCCCAGCTTAATTGCCGCCTGACACACAGTCAGTATTTCTTCGTAGGTAAGCACATCACTATGCTTTAGCTGCTTAGTAATCTCCGGCCTGCAATAACAGCAGCGCAGATTACAGCGGTCGGTAAGTGATATGCGTAAATAATTTATTTCACGCCCATATTGATCGCGCATATTTATCTCCTTAACCGTTTATCTTACTTGAGATAAACGGTTTAAAAAAACAAATGTGGTTTTACCCACATTTGTTTTCGTATTTTATTTTTTCGGCATTGCAATCTGCTCGGGAGTAATCGGTAATTCGTAATAGCGGTGACCTGTAGCATTATAAATCGCATGAGCAATAGCAGGACCAGGCGTATTGATAACAACTTCACCGATAGACTTAGCTCCGAAAGGACCTGTACCCTCATAACTGGATTCAAATTCTACATGGATATGACCGATATCTACACGAGAGGGAATCTTATACTGCATCAGAGAATTTTCTACTACACGCCCTTCCGGTGTATAAGTAATATTCTCCGTCAGCGCCATACCGATACCCTGCAGAATACCGCCCTCAGCCTGTACTCGCGCCAGATTAGGATTAATAGGTGTACCGCAGTCAACTACCGCGTTAAATTCAATTACTTCTGCCTGACCAGTAAGCAAATCTACTTCTACCTCAGCTACACCAACCATATAAGGCGGCGGAGAAACAGGAGAAGATTTTGTAACAGTTTCCTCCAAAGCAACACTGTGTCCGCACATGGAAGCAGTAGCAATATCTGCCAAAGCAATGCTGTTTTGACCGTCTGCAACAGGCTGCAGTCTGTTAACAAATTTGCCGTCAAACGCAACTTCATCTTCATTGCATTCAAGCAGCTGAGCACCTAAAGTACAAATCTTCTTACGCAGGTTCTGTGCGCATATCTCTACAGCTTTGCCAGTTAAATATGTTGTACTGGACGCATAAGAACCGGAATCATACGGAGAAGCATCCGTATCTGCACCAAAAACAGTAATATTGTCGAAGTCACATTCTAATACCTCAGCAGCAATCTGTGCCAGTACAGTATCACAGCCGGTGCCCATATCAGCAGCGCCGATAATCAGTGAATAGAAACCGTCATCATTGACTTTAAGAGTAGCACTGCCAACATCCACAAACGGAATGCTGGAACCCTGCATGGACATACCGATACCAAGACTGCGTACTTTGCCATTGCCCATATCACGTACCGGATATTTTTCATCCCAATGGCTCATTTCACGCACACGCTTCAAACATCTGTCTAAAGCGCTGCTGGTGTTCCAGCTGTCATAATAAGCCGGCATCAAATCGCCCTCACGCGCGATATTCATTTCTCTCAGCTCGATAGGATCCATATTCAGCTTGGCAGCCAGTTCGTTTACTGCTGATTCCACAGCAAAGAGGCCCTGGGTTGCTCCGTAGCCACGATATGCACCTGCAGACATTCTGTTGGTATAAACAACATCACTGACAAAACGATAGCTTTCTGTACGATACAGCGGTATGGATTTATGTCCGCTCAGACCAACAGTGGTCGGGCCATGCTCACCATAAGCACCGGTATTAGACAAAGTATAAACATCTATGCCTCTGATTTTACCGTCATTCATTGCACCGATGCGTACGTGCACTTCCATTTCATGACGCGGGGTAGAGGCAATCATAGATTCTTCACGGCTGAAAATAAGCTTACTCGGCTTTTTAGTCATCCAGGTAACAAAAGCCGGATAAATTTCGGTAATTGAGGTCTGTTTAGCACCAAAACCGCCGCCAATTCTGGGTTTGCTTACTCTGATTTTAGTTTTGGGTATATGCAGAGCATTGGCAATAATACGGCGGCAGTGGAAAACAATCTGCGTAGAGCTTACTACATTCAGACGTCCGTAGGTATCAATAGTACAGAATGTACGGAAGGTTTCCATCATAGTCTGCTGTACAGCTTTAGTATGATATACTCTGTCGATAACTACGTCACAGTCAGCCAGTACTGCTTCAATATCTCCGGCTCCGCATTCGTCATGAGCACAAAGATTACGTTTATTATCCGCACCTACCGGGCACAGGCTTTCCCAGTTTTCTTCCGGATGCACAAGAATCTTGTTATCCAAAGACTCATGAAAATCTAAAATAGGCTCTAAAACTTCATATTTTACTTTAATAAGGCTCAGCGCTTTATCTACTGCCTTTTCAGTTTCACCGGCTACAATAGCTACCGGATCACCGACAAAACGTACATGGCGATCAAGTAATAAACGGTCATAAGGACTGGGCTCAGGATAAGTTTGTCCGGCACAGGTAAAACGACGCGCGTTCTGGTCTACATCTTCCCAGGTGTAGATAGCTTCAATGCCTGGAACCTTCGCCGCAACAGCCGTATTGATGCTTTCTACAATAGCATTGGCATGAGGAGAACGCAGCAGCTTAACAACCAGACAATTAGCGGGAGCAATATCATCCATATACACCGGCTGACCAGTTACCAGCTGCATAGCATCCTTTTTACGCAACGGTTGATTTACTATTTTCATAAGCTTACTCCCCGTTCTTTATCTTTCTTCCAGGCCAGGAAACTCAAAATACCACGCAGCTGACCTTCATAACCGGAGCAGCGGCACAGATTTCCTGCCAGATATTCTTTAATTTCTTCTTCACTGGGCTCAGGATTCTCTCTGAATAAAGCCAGTGCATTCATAATAAAGCCAGGATTGCAGAAACCGCATTGCTCTGCACCTTGGTCAGCAATGAAAGCGCCAAATTCTGCAGCTTCTTCCTGCAAACCTTCCAAAGTAGTTACCTGCTGTCCGTCAGCACGTGCTGCCAGCAAGGAACAGGAAAGTACAGGCTTGTCATTAAAAAATACCGTACAAAGACCGCAGTTAGAAGTTTCGCAGCCGCGTTTTACGCTTAAGCAGCCTTCCTTGCGGACAAAATCAATCAGCAAAAGATCAGGCTCTATCTCTCTTGTTATTTTCTTGCCATTTAAAACAATATTTATCAGCATCAAGCTTTACCTCCAGCTTCCAGAACTGTTCTTTGCGCCAGTACTTTAATCAGGTGTTTACGATATTCTGCACTGCCGCGGTTAGTATTACCGGTAGGAATTACCTGCGCTGCATATTCAGCAAAGGCTTGAGCGCCTGCTTCCGTAACAGGCAGACCTGCCAGCTTCTGCTCATCTACAAGCAGCATAGCTTTACTGGGACGCGCACCCACAGCAATACGAACATCTTTATCAGTTACAGCAGCTGCACAGGTCAGTACCGGAAAGTCTGTCTTAGTTATCCTTACCGTCTGATAGCTGAAAGCTGCCTTTTGCTTTTTAATAATGATGCGTACTAAAATGTCTCTGTCATAGGGCATGTTGACAAAATCTGCCAGCGGTATCATGCCGCCTTTATACATTTCAACATAGCAGTCCATAACCATCAGTACAGAAATAACATCAGAAAAGCCGAAACGTCCATATACACTGCCGCCGACAGTTGCTAAATTGCGGAACTGTACACCTACAATATGACGCATGGCTTCTTTAACCGCACCGTTAGAATATGCAGCAAGACCCGGATGTTCTTCCAGCTGCCGCAAGGTAACCATACAGCCGATACGGAACTCTGTATCAGTTTCTTCAATGGTATCAAGACCGAGACCGGACAAATCTATTGCCGTTCCCACATTGCCCTTGGTCATCTTAACCCACAGCATACCGCCGATAACTCGGTTCATACGCTTCTGATTCAGTTCCCAAGCTTCCTCTAGGGTAGCTACTTTCTTATATTCCCGAATATTAATCATTTTAGCCCTCCTGTCCAGGGTAATTCATCTCATAATCTATTATATTTTAACATATACAAGTATATTTTTACAGTAAATAATTTCATGCAGATAGTATTGAACAGTTGCCGGTCTGATTATACAATAAAAGCAAATTTATTCTAACCACGAGGAAGTATATTATGCAAAACAATTCTCATTTTTCAAAGCAGCCGCTGCCCATAGCCTGCATTATCATGGCCTCCGGCGCTTCGCAGCGTTTTGGCAGCAATAAACTTTTAGCATCCTTTCATGGTCGTCCGCTGCTGGAAAATATTCTGCTCACAACTAATCAGATTCCCTTTCTTGAACGACTTGTTGTAACCCGCACAGCAGAAGCAGCTGATATCTGCCATAAACAGCAGGTCTCTGTCCTGCTGCATGATGAACCCGGACAAAATGATACTGTTCGTTTGGCCATAGGCAGACTAAAGGATTACAAACCAGCCGGCTACCTGTTCTGTGTTGCCGATCAGCCTTTAATCAGCGCAGCATCGCTCTTCAAACTTTGTCAGGCTTTTCTTGCTGCTCCGCAATATATTTATCGCACATCTTATAATGATATACCCGGCAACCCTATACTTTTTCCCGCTGCTTTTGCTGCAGAACTTATGCAGCTGCCGCAGGATAAAGGCGGTTCCTATCTGCTAAAAAAATATCCTGAACGGGTACGTTATGTTCCCGCCCAGGATGCTTACGAACTTTATGATATTGATACGCCTGAGGATTTACAGCATTTAGAACTGCTTACTCCTTCGGCAGAACAATATTAAGCAATATTGCCACCAGTGCTGCCGGAACAATGCCGGAGCCACCAAAAATAAGCTGTACAAATTGCGGTGTATGAGCCAGAATACCCGGATTTGCACCAATACCATAGCCTACACCAAGAGCTACTGAAACGATACTCAGACTTCTGCCGTTCAGTGGCTCTTTTGTTATGAGCATAATACCGCTGACAACGATAGAAGAGAACATCATAACGGCTGCGCCGCCCAATACGGACTGCGGCATAATAGAAACCAGTGCGCCCAGCTTAGGAATAAGGCCGCACAGAATTAAGAAGACCGCACCGGTTGCCAGTGCATAACGATTGACAACCTTGGTCATAGCCACAAGACCTACGTTCTGGCTGAAAGAAGTATTAGGCAGTACACCTAAAAGCGCTGCAAAGGAAGAACCCAAACCATCGCAGATAACACCGCCGGACAGCTCTTTATCAGTAGCTTCACGGCCCATGCCGCCTTCCATAACGCCGGAAATATCGCCTACAGTTTCGACTGCTGTTACGATAAACATAATAGCAACCGGCAAAATAGCGCGCATATCAAAAACAATATCTACCGGCAAAAGCTCCGGAACAGCAAACCAGCCTGCTTCTGCAACTTTATTCCAGTTCAGTACCCATGCCTTGGTATATTCCACTCCGTTAGCATCAACAGCAGTGGTAGGCAATACCAGCCCCATAACGAAAGCTGCAACGTAACCTGCAATAATGCCGCACAAAATTGAAGAATAGCTTACAAAACCTTTAGTAGCATGTTTGAAGAACAAAATTACTGCCAAAACAAAGGTTGCCAGCAGCACGTTTTCCATAGAGCCAAAATCTTTGGCACCAAAACCGCCGCCAAAAGAATTGATACCAACTGCAATCAGCGACAGACCAATGGACAAAACAACCGTACCGGTAACAACAGCCGGGAAGAAGCGTCTCAACGGCTTTAAGAAAAAGCCCAGCACGCCTTCAAACAACCCGCCGATAATAGAAGCACCCATCATCGCGCCATAAGCGGTCACACCACTGCCCATAGTTGCAGCGACGCCATTAAAAACGCCGATAAAGCCGGAGCTGGTACCCATGATAATCGGTACTTTACCGCCGCAGGGGCCAATAGCATATAACTGCACCAATGTAACAATACCGGCAATAATCATGGCATTCTGCAGCAGACTAATCTGTAAATCTGCCAAATCGCTGCCGCCTACAATACCACAGGCACCGGTAATAATAAGCAGCGGAGTAAGATTGCCGACAAACATTGCCAGCACATGCTGCAGTCCCAGCGGAATAGCCCTCAGCAGGGGCATTTCTGCTTCAAACTGATATGCAGCATCTAAAGCATTATTTTTTTCTTTCATTCAACATCCCTCTGTAAACTAAAAATTTATTACCTTACTATTTTAATGAATACAGATAAAATTGTAAAGTTTTTTACGCTTTGTTATATCTTGTGGCTCTTTCCTGAATCAGTTGAGCAGCTATGCTGACAGCAATTTCCGTAGGCGTTTCACTGCCGATATCAAGACCAATCGGAGTAATAATCCTGTCCAGCTGCTGCCTGCTGTAACCTTCTGCCAGCAGTGTTTCACGAGTCAGCTGCGCTTTTCTGCGGCTGCCTACCACTCCGATATAACCAGTATCAGTATTCAGTAGAAAGCGTTCCACATCGGCATCATGCAGATGACCGCGTGTCATTACTGCTGCATAATCACTCTGCTGCAAATTCAAATACTCTGATAGCTGTTTAAAATCCAGCTGCAGCACTTCTGCGGCCCCGGGAAAAAGTTCTGCTCTGCTGAACTCTTCTCTGTCATCAATAACCACGCAGGTAAAATCAAGATGAGCTAAAAGCGGTACAACCTCCTGCGCCAAATGTCCGCCGCCAAAAACATAAACTTTGCCGTCATAAGCAAATTGTTCCGCATAATATTCCTTGCCCTCAGCCAAAAGCTTACCGGCTCTTCCTCTTACCTCGGCATTATTTACCACTTTAAGCGGCCCGGCATCAAAAGGCAGCAGCAGCCAATAAGGCTTCTGCATTTTAGCAGCAGCTAAAGCCTGTTCAACAGATTGACGTACTGCTGCATCTGCCGCATTAAGATAACAGAACAGAACTTTGCAGCTGCCGCCGCAAATCATGCCTAAACCAGCTACTTTTTCTGCTGTCAGGACATATTCAAACAAAAAGTTTTCTCGCTGCGCAATCTGTTTTTGCCCCTTTAAAATAGCCTGATACTCAAGGTTGCCGCCGCCAATCGTACCATAAATACGTCCCTGACTGCCCACCAGCATATAAGCTCCAGCACTGCGCGGTGTAGAACCGCTGCTTTCAATAACCGTAGCCAGCAGGCAATCATGACCTTCTGTCAGAGTCTGTGCTAATACTTCCAGTAATTTCAGCATTTTTCTTTCTCCAAGGCATAGCGGCAGACTAACTCCAACACACTGCCGGCAATGCAGCGTGCCTTATCAGAAATAGTAAAACAGTTAGCAAGTTCTTCACGACGCGGATCAATATCAGCAATCTTGAAGCCTTTAGTCACATAATAACCTTCGCGAATCATACCTCGGATAATGCCGGGAATAGTAGCTGTAACCACTGTTTCCGTTCCGTCTTTCTCTATTACAGCAATAACCTCACCCTGCTCAACTATTTCGCCAATGCCGCGTACAACATGTATAGTTCCTTCTGCCTCAGCATGCAGAACGCGTTCTGCCGTATAGCCGCCGATATTGCCGGGTATACCGCTGTTCGGCGCCGCACTGCCGTTTCGGATAATACGTCCCAGATTATGTCCGCGCTTTGTTTCAACTATACAATCTACATCTTCACCAGCAGTAAAACCAGGTCCCATAGCAATAGTAAGCGGGGCCATTTTTTTATTTGTACCCAAATTTTTCTTGGCAATAATCGCGTCAATTACAATATCTGGTTTAAAAGCTTCAATGCAGCTGCCTGTTTCATCTACCAGCAGCGGTACTTTCTCTTGCTGCCATATTGTTTCTGCTTCCTGCCAGTCTTTAATCAATACGCATTCCATACCTTCAACTGTTGCTTTGCCTTCATAAACAGCCTCGCAAACAGCTACCTGCCTGCGTATTGCAGCAGGGGCAGCACATTCAAGCACTAAAACTTTAAAGCCTGCTCCCCATAAGCGGTGTATGGTTCCCGTTGCCAGGTCGCCGCCGCCGCGTACAATTATCCTGCATTCCTTTTGCATTTTCTCACTCCGTTTTAATTACATCATTATTTCTCGGCTTGCTTCTATGGCAAAACTCCACTTATCACGCTGCTGCTCCAAAAGAAGATAGTCTTCCGGCATCATACGCCATGCCAGCCCGCAGCCGGCAGAAATTTCCTGCGGAACTGGTATCAGCCTACCGCCAATACTATTGTCCAGACAGAATTTTTCTGCTGCCATAGCATCCGTCGTTGTAGCAAAGGTTATTACTCTGTAAAGTCTTTTCAGCCTCATTATCTTTACCTATTTTCCTGTTCATACTGGCAGGCAAGCTCTTTCACTGCTTCGACAGCAATATCTACCTCAGCCTCCGTATTAAAATACCCAAAACTGAAACGTACTGCTCCCTGCTTTTCTGTACCAAAGTGACGATGCAGCAGCGGAGCGCAATGAGCACCTGCCCGTACACAAATCTGATAATCTTCCCACAAAATATCACTTACTGCAGCAGAATCAAGTGTGCCGATGTTTAAAGCAACAATAGCCGTCCTTTCATCAGCCTGATAATCACCGTACAGTTTAACAGCAGGCAGATTCTGTACGCCTTGCACAAAGCGCCGCATAAGTTTATCTTCATGTGCATGTATTTTTTCTATGCCTGTAGCCAGCAAAAAATCTAATGCTGCATTCAGTCCTGCAATACCATGACCATTCAGTGTTCCTGCTTCCAGTACCGTGGGCATCTCACTGGGATGCGTTGTCAAAAAGCTGTGCACACCGCTGCCGCCTACCTTAAAAGGCCGCACAGTAAGACCGGGACGTACATAAATACCGCCAGTTCCCTGCGGCCCCATCAGTCCCTTATGCCCGGTAAAGCACAGTATATCTATATCCAATTCAACTACATCAACAGGAATACTTCCCACTGTCTGTGAAGCATCAACTACCAGCAGCAATCCATGTTTATGAGTAAAATCAGATACCAGCTTTAAATTCGTTAAGTTGCCCGTCAGATTAGAGGCTTGCGTAATCACAACCGCCTTCGTCTGCGAACGCAGATTTTGTTCTAACTCTGCATAATCAATCCGTCCTAAAGCATCTGCCTGCATGTGGGTAACATCAACACCATCTGTCTCTGCCAAATACAGCGGACGCAGCACAGAATTATGCTCACAAACTGTAGTAAACACATGATCTCCCGGCATAAAAAGGCGCTGCAAAACACAGTTAAGCGCTTCGGTTGCATTAGAAGTAAAAGCAATTCTTGATGGATCATCAGAACCGAATAAACGTGCCAGTTTTACCCTGGTATCATAAATAACTCTTGCTGCCTTGAGCGTAGGCTCGTGTGCTCCTCTGCCGGCATTGCCCAAAGACTGTAAAGCCTGCAGCATAGCTTCTGCTACAGCAGGGGGTTTTTGCAGCGTTGTCGCCGCATTGTCAAAATAAATCATGGTCTGATAACCGACGATGCCTGCAGCATTTTTTCTGCAATCACATACATATTGGTTACAGCGCCTACTTGCAGCTTATCAGTTAAGCCATAGTGATTCAGACAGGTACCGCAGGTGAGGATTTCTACTCCCTGCGCTTCCAGAGATTTAAAGTCTTCCAGTGCAGGAGAATCCTCACAGGTTAATCTTGCGCCGCCATTATACAGCAAAATAGTTTTAGGCAGTTCATCCTGCTGAGTCAGCGCAAAAATAAAGCCTTTCATCAAAGGCGCACCTAATACATCATCACCGCTGCCCATTTTATCAGACGAGATAACTACAACCTTATTCTTTCTTCCATCAGGAATACAAAGCTCCGGCACATCAATAGCTTCCTTTTCTTCGGCCGCTTCACCTACCGTCAGAACAACCTGGTATTTTCGCTCTTCCAGTTTTTCGCTTTTTATGCCGTAACCTTTCTGATTAGCCATTTTAGTCAGATTTTGTACAGCAATTTCATTATCTACCAATACGCATACCTGACCGCTGCCGTTTAATTCTTTAATGGCATTTTTAGTTTTAACGACCGGAATCGGGCACGCATCACCCAAAGCATTAACTTGCAGCATTTTTAACTCTCCTTTAAAGCACATAAATTTCTTTTTCACGCTGTTCTACTATCTCGCCAACTATTGCAGCAGGCATTCCCGCCTCGCATAGCTCCTGCAGCAACTGCTGCGCACATTCCGGCGCCACTGCCGCCAATAATCCCCCGGAAGTCTGTGGGTCAAACAGCACTTCTTCCATCGCAAAGGGTATATTTTCAAACTGAACAAATTTCTCCGTATGATTTCTGTTTCTCTGCGCCGCTGCTGTCAGTAAAAATTCATCAGCATAAGCCAGCGCAGGCTCCATAACCGGCACCTGCTGCGACTGAATAATACAGGATAATCTGCTATCCATCATCTCATGCAGATGCCCTAAGAAACTGAAACCAGTTACATCCGTGCAGGCGTGCACTGTATATTTGCGCAGAATCTCTGCGGCATATTTATTTAAGCGCGTCATAGAGGCAACAGCTTCCTCCATCGCCTCTGCCGAAGCTTCATCAACCCTGTTAGCCGTACAGATAATACCAACGCCCAGTTTTTTAGTTAAAATCAGCTTATCGCCCGGCTGACCGCCGTTATTGGTATATATTTTATGAGGATTAATCAGACCCGTTACGGACAAACCATATTTAACATCACTGTCCGCAATAGAATGTCCGCCTGCCAGCGTTCCTCCTGCTTCCATTACCTTTTCAGCACCGCCGCGCATAATCTCACCTAAAATATTCAAATCCATAACTTCCGGAAAGCAGACAATATTTAAGGCCGTCTTAACCTCGCCACCCATAGCGTAAATATCACTTAACGCATTGGCAGCTGCAATCTGTCCAAAGGTATAAGGATCATCAACCATTGGCGGAAAAAAATCCAAAGTCTGCACTATAGCCAAATCATCCGTTACCTGATAAACAGCCGCATCATCCTTGCTGTCATAGCCAACTAACAAAGCCGGATCAGCAGGTCCTTTAGGCAGCTTTTCCAGGATATGGCTCAAAATGCCAGCTCCTAATTTTGCCGTACAGCCTCCGCCTTTGCAAAAAACTATTTTTTCCTGTTCACTCACTTTGCCACGCTCCTCTTACCCAGATATCATCCTGATTGATTCCCTGCTTTTGCAGCAGCCTGCATATTATTTCCGCATTCATAGCCGCAGCTTTAGTATCACATTTATTCAACACAGGATAAAAACTGCGTCCAGCTGCATTTTTTCTCATGCCCTGCGGTGAAGTCATAATCAGCGCCATATCTTCTGCTGTCAGTACATGCTCTTCGTCACAGTTTAACAACTTTTGCCCCAGCTCTGTACGAAAGCAGGCATCGCCAACCTTCTGCCCTACAGCATCCAAGCCTAAAACACCCAGCACAATATCACATTGAGGCAAAATAACAGGCTCATGAGCCGCCGGTACCTTACATGATTTTCCTTTAGCACCGTCAGCTTCCAGCAGCGTAATATCTGCCAGCTGCATATAATCTTGCAAAGCAGCAGCTTCGGGCATTATCAGCTTATTTTCAGCTTGCGCCTGCCTGCCGCAGACAGCATAGCTGCCCTGCTGCCACAAACTAAGTAATTGCTGTTTATTTTCTGCAAACACAGCCTGCGGCGGCTTATAAATATGTGTTGTTGTCGATACCAGCACCTTTTTATACCTGCGGCTCAAATAAGCTGCAAGTTCGTACATTACAGTCGTCTTGCCGCCTGCCCCAACAATAGCTACTGCATGTTTATTGCCGTCCAGTAAATTCCATACTTTAATCTGCATTTTCGTCCTGTTTATTTTACCGTATTTTCCAGTCTGCCGATGCTTTCAATCTCGCAGACTACAGTATCACCGCTGCGCAGGAAAGCAGGCGGCTGCATTCCCATGCCGACACCAGCCGGAGTACCGGTAGCTATAATTGTACCGGCCTGCAGCGTCATGCCCTGCGAAAGCTCTGCAATAGCACCTGCAACAGTCTGTATCATATATTTAGTATTGCTGGACTGGCGCAGCTGTCCATTTACATAACAACGGATATCCAGATTCTGTACATCCGCAATCTCATCTGCAGTAACAATGCAGGGCCCCATCGGTGTAAACCCATCTAAGCTTTTGCCGCGATACCATTGTTTATGTCTGGTCTGCAAATTTCTGGCGCTGACATCATTAATCACCGTATAACCCAAAATATAATCTTCCGCTTCTTCTTTACTTACATCTTTAGCGTCTTTACCCAAGATAACCCCCAGTTCGGCTTCATAGTCCAGGCTGTCTACCAATCCCTCATAAGCCGGAATAAAATCACCGGAACCTGTCGCCGTACTTACCCTTTTCGAAAAATAAATCGTATAAGGACGCTCTCCGCCAAAAGCTTCATCAGAAAATCTGCCTGCTTCCTGAGCGTGCGCATCATAATTTATGCCCAGGCAAATAACATCCTGCCGCGGATGTACGATTGGCGCACATAACTTTACTGCCTCTAAAGCTACAGCCGCCCCCTGCAAAGCATCGGTATTTTTAGCTAATAACTGCATCTGTGCTTTTTCTTCCTGTCCCAGCTGGCAAATAAGTTCATTCATATCTTTATACGCTAATTTTCCGCTCAGTTTCTGCAGCATATTCAGTCTGTATGCTATACCGTCATTATCAAAAGCCACCAATATTTCAGGTATGCCGTTTATTTCTGCCGTATAGAATTTCATTCTTCATCCCTCATTTTCTTTTAATGTATTTTCTAGCTTTATTCAGATTTACATTTACTTATAATTATACTATATTTCCTGTCAGCAGATAAATATATCCGCCGCTAAATTCTTCATATGTAGCACTAACTATACCAAATCATCATAAATTATGATAAAATGCTATCAATGTATTTTTTTACAGCATTCCCGTTTTCCCGGGCAATAAAACTCTGGAGGCTTTTATGAAATATCTGCAATCACTGCTTCTTATTATTTTAGGCAATTTAGTCTGCGCCTTTGCTATCAATACCTTTATCATACATAATAATTTTATTATCGGCGGTGTTACCGGCTCATCCATTATTATCAACCATTTTTTTGGACTTAATATTTCTACAGTCATGTATATTATTAACGGTGCTTTGTTCCTGCTGGGATTATTTTTTCTCGGCAAAAAATTTGCTTTATCTACCTTGTTATCCAGTTTGCTGCTGCCGTTTTTCATCTCACTTTTTGAACAAATGCAATGGCAGGACCAACTGCTGTTAGACCCTTTTCTGGCCTGCGTACTCGGCGGTATGCTCACCGGCGCAGGCAACGGACTGATTATCAGACAAGAAGCCTCTACCGGCGGTTACGATATTTTAGCGCTGATTTTAAAAAAATTCTTTGCTATTCCCGTCCATATCACCGTTTATATAATAGATACCGCTCTTATTCTCTGTATGCTGACTTTTTCCAATCTCACCGACCTTGTTTACGGCCTTATCACTACTTTCCTGCTTTCTTATGCAATGAATAAAATATTGACCATGGGCAAATCGCAGCTGCAGGTCATTATTATTTCTGCTCAGTATGAAACTATACGTCATGAACTGCTGCACAAACTTGACGTTGGCGTTACCCTGCTGCACAGTCAGACAGGTTTGCAGACTCAGGAACTGGAAGTTATTCTTTCTATCATACCTAATTATAAGCTTTCACAGCTGAAAAAAACTGTTACCTCCATTGACCCTGCTGCTTTTATCACAGTTGCCGAAATAAATGACGTAGGCGGACGCGGTTATACTCTGGCACGCAAGCCGGTTCCCCTGGAAGATGCAATTTAAACTTGACTTAAAGCCTGCTTTAAGCTGTAAAATAAGCTAAACTGTTCTCTTTTATTTCTGAAATATAGTTAAGGAGAAAAACTTATGCGCGTTGTCTTTTTTATCGGTTCAGTAGGTATTATCCTCAGCCTTATTTCCTACATTTATTACAGACAAAATTTTGCCTTTGCCAGAACATTGCCTTTTGCACTTATTTATCTGATGCTGGCAGCAAATACCGCTGTTTCCCGTTTATTAGGTGAAAACACACCGGCCCTTATTTTGAAGCTTTCTTCCTGGTTCGCCGGTCTGTGGATTGCTTTTATCTACTATTCTACCTTACTTGCCATAATTCATCTTTTACTTTGGCTAAGCAGCAAATTTACAGCATTGCACCTGCCATCTGCTAAACTGGCTGCCCTCGGTACAGTATTTATCCTTGCTTTTATCAGCTGGGGCGCTTATCGGGCTTTTCACCCCGTTATCCGCACCGAACAAATCACAACAGACAAATTACCCGCAGGTCAGCAGACAAAAATCGTCCTGCTCAGTGACATCCACCTTGGACGTATTCTCGGCCGTGATTATGCTGAACAGCTTGCAGACAGAATCAACGAACAGAAGCCTGACCTCGTGCTCATAGCAGGCGATATTCTTGATGAACGCATTGCTTACGTAACGCAGGAAGACTCCCTTGCTCCTTTCAAAAAAATCTCTGCTCCGCTTGGCATCTGGGCAGCCTACGGCAACCACGATTATCTGGACAGACCTGCAGTCTGGAAGCAAATGCTGAATGATAATAACATCAATGTACTGCAGGATGAAAGTCATTATATCGGCAACATCAAGCTTACAGGGCTTAATGATTACAGCAGGCGCCGAGATGATAAAATGCTCATACAGCTCAGCTCAGATAACACAAATTATTACAGTATATTGCTGGACCATCAGCCACGACGCATTCAGTCAGCTTCCAAAGCCGGCTATGACCTGTATCTTGCCGGACACACCCATACAGGACAGCTTTTCCCCAATCGACTGGTAACACAGAATATGTATCCGTTAGATTACGGACGTAAAGAATTCGGCAGCCTTACTGCCATTACCAGCAATGGTTACGGCTTCTGGGGGCCACCAGTGCGTACTGAGCTTGCTCCGGAAATCATTGTCATTAACTTACAAAGCAATCAATAATAAATATGCAAAGCCTTTGCTATTTGGCAAAGGCTTTTACTTTTCCTTTTACATTTGTAGCAGCATTTTACAAATTTAAGCTCATATGCTATAATAATAAATATACAACATAGCTTAATTAAAATTCCTTCGGGAATTTTTTTATTTTTATTCTGCAGCCTGGCTGTAGTTTTTATTTTTTAAAGGGGGAATTATATGACACAATCACACTCAAATCAACATTTAAAACCACGCATTATTATGTTTCTTGCGGGAATTTTTCTGATGACCTTTGGCATAGCACTTTCCTGCAAAGCTGACCTCGGCACTTCTCCAATATCCAGTGTTCCCTGGGTACTGAGCATGTTTTTGCCGCTAAGTGTTGGTAATCTTACTATCATAATGAATATTATCATGATTCTGCTGCAGCCCTTTATCCTACGGGCTCTTTATATACGTGAACTTATTGGACAAGTCATCACTACATTGTTTTTTGGTACAAGCATAGACTTTTCCATGCATCTTTTAGACTGGTTTACACCTGACAATGCCATTGAAAAATGGATTGCCTGCCTTTTGAGCATTGTTATTCTTGCTTTTGGTGTTTTTCTGGAAGTCCATGCCAACATCTTCCTCGTTGCCGGTGAAGGTGTTGTTAAGGTAATCTCTTTCGTTACCCATAAAAAATTCAGTTTAATCAAAAACTGTTTCGATATCACACTGGTAGCAATCAGTATTGTTATCTCGCTCTGTGAATTTCATGGACTGAGAGGTATCGGCGCCGGTACTATCGCCGCAGCTATCCTCGTAGGCCGCATGGTTTATATTTACGAAAAAAATCTGCACTTCGTCAAAAAATGGAAAGCAGAAAGCTAATAAACAAAAACACGTACTGCAATATTACAGTACGTGTTTTTTATTTTTAGAATTACTAATAACAGCAGATTTCAACTAAATTCCCATCCGGATCTCTTACATAAATACTGCGCATCTTGCCGCAAGCTCCATTTCTGTCAACAATATCTGTTTCAAGATTCCAGCCGCATGCCACGATTTCCCGCGCAATATCTTCAATTTTGCCAGCTGCCACAAGACAGATATCCTGACTGCCGTAAGTTGGATTTGCTGCCGCTGGCTGAAACTGACCCTTAACAGTATGAAAATTTATCTTACAATTGCCAAAGCTGACGGCATAACGCCCATTATTTTCTATAAGCTGCATTCCCAGAACACGAACGTAAAAATCCAACATTTTTTCAATATTATCTGTTGTTATAACAATATGGTCAAAGTTTTTGAACTGCATAAAATTATATTGTTTCCCTTTAATAACTATATTCACATTTATATTTAAAGATTCTTTCTTAAATAAGCATCAACTTGTAATATCTTAAATTCTTATGAAAGTATAAAACAAAAGAATGTTTTTCGATAGAAATGCCAACCTCATATTAATATAATTTTATTTTCTAAATACAAACAAATACTCATGTGCAATTAACAGAAAATTATATTTTATGCTATTAGTTTTCCAATAACCTGTAGCTCTACAATTATGCTGTTCTTTAATTATTAATTCTTTTAGCTTAAATCCTACCTCTTCAAAAATACGCATAACATCAAAGGACATTGGTACCATGTGTCCTTTTTGACGTGTATCTCCCATTAAAATTGCACAGAACTTATCTTTCTTTAACACACGGTAGCTTTCATGAGCTACCTTTTTCATTTCTTCTAAAAAACTTTTTATATTTAAACGTGACAAATCCTCATCAATATCTTCACTATATCTAATAATATTAGCATATGGTGGATGAGTACAAATAAAATCAATACTATCATCAGAAATAAAATTTAAACAACGAGCATCTCCTTTATGTAAATAGACCTTACCATTAGCACCTTCATGTTCAAAATTTATTTTATCCATACATCTATTAAGTGCTATATCATTCACATCAACACCAATAGCATCTCTATTTAATAGTTTGGCTTCAACAAGCGTTGTTCCTCCACCAACAAATTGGTCTAAAATTAGATCCTTTTCTTTTGAATATCTTAACATTAAATTTCTTGGAATATAAGGCGACCAATTACCCCTCCATTTTGCATCGTGAGTTGCCCAGTCTCCACGCTTTGGAAATGACCAATGTGTGGTCATTTCTAATTCAAAATCTTCTGGTTCCCATTTTGTTATTTTTTTCGCCATTATTTAAAAACCTCACAAATAATGCCTTCTTCCAAATCCTTTATATTATAAATATGTTGCATTACATCAAAAGTTTCTTCAAGATTATTGCGCGCATTTGCCCATCCTTTTCCATCTGTAAACCAAACAAAAGTAAACCCATCTATAGTACTGGCTTCTAATGCTAAAGTTTTATAGCTACGAGCTGTTTCATTCAGTTTGCTTCCACCACTTCCATAAAAGTTAGTTTCTACTCCATAAATCATACTTGGCGTTTTAATAACAAAATCAAAACGCTTTTCCATTTTACCATGATTAGAAATAGCAGATAAATCAATATTCCATTTATCTATAATTTGATGAATATACATTTCCTTAAAATAACTCTCATCTTTTATAAAACCAGCTTTACGAATAAAGTTTTCTACTAGGTTTTCCATAAGATGACCGCCACGATTTTTACGACCATTTGAATCCAAACCAGTTTCAACACCAGTAACATAATCAACTAAATTATTTATTATGTGATTTTCTAATAAATCAAATAGCCCTGTTTCCCTCATAAAATATTTATACTTATTATAGCAATCATCACCATTCAGTGAACGCTTACTGAAGTCAAATTGATAAAGAAATCCACCATTTTCATCTTGACAATAAATTTCGTTTGCTCTCACTGCTAAAAGTAAAGGTATGCATTTCATAACTTCAGGATATTTTCTTATTAAAGTTTCAAAATTATCTTCAATATTTTTATCACCAATAAGAGAATTTAAAATATTTAATTCTACTTTTATTGATTCTACATTTCTATGCACTTTTTTAAAGTCTATATAATAACTATAATCAGCTATGCTATTACGGAAACAAGATAACCATATACTAAAATTTCTTTTCATATCTTTTTCTCCCTCTATCTATGACATCAAACCGCCACCACCTGTATTTTCTTTAGTATATGCTGTTGACCATCCTGTTTGGCCCATTATACTTATTGATTTTGGTGGCATCAAAACTTTATTTCCATATTCTTCACATACATTTTTAAATGGGCATTGATGATAATTTGGCTCTGCAATATTTGATTTCACAAAATCTGTTTTATCAATGCTAATATATCCTTTATCTACCTCACACGGTAGCATACTATAAACTAACTTTGCTTTATTCCTTTTACCCGTTTTTTTATAACATACTTGGCAAGTTCTATTTCTTAAACTATGCCAATAAAAACTATGTCCTTGTTCACATTCAAAAAGGTGCAATGAATTTTTACAAAATTGTTTACCAACAACATTATAAATAAAATAATCTAACAAACAAGGACTAGAAACAGTTTCATTAGGATATTTTTCATTCCAAATTTCCCAAACTCTTCTCCAAGCTTTAGCATTCATTTCATCAACATAACTATATTGATAGCAAAAAATATCTAAAAAACTTGACACAAGCGGAATCTCACTTTTTAAAATTCCTGTTCTTAAAGCTATCTTAATTGTATTAACATCACTAGCAACATCTATTGAATCAAATCCTGTAACATTTTCCCAAACTCTTAAAACTATCATATCTCTTATAAACATATCTGTTTTTTTGTTTCCATATCCTGCACCCTCATAGCTAATCATTGCATTACGAAGAGATATAACATTATTGTCAAAACATTTTATAATATTGTAGGGTTGAGAATTATGTTCTATCAAAAATTGAGATATTCTTTTTGCATACTGTATTCGTTTATCACTTTGAGACAGACTAGTTACTCCAAGAGATTTAACAAAATCCTCTGGATTATCAACGATACTGTATTCGTCAAATATTGTTGGATCATCAAGAAAAATATTCGCAAACTCTTTAAATTTTCTGGACCCTCTAAAATCTTGATTTGCAGTTAGTAATCTTATTCTACAAATTTCTTCTTTTTTTAAATCATTTGTTTCATATATTTCTTCAAAAGCTTTACCCTTAGTTCTTATATAAACATCGTGCAATATATCAGCAACTTTTTCACATATTTCATCAGAAATTGATAAATTTAATATTTCCTTATGATATTGATGCCAAAACTTATGAAAAGCAGAAAAATAAGGAAAACTTTTTCCTAGCTCAAAAACAGACCCTAAGTTTGAATTAGACGCATACAAAAAACTATTTATTTCTTTCACCAATTTTCTTGCACAGTTTATATCTAAAGGATTTTTATACAAAGACGATATATGTTGTGCAAACAATTCTAATTCTTTCATTTGTCATTCTCCCTAGAAGTTACTTATAAGTAATTCTTTAATCTTACCTCTTGAACTACCATTACAACTAATCATTCTTGTTGCTTCTACTCTTTTTATTTTATAATCAGAATAAATATCATCAAAGAAATTATCATCTTCATTTGAATTCTTAGGATCGGAATTACTAACTACAATTTTTGCACCTTTTTCATCTAATTCACTAACATAATTCGCTAATTCTTTCTGACATTTATCATTAAACAAATTTTCTGTATATGCTGTAAAATTTGCTGTATTTGTAAGTGGACGATATGGAGGGTCAAAATAAACAAAAGTATTTTTATCTATAAATTCTTTTGACAGTCTATAATCTCCACATACGATGTTAACTTTTTGTAGTTTATTAGATACTGCTCGAAGATTAACTTCATCACAAATCATTGGGTTTTTATAGGCTCCCATTGGAACATTGAACAAACCTTTTCTATTAACACGAAATAATCCATTAAAACAAGTTTTATTAAGAAATATCATCAATGCAGCTTTCTCAGTATTTACGCTTTTATCACAGTTTACTTTTAAATAATTAAATCGTTCTCTTTTTGCCGTATAATAGACTTTTCGTTCATCTACATTTATAGGTAAAAACTCATCTTGCATAACTCTTAACATAGCAATAAGTTCATTTATATCATCCCTAATAATACAATAAGCATTAACAAGTTCAGTATTAATATCACTTATATATACTTCTTTTAAGTCATATTGTTTTTCGGTCAGAAAATCGTCGATATCCTTGCGTATGGCGGATGAAATTTTATTGCTGAAATAATGGATCGTTTCCGCACCGCTCTCTGTGAGATGATAGAGAGTCCGATTGTGGGTTGTCTCGGTGCGGATCAGCTCGGACTGCGTCAGTTCGGAGATTGCCTCCTGCAATTTAAAATAAGTTGTGTACCCTTTATCCAGTACGAATTCCGATATCTGGGAAGTGGTGAGCGGAAAATCAACTTTGTTCAGCATATAGAGTATGATTAGTTTATACAGTGTAAATGTTTCAGACATGATAATCCTTTCCCTGCCAAATGTCTTGTTGCTTTAAATATTGATGAAACCGATTTAAGACGGTTCGTTTTGCGCTTGTCCATAACGGCGCGATAAGAAGTTCTTTAGGTCCGTCTCCTGTCAGTCTGTGAACAATGATATCAGGGCGCAGTTTTGCGATACATGACCCGAGCAGTTCGATATATTCTTCCATATCAGGTACGTGAAAATGTGTTTTTTCGTAAACGGCTGCGAGATCTGTTCCTTTCAATATATGAAGAAGCTGCAGTTTAA
>UQLS01000014.1 GCA_900541915.1 uncultured Phascolarctobacterium sp. | reverse complement strand
ATAGCGGGCGGTTGTTAAATAAGCGTTTTACGCTTATTTCTCGCTAAAGCAATAAAAGCAAAAGCGAAGGAAACAAATTGTTTCCTTCGCTTTTATATTTTTTCGGCTAATTTCAAACGGTCAATTTTACCGCTTTCATTTTTCGGCAAGTCTTCCAGAAAAATAAATTGTTTGGGAATTTCATACTCCAATAAACTGCTTTTCAAAGCAGCCAACAGTTCCTGCTTGGTATAAGATATTTCCGAGGCAATAAAAGCCAGCAGACTATCAGCATCATTACGATGGACAGCCATTACAGCCGCTTCATTGATACCACTTAACTCCGTCAACGCCTGTTCAACCTTACAGGCAGAAATCTTGAGTCCGTTTACATTACAAATATCATCAACGCGTCCTAAAAAATGCAGACTGCCGTCAGATGCAAGGTAACCTCTATCCTTTAACGAAAACGGCAAAGCAATACCTTCTATTCCGTAAGGAGTGTCGACAAAAATTTCTTCATTTTGTACGGAGACACTTACTCCCGGAAATGGATGACCAATATTAGTACGGTCTTCCGTCATTTCGCTGTCCTTAATATAAGTTATATAATTCAGTTCACTAGCACCATAATACAAGGTAATTTCCGTATTAGGAAAAGCCTTTTTCAATTTATCAGCTTCCTGTCTCCCCAAGCTTTGAGAACCGCTGATAATATGAAATATACTTTTTTCAGACATTTTTATCTGCTTAGCCAAAAGCAGCAGTTTAGACGGAATCAGATAAATCGTATTAACAGCATAACACTTTAGCATATCCAGCCAATGTTTGGGACGGAATTTTTCTGTGGCAACAATAGTGCCGCCTGCATACAAAACTCCCATATAAATATTAAGATTGCCTGTAAATGCAAGACTGCCCTGACAAAATATAACTGTCGATTCATCAACGCCAAATATTTTATTTTGCTGCGGGAAAAAATCTGCCCAGCTGTGATAGCTGCGCCACAATAATTTACTGCGTCCCGTAGAACCGGAGGTCATAACGCCCATGCATGCCTGCTGCGGAATGTTCTGCACATCAAATTGCTGATTTTTACTTATTTCAGTTGCAATTACAGGCACAGAAGCAGTACCGCTGTAAGCCAAAAATTGTACCAGCTGCTGCACAATAGTATCAGCATGGATAAACATCGCCTGCGGCTGCTGCTTGTGGCTGCCGCGTATAGCTGCCGCCATTTCTGCTAACTTACCATAAGTATATATTCCTGTATCTGTTATCAAAGCAGCCTTATCCTGCGGCTGCTTTGATACTAAAGTCAGATAGTCCATCATTACACCCTCTCAACAAGCAGTGAAGTGCCAATACCTCCTGCTGCCGCAACACTGCAGCAGCCAAATTTACCGTTACTTTGCTGCAGCGACTTAATCAGATGCAGCAAAATAATAGCTCCGGAGGCTCCATAAGGATGACCGTAAGCAAGTGCTCCGCCAAAAACATTATATTTTTCTATGCTCTGCGGAAAAGCTCTGGCAAACATAACATCGATTACTGCAAAAGCTTCATTCAGCTCAAAACCATCAATATCCTGCTCACTCATTCCATGCTTTGCCAGAAGTTTCTGCAGCGCCAGCACTGCTGTTTTGGGACTTACTAAAGGATCACCGCCGCAGGCAGCAGAACCAATAACTTTTGCCACAGCCTGAACTTGATGCTGCTTTAGATATTTTTCAGAGCAAAGTACAACAAAAGCTGCACCATCATTTATCAGACAGGAATTTGCCGCAGTGATAAACTTTCCACCCGGCAGTACTTTAGGCATCCTGTCCAGCAGGCGCTGGCTCATTTTCGGACGTATACCTTCATCTTTCTCCGCCCCGCAGACAGGAGCTATTATATCCTGCAAAAATCCTTCATTGCGGGCTTTAACTGCTAAAGCATGGCTTCTAAGTACCCAGAAATCCATATCTTCTTTGCTTATTTTTTCTTTCTCGGCAGCAAGCTCGGCTCCTTCGAGCATTACCGTTTCACGATGAATACCCGGCATAAATTTGGCTACACTGTACCAACCATCATCAGTATAACTGGGGTGATTAACATTATAACCGCGCCGAGGCTGAGTAGAACTACTTTCAAAACCTCCGGCAATTATTACGTCTGCCTCCCCCGCTTCAATCTTTGCCGCAGCAACTGCAATGCTTTCCAAACCGCTGCCGCACTGTACATCAACAGTAAAAGCAGGCACAGAAATATCTACGCCCGCTTCCAATGCCATCAATCTGGCAATATTACCGCCTGCTCCTACGCCATTACCGGCAATAATATAGTCCGGCAGTACAATTTTATATTTTTCCATTACCTGGCGCAAAACTTCTGCACCGAGAATCTCGGCAGGCACATGACGATACATACCATTACATACACCTACATAACTGCGCAGTCCGCCTAAAATATATACATTCTGCATTTTACATCACCTGGAAAAAACTTTATGAATCGGACCAGCCAAAAAGGCTGCAGCTACACATTTAGCTACATCCAGCGGCACAAAAGGCAGTACACCTGTTACAAAAGCAGCCTGCCAGTCCATACCAGTAACAAATTTAAGCTGTAATGCTCCTAACAGATAAATAACAGGTATGCCAATGCCTACGCCAACAGCACAATAACGTTTCAAGCTATATTCTTTGCCTCGCAGCATAGAAATCAGCACAGCAGCAACTAAGAAGCCAAAAATATAACCGCCCGTAGGACCAAATAACTTCGCCGGTCCTGCCGTACCGCCGGTAAAAACAGGAATGCCTGCCAAGCCAATCAGAATATAGACAAACATTGTCATAAAAGTCTGCTTGGGAGTTAACAGAAAAGCTACCAAATTAACAAACATCGTCTGCAATGCAATAGGAGACATAGAAAAAGGCAGCGGAATAATAATATATGCCGATACGCAGTTCATCGCCACCAACAACGCTATTTTAGTCATTTCAGCAGTCTTGCTTACAGAAGAATTCATAATCATACACCCTCTTAATCTATTTTATTGACAGTAAAAACTTTCGTTCCGTTGACATAGCCAACAAACATTCCCTGCTGCTCATATACCTGCAGCAATTCACCTGCGTACACCGGCTGCAAAAAACGTGCTTTCCAATGCAGAAGCTTTGCAGCAGTTATTTGCTGCAGCCAGCTTAACAATAATATTCCCGGCACTATAGGTCTCGGCTGACTGTGCAGAGTATTTTCATCCCCCACAAAATGGGTATAAGCATTTATTTCCTCAGCAGTAAAAATATGCTCGCCAATAAGTTTGCCAGATAGTATTTCTGAATTTATATTATCCTGCCCAATCTTACGCGGCAAAATCAATACTATCTTGAGCTGCTTTTGCAATCTGCCATCATCAAAGCCCTGTACCAGCATAACGCATCTGTTCTTATTTTTCAGTACCAGCTCATTTGTATATTTGCTGGCCTTCCCATTAATACTTACTTCAATGCCGGCAATTACCCAGCCTTTGAAAAAATTTTGGTCGCAATGTGATGACGCACGCGCTAATTCCAGCATAATGCCAACATCCTTTCATATGCTGTTATTATAAAACAAAGCAGCATTTATAGTCAACCAATTTTACAATACAGTTAACTTTAAATACTGCCTCTTTTAATAATATTTTCGCCAAAGCGTTTTTTTAGTGCATCCACAGCTTCATTGCGCTGTAATTGTTTTTTATCTTCTTCAAAGCCCAGTGTTCCGCAATCTCCCGCTGAAAGATTTGATACCGTAACACCCAACAGCCTTATGCCTTTTTTTAGGTCAACTTCATGTAACAATTTAACTGATAAAGCATAAATCTCTTCATCACAGCAAATATCTGTTTCACTGGTGATACTGCGTGTGACAATTCTAAAATCAGTAAACTTAACCTTTAATGTAAGAGTATGCCCGGTATAGCCCTTACTGCGCAATCTAAAACCAGTCTGCCCGCTCAGCTTCAACAGTTCTCTGCGGCACTGCTCTTCCGTAAATAAATCTTGAGTAAAAGTTGTTTCTCTGCCAATTGATTTTGGTACAGATTCAGTTACCACAGGCCGCTCATCAATACCTTGTGCCAGACGATGAACACTGTCTGCATTCTTGCCAAAAACCTTTTTTAAAACATTATTTTCTGCTGCAGCCAACTGTCCAATTGTTGCAATACCATATTGCAGCAAAGACTTTTCTGCCATCCTGCCAATGCCAAAAATCTTAGTTACAGGAAAATCAGCAATAAACTTTGCCGCTTCTGCATGCCTGATTATGGTAAACCCATCCGGCTTCTGCAAATCAGACGCCATTTTTGCCAAAAATTTATTAGGAGCAAGCCCAACAGAAGCAGTTAAGCCTGTTTCAGCAGCAATACGTTTTTTTATCAGCCAGCCAATTTCTTCTGTATTATGGTAAAGTTTTTCCATGCCGCTTACATCAAGAAATGCCTCATCAATAGAAAGCTGCTCTACCAAAGGAGTAAAATCATGGAAAATACTCATAATTTTTTGGGAAACTTCCTGATACCGGCGCATCCTTACGGGTACATATTCCCCATGTGGACATAATTTCCTGGCTTCTGCCATTGACATGGCGGAATGCACTCCGTAGTGGCGTGCTTCATAAGAACAGGTAGAAACAACACCGCGGCAGGACTGCCCGCCTACAATAACAGGCTTTCCCCGCAAATCAGGATTATCCAGCTGTTCAACAGAAGCAAAAAAAGCATCCATATCTACATGCATAATCCATCTGAGCATTTATACACCTGCTTTCCAGATAAAAAGAAAGTATACTGCCGTACCAATTAACAGCAAGCCAAGAAAATTATAAAACAGAAACATCTTTAAATAATTGCCTGCCTGATAAGGATGTTCAGCAGCAAACAGCTTATAAGAAATAACACTGGCCATAGAAGCAATAAGAGTCCCTAAGCCGCCGATGTTAACGCCTAAAAGTAATGCTTCTGCTTCCTTAGTTAAAGCAGCCAAAAGCATTGCTGCCGGTACATTGCTAATCAGCTGACTGCTGATCAGCGCAGCAAGATACGTTCCTGTTGCGCTATCCAAAACATTATCCTGTAAAAATCTAACTATATCAGTATGGCTGATGTTACCAATAAAAATAAAGAAGCCGATAAACGTCACTAAAAGTGAATAATCTACCTGTACTAATAATTTTCTATTCATTAGCAACACAGCAATAACAGTCACAGCAAGCGCAGCATATTTATCGACAAAATGCAGTACAGCCGCAATATTAAAGAAAAGCAAAGCTAAATATATTGCCGTTATCCTTCGTTCCGGGCACTCCATCCGCTGCAGCTGTAAAGACAGCTTTCTGTCCCGCCCGTTATAAATAATAAAAAGAATATATGCTACTGAAAGCAGCGTCGGAAACAGCATAATGCTGAAAAACCCTTCTGCCGTAAAATTATAATGGGCATACAGGAACAGATTTTGCGGATTACCTGCCGGTGTAAACATACTGCCAAGATTAGCAGCCAAAGTCTGCAGAATAATAATCAGCGGCATATCCATTTTAGCTGCCTTACCAATAACAAGCGCCAAAGGAACAAATGTCAGCAATGCTACGTCGTTGGTTACAAACATTGATGACACAAAAGTAATGCCTACCAGCACCAGTGTAATCTGCCTTTTACTGCTGCAAAACTGCAGCAGTTCCACAGCACTCCAGTCCAGAAAGCGTACGCTTTTCAAGCCTGCAACAACCAGCATCAAGGCCCATAAAACGCATAAAACTTCCCAGTCTATATATGCCAGCCGCGGTCTGTAAAACAGAGAAGAAATTACTGCCATAACAACAGCAGCACTCAAAACAGTTTCCTGCTTCACAAATGCTTTTGCTTTTTCAAACCAATATCTTATCGTCATCTACTTCATCATCACTCTCATCTATTAAACTGTTACCAGTTATCTTTGCTTGCCGAAAAGGCTAAAGCACTTACGCTGGCAGCGCCTGCCGCATATAAAGCAATGGCAGCTTCTCTCATCGTACTGCCCGTCGTATATATATCATCACATAAAAGTATCTTCTTGCCGGTTACGGAAGAACATACCTTAAAGCACCCCTGTAATTCTTCACGTCTAAGTGCCGGTTCCAGCTCGTATAAGGGCAAGGTATTGCGTAATCTTACAAGTATCTGTTGATATTTAACTCCAGAAAAAGAAAAAATTCTTTCCGGCACATCAAAGCCCCTGCGCTCACGGCGTTCCGGCGAAGTAGGAATACCTGCTACGATATCATAATCAGCAAAAAAATACTCCATACCAACAGGCAAAGCCTGCCTTGCTTCTTCCTGCAATAAAGGAAGCAAACTGCGTTCTCCATCAAACTTAACTCTATGCAGCATCTCTTTCAGCTGCTGCTCATACTTATACAGCAAAAACACTTCCTGCAGCGGCTCAGCATCTCTGATTACTTTCTGCAGCAAAAAGCTTTTTCTACAGCTGGCACAAAAGCAGCCGGTATCTATAACATTACCACATACCGCGCATTGCCGCGGATAAAATATTTCTCGCAGTAAACTAAGATTATAGAGCATCTTATCTCTGTAAATTCTAAAATCAGCCAAAAACATCACTGTCTTCCTGCAATCTTTCTGCCAGCAGAGAATAGCGCCGCCTGGTACGGTCATTTTCTACTGCTGTGCGCACTGCCGCTTTACTGCCGATAACCTGTACTCTCTCTCTGGCTCTGGTGACAGCCGTATAAAGCAAATTACGCTGCAGCATAATATAATGACTGGGCACCATCAGCAAAAGTACGCAGGGATATTCGCTGCCCTGTGATTTATGTACACTCATAGCATAAGCCAGCTGCAGTTCTTCAACCTCGCTTTGAGAATAGCTGACAAAGTCTCCTTCTGCCCTTTCAGGATATGCTACAGTAACACTCTTTCCTTCTATTCTGACAATCCTGCCAATATCGCCATTAAATACATCTTTCTCATAATTATTGCGTATCTGCATTACCTTATCACCTACACGCAGTACATTGCCAGGAATATTTATTTCCGCTTTGCCATAGGCAGGTGGATTAAGATACTGCTGCAGCAGCTTGTTAAGATTCTGTACCCCGCAAGGATTTTTATGCATGGGAGTAAGCACCTGTACACTGCGCCAGTCCGTTGCAGCAGTAAGCGCCGAATAAGTTCTCGCAGTATATTCAGCAGCACTGTTTTCATCAGCAAATTCTACTAATGAAAAATCACTGCCCTGTATAAATTCAGGCATCTGCCCATGATTTATTTTATGGGCATTGATAACTATGGGACTTACTTCAGCCTGGCGAAAAACATTTTCCAAACGTACTACCGGCAGCTTGCCAGAACGAATCATATCTTTTAATACAGAACCAGCTCCGACAGAGGGCAGCTGATCTACGTCACCGACAAAAATCAGCCGACAGCCTCCCGGTACTGCCTTGAGCAGATGATAGGTCAAATTTATATCCAGCATCGAAGCTTCGTCAACAATAATTGCTTCTGCATCTAAAGGCTCACTGTCATCCTTGCCAAAACTGAAACCATCACTACTGGGCTGATATTCCAGCAGTCTATGTACAGTAAGAGCCGGATGTCCGGCAGATTCAGCCAGTCTGCGTGCAGCCCTGCCTGTAGGTGCAGCTAAAAGGATACGACAGCCTGCCTTTTCCAATACATTGATAATCCCCTTTACAACGGTAGTCTTACCTGTACCAGGTCCGCCGGTAAGTACAAAAACACCATGCTTTAAAGAAGCATAGATAGCGTCTTTTTGCGCTTCTGCCAATACGATGCCAGCCTCTTTTTCCCAAGCAGCAATTACCCTATCCGCATCAACACGTCCAACAGGATTAACATTATCACGCAGCATAAGTAATCTGCGTGCCGTACCAACCTCAGCCCTGTACAGATACTCGGGATAAATAAGGCGCATACCGCCCACTTCTTCCGTCCGCAATAAATCTCTCTGCAGCAAATCATTAAATACATGCTGAACAGCTACAGTTTCTATCTGCAAAAGACGTACCGTCTCATTTATCAAAAGATCTTCCGGCACACAGGTATGGCCAGCAGCTGCCGCCTGAGTAACCGCATAACTAAGACCGGCAATAATTCTTTCCTCACAGTCACGTTCAAGGCCCATCGCCATAGCAATTCTGTCTGCAGTTCTAAAACCTATACCACTGATATCATTAGCTAAGCAATATGGATTGTCCTTAATCCTGACCATTGCTGTATTGCCATAAACAGCCTGTAATTTAGCTGCATAGCCACTGCTTACACCATGAGCCTCAAGGAAAAGCATCAGTTCACGCATTTCAGAAAGTTCCGCATAAGCCATACCGATATCAGCAGCTTTTTTAGCACTGATACCTTTAATTTCTGCCAATCTTTCCGGACTGCTGCCCAATATTTCCAAAGTCTGTTCACCAAAATACTCTACAATCCTGGCAGCAGTAACTTTACCCACGCCTTTGATGGCTCCTGATGCCAGAAACCTTTCTATGCCAATAGCTGATGTAGGCTGCTGCACACTGCAGGCAACAGCATCAAATTGCCGTCCAAATCTGCTGTGTTCAATCCACTGCCCTTCAAGGATAAGATTTTCACCTAAAAACGGTGCCGTACCATGATAAACAGCAGTAATTCTGCCTTCACTGCGACTACTTAATCGCAGTACGCAAAACATGCCGTCATCACTTTGAAAAACTATATCCTCAAGTAAGCCTTCCAGCTTTTCCATTTCTTCACCGCCAACAAAACAAATGTTCTCTTTTGTATTATAGCACGATTTTAGTCTAAAAGAAAACCTCTCTATTTTGACAAAGACAAATCTTTCCGCTATAATGTAAGGTACTTTAAAAAATACGAGGAGTGTCATTGTGAAAATCAAAAAATTAACCGGTAAACTTATTGCCATTGATATGTATAACTGTTGTGCGGCTATCCTCAATGACGCAGAAGCAGCAGAAAAAGCTCTGGAGCAGGCATGTCTGGACTTTTCTATGCAGCCCTGCCAGATTATCCGCAATCAAGAAGAAGATCAGAATGAATACTCTCTTTTTGCTATCTGCAAACGCGGCCATGTAACCGCGCACATTTACCCTGAAGAAGGTTTTGTAGCAGCAGACGTTTACAGCTGTTATGAAAATTCTAACCCTGCCGGAATGGCTCGTTACCTGCGCACTTATCTTGACGCTGATAAATCAAAAATTACTCTGTTAGACCGCGGTGATTTCGGTACAGAAAGCGATATGAAACCGCATCGCCGTTCTAATATCAAATTTATCCGTCGTACACAAAACTTTGGCGGCCAACTGAAAAAAATTATGATGAAACCACGTTCTATATAAAAAAAGCTGCCTTAAGGCAGCTTTTTTCTTATTTATCTGTAAATACAGGAGGAAGATTATGAAATATCTTTTCTGGGATATTGACGGTACATTGCTGTTAACAGGCGGTGCCGGAGCTAATGCCATGCTTGATGTAATTAAAGAGCATTATTTTCTTAAGGATTTTAAATTTAACAAGTCTTTGGCTGGCCGTACTGATCCGGAAATAATCAAAGAAGCAGTCAAACAAATTAAAGGTCGCTGCAGTGCAGCTGATGCTGCCAGCTTACTGATTCGCTATCATATGCTATTACCGGAATACCTTAAGCGTTATCAAGGTGCCGTATTAAAAAATGTACAGGAAACTTTAGAATATTTTTCCAAGCCAGAGCTTGGTTATAAAAACTGCCTGCTGACCGGTAATACCAAAACAGGAGCCAAGTTTAAACTTGCACACTACGGTTTGGACAAATATTTTGATTTTGATGCCAGTGTTTTCGGTGAAATTAGCGAAGACCGCCGTGAGCTTGCCAAAATAGCCTGGCAGCGTTTTTATGCTCAAAATCCAGCTATCAGTACAGATGATTTTATTTTCATCGGCGATACTCCTAATGATGTCATTTGTGCTCAGGCCATAGACGCACGCTGCCTAGTAGTCCTCTGGGGCTCTCATTATCAGAAAGAAGACTTTGTTCCTGTACAGCCCTGGAAAATTATAGACTTTCTGCCAGATCAGCCTGAACAGCTGCAAAAACTATTTGAAGAAAACTAAAAGGATCTCATTATGCTGAAAAATTTTATATTTACCTTGATACTCCTTTTATATACTGTTACCGCATCAGCTTACAACAATGCTGATGTCGCTGCAGTAAAAGCCGGAGGCAATTGCATTGGCGGTGATTTGTCAGGAGCAGATTTCTCAGGCTATGATTTGTCCGGACGTGATTTCAGCGGTACAAACTTTTCAGAAGCGCGTTTAGTAAAGACAAATTTTGCCAACAGTAATCTTGACAGTACAAATTTTGCCCATGCATTTCTGCAGCAGGCTAATTTGCGTAGTACCAGTGCAATAAAGGCTAATTTCAGTTATATTTCGGCTCCGGAAGCAGATTTTACCAAAGCCAAACTGCAGGGAGCAAAATTTTACCGCAGCCAGCTGCGCGGTGCCAGTTTTTTAAATGCTGATTTACGCAACATCAGTGCCGAAGAAGCATCTTTAGACAGTATCAGCGCTGACTATGCTGATTTTTCCTATGCTAATATGCCTTACTGCTGGCTTTATAAAGCTCAGTTACGCAACACTATTTTTACCGGTGCAAATCTTTACAGAGCAAGAATGCAGCAAACAGATTTAACTGAATCTAATTTGCGCAGTGCCAAAATGGGACAGGCTTCACTTTATCAGGCTAACCTCTCCGGTGCTGATTTTAATGCTGCAATTTTAGATAAAGCAGACTTACGCCGTGCTAATCTCACCTATACTGAATTCGGCACAGCCTTTAAAGACAATGCTAAATTATAATTAATATAATTATCAAAAAAAGACAGACACTTAGTGTCTGTCTTTTTCTTTTGCAATTTATTCAAAACGGCCTTTCATCGTTACAGTGCCATCTAATACTGCAGTTTTACCCTTAGCAAATACGCTACAAATATTTAAATCCGCATCCAAAACCAAAAGGTCAGCATCTGCGCCGCTGCAAATACAGCCTTTGCAGCCTTCTTTCGCCAGCAGCACTGCCGGTGTTGTTGTTAGAGGCTTAAGTGCTTCTGTAAGAGTCATGCCACGACGCACCAAACTTTGTACAGTTTTATGCAGATATTTAGGAGAAGCATAAGTAAGACCAATGCACTCGCCATTAGCATCAAATTTAGGCTGACTGCCAAAAGCATCACTGGAAAGTGACACATGGTCAGCACTTACACCTTCTCTGTGCAGCAAATCAAAAAGTTTTTCCGCATTAACTTCCAGTTCTTTATCATCTGCGCCAGCAGTGCAGTCCACATAGCCTCCTCGATGAATCAGCTTTACACCTTCATCAATAAGTTCGTCAGTTCTCAGCATATGTGTTGGCAAAAAGTTTTTAGCGGGTAAATCAGAATTATCCAGTGCATAGAACAGCGGATCAAGCTTACCTTTGCCGCTGCCCATATGCAGGGTAACAAGGCCAGGAGTATTGCTGATTAAACCTGCTCTGCGAGCCTGTACACCCAAAGCAATTAAATCTTCACCGCTGGGATTAGAACTGCGATGATCAGATACTGCAACTTTTACACCAATCATAGGGGTAATCATAGCAATATCCTTTTCCACGCTGCCGGTCATAGTAGTAGGAGGATAAGCATAATAGCTGGTTAAGCAGTAAACAGTGATGCCTTCTTCTGTTAAAGCACGAGCTTTAGCCACCAGATTTTCCAGACTTCTGGTTATACCGTCAGTACCCAACAAACCAACTACAGTGGTAATGCCATTAGTAGTAAACGCAGTCAGATAAGATTCCGGTACTCTGGAGGCAGGACCTTGTTCCCCGCCACCACCTGTAATATGTACATGCAAATCAATATATCCAGGTACTAAAATTTTACCGTTTAAATCAAATATTTCTGCATCCTGCAGGCCATCATAGCCTTCAATCTTATCTGCAATACGACAGATTTTATCTCCAACTACAAGCACATCTTTAATCCCCAAATCTTCAGGGGCAAAAACATGTGCATTCTTAAATAACTTAATCATTCAGAATATCTCCTTATTTTTTATCCTCATCTTCTAATTTAGCAATACCGATACCGGTGAAGCCGTAGAAAATAGCAATCATAAATCCTGCATAGCAAAGAATTGCATAGGGCAGATAATCAAGAGTTTCTACACCTAAGCAGGAAGTCATGTATGCGCCAGCTGCAGACCAGGGAACCAAAGGTACAAATACAGTACCAGCATCTTCCAAAGTACGGGACAGGTTTTTGGCAGCAAGGCCGCGAGCCTTATAAGCATCACGGAACATTTCACCCGGTACAAGAATGGAAAGATAAGAGTTACCTGTGGTCAGCGCCATAACCAAACAGGAGGCAACAGTAGCACTTACCAATGCACCGGTAGATTTTGCTACACTAAGAATCTTCTGCAGTACTACATCAAGGAATCCGGCACGGCTCATAATTGCCGCAAATACAAACGCACAGAAAACTAACAAAGTAGTACTCATAATACTGTTCATACCACCGCGGTTTAACAGCTTGGTAACCTCAATAGTACAGGTAGCAGCATCAAAGCCAGGAGCAGCAATCATTTTTACATTAAAGCCACTAACAGTACTTGCCAAAACATTTTTCAGGGAAATGCCCTGCAACACGATAGCTTCAATACCTGCTACCACAGTAGAACCCATCATAACCGGAATTGTCGGCCATTTCAAAACAGAACCTGCCAAAACAAGAACAACAGGAATTACCAGCATAATATTCCAGCTGTACATAGAATCAAGCTGGTTCAGCATTTTAGTAACAGACTCAGAGCTGACGGAAACAGAGGTATCAGCATTCATACCGATAAAACCATAAACGATTAAAGAAATAATTGTGGCAGGAATGGTGGTATAGAACATGTGGAAAATATGCTCATACAAAGTGCTGCCTGCGGCAATAGGAGCCAGGTTAGTAGTATCAGACAGCGGAGAAATTTTATCACCGAAGTAAGAACCGGCAATAACTGCACCAGCAGTTGCCGGCAGAGAAACACCCAAAGTTGAAGCAATACCCATAAGTGCAACACCCATGGTAGCAACGGAACCCCAGGAAGTACCGGTTACAACAGAAACTACAGCTGTAATCAGGAAGGAAGTAACAAGCATCCACTGCGGATCAACCAGCTGCACACCATAATAAATCATTAAAGGAATAGTACCTGCAGCCATCCAGGTACCAACCAAAGCACCAACAGAAACTAAAATCAAAATAGCCGGCATACCTTTAGCAATCTTCAGGCAAACTTCTTCCATAATCTCATCCCAGGTAACGCCAACACGAAACGCAAGAAATGCTGCAATACCTGCTACCAAAAGCAGTAAAGGTTCAGTAGCATAACCCATAACACCCTTGCCATAAGTTAAAATAACCAGCATGGCAACAATAGGAGTAAATGCTTCTAAAAACGTAGGCTTTCTCAAAGTTCTTTTTTCCTTTTCTTTGCTCATTCAAAACCCTCCAAATAAAAATTATAAAAACTATATTTTTATTTTATTACAAAGAAAAGAAACTTATAAATTGCTATATTTTTTATATTTATAAAAAACATTTATCAAAAAATTCTTATTTTACTCTCTGGCAGCCAGTAAATAATCAAGAAAATGTTTTTTAGGCTGAGTAAAATCCATTTCATAATCATACAAAACAGAAATGCGGAATCTGGCATCATATTCATCAGAAAACTTTATCAGTCTGCCAGCTTCAATCTCATCTCTCACCTTGGTAAAGGGCACAAAAGCTATTCCCATAGATTTTTTTACTGCCTCTAATACAGTATCAGAATCACTGAAAGAAATTATTTTTTTTAGCTGCTTCATATCAACCTTTTCCAATAAAACATTATAGTAAACGCCATTATCAGAATAAGATATAAAAGGATAAGTATAAACATCCGTACTTTCATTATGTCTTTCAAATAATTCGCGTGAACATACCCACACCAGCTTTTCCTGCCATAAGCGTACTCGCTTGGTATATAAAGGCTGTACATCCATATGAACAAAAGCGAAATCGTAATACTTTTCTTTCACCGTTTTATCCAGGATTTCTTCAATAGTCATACGGCGATCAACTAAAATCTCCAAATCAGGAAAATCCTGCTTCATTTTTGACAAAATATCTAACAGATAACTATTGATAACCTGAGTTGAAACTGCAATTTTTAAGTGCATACTTTGTTCTTTAAAAGCAGACATAAACTTGATACTTTCTTCATATTCCTGCAAAATCTTCTGTGCTTCAGGAACAAAGGCCTGTCCGGCTGCAGTCAGATAAACATTTTTTCCTTCACGCACAAAAAGAGCAACGCCATAAGTTTCTTCCAATGCTGAAATATGATTACTGATTGTTGGTTGCGTAAAATTTAAAAATTCTGCTGCCTGTGTAAAGCTTTTACATTGCGCTACGGTTAAAAAGGAACGATATACCTGTATCTTCATAATTCTGTCTCCGATAATTTTATTATAAGTTTTTCTTTATTATAGCAAAATTTTTCTTATAGCAAGTGTTTTTCTAGCTGTTATTTCTGTAAGAATACTGTATACAAAGTCATTTTATCGTATATTTACACCTAAAATAAAAAAGCTGTCATTATTTATGACAGCTTTAATTTAACCTACCTATTCAGATGAATATATTTGAATAAAACAAAAAACGCAGTCCAAAGACTGCGTTTTAATTTTTAAGCTGGTCGGGGCGGCGAGATTCGAACTCACGGCCTCTTGTACCCGAAACAAGCGCGCTACCAAACTGCGCCACGCCCCGACATTTACTGATCAACATCAGCAACATGGATTATTATAAAGCAAAGTATTTAATCTGTCAACACTTTTTTATAATTATCCTTGAGTAACTACACGAATACTTGTAACCTCAAAAGCTTCAGCTATTGCAGGCAGGCATTCACGCTCAATATTAGTACGATGCAGTTCACTTTCTGCAACAAGCAAAATTCTGTTGCCTGCATAGTTAATATTATGAACCTTGCTAATCAGGCGATGAAAAGTTTCTTCACCTAATATTTCTTTTAATTTCTGTAATTTTTCCATTACATAAGGTTTTTCTTCAGCCATTCTCTGTTCTAATGGAGAAAATGGTACAGTTACTACACGGGCATCACGAGCCAGGACATATTTTTCTTCGCCTTCGCCAGGCACTACTAAATCTTTACGCATTTTTTATTCCTCCATATTCAAACTTTCAAAAAGTATTAAAGCTTTCTGCATACTTTTTATTATATGTTACTGCTTCCTTTCAGTCAAGGCAGCACCAAGGCATAAAACTATATTGCAGGCACAAGCTTTCAATTTGCTAAACCTTCTATGATATTGTATAATATTATAGATTTTAGCTTATTATACATGGGCAGTTAAAAAGCTGTCCGATGCAATATTTAGGAGGTATTTTGATGTCCGTATTTGATGTTTTGCAGGAACGCGGCTTTATTAAGCAGATGTCCCATGAAAACGAAATTAAAGAACTGCTGGAAAAAGAGAAAATAACCTTTTATATAGGCTTTGACCCTACTGCTGACAGCCTGCATGTAGGCCATTTTATTGCGCTGATGATGATGAGCCATATGCAAAAAGCTGGTCATCGCCCGATATGCCTTTTAGGCGGCGGCACCGGCATGGTTGGTGATCCCAGCGGCAAAGATGAAATGCGTAAAATGCTGACCCCTGAATTTATCAACTATAATATTGCCTGCTTCAAAAAACAAATGAGCCGTTTCATTGATTTTTCTGATGGCAAAGCAATTTTGGCTAACAACGCTGATTGGCTTTTAGATTTGAACTACATCCAGCTGCTGCGCGAAGTAGGCGTACATTTTTCTGTAAACCGTATGCTGACTGCTGAATGTTTCAAAAAACGTCTGGAACGTGGTCTTTCTTTCTTCGAATTCAACTATATGATTATGCAGAGCTATGATTTCTGGCGTTTAAATAAAGAATACGGATGCATCATGGAATTAGGCGGCGACGACCAATGGTCTAACATGCTGGCAGGCGTTGAGCTTATCCGTCGTAAAGAACAAAAACCTGCTTTCTGCATGACCTGCAAGCTGCTGACCACCAGTGACGGCCGCAAAATGGGTAAAACTGAAAAAGGTGCTCTGTGGCTTGACCCTGAAAAAACTTCTCCCTACGATTTCTATCAATACTGGCGTAATGTCGATGACAATGACGTAGAAAACTGCCTCAGCCTGCTTACCTTCCTGCCGATGGACGAAGTACGCCGTCTCGGTGCACTGAAAGACGCAGAAATCAACATCGCTAAAAAAGTACTGGCATTCGAAGTTACCAAGCTTGTACATGGTGAAGAAGAAGCTACCAAAGCGCAGCAGGCAGCTGAAGCTCTGTTCGGCGGCGGCAACAATCTGGAAAATGTTCCTACCGTTGAAATAACCTCTGCTGATATGAACGGCAAAGTTATCGATGTATTGACTGCCGGCAAAATTTTCTCCAGTAAGCGTGAAGCAAGACAAATGATTGCTCAAGGCGGACTGTATATTAAAGATAATGTACTCACTGATGTAGATGCCTGCTTTGCAGAAAGTATGTTTGATGAGGACAAAAGTCTGTTAATTCGTAAAGGTAAGAAAAAATATTTCCGTCTTATTGTAAAATAACTGCAAAAAACCTCCGTTTCGCTAACGGAGGTTTTTCTTATTTTTGTATAAATATTATAATTTTCTGTCTTATTTTGTATATTTCAAAATTTTTTATGTTATTTAGCCTGTTACATTGAATAAATATTGTCTACAATAAAATGTTGCAAAACTACTATAAATTTATTATAATAATTCGCAGTGAGAATCCTTCTCCAATCTAAACTTGGAGAAGTTTTTTTATTTTTAGCACTAGTCTGCAACAATACTAAATCAGGAGAATTTTTATGGAGCAAAAAATCAGTCTATCTTTAATACTACCTATCGGCTTAATGCTGTTTTCATTCTTTTTCGGTGCCGGAAACTTCATTTTTCCGCCGGTATTAGGTCAAGCTGCCGGAGATAATCTGCTGTCTGCTACGATCGGTTTTTGCATCAGCGGCGTAGGTCTTCCTCTTTTGGGTATCATTGCTATGGCAATTAACCGCAGCGATAACCCGGATAACCTTGCTTCTCCCGTACATCCGAACTTTGCTAAAGCATTAGTTATTATCTGTGCACTTACTATCGGACCTTTCTTCGCTATCCCCCGTACTGCAGCAGTTTCTTTTGATACTGGTATTTTGGCCTTTGTACCTGCAGGTTATCATGATCTGGGCATGATAGCTTACAGCTTATTCTTCTTTTTACTGACCTATTATCTCTCAGTAAACCCTTCTAAGATAATTGACAATATCGGCAAGATTATGACGCCTATGCTGTTAATCTGTCTTGCCATCCTCATTGCTTTTGTACTGCTTGATCCTCTTGGACCTACTCAAGCAGCTCAGGGAGACTATGCTGAAGTTCCTTTCTTCAAAGGATTCCAGGAAGGTTATAATACCATGGACCTTTTGGCAGCAATGCTTTTTGGCGCAGCAACCGTTAACGCTATAGAATCCAAGGGCATTCTTGACCACAAGCTGCTGACCAGACTTTGCATTTATGCAGGTATTATTGCAGCTACTTTCCTTGCTCTTATCTATTCTTCTCTGGCTTACACCGGTGCAACCAGCGTTCAAGCTTTCGGCATTGTCAGCAACGGCGGTCAGCTGCTTAACCAGATTGCCGTTCATTACATGGGCAACTTTGGTAAAGTAATTCTGGCTCTGATTATCTTCTTTGCCTGCATTACTACCAGTATTGGTCTTACCTCTTCCATTTCCGGTTACTTTAATGCTTTGTTTAATGAGAAAATTCAGTATCAACGTTACGTTCTGACAATTTCCGTTTTTAGCTTTGCCGTATCCAACGTTGGTCTCAGCAACATTATTAAGTTCTCTATCCCGGTACTCTGCATGCTGTACCCGATTGTTATCGTACTGGTACTGTTAAACGTATGCAGCGGTCTTTTCAAAAGAGATCCTTACATCTTCCGTCCCTGCGTACTTTTTACTACCATCTTTGCAATTTTAGATGGCTTGAAAGCAGCAGGCATCAACACCGGTTTTATCCATGCTTCTCTTGAAGCTTATATGCCCTTGTATAACATTGGCTTCGGCTGGGTTGTTCCCTGTATAGCCGGTATCGTACTTGGCTTTATCTGGAAAGCCTGTACGCAAAAAAATTAAACATCTTAAAGACCTGCAGCTATAAACTGCAGGTCTTTTTATTTTCTCTCTGCGGCAGGTATATTACACTAAAAGCAGAATATATAAGTTAGTATTATCTTTTGGAGGAAAATATAATGAGTGAACAAGAAAAACAATGCAGTAATACTTCCTGCGGGCGCAGCAGCTGTGAAGGCTGCGAGCACGCCGGTGAACATCACGCTGATTTCTCCGCTGCCCTTAACCCTATGAGCAGTGTAAAAAAAGTTATTGGTATCGTCAGCGGCAAAGGCGGTGTAGGCAAATCCTTGGTTACCTCTCTGCTGGCTGCAGCAATGCGTAAACGCGGACATCGCACTGCTGTTTTAGACGCCGATATTACTGGCCCGTCCATACCTAAAGCTTTTGGTCTTTCCGGCAGAGCCAGCGGCAGCGAAATAGGCCTTATGCCTCTTACCACAGCTTCCGGTATCGAAGTTATCTCAGCTAATATGTTTTTGCAGGATGAATCTGACCCTGTAATCTGGCGTGGCCCTATGATTGCCAATATGGTAAAACAATTTTGGACCGATGTTGTTTGGACAGATATCGACTTTATGTTCGTAGATATGCCGCCCGGAACCGGCGATGTGCCTTTAACCGTTTTTCAATCCTTGCCTGTAGACGGCATCATCGTAGTAACCTCTCCTCAGGAACTGGTTTCCATGATTGTCGCTAAAGCAGTAAAAATGGCAAAAATGATGAATATTCCCATCTTAGGCTTAGTGGAAAACTATTCCTATTTCCATTGCCCCGATAATGGCAAAGATTACAAAATCTTCGGTGAAAGCCACTTGGAACAGACTGCTGCTGCCTACGGCCTAAAAGTACTGGCAAATCTTCCTATTGACCCGGCTATCGCCGCTGCCTGTGATGCAGGCAAAGCAGAAGAACTTGAACTTGCAGCTATTAATGATTGCTGCAGCTATCTGGAAACCGCCTGGAAAGAATAAATAGAAAGCAAAAACGCTTATGGAAAAATCCATAAGCGTTTTTATTTTACACCAAAGTCTTAGGTAATTTTATTACAAATTCTGTTCCTTTTCCCTGAGCACTTAATACTTTAATCGTACCTTTATGGAAAATAATACCATGTTTAACAATAGAAAGTCCCAGACCAGTTCCTTCTACTGCTTTATGCCGACTTTTATCAATACGATAGAATCTTTCAAAAATCCTGTCTTTTTCCTCCGGTGCAATACCGATACCAGTATCAGCTACAGAAATCACCCATTTGTTTTCTTTTTCGATAACCTTCATAGTGACACTGCCGCCCGGACGATTATACTTGATAGCATTATCCAGTAAATTAGCAAACACTTCTTCCAGCATCGAAGGAATGCCCTGCATAAGGTATTCAGCAGCCCCGCATTCCAGATTAACGGTAATTTTATTTTTTGAAGCTTTATCAGCCATACGCTGCACTGCCTGCTCCAAAACCTTACGCAGATTGAATTTTTCCAGCATATCCTGCTGCTGCTCTTCCAAACGGGATAATTTGATAATATCATCAATCAACTGCAATAAATTTTTTGCTTCATCATAAATCTTACGCAGAAATCTTGGTCTGTCGTCTTCTTTAACCAGTCCATTAAGCATGATTTCCGAATAACCCAATACAGACTGTAAGGGCGTTTTAAGCTCATGTGAAACATTGGCAGAAAATTCACGGCGCAGCTTTTCTGAAGCAGTTTTTTCTGTAACATCCATGATCAGCAGTACCATGCCTTTATCGCCAATCTTACTGCCGTTAAGCTGATAATAACTGCTGCCTCTTGATAAAAGCAGGCTTCCCTTTCCTGCAGTATCTATCTTGGCAAATAATTTTTCAATTTCTTTGCCCAGACTCAATGTCAAAAGATTTTTACCAATCAGCTCTTGTTTTTCGCTGGCAAAAAATCTTACAGCACTTTTGTTAATAGAAACAATTTCACCGCTGTTATCTAAAAACAGTAAGCCTTCATCCATATTATTGGTTACAGCTTTCAGCTCCTGCTTTTTATTCTTATACCTGCGCATCTCTTTTTCCAGCTTACGCTGCTGTGTAACGATACGTTCCAGCAAAGGCTGCAGCTCAGGATAAGTAAGAGGCGGACCGGTTAAAGGCCTGTCCAAATCAATCTTTTCCAAAGGCTTAATAACTCTGGCCGTAATAGAACGTGCAGCAAAAAAGGCACCGACAATCAAAATCAGCAGTATACCCAGTACATAATGGCTGACACTGGCAAAACGCATCAGTACTGTATCATTTACTCTGGCAAAACGCAGAACATCTCCGTCAGGCATCAGTACAGCATAGTAAATAACCTCTTTACCAAGAGTATCTGACATTCTGACAGCATAGCCTTCTTTATTATGCAGGGCCTGCTGTACTTCTTCTCGCTGCAGATGGTTTTCCATAGTTTCGGCATCGACATAATTATCAAACAGCACATTTCCTTCAGGAGAAAGTACCGTTACCCTGTCTAAAATACTGCTTTCCTTAAGTCTTTCAAAATTTAACTGCCCATCACGATATAAAGCTATCATAAGATGTGCCTGATTTTTTAAGCCGTTGATATTTTCCTGAGAAACCTGCCGGTATGTTACCCATAAAAATAAGGAAGCAGCTAAAATCAAAGCTGTAAAGGTCAGAAAAAATAAGCTGTAGAATATTTTCTTTCTCATTTTTTATTTACCATTCTGTAGCCTACACCGCGAATAGTTTCAATCAGCTCACCGGCAGTGCCCAGTTTTTGTCTTAATGTTCTGATATGAACATCTACAGTACGTGTTTCGCCGCTGAATTCATAACCCCAAATATCATTGAGTAGCTTATCACGAGAGAATACAATACCGGGATTGGTCAAGAATTTTTTCAAAAGCTCATATTCCTTTAAGGTAAGAATAACATTTTCACTGCCTACTGTTACGGTATGTTCAGAAAGATTTACAATCAAATCTTCTACCTTGATAATATCACCAGTCTGTTTTTCTTTACCGCAGCGGCGTAACACAGCCTTAATACGCGATACCATTTCCAGCATGCCAAACGGCTTGGCTATATAATCGTCAGCACCGCTGTCCAGGCCCTTAACCTTATCAAATTCTGAGCCTTTTGCTGTAGCCATAATAACAGGAATAGCAGCATAACGCTTGTCAGAGCGCAGCTTTCCTAAAATGCTGAGACCATTTTCATCGGGCAGCATAATATCCAACAGAATAAGTTCCGGTATCTCATGTTCCAGCTCGGCAAAAAGCTCTTTGCCGCTGCCGCAGCCTTTAGCCTGAAAACCAACAGATTGTAAAGTATATACTTCCAATTCGCAAATATTTTGTTCATCTTCCACACAGATTATCATTTCAGCCACCCTCATTTTTCTGCATATTAACTTATTTAATTTAACATTATCATGTTAAAATCCTGTTTTACTATGTTAAATCTTGGTAAAATTCTCACTTAGAAGATATAAAAAAAGCTCTGCTGCTGCAGAGCTTTTTTCTTATGCTTCTTCACTGAAATCGTCTTTACCTACACCGCACAGAGGGCATACCCAATCTGCAGGAACATCTTCCCATGCAGTGCCTGCTTCAACGCCGTTATCCGGATCGCCAACTTCAGGATCATAAACATAGCCGCAAATATTGCAAACCCATTTTTTCATAGTCATTGCACTCCTTTACACATTCTGTTGTTTTGATTATAACATAAATAATTATTTTCCGTTAGTGCTTATTGTGAAATTTACTTAAATTATTTTAACAAAGCTTTCTTTTCCGACAGCTCCAGTCTGAAAAAGTCATAGAGCTTCTGTGCCGCTGCATAATTCATGCTTTCTACGGCAGCCAATTCTTCTACACTGGCCGCTTTCATTTCATCCAAAGTTTTAAAAGCTTTCCATAATTCCTGTCTGCGCTTACTGCCAATACCTTCTACATGGTCAAGTACAGATACCAGATTACGTTTTCCACGCAGCTTACGGTGATAGGTAATAGCAAAACGATGGGCTTCATCACGAATACGCTGAATAAGATGTAGCGCCGCTGAATCACGGTCCAGCAAAATACTTTCGCTCTGTCCTTCTTTAAAAATTTCTTCTTCTCTCTTGGCAAGACCAATAACAGGTAAGTCATGCAGTCCTAAGCCTCTGATAACTTCCAGTGCAGAACTCAGCTGTCCTTTACCGCCATCAATTACTACCAGGCTTGGTAAGTCTTCGTAATCTTTATACCGCCGGTAAACAACTTCCTGCATAGACTTAAAGTCATCTGGCTTACCCTCTGCCGAAACAATCTTATAACGCCTGTAGTCTTTCTTACTGATACTGCCGTTACGAAATACAACCATAGAAGCAACTGTTTCGCTGCCCTGCGTATGAGAAATATCAAAGCAGTCCATTCGCTCCAACGGATCAGGAAGCCCCAAAGCCTGCTGCAGCTCTTCTGCTGCCTGCACATCATTTTTCAGTGACAGCTGACCCTTGCGCAAGCGTTCCTCTAAAAGTTTTACAGCATTATCATTTGCTAAATGTAATAAGTCTTTTTTTACACCGCGCTGAGGACGCACAAGCTCTGCCTTACGCTGCGCTTTCTCTGTCAGCCACTGTTCAATAACAGCCTGTTCTTCTGCATCCGGCAGCACTGGCAAAGCTATTTCTCGAGGAATATACGAAGCCTCGTTATAGTATTGCTTTACAAAAGCAGTAATAACCTCCTGCTCTGATTCGCCATCATCCTGCAAAAAGAAATTATCCCGTCCCAGCAGCTTGCCTTTGCGTACAAAAAATATCTGAATGCAGATACCTGTCATATCTTTCGCAAAGCCGATAATATCCATATCACTGTCCTGTCCAGTAACAGCTTTCTGCTGCTCATTAAGACGCATAACAGCCTGCAGCTGGTCACGCAGACGGGCAGCTTCTTCAAAGGCATAATTATCTGCTGCCTCCTGCATTCTGCGTTTCAAATCCCGTTCCAGTTCCGCTGTCCTGCCATCCAATACCATACAGACAGACTTAATCATGTTGCCGTATTCTTCTTTAGATACCAAGCCGGCACAGGGAGCCAGGCAGCGTTTAATATGATAGTTTAAGCAGGGACGCTCAGCATTCATCGTCCGACAGGTACGCAGCGGAAACATGCTGCGCAGCAGCTTTACGGTAGCATGCATAGCACCGGCATCTGCATAAGGTCCGTAATATTTGGCACCGTCACGCATTTGCCTGCGCGTTACATACAGCCGCGGAAATTCTTCGTTCAGCGTTACCTTTAAATACGGATAGCTTTTATCGTCCTTAAGCATAATATTATAACGCGGACGATATTTTTTAATCAGATTACATTCCAGAATCAGCGCTTCTACCTCGCTGCTGGTAACAATCGTCTCAATATCGGCAATCTTGGCCACCATGGCACGCACTTTAGGCGTATGAGATGCAAGATTGCGGAAATAACTGCGCACACGATTTTTGAGCACTACTGCCTTGCCTACATAGATAACTTTGCCATCCTTATCATGCATCAGATAAACGCCAGGCTTATCCGGCAGGACTGCTAATGCTTCGCGTATGTTTTCACTGAAATCTTCCGCAATCATTGATACCACCCGTTTTTCTTAGCCTGAGCCAGTACCTGCTTAATATATTGACCAGTATAGGATTTTTTGTTCTTAGCAACCTCTTCAGGCGTACCGCAGGCAACCAAGGTACCACCTTTGTCACCGCCCTCAGGGCCAAGGTCGATAATATAATCCGCTGTTTTAATTACATCAAGGTTATGCTCAATAACAATAACGCTGTCGCCCGCTTCTACCAAGCGCTGCAATACTTCCAGCAATTTATGCACATCGGCAATATGCAGACCCGTCGTAGGTTCATCTAAAATATATACCGTACGTCCCGTACTGCGGCGTGAAAGCTCCGTAGCCAATTTAACACGCTGAGCTTCACCGCCAGAGAGCGTAGTTGCCGCCTGCCCCAGATGAATATAGCCCAAGCCTACATCCTGCAAAACTTCCAGCTTGCGGGCAATACGCGGAATATTTTTGAAAAACTCACAGGCTTCACTAACAGTCATATCGAGTACTTCAGCGATTGTCTTGCCCTTATAATGTACTTCCAATGTATCTCGGTTATAACGGGAACCATGACATACCTCACAGGGCACATAAACATCAGGCAGAAAATTCATTTCTATTTTATTGACACCATCACCGCGGCAGGCCTCACAGCGTCCGCCTTTAACGTTAAAACTGAAACGTCCCGGCTTATAGCCACGTGCTTTAGCTTCATTAGTCTGACTGAAAAGTTCACGAATAAAATCAAAAACACCGGTATAAGTAGCCGGGTTAGAACGTGGTGTACGTCCGATAGGCGACTGGTCGATATTGATAACCTTATCAGTATATTCCAGTCCTTCAATGCTGCCATATTCTGCCGGACGCACACGTGCTCCATGCAGCTTGGAAGCCAGTGCATTATAAAGAATATCATTAATCAACGTCGATTTGCCGCTGCCGGATACGCCAGTAACAACAGTAAACACACCCAACGGTATGGACACATCAATATTTTTCAGATTATTGCCTTTCGCGCCTTTAACAGTAATATAACGTCCATCACAAGCTCTGCGCTGCTTAGGCACCGCTATAAACTTACGTCCGCTCAGATACTGACCTGTTACAGAGTCTTCTGCCAGCTTAATTTCTTCTGCTGTTCCCTGAGCTACAACCTGTCCGCCATGCTCACCTGCCCCAGGCCCGATATCAATAATTTCATCAGCTGCATACATGGTCTCTTCGTCATGCTCTACAACAATAAGAGTATTGCCAAGATTACGCAGATGCTTGAGAGTTTCCAGCAGCTTGCCGTTATCACGCTGGTGCAGTCCTATACTTGGCTCGTCAAGAATATAGAGCACTCCTGTCAAACCGCTGCCAATCTGCGTAGCCAGCCTGATGCGCTGCGCTTCACCACCGGACAGAGTACCGGCACTGCGATCCAAAGTAAGATAATCTAAGCCAACATCGTTAAGAAAACGCAGACGAGCCATAATTTCCTTAAGTACCTGCCGGGCAATAATCTGCTGCCTTTCTGTCAGCTGCAATTTTTCAAAAAATCTGATGCAGTCACGCACTGTTAATGCAGTCACCTGGCAAATATTCTTGCCGCCAATAAGGATGGACAGCACTTCCGGTTTAAGACGTGCACCGTGGCACACCGGACAAGGATTACTGGTCATAAATTCTTCCAGCTCCTGGCGCATGCTATCAGAAAAAGCTTCACGATAGCGTTTTTTCATAATCGGCAAAATACCGTCAAAAACTGTTTCGTGCAGCTTGGTTTCACCCTGCAGATTCTCATACCAGAACTGATATTTTTCTTCACCAGTTCCTTCCCACAAAAGCTGCTGTACTTTGGCAGGTAGGCTGTCCCAGGTATCATTCAAACTATAACCAAAAGCAGTAAGAACAGCTTCAAGCTGTTTCATTCGATAGGAATTAAGATTATTGCTGAAAGACTGAATAACCCCCTCCGAAAAAGTCTTACTGCCATCAGGAATAATGAGTGCCTTATCAAACTCCATATTCATGCCAAGACCTGTGCAGGCCGGACACGCTCCGTAAGGATTATTAAAGGAAAACAGGCGCGGTTCAATAGCCGGCAAACTGATGCCGCAGTCATTGCAGGCAAAGTGTTCACTGTAAAGCTGTACCTCGCCGCCAATAATCCCTATTTCTACAAAACCGTCAGCTAATTTCAACGCTGTTTCCACAGAATCAGACAGACGCTGCTGAATACCGTCACGTACAGCCAAGCGGTCAATAACAACCGAAATGCTGTGCTTTTTATTTTTTTCCAGCTTAATCTCTTCATCAAGTGTAAATACACTGCCATCTACATAGACACGCACATAACCGGCACGGCGCATTTCATCAAAAGCTCTAACATGCTCACCCTTGCGTTGGCGTACCATAGGGGCCATAACCATAAACTTGGTTCCCTGTTCCATTTCAAGTACGCGGTCTACGATCTGCTGCACTGTCTGCTGTTCAATAAGCTTGCCGCATTTAGGGCAGTGCGGCTCTCCTGCACGTCCATACAGCAGACGCAGATAGTCATAAATCTCCGTTACTGTGCCTACAGTAGAACGTGGATTGCGGCTGGTAGTTTTTTGGTCAATAGAAATGGCCGGACTCAAACCTTCAATATAATCCACCTCCGGCTTATCCATCTGACCTAAAAATTGTCTGGCATAAGCTGATAATGATTCAACATAACGCCGCTGTCCTTCGGCATAAATAGTATCAAAAGCCAAAGATGACTTACCGCTGCCGGACAGACCGGTGATAACTACCATTTTATTACGCGGTATTTCTACCGTTATATTTTTAAGATTGTGCTGTCTAGCACCTTTTACAATTAATTTATCCTGCATTTTTTCTATATTTACTCCTACTTTTTGCGCTTCGGCACCAGCTTTTGTCCCAGCTGCCCCTTAATAACAATCAATTTATCACGTAATTCGGCAGCTGCTTCAAAATCAAGAGCCTTAGCAGCTTCCTGCATCTGTTTTTCCAGCTCTCGTGCCAGTTTCTGCAGCTCCTTGGAAGATTTTTTCTTTAAAGTCTTTTCTTCATAAGCTGCTGCGCCTTCACTTTCAGCAACCTTTGTCAGCTTAATAAGCTGGCGCTGTTCTTTATATACAGTTCTGGGCACAATGCCGTGCTCCTGGTTATAAGCCTGCTGTTTTTCACGGCGTCGGTTGGTTTCATCTATAGCACGCTGCATGGAATCCGTTATCCTGTCAGCATACATAATAACCCTGCCATGGGCATTACGCGCCGCACGGCCAATAGTCTGTATCATCGCCGTATCACTGCGCAGAAAACCTTCCTTATCTGCATCTAAAATAGCAATTAGCGATACTTCCGGCAAATCCAGGCCCTCACGCAGAAGGTTAATACCTACTAAAACATCAAACTTACCGGCACGCAGAGCATCAATTATCTCGGCACGTTCAATCGTAGCAATCTCCGAATGCAGATAACGTACTCGTATGCCAGCCTGCTTCAGATACTCGGTTAAATCCTCTGCCATACGTTTAGTCAGCGTTGTTACAAGGATACGTTCACCTGCATCTGCTACCTTATGAATTTCTCCCAGCAAATCGTCTATCTGCCCTTTAATCGGGCGTATTTCAATAGCCGGATCAAGCAAGCCTGTCGGCCTGATAATCTGCTCTACTGTTTGTTCCGACTGCTCCAGCTCATACTTTGCCGGTGTCGCCGAAACATAGATAACCTGATTAACCTGCTCCTGAAACTCATCAAAAGTAAGCGGTCTGTTATCAAAAGCAGAAGGCAGACGAAAGCCGTGTTCTACCAGCATTTCCTTACGGGAACGGTCACCGGCATACATTGCCCTTATCTGCGGTAGTGTCACATGGGATTCGTCAATAACCAGCAGAAAATCTTTTGGAAAATAATTAACCAGAGTAAAAGGAGCCTCTCCTGCCTTACGTCCGGCAAGATGTCTGGAATAGTTTTCTATGCCGGAGCAATAACCCATTTCATTCATCATTTCCAAATCATAATTAGTCCGCTGTTCCAGGCGCTGTGCTTCCAGCAATTTCCCATGCTCGTTTAAATCTGCCAGCCGTTCTTCCAGTTCTGCCTTGATTTCCTCCATAGCACGCTCAAGATTTTCTCTGCTGGTAACATAGTGAGAAGCAGGAAAAATAGCCACATGGTTTCTCTGTGCCAAAATTTCACCAGTCAGCACATCAAATTCCATAATGCGCTCAACTTCATCGTCAAACATCTCGATGCGCACAGCCTTTTCACCATATGCAGCAGGTATAACTTCGATAACATCACCGCGTACCCTGAAAGTGCCACGTTTAAAATCTATATCATTGCGGTCATACTGTATTTCTACCAGTTTATGCAATATCTTCTGTCGGTCAATAATCTGACCCAGGCGCAGCGACAGTACCATATCATAGTATTCCTGCGGCGCACCCAAACCGTAGATACAGGATACACTGGCCACAATAATTACATCACGACGCTCAAACAAAGCACTGGTGGCCGAGTGGCGCAGCTTATCTATCTCGTCGTTAATAGAAGCATCCTTTTCAATATAAGTATCGGACTGAGGAATATACGCTTCCGGCTGATAATAGTCATAATAAGAAACAAAATATTCTACAGCATTCTCCGGAAAGAATGCCTTTAACTCGCTGGCCAGCTGTGCCGCCAACGTCTTATTATGCGCAATTACCAGCGTAGGCTTGCGCACCTTATTTATTACCTGGGCAATAGTATAGGTCTTGCCTGTACCAGTAGCACCTAAAAGAACCTGAGCATGCAGTCCTTTCTCCACCCCATTAGCCAGCTTTTCAATAGCCTGCGGCTGGTCGCCAGCTGGCTCAAAAGGGGCCTGAATCTTAAAATCCATAATATCACCTTATTTTAACAGCAATCCTACCGGGCAATGGTCACTGCCCATAACCTCCGGATAAATTACCGCATCTTCAATCCTATCAGCCAGTTTTTCTGAAACAATAAAATAGTCAATACGCCAACCGGCATTCTTCTCACGTGCTTTAAACATATAACTCCACCAGCTGTAAGCACCAGTTTTATCAGGATACAGATAACGGAAGGAATCTACAAAACCACTTGCCAAAAGTTCGGTCATTTTGCCGCGTTCTTCATAGGTAAAACCGGCATTACCAACATTCGTCTTAAAATTCTTCAAATCTATTTCATTATGGGCAACATTTAAATCCCCACAAATAATGACCGGTTTTTTCTCATCAAGTTCTTTAACATAACGACGGAATACATCTTCCCATACCATGCGGTAATCCAATCTTTCCAAACCGCGCTGAGCATTAGGCGTATATACGTTCACCAGATAAAAGTCCTGAAATTCAGCAGTTATAACTCTTCCTTCTTTATCATGCTCTTCAATTCCCAAGCCATAGCTTACATTTAACGGCCTTGTTTTACTGAAAACAGCAGTTCCGCTGTAGCCTTTCTTTTCCGCACTGTTCCAATATTCTTCGTAACCATCAAAAACAAAAGTTGCCTGCTCACGCTGCATTTTAGTTTCCTGCACGCAGAAAATATCAGCATCTACGCTGTCCATAAAATCTTTAAAACCTTTATTCATACACGCCCGCAGGCCATTAACGTTCCATGAAATAAGCTTCATCTTCTTCCTCCTTAATTTATAACAATATGCTAATCAACAAAAATTATCTATTGTTATTGTATCATTAGAAAAAAATTTTTTAAAGCTCTTTCACGCAAATTTCGCAAACCTTTGTTTAAGAAAAAAATCCCTGCACCATAAAGTACAGGGATAATACAAAAATATCTTGAAATTATTATTTCAAAACCATAACTTACATTTTTTATTAAATATATATGCACACTGTTGTCAGACAAATTTTTATTAGCAGTGTCTGACTTAATATTTTTCTTCATACTCATTTACAAAATAAATAAAAATCAGTGTAACAAATAAGATTTTAGCGTTCCCGTTTCAAATATACCATATCAACAAGCTGCTTCCCATCTTCAAATATCAGATGATCGTAATTATCCGTGAAAAAATTCTTTATACGATGTGATTCTGTAAAGCCGCATTTGTGATAAAAGCAAAGTGATGAAGGTACATCACCAGTTCCGACAAATAAAGTATCACAGTCAGTGTAATGGAAAAATAGATAATCAATCAGTCGTTTACCATAACCCTTGCGTTGACTGTCAGGCACAACTGCAATATTTTTAAGCTCATAAATACCATATGCCTCACTTGTAACTACACATTCAGCTTTTACTCCATTATCGTTAAGTACAAACATTTCCCCACGTTCAAGGTACTTGTCTATCATACTTTCTTGTTCATCCGCTAACAATAATAGCCCCATATACTTTCTTTTATCGCCATCATCAATTTTTATAATTTCCATTAGATTTTTCCTTGTTTCTTTATAATTAAATTCAGATAAGTAAACATACATCGTTGAAAGAAATAAATCCACACTTTATAATCAGCACATCTAATTACAAACCTTATCTAACACATATATGGCAATATATGAACGTATTAACATAACCCTTTTATGCATTCTAAAATTAATTTAGAATAAAAAATATTTTTATTTCTTTTCTGCAGCCAAGCGGATAATTTCATATACCCATTGAGCTGTACCAAACAGGTCGTCTTCTTTCAGATATTCTTCCGTCGTATGAACATTGCTCATACCAGTAGCTAAAAGAGCGCAGGGCAAACCATAACCGCACAGATAATTGCCGTCGCTGCAGCCGCCAGTTGTTTTTAAAACAGACTTATGCCCTAAATTAGCAGCCGCTTCCTGTGCCAATTTAATACATGCATGATCACGGGCTACTGCCACTGCCGGACAGCCTTCCTTAACGTCAATTTCAACCTTACCGCCGCCTTCTTCCACAGCAGCAGTAATCACAGCACAAACCTCATCTTTAAGCTTTTCCAGTTTTTCTACATTAAGTGAGCGCATATCCACAACAAAATCAGCTTGCGGAGCAACTACATTATTGCCTACACCGGCATGAAAAACACCTACGTTTAAAGTAGTTTCTTCATCAATACGGCCATAACCAGGCAGTCTATGCAGTGCTTCAGCAGCAAGCATAATAGCATTTATGCCTTTTTCCGGCGCAATACCTGCATGAGCAGCCTTGCCTGTAACCTTGACAAAAAGTTCATAAAGCTTAGGTGCTGCATAAACTATTTCACCAAGCTCACCGCCAATATCCAAGCAATAACCAAAATCAGCCTTAATACGCGCTTTATCCATATTAACTACACCTAAGCAGCCAATTTCTTCACCAATAGTAAAGCACAACTGAATATCTCCATGAGGCAGCTTATCTTCTTTAATAGCACGTACTGCTTCCAAAGCAGCAGCAATACCTACCTTGTCATCACCGCCAAGCGTAGTCGTTCCGTCAGAATACAAAACTCCGTCTTTCCGCACCACTTTAGTACCTGTAGTAGGCGCTACTGAATCCATATGTGCTTCAAAAAACAATACCGGAGCCTGTGGACAATTACCTTTAATATAAACCCATACATTACCGCAGGTACCACCAGCTTTTTCACCAGCATCATCCATTTCTGCTTCTATACCCAGTTCTTTCAGCTTGCGCATAATAAGTTCAGCTTCCTGTCGTTCATCTTTACTGGGGCAAGGAACACTTACCAGTTCAGTAAACTCTTCAATCAATCTTTCTTTATTCAGCATATTAAACACCTCTATTTAGATATACTAGTGAAAAAACCTGCTGAAAGTATCAGCAGGTTTTCCATTTTTTATTCTACAGTTACAGATTTAGCAAGATTTCTCGGTTTATCTACATCACAGCCGCGTGTAAGAGCTGCATAGTAAGACAGGAGCTGCAGCGGCAATACTGCCAGCAGCGGTGCCAGATATTTATCAGTTTTCGGAATATAGATAACGTGGTCAGCATATTTTGCCAGAGAAGTATCTCCTTCAAAACCAATAGCAATAACAACAGCTTCACGTGCTTTTACTTCCTGCAGGTTACTTACGGTCTTATCATAAACATCTTCCTGCGTAGCGAGTACGATAACAGGTACACCGGAAACAATAAGAGCCAAAGTACCATGTTTCAATTCACCGGCAGCATAAGCTTCGGCATGGATATAGGAAATCTCTTTCAGCTTCAATGCGCCTTCCAGAGCAACTGCATAGTCAAGGCTGCGTCCCAGGAAGAAAGCATCTTCACAGCTGCCGTATTCACGGGCAAATACCTTTATTTGGTCAACATTTTCCAGCATTTTATGAATCTGTTCAGGAATAAAGGTTATTCCATGCACCAGTTCAGCAGCTTTTTCTTCGCTTAAAGAACCGCGCAGACGGCCTACATATACAGCCAGCATGAGCATTGCCAGCAGCTGAGTTGTATAAGCTTTGGTAGAAGCAACGGCAATTTCCGGACCAGCATAGGTATAAACAACCTGATCAGCTTCACGGGCAATAGAAGAACCAACAACATTGGTTACGCCTAAAGTACGGGCACCCAAGCGTTTTGCTTCACGCAGAGCAGCCAAGGTATCACTGGTTTCACCGGACTGGCTGATAACGATAGTCAGACTGTTGCCGTCAACCAGCGGACTGCGATAACGGAATTCGCTGGCAATATCTACTTCCACAGGAACACGTGCCAGCTGTTCCAGATAATATTTGCCAACAATACCTGCATGATAAGCAGTACCACAGGCTACAATGAAAATTTTATTGATGCCCTGCAGTTCTTCTGCAGTCCAGTTCAGTTCTGGGAAAGCAATAGTATTGTTTTCAGCATGAACACGGCCAGTCATGGTATCGCGCATAGCTTTAGGCTGTTCGTAAATTTCTTTCAGCATGAAATGTTCAAAGCCGCCTTTTTCAGCTGCTTCTGCATTCCAGTTTACTTCAAATACTTTTTTATTAATCGGAGTACCATTGATATCCTGTACCCAAACACCGTCTTTAGTAACGGTAGCAATTTCACCATCACTCATAATGTAGGTACGGCGGGTATGATTGATAATTGCAGGAATATCGGAAGCAATAAAGTTTTCTCCTTCACCCAGGCCAATTACCAAAGGATTATCTTTCTTAGTGCAAATAATCTTATCCTGTTCTGCTTCACACATGAAAACCAAGGAATAAGAACCTTTAATAAGACGCAGCACTTTTTTAACAGTGCTTTCAAAATCACCGTCAAACTGATCTGCCATCAGATGTGCCACAACCTCGGTATCTGTTTCAGAAAGGAAGGTATGACCTTTGGCAATCAGTTCTTCTTTCAATTTTAAATAGTTTTCAATAATACCGTTGTGTACAACGACAAATTTGCCGCTGCCATCCGTATGAGGATGAGCATTGCGGTCAGACGGACGGCCATGAGTTGCCCAGCGAGTATGGCCAATACCCATGCAGCCATCAGGCATATTACCTTCCAACTTTTGACGCAGCGCATCCAGACGACCTACACATTTTTCAACACGGATGCTGCCTTTTTCCATTACGGCAATACCGGCAGAATCATAACCACGGTATTCCAATTTGCTCATTCCGTCCAGCAAAAAAGGAGCTGCCTGTTTTGAACCAATATAACCTACGATACCACACATATGTCAGTATCCTCCTTAAAAATTTTTAACCCTTCTGCCACCAGGATTTTGTCTCTGCCGTTACCGGCAGTATTTGTACCCAGCTTTACGGCCTGCAGCAAGCCGAGAGGCATCCGCTGACTATTCGACGACCTCTTTCCTCGTCTGCCGCATTACTGCGGCACCTGCGCTATCCACATTACGTGCTGTAAGCACACAACATGCCGCGCAGGCCGGTCAGCCCCCGCGGCACATCTTTGTGATTTATAATATTTTACTATACTATTATCTTTTGGTCAATTAAATATATTATTGCCAAAGTTTTAAGATTACAGGCAAAATTCCGTAAACTTTTATGCCAGTTCCTTAGTAACTACATCAGCAATAGCGCTGGCAATTTTCTCCAGTCTGTTTTGTTCCGGGCCTTCTGCCATAATACGAATCAGAGGTTCTGTACCGGAAGCGCGTACCAGAATTTGTCCGTTATCTCCCAGCTCTTCCTGGTATTTCTTGATAACTTCCTGAATAGCAGCATTTTCCTGCCAGCCATTTTTATCAGCTACACGTACATTCATCAGTACCTGCGGAAATTTAGTCATCATATTACCAAGTTCAGAGAGAGACTTGTTGTTTTTTACCATAGCGCAGAGCAGCTGAACTGCAGTTAAAATACCGTCGCCAGTTTTAGCATACTCAGAGAAAATGATATGACCGGACTGCTCGCCGCCCAGAGAGTATTTGTTTTTCAGCATCTCTTCCAGCACATATCTGTCGCCGACAGCAGTTTTAACTGTTTTGCCACCCATATCCTTCATAGCTTTATGCAAGCCTACATTACTCATAACAGTAGTTACAAGCATATTGTCATGCAGTTTACCCTGTTTCATAAGCTCAGCAGCACAAATAAGCATAATCTGGTCACCATCCAGAGCTTCACCATTTTCATCAACAGCAAGGCAGCGATCTGCGTCACCGTCATTAGCGATACCGATTTGTGCGCCTTCTTCAACAACTTTTTTCTGCAATGCTTCCAGATGAGTAGAACCGCAGCCGTTATTAATATTGATACCGTTAGGCTCATTGAAAATGGTTACAACCTCCGCACCTAAACCACGCAGAACAAGAGGAGCTATTTCGCTGTTGGCACCATTGGAGCAGTCCATGACAACTTTAAGACCATTCAGCTTAGTATAAGCGGTGCTTAAAATATGTTTCACATATTTTTCTGCCAAACCGGTTTCATAAATAATCGTGCCTACGCTGGAACCTCTGGCAGCCTTTGTATAATCAATAGGCTGAGCTACAATAGCTGCGATTTCATCTTCAACTGCATCGGGCAGTTTATGTCCTGTCTGAGAAAAGAACTTAATGCCATTATCCTCAAAAGGATTATGAGAGGCAGAAATTACCACACCGGCATTTGCTTTAACCTCAGAAGTCAGGAAAGATACTGCCGGTGTAGGCATTACACCCAGCAGATGCGCATTGCCGCCAGCAGAACAAATACCAGCTGCCAGTGCACTTTCCAGCATAGGACCGCTGCGTCTTGTATCGCGTCCGATGATAATCTTAGGATTAGCAACCTCCCTGCCAAAATATGTCGCCGCTGCATAACCCAGTTTAAATGCCAGTTCCGGCGTTAATTCCACATTAGCGATACCACGAACACCGTCAGTACCAAATAAACGTGCCATGAAAAAACCTCCGCTTCATAGTAAATAATTCTCTTAAATCTATAACATAATATTATAAACTTTTTTCTCTGTAAGAGCAATCAGCTTACAGGAGCAAAACGCTTCATTACAGCTCTGGCTACATGGTAGCCATCCAGTGCCGCACTCATAATACCGCCTGCATAACCTGCGCCCTCACCGCAGGGATAAAGCAAATCATGAGTAACCGACACATAACTTTCCCTGTCACGTTCAATACGTACAGGAGCCGAAGTACGTGTTTCCACGCCTGTCAGCAATGCTCCACCGTCATTATATCCTGCCAATTTACGACCAAAATCAGTAATACCCATCTTCAATGTATCAGTAACATAATGGGGCAGTACCTTTTCCAATGCACAGGCAGTAATACCCGGTCTGTAGGTAGAATCGCAGAGACTGGTTAAAGAAGGTTCAGTCCCATTGAGGAAACTGGCAAAATTTTGTGCTGGTGCGTGATAATTACCGCCGCCAAATCTAAAAGCCAGACGCTCATACTGCCGCTGAAATTCCACACCAGCTAAAGGACTACTGCCAAAATCATCACTGCTGACATTTACTACCAGCGCACTATTGGCCACGCCGCTGTCCCTGTTAAACATGCTCATGCCGTTTACCACTACGCCGCCAGTTTCAGAAGCTGCCGCTACAACAGTTCCTCCGGGACACATACAGAAGGAATACGCCGTACGTTTTTTATCAGGCGTATGATAAACCAAAGCATAATCCGCAGCTCCCAGTAAATGATGACCGGCAAATTCACCATACTGCGCTTTATCTATCAGCTCCTGCGGATGCTCGATGCGCACCCCGATAGCAAATGGCTTGCTGACTATTCCGATGCCTTTTTCAGTCAGTAATTTATAGGTATCGCGTGCACTATGCCCGCAGGCAAGAATTACAGCTCCAGCAGCAATTCTCTCACCATTATTTAAAACAACACCACACACAGTATTATTTTTAATTATAAAATCAGTAACATGCGCTTCATACCGAATACTTCCGCCCAGACTGACAATTTTTTTACTCAATCCGGTAACCATGGCGCGCAGTTTATCAGTCCCCACATGCGGCTTATGCTCCCACAGTATTGCCTCAGGCGCACCGGCATCTACAAAGGTCTGCAAAATACTTTTCATAACCGGATCATTAACACGGGTTGTCAGTTTGCCGTCGGAAAAAGTTCCGGCACCGCCTTCACCAAATTGTACATTAGATTCAGGGTCAAAAATGCCGTGCTGCCAAAAATTATTTACATCAGCAACTCGTTTGCTGACCTGCTTACCGCGCTCCAAAAGCAAAGGACGATAACCATATTTTGCCAGCTCCAGTGCCGCAAGCAACCCAGCTGGTCCTGCACCGATAACTACTGGTGGTGCTGCAAGCGGCAGCTCGCCTAAAATAAGTTCTAGCTCAGCTTCCTCTTTATACTGAGATATATCCTTATCTTTCAGTAAACGGCTTAACTGTTTTTTACTGCCATCAACATCAGCCAGTACATGGAAATTTAAGCAAACATTATTTTTCCGGCGAGCATCCACTGCCTTGCGCACAATCTGCAGCGATTTAATATCATCCTGCCTTACTCCCAACTTGTGGCTTACAGCTTCCTTTATCGGCATTTCCTGCAGCAAAGCGATTCTAACATTATTGATTTTTAACTTCATTCATTCTACCTTCCTACAGAAAAAATTACCTGCACCGAACTTGTCTCCGGAATAACTTTTTCCGGCAAATCCAGTTCTGCCGCCATCGTTATGCTGCCTGTCAGCAAAGAAACATCCACAGGCTTAGTTTTTACTTCCGCAAGATCTTTTAAAACAGAAGGCGGAGCAGTAATGCGTACCTGCTTAGGAACAACCTCAACCTTGGAAACATTTACACCATCCGGCAGATTGCCCTTCATAATAACTTTTACAGGAACATCTACTGTAATCATCTGCCTTACCATAGTAGCTTCTACCGTTACACTGGCCGGCATAATCTTCATATTAGGAATATCATAACCATTGTCATTGACAGCAACTAAATCACTGACAGTCTGGAAATTATCTTTTTGGTCGGTAACATCAACTGGAGCAACTACTTTATTGATATTTTTCAGTCGATGTGTCGCACCTCTTACTGTTACTTCAGAAGGAGTAATCTTACTGCTGCCCAGCGTCAAATCGTCTGAAACCACACCTACTACACGTGGGTGTACTGCAACAGTCTTTTCACTGACAGTATCAACATATACAGAAACCTCTTCAGGACTTACAGAAATAATATCGCCATGAGAAAATGACACCTTAACCGGTAATTCCTGCTGTCCTTCTGTAACGTTTTTCAAATCAATTGAAGCAGATATCAGCTTTTCGCTGTCATCAGTTATTAAAGAACGGGAACCTCTGACCTTGACAGTTACCCTGTCCGGTGCATTAAAAACCACCATATTTTCCGGCAGGTTAGCCTGTTTCAGTTCTACTTCCACACTGCGCTCAATTATAGGATTCTGATCTGTCATAACGTATATCCACAAACCGCAGGCAATCAGGATAGAAATAATGCGCGCCAGGATATTTTCTTTTTTCATCAGTCTATAAAGAAAATTCATTTCTTTTCACCACGCATATGCTTAATTTTTTCAAACAGAGTTTCTTTGACATTAACAGTAGGTCTTAACAAATAGGAGCGCAAAATTTCTTTAACATCGTCAGCTGTAAGATAACGCATAAGTTCACCGTTACGTGCAATAGAAACAGCACCGGTTTCTTCACTGACTACTAAGACCACTGCATCGGACTGCTCTGAAATACCAATAGCAGCTCTATGTCGCGTGCCAAGCTCCTGGCTTAAATTACGGTTTTCCGTCAGCGGCAGGAGGCAGCTGGCAGCCACAATTCTCTTACCACGGATAATTACAGCACCATCATGCAGAGGAGTATCTTTTTCAAAAATATTAAGCAAAAGACTGTCGCTAATCAAACCATCTACAGCTACACCAGTTTCAATACGCTCTTCCAAACCTGTTTCGCGTTCAAAAACCATCAGCGCGCCTTCTTTGCGTCTGCTCATAATAACAGTAGCGTTAGCAACGGCATTAAGCATTTCTTCCATTTCCTGTTCGTCAAGCTCACTGCCTTTATTAAAGAGACGCCCGCGGCCAATCTGCTCCAACGCACGCCGCAATTCCGGCTGGAAAACTACCGGCAAAGCAACCATAATTACAGTCATGCTTTTTTCCAGCAGCCAGCTGATAACATGCAGATTGAGCCAACGGCTAATCAGCATAAAAAGTACCAATACCAGCAAGCCTTTAACCAAAGTTGCCGCCCTGGTATTTTTCAACATCAGATATATACGGTATAAGAAATAAGCTACAACGACGATATCTATCAAATCAAGAATATTTACAGTCGTCAGCAGTCCCTGTAATTGTACCAACACATATTTCACCTACTTACATATTCCAAAAGTTACTATATATTATACCATATATATAAAGAAAACCACATTTACTCGGTTAGAGTAAATGTGGTTTTTAAGTAAAATATTATAAATGCTGCTGTAAATCTTTTAAAATTTCCTGCTGCATTTGCAGTACTTTCTCACCGGCAGCAAACTGCTTTTCATTTTCGCTGAAAGCAGGACCGCCGTAGGATTTACGGGAAGCTACGCAGTTTTCAGGCTGCAATGCCTGCAAAAGATCCTCTTCAAACAAATCGGAGAAGTTTTTGTACTCTTCCAAAGTAATTTCCGGCAGGAACTTATCGTTATGGATAGCGTAAGCAACGCATTTGCCCACAACTTCGTGTGCCTGTCTGAAGGGCAAGCCTTTGCGAACAAGATAATCTGCCAGATCAGTAGCATTGGAAAAATCCTTACTTACTGCCTGCTGCATTTTATCTACATTAACCGTCATAGTCAGAATCATATCACGGTAAACTGCCAGCGCAAACTTAATAGTATCTACAGCGTCAAAGAAACCTTCTTTATCTTCCTGCAAATCCTTGTTATAAGTCAAGGGCAAGCCTTTGGCAGTTACCAGCATAGCCTGTAAATGTCCATATACTCTGCCGGTTTTACCGCGAACAAGCTCGGCAATATCAGGATTCTTTTTCTGCGGCATCATAGAAGAACCTGTAGCAAAAGCATCGTCCAGCTCAATGAAGCCAAATTCAGTACTGCTCCACAGGCAGATTTCTTCACTTAGACGGCTCATATGCATCATCAGCATAGCAGCAAAAGATAAGAACTCAATAACATAATCTCTGTCGCTTACTGCGTCCATACTGTTGCTGTATACTTTGCCAAAATTAAGCTGCTCTGCAACATCAAAACGGTCAATCGGGAAAGTAGTGCCTGCAATAGCGCCTGCACCAAGCGGCATCATATCAGCACCTTCCCATACCCCCTGCAGACGACGGAAATCACGCTGCAGCATATTAAAATATGCCAGCAGATGATGTGCAAAAGTAATCGGCTGTGCTCTTTGCAGATGAGTATAGCCAGGCATCAAAGTCTTATTATGCTTTTTAGCCACACTGAGCAGTGCTTCTTCAAACTGAATTAACAGTTCGGCAATTTCCGCTACTTCACGTTTCATGTACATGTGCATATCCAACGCAACCTGGTCATTACGGCTGCGTGCAGTATGCAGTCTTGCACCTGCCTGACCGATTCTTTCGGTAAGGCGTGCTTCGATATTCATATGAATATCTTCCAGAGCAACTTCAAATTTAAAATTACCAGCTTCAATATCTTTCAGAATATCCTTTAATCCGGCAACAATCTTTTCACCGTCTTCTGCCGGAATAATACCGCATTTTGCCAGCATGGAAGCATGGGCAATACTGCCGCGGATATCTTCATGATACAGCCTTTTATCAAAATCAATGGACGCATTGAATGCGTCCACTAATTCATTTGTATTTTTACTAAATCTTCCGCCCCACAATTTGGCCATTATTTCAACATTCCTTTTTTCATCAGTGCGCGTACTTTCAGCGGCAGACCGAACAGGTTGATAAAGCCTGTTGCATCAGCTTGGTTGTATACTTCATCTTCACCGAAGGTTACATATTCCTGGCTGTACAGAGAATACGGAGATTTTGCACCAGCGCTGATAATGTTGCCTTTATACAGTTTCAAACGTACGGTACCGGTAACAGTTTTTTGAGTTTCGTCAACGAAAGCAGCCAGTGCTTCACGCAGCGGAGAAAACCACATTCCGTCATATACCAGTTCTGCATAACGGATGCCTACCATTTGTTTGAAGCTTGCAGTTGCGCGATCCAGGCAGAGGTTTTCCAGTTCGTTATGAGCATAGTAGATGATGGAGCCAGCAGGATTTTCGTATACACCACGGGATTTCATGCCTACCAGACGGTTTTCAACGATATCGCAGATGCCTACGCCATTGCGGATACCAATTTCGTTCAAGGTTTCAACGATTTTAGCCGGGCTGAGTTTTTCGCCGTTAACAGCAACCGGAAGACCTTCAACAAATTCAAGTTCTACATATTCGTCTTTATCAGGAGCAGTTTCCGGAGTGTTGGTAACGATGAAGAGTTCATCTTTCGGAGCATTCCAGGGATCTTCCAGATCGCTGCCTTCATGGCTCAGATGCCACATGTTGCGGTCCATGGAATAGTCATGGTCATGGGTAACAGGTACCGGAATATTATGTGCTGCAGCAAAATCGATAGCTTCGTCACGGGATCTGATGCTCCATTCACGCCAGGGAGCAATGATTGCCAGCTGCGGAGCCAAAGCTTTTACAGACAGTTCAAAACGAACTTGGTCATTGCCTTTGCCGGTAGCACCATGAGCGATAGCGTCAGCGCCTTCAGCTTCAGCAATTTCAACTAATTTTTTAGCAATCAGCGGACGAGCGAAAGAAGTACCAAGCAGATATTTCTTTTCATATACAGCGCCTGCTTTGACAACGGGCCATACATAATCGGAAATAAATTCTTCTTTCAAATCAAGGATATAGCATTTGCTTGCACCAGATTTAATCGCTTTGTCATGAACAGGGTTCAGTTCGTCGCCTTGACCAAGGTCAGCAGTTACGGCAATAACTTCGCAGCCGTTATAGTTTTCTTTTAACCAAGGAATAATAATAGAGGTATCAAGTCCTCCGGAATATGCAAGTACTACTTTTTTAATATCTTCTTTTTTCATTTTCACAGCCTCCAGTGTTTTTATTCATATATTCTGAATATTTTTTCAACGGATATTGTATATTATAGCACCTTTTTACAGATTGTCCAGTCTTTTGTAAATGTATACAAAATAATTTTATAAAATTTCATCGCTCATCAAAAGTGCCATAATAGCTTTCTGTACATGGAGCCTGTTTTCGGCCTGATCAAACACTACAGACTGCGGTCCTTCCAGTACTTCTTCAGTTATTTCTTCACCACGGTAAGCAGGCAGACAGTGCATAACTATTGCTTCCGGTCTTGCTGCAGCCAGCAGCTCGCTGTTAATCTGATATTTACCTAATGCCTGTTTACGAATGTTATGTTCTTCTTCCTGACCCATACTTGCCCATGCATCAGTATACAGTACGTCAGCACCTTTAGCAGCTCTGAATAAATCCTCATCTACAGTAATACTGCAGCCGGTATGCACTGCATCTTCCTGTGCAAGTCTTACAATTTCAGGATTAGGCTGATAACCTTTAGGACTTGCGCAAACCATATTCATACCAACTTTGGCGCAGGCAAACATCAGAGAATGTGCCATATTGTTGCCATCGCCGACATAAACAAGCTTACGTCCTTTTAAAACTTCCATTTTTTCCTGAATAGTAAACATATCAGTCAGCGCCTGGCAGGGATGCAGCAGGTCAGTAAGACCGTTGATAACGGGAACATCTGCATATTCAGCCAGTTCAATAACGGAGTCATGTGAAAAAGTACGAATCATGATGCCGTCTACAAAACGGGACAATACTCTGGCAGTATCACGTACAGGCTCACCGCGGCCAATCTGAGAGGAAGCATCACTAAGATAGATAGGATGTCCGCCCAGCTGCCAGAAGCCTACTTCAAAAGAGGTTCTGGTACGGGTAGAAGCCTTGGAAAACAACATAGCCAAAGTTTTACCTTTCAGATATTGATGAGGTTCACCATTTTTCTGTTTGCGTTTCAATTTCTTTGCCACATCCAAAATGGTAGCAACTTCACCTACGGTTAAATCATGAATAGAAATCAAATCTTTATTTCTTAAACCCATTTACAACTCCCCCAACATATTACATTAAAATGCAGCCAAAGCTTTATCCAGTGCCGCAACTACAATATCAATTTCTTCTTTAGTTACAATCAGCGGCGGTACCAGACGAATAACATTTCCAGCAGTGCAGTTAACAATTACATGCTCCTGCAGGCAGCTTTCTACTACAGCCTTTCCTTCTTTGCATAATTCCATACCAAGAATCAAGCCACGGCCGCGTACTTTTTTAACCTTATCTGGATATTTTTGCTGCAGTTTTTCCAATTCACCTTTAAAATAAGTTCCCTGTACAGCAGCTTTATCAACAAGGTTTTCTGCTTTAATTGCAGTAAGGCAGGCATAGGCAGCTGCGCAAGCTAAAGGATTGCCGCCAAAAGTGCTGCCATGATCACCCGGTTTAAATACATGCGCCAGTTTTTCCTCTACAGCAAAACCGCCCATAGGGAAACCACCGCCAATACCTTTGGCAAAAGTCAGCACATCAGGTTTTACACCGCTGTGCATATAAGCAAACCATTTACCGGTACGACCTACACCAGTCTGAATTTCATCAAAAATCAGCAATGCATCATATTTATCACATAAAGCACGTGCCTGACGCAGATATTCATCAGAAGGAACATGTACGCCGCCTTCACCCTGAATCGGCTCAAGCAGTACAGCGCATACATCATCGCCCATTGCTGCTTCCAATGCGGCAATATCACCATATTCAACGTATTCATAACCCTGCGGCAGCGGTTCATAACCATGCTGATACTTAGGTTGGCCTGTTGCAGTCAATGTCATCATGGTACGGCCATGGAAAGAATGTACAGCTGTAATAATACGATATTTGCCTGCAGCTTTTTCCTTACCATATTTACGAGCCAGCTTCAGCGCACCTTCATTAGCTTCTGCACCGCTGTTAGCTAAAAATACTCTGTCAAAGCCGCTTACTTCTGCGATGACTTTTACAGCCTTAGCCTGAATTTCTGTGTAATACAGATTAGAACAGTGCATGAGTTTAGCAGCCTGATTAGCAATAGCATTTACCAGTACAGGATGCGCATGTCCCAATGCATTTACAGCAATACCTGCCAAAAAGTCAATATATTCGTTGCCTTCTGCATCATACAGACGGCAGCCTTTGCCATGGTCTAAAACTAACGGATATCTGCCGAATACAGGCAGATAATATTTTTCTGTTTCATCTACAACAGTCTTTATATCCATAAAACTAACAGCCCCTTAAACAAAATTCAAAATTATAATTCTTTTACAACTTCAGTGCCTACACCTTTATCACTGAAAATTTCCATCAGGATGGTATGCTCAGCACGGCCATCAATGATATGAGTCTTTTTAGCACCGCCGGAAAGCGCGGTAATGCAAGCACGAACTTTCGGAATCATACCGCCGTCGATGTTGCCGCGAATAATCAGCTCCTGAGCCTTTTCAAAGGTCAAAGTAGAAATGAAGCTGTTTTCATCACGATAGTCGGAGTAAATACCTTTAACATCGGTCAGCACCAAAAGTTTTTCAGCTTTCAAAGCGCCTGCAATTTCACCAGCAACGCTGTCTGCATTGATGTTATAGGTTTCACCAGCAGAGCCTACACCGGTAGGAGCAATAACAGGAATAAAACCGTTGTCCAGAAGAACTTCAATCAAATCGGTATTTACATGTTCTACATTGCCTACATAACCGATATCAACAAGATTTACTTCACCGTTTTCATAAACATCAGCAAGATGTTTTTTAGCAATAATAAGGTCTGCATCTTTACCATTTAAGCCAACAGCTTTACCGCCTAAAGAATTAAGACGTGCTACCAGATCGGTATTGATTTTGCCTACCAGTGCCATCTCAGCAATGCCTACGGATTCAGCATCAGTTACACGCAGACCGCTGACAAATTCACTTTTTTTGCCAGCCTGCATCAGCATTGCAGTAATTTCCGGGCCGCCGCCATGAACAACTACCGGACGCATACCTGCGCATTGCAGGAATACAATATCCTGCAGCACTTTATTTTTGATTTCATCATTAAGCATAGCATTGCCGCCATATTTTACTACGATAGTTTTATCTTTAAAATCACGCAGATACGGTAAAGCTTCCATCAAAGTTTTTACTTGAGCATCATTCATTAACATAATTCATTGCCTCCTTAAGCAGTTCATCATAATAAATTTTATTTTAATCAGGTATGATATTCACCGTTAATCTTCACATATTCATAGCTGAAATCACAGGTCCAAACAGTAGCCTTCTCTTCACCAGCAGCCAAATCAATAGTCATGGAAATATCATGTTCAGACATAATCGGTGCAAGCTGTTCAGCCGGAACATTGCAGTTCATGCCATTTTCTACCAGACGTACGCCACCGATAGCAAGATTTACTTTATCAGCAGTCATCTGTGCGCCACTGTAACCGGCAGCACAAACAATACGTCCCCAATTAGGATCTTCACCGAAAAACGCTGTTTTTACCAGGGGAGACTTAGCAATTGCCATCGCTGCTGTCTTAGCATCTTCCCAGCTGGCAGCACCGGTAACATTCACTTCGAGGAATTTAGTAGCACCTTCACCATCACGGGCAATAAGTTTTGCCAAATCAGTTGCACATGCCAGAAGTGCTTCAAAGAACACCGGATAATCAGGATGTTCTTCAGAAATGATAATTTCATTTTCAGCCAAACCATTAGCCAGAACAATCATACTGTCATTAGTGCTGGTATCGCCATCTACTACTACCATATTAAAGGATTTATCAGCAGCTGCTTTTACAGCACGTTTCAAAACATCAGGAGCAACAGCTGCATCAGTAGTAATAAAGGTAAGCATAGTAGCCATATTGGGATGAATCATACCAGCGCCTTTAGCAATACCTGCAACGGTTACTTTCTTTCCGCCGATATTGACTTCATAAGCAGCTTTTTTGATAAAGGTATCAGTGGTTTGAATAGCCATAGCGCAGCTTTCGCCTTCATTTTCATCCAAGGAATCTACAGCATCATCAATACCTGCAAACAACTTATCTATCGGCAAAAATTGACCGATTACACCGGTAGAGCAAACAAAAACCTGTTTAGGTTCAATACCCAGCAGTCCTGCAGCGTGAGCCTGCATTTTTTGTGCATCCTGCAAACCTTGTTCGCCCGTGCAGGCATTAGCGCAGCCGCTGTTAACCACTATTGCCTGAGCATAAGCTTCTTTATTCACCTCACGGCTTACCAAAACCGGAGCTGCACACATTTTATTTTGAGTAAATACTGCACCGCAGGCAGCAGGAACAGTACTGTAAATAACAGCCACATCATGGTTCCCGCTGGCTTTAATTCCAGCTTTAACACCGGCAGTAATAAAACCCTGCGGCGCTGTAAGCCAGCCGTCTATTTTCTTCATATTTTGTCAACCTCTTTCTTAAATTACGGATATACCGGCAGCTGACGCAATCCGGCAGTTTCATCAAACCCGAACATTACATTCATGTTCTGTACTGCCTGACCTGCCGCACCTTTAACCAGATTGTCCAGACAGCTCATAACAATTACACGTCCAGTACGCTTGTCTGTCTGCCAACCAATATCTACATAATTGGATGCCCTGATATTCTTGATTTCCGGGCAAACACCCTGTCCGCGCAGACGAATAAAGAATTCATCTCCATACATTGCTTCAAAAGCATCAGCTACCTGTTTATCACTAACGCCATCTTTAAGCTGCGCATAACAGGTGGCTAAAATACCGCGATCTACCGGCAGCAAATGCGGTGTAAACTGGATAATCACATTTTCTCCGGCAAATTCACTATACACCTGTTCAATTTCCGGTGTATGTCTGTGACTAGCAACACCATATGCATGAAAATTCTCATTAACACTGCAGTACATACTACCCTGCTTTAAGCTTCTGCCAGCACCGGTAGTACCGGATTTTGCATCAACCACAATGCCTTTTGTTTCTATCAAACCAGCTTTTAGAAGAGGCACTAATGATAATATACTGCAGGTTGTATAGCAACCCGGATTTGCCAGCAAGACTGCATCTTTAACCAATGGTCTATAAAGCTCTGTCAGACCATAAACAGCCTGTGCTTCCGGATCCTCATGCTTAACTTTATACCATTGCTCAAAAACACGATAATCCTTGAAACGATAGTCACCGCCAAGATCAATGATTTTCGTTTTACTACCGCGCAGCTTGCGGCCAATCTTCATGGCATGACCATGCGGCAATGCAATAAATATAACGTCACTTGCATCTGCAATAGCCTCAATATCCTGCATGGAAGAAAGCTCTTTTTCTATCCGCCCAGCAAGATGCGGATACATTTGGGAAATCATCTCCCCTGTGCTGCTTTCAGAAGTAATCGCAACAATTTCAGCTTCAGGGTGTCCATCTAAAAGCCTGAGTAACTCCACACCAGCATAGCCGGTTGCTCCAATAACGCTCGCTTTCATATATGCCTCCTTTATGTTTTGTAATTATACACCTTTTATGTATAATTTTACAAGTGTTTTATTTCATTTTGCTGATAAAAACACTAACCCATTTTATATTTTATATTTTACTACTTTTGATAATATTTTCCATAACTTTTTCTTCAAATACAGGATTTTCTAAAACTTTTTTGCCTAACTGCCTGTTTACTGATACAATAAATCCAAGTAAGAAACGTGAGGTTTACAAAATGTTTAAAACTATAATCCTGATAATCGTCATATTCATAGGTATGACTGTATATGTTTCGAATACACCTGCTAAAAATTCTCCGCAGGCAGAAGACAGAAAAATCGAACAGCACGAAAAAAGTGCTGCCAAAGCTTTATTTCTTTCACTTCTGCCTCCACAGGAAGAATGGCCCTCTCCTTTTCAGAAAGCCTATCTGGCTTTCAACATGGAAGAAGTTATTGACCCTATCAGAGAAAGTCCTGAATGGACGCCTTTGCCTGCTATCCCTAAAGATATGCAGCAGGCAATTATTGCTATCGAAGATCATAATTTTTATGAACATGGCGCTATCGCCGTTGAAGGAGTTCTGCGAGCAGCTTTGGTAAATATCTCTGCCGGTGAAGTTCTGCAGGGCGGCAGCACGCTTACCCAGCAATTTGTAAAAAATGTCTTTCTGACTCATGAGCAAAGTATGGAAAGAAAAATTGAAGAAGCTATCCTTTCTTTAATGTTGGAAGAAAACTACAGCAAGGATGAAATTCTTGAGCTTTATCTGAACACCACTTATTTAGGTGCAGGTGCTAATGGTCTCGCACAAGCTTCAAGAATTTATTTCGGTAAATCGCCGCAGGCCCTTACATTGGCAGAAGCTGCTGTTATCGCATCACTTCCATATGCACCTTCAGCACTAAACCCTTTAGAAAATCCGGAAGGTTGCAAGAAACGTCAGCTGTTAGTACTCCAGGCGATGCAAAAATACGGTTTTATCGACCAGGATCGTGCTGCCAGAGCAGCTGCGGAAACTATCGTTCTCACTAATGGTACTGTAATCGCTCCCACCCCTAAGAGGGGTGGTTCGCAATAGCCCTATAAGGGCATAAC
>UQLS01000013.1 GCA_900541915.1 uncultured Phascolarctobacterium sp. | reverse complement strand
AGTCCCAATGTGGCCGTTCATCCTCTCAGACCGGCTACTGATCGTCGCCTTGGTGAGCCGTTACCTCACCAACTAGCTAATCAGACGCAGGCCCATCCTTTAGCGATAGCTTACATGTAGAGGCCATCTTTCACGAATCTCTCATGCGAGAAATTCGTCACATTCGGTATTAGCACCCCTTTCGGGATGTTGTCCCCATCTAAAGGGCAGGTTGCCTACGCGTTACTCACCCGTTCGCCACTAAGAATTTACCGAAATAAATTCTCCGTTCGACTTGCATGTGTTAGGCATGCCGCCAGCGTTCGTCCTGAGCCAGGATCAAACTCTCCAATAAAGTTTTATTGAAGAACCGATTGGCTCTTATTATTTAAAGAAATTAATTGACTTGGTCAAGCTTGCGCTCGACCCGCACATTCGCTTTGTTTAGGTTGATGTTCAGTTTTCAAGGTTCCGCCGCCGTATCTCGGCGACTTGTATATAATACCATCCTCCCATCATTATGTCAACACCTTTTTTCATCTTTTTTTGCTTTTTTTGCATCTTTTTCTCTGATACACCTGGTGTAGTGGTTTTATAGAATGCTGCTACACCTTTCTTTACGGCGTTATGATTTTAGAGAAAATTATCGCTTTTAAGGTCTTTTTACATGATTATTTTGCCATTTCTTGCTTTCTTCGGAAAAAATCGCTGATATTTTTACTAAATATATCTATTAAATTATCCTCTGCACTATCTTTTATCATTACCAAATCAAAATAACGTTTCCCCTGGATATCATTGCGTCTTATTGCAACCTCTTTGTTTTTAGCTGCCTCTTCTGCAATATATTCTGAAAGCAATGCAACACCCAGATTATTGCGCACCGCTTCTTTAACAGCAAAGTTACTATTCATGACAAGAGGTTTAAACTTTAGTTCTGTAAGACCACTGCCAATTAACTGTTCCCACTGGCTTCTTGTTCCGGAACCATTTTCTCTTATTATCCAGCGTTCGTTTTCTAAGCTGCCATTTTCTTTTCCCACTGGAGCAACTATTACTAATTTATCTTCATATAAATGTCTTTTAACAAATTTTTCTCCTATAATATTACCTTCTACAATAGCTGCGTCAATTTTATAATTATTAAGCAGTTCGCCAATTTTTTGTGTATTCCCTATTTCAAGTTCAACCTTTATATCAGGAAACTCTTTATTGAACTCTCCTAAAAATTCAGGTAAAAAGTATTCTCCTATTGTAAAGGTCACCCCTATAGTCAGACTGCCCCCATGTGTGAAATCATCTTTAACATAATTATATGTAGATTTCCACAAACTAAGTATCTTTTTCGCCTGCTGATATAGCCTGCGTCCTGCAGCAGTAATCACCGGCTTTTTTTTCTGCCTGCTCCTATAAATAAGTATCTCATCAAAATATTCTTCCAGTCTTTTAATATGCAAACTTACTGTAGGCTGTGAAATATTCAGCTGTTCAGCAGCTCTGGTAAAGCTTTGCAGCTCTGTTACTGTGACAAATGTTTTCAATTCTTCCAGCATAATATCCTCTTTATTAGTTTTTATAATTATTATAATTATAAAGATTTATTTTACTAATTATTATAAACGTAGTATGCTGTTATCACAATATTTTCTTAACAGAAAGGATAAATTTATGATTAAATCTGTTCCTATTCCTACTGCGGGCGTTATGTTAGGATTAGCTGCGCTCGGCAATCTTCTGGCTCCATATTCTCTAACTTCCAAATGGATTTGCGGTATTTTATCCATAATACTTGGAAGTATGCTTTTATTGAAAATTATTCGCTATCCAAAAATGATTCATGCTGACATGACCGGTAATCCAGTTTTAGGCAGCGTCGCAGCTACTTTTTTTATGGCTATCATGCAGTTGTGTACTTATTTTGCTGCTATCTTTCCTACTATAAGTCGTTTCGTCTGGATTCTGGCTGTCGCTTCTCATGCACTGCTGATTATTTGGTTCACTAAGAATTTTATGATTAATCTGGAACTCAAAAATGTTTTCCCTACTTTCTTCATTGCTTATGTAGGTATCATAGTAGCCGCTGTTACTTCTCCTACATTTAATTATGCCGATATAGGCGTTTATATTTTCTGGTTTGGCTTCATCGCCTATCTGCTCTTACTCTTCCTTATAACTTACCGATATATAAAAATTCCCCCGGCAGAGTCTGCAGTAAAACCGCTTATCTGCATCTATACAGCACCGATGAGCCTCAGTCTTGCCGGTTACTTTGCGGTTATTCAGGATAAAAACTTTTTAATGATTTCCATTATGCAGATTGCTGCGCAGTTTCTCTTTTTCTTCATCTTAAGTTTAATGCCAAAACTGCTTAAATTACCTTTTTATCCCAGTTATGCAGCTTTTACCTTCCCCTTTGTTATTACAGCAACTGCACTGCGTCTTTCCTTAAATTACTATGAACGTATAGGCGTAATCCTGCATGATTTCTTCCAATATTTATACTATTTTGAAACGTGCGTAGCCACTCTTATAGTTTTATATGTAACTTTGCATTACTGCAGTTTCTTTTACACTCAATTTCAAAACAGCAAATAAAAATTAAGGCATGTTTTTAAAAACATGCCTTTTACTTTTTCACAGTAAATTTTATGACAAAAAATATTTAAAATGCTATAATAGCAATGATACACGGCCTTTTGTGCCAAAAAACAGTATTTATCACTGAAATGAACCGAGGTAGATTATGTTAAAAATTTTTAAAACAATCATGATCTGTATAGTCTCTTTTGCAATTATGGGACTATCAATATTGTATGGTTTTTCAAGCTTCTTTGCTCCCAGCAACATGGACGAAGCTCTGATTCCCGATGCTGCATCACAGTTTTATGATTTAAGCGGCAATCCCATCTATACAACTTTGTCAGAAGAGCGCCGTATTCCGGTAACTATTGACAAGATCCCCAAACATACTCAGCTGGCTTTTATTGCCATCGAAGATAACCGTTTTTACGAGCATGGCGGCATCGACTACCGTGGTACTCTGCGTGCACTGTTCTCCACCCTTAGCGGCGGCGAGGTACAAGGCGGCAGTACTATTACCCAACAGCTGGCAAAGAATGCTTTCCTTACTCAGGAACGTACCATCACTCGTAAAATAAAAGAAGCTTTCATTGCTAAAGAACTGGAATATAAATATACTAAGGAAGAAATTCTTTCCATGTATCTGAACCAGATTTACTTTGGTCAAGGCGCTTATGGTATCGAAGCTGCTTCCATGTATTATTTTGGTAAACATGTACAGGATCTTGATATTGCTGAGTCTGCTACTCTCGCAGCAATCCCCAAAAGTCCTAACTATTTCAATCCCTTTGAAAACCCGCAGGAAAGCAAAAAACGTCAGGAACTGGTTATCGACCAGATGCTGAAATACGGTTTTATTAATGAAAGTCAGGCTGAATCTGCCAAAGCCGAAAAACTTTCTCTGATGACTTCTCATAAGAAAAATGACGATCCCCGTTCTTACTTCTTTGATATGATCAGCCAAAAAGTAATCGAAGAGCTTGGTGCAGATGCCTTGTATAAAGGTGGTCTTAAAATCTACACTACCATGGATTCCGATATGCAAAAAGCCGCTGAAGAATCCCTTAGCCATATGCCCAACTATTACACCGATGACGGCGGTCTGACCCAGCCGCAAGTTGCACTTGTAGCAATTGATCCACACAACGGTTATGTAAAAGCCATGATTGGCGGCCGCGGCCAAGATAAATTCAACCGCGCAACCTTAGCTGTACGTCAGCCTGGTTCTGCGTTCAAACCTTTCGTATATCTCACCGCTATGCAGAATGGCTTTACTCCTGCCAGCGTTATCGAAGATAAGGAAGAAGAATTCTCTCCGGGTTGGACTCCGCAAAACTCCGACCTCAAATGGCATGGTAAAGTTTCCCTGCGTACTGCTCTTACCCGTTCCTTAAACGTTCCTACTATTAAACTTGCCCGTGAAGTTGGCGTTGATAAGATTGTTGCCAATGCTGAAAAAATGGGTATCACTACTTTAGTTGATTCCGGCCCATATGCCGATACCAACCTGGCTATGTCTTTAGGCGGCTTAAGTAAAGGTGTCAGCCCTATCGAAATGGCATCTGCTTACGCAGTTTTAGCTAACAACGGTACTTATCATAAGCCTGTTGCATTATTAAAAATTGTTGACCGTGACGGCAAAGTACTTTATGAAGCAGAAGAGTCTTCCAAAAAAGTAATTGATGAAGTTGCAGCATATATGACCGTCAATATGATGGAAGATGTACTTGTCAGCGGTACTGCTGGCGGCATGGGCATCGGCCGTCCTGCAGCCGGCAAAACCGGTACCACCGATACCTTCGTCGATGCCTGGTTTGTTGGCTTCACTCCGGACCTTTGCACAGCTGTATGGGTTGGCGACGACAGTAATAAACCTATGAATTATATGTACGGCAGCAGCACTCCGTTATCTATCTGGCATGACTTTATGATTAAAGCTCTTGCAGCTACACCTAAGAGCAGCTTCGTTAATCCTGGCGTCAATATTCCCAGTGAACCTAAGATAGAACAGGATGACGATAAGAAAGATAAGGATAAAGACAAGGCCAAGGAAGACGGCAAAACTGGTAAAAATACCGAAGACAAAAAAGAATCTGGCAGCGATAAAAAAAGCGTAAGCACTACTCCGGTCAAAAAATCTATGAAAGAACGTGTTCAAGATATTATCGGTGAACCAGTAGTAAGCAATAAACCGACGCCTGCTAAATAATATCAAATTTAAAGCTCCGGAAAATTTCCGGAGCTTTTTTCTTCACTTTATTTTGCTGTATACAGTATTCAAAGTCTTTTATACTAATGTCAAATATGATATACTATTAATTGAAAACCATGTTTTTGATTTTTCACAACAGTTTAATTATCACATTTAATAAAGGAGACCATCATGACAACTAATCCCGTAAAAATTGTTGAAACTGTACTGCGTGACGGCCACCAATCCCTGACCGCAACCAGAATGCGTATTACCGATATGCTGCCTGTATTAGAGCAACTGGATGATATGGGCTATTATGCTTTAGAAGCCTGGGGCGGCGCAACTTTTGATGCCTGCCTGCGCTTCTTGAACGAAGACCCGTGGGAACGCCTGCGTACATTGAGAAAGCATCTGCAAAAAACGCCTATCCAGATGCTGCTGCGCGGACAAAACGTACTTGGCTACAATCACTACGCTGATGATGTAGTAAGAGAATTTGTTCATCGTTCTGTAGATAACGGCGTTTCTATTATCCGCATCTTCGATGCTTTGAATGATACCCGTAATCTTGAATGTGCTATGCGTGCAGCTAAAGAAGCTGGTGCTCATGTTCAGGGCTGCATTGTTTATACCATCAGCCCTTATCATCAAGACAGCGATTTTGTAAAACTCGGACAGGAACTTGTGCAAATGGGTGCTGATTCTATCTGTATTAAAGATATGGCTGGTCTTTTACGTCCTTACGCTGCCGAAAACCTTATCCGCAGCCTAAAAGCAGAAATCGACATTCCTATTGACCTGCATACTCACTTTACCAGTGGTATGGGCGATATGACCTATCTGAAAGCTATTGAAGCAGGCGTAGATATCATTGATACCGCACTTTCTCCTTTTGCAGCTTCTACCAGCCAGCCCTGCACAGAATCTATCGTAGCTACTTTGGAAGGCAGTGAACGCGATACCGGTCTGCAGCTTACCAAACTCCATGATCTGGCAGATTATTTTAAAACTGCTAAGACTAACTTGTCCAAAGACTTCAACCTGAATACTAATATTCCTATTGATCCCAAGGTTCTTACCTTCCAGATTCCTGGCGGTATGCTCTCCAATCTTTTAAATCAATTGAAAGAAATGGGTGTTGCTGATAAATATCCGCAGCTGCTGGAAGAAATGCCTCGCGTAAGAGCAGAACTTGGTTACCCGCCGCTGGTAACTCCTACCAGCCAGATTGTCGGTTCCATGTCTGTTTTAAACGTTGCCTTGGGCCGTTATAAAATGATTCCCCGTGAAGTAAAAGACCTGATTCTCGGCAAATACGGCCGTACTCCGGCGCCTGTAGATCCTGAAATCAAACGTTTGGCAATAGGTGATGCTCAGCAAATCGACCATCGTCCTGCAGACGATATCCAGCCGCAAATGGAAAAACTCCGTCAGCAGCTGGCAAACGAAGGCTATCCCAATGCAAGTACGGAAGATGTTTTAAGCTATGCTCTCTTCCCCGAAGTTGCTTTAAACTTCTTCAAAAACAACAGATAAATAAAGACAAAAATAAAAAGGACATCAAATGATGTCCTTTTTATTTTTATAATTTTACATCTTCCAGATATTCTTCCTGCAATTCCTCATGCAGATTTTCCGGTTCTTTTGTTAAATGTACAGTAACCCTCGTAATACGGGTTTTTTGCAGCTCTTCGACAACAAATTCTGCACCTTCCACCTTGATGCACTGTCCTACTGCCAGTGGAGCATCTAACTTGGAATATACCCAACCGCCAATAGTATCACAGTTTTCCGTATCAAGTTCCAGTTCAAAGAAGCTGTTAACGTCAGTAAGCAGCATTTTGCCATCTATAGAATATGTCTTATTACCGCGTTCTTCAATTTCAGGACGCTCTTCATCAAACTCATCCTGAATTTCACCTACAATCTCTTCGAGAATATCTTCAACTGTTACCATACCGGCAGTACCACCGTATTCATCAATAAGTATAGCCAGCTGGCTGCGATGTTTCTGCAGCATACGCAAAAGCTTGCTGATAGGCAAAGATTCCGGCACAACCAGCACATCTCTGGCTAAAGTTCTCAAATCCGGCTTGCGACCATCATTTAAAGCGCGCAGTAAATCCTTGATATGCAGAAAACCTATAATATGGTCTTTATCCTCCTCACAGATAGGATAACGAGTCATTCTCTCCCCTAAAGCAGTCTTAATATTGCTTTCAAAGGAATCTTCTACATACAGACAGATCATATCCGTTCTAGGCACCATGATTTCGCTGGCATGACGCTCAGAAAAATCAAAAACATTATCCAAATATGTCAGTTCTGTTTTATCAATATAACCATGCTTATGGCTTTCTTCCATCAATATACGGATTTCTTCTTCATTATGCGCTTCGTCAGCTTCACTGGCAGCCTGAATACCCATCAGTTTTAAAATCCAGTTAGCGACATGATTGAGAAACCATACAGCAGGATACATAAGCTTATTAAACATTAAAAGAGGCCAGGAAACCCACAGCACTATCTGTTCAGTTTTTTGAATCGATAAAGATTTAGGTACCAGTTCGCCAAGTACAATATGCAGCGCCGTAATAACAGAGAAGCCTACGATAAAAGCAATGCTGTGCTGTAAATTATCCGGCATATCAAACAAACCAAAAACCGGAGCCAGCATTTTGGCAACCGCAGGTTCACCAATCCAGCCAAGACCAAGAGAAGCCAAGGTAATACCTAACTGGGTTACAGAAAGATAAGCATCTAGATGTTCTGTTACCTGCTTGGCATAAACAGCTCTGGAATTTCCTTCCTTGAGCAAGGTATCAAGGCGCGAAGGACGTATCTTTACTATTGAAAACTCAGAAGCCACAAAGAAACCATTCAATGCAACGAGGAACAAAATGGCAAAAATATTAAAAACAATCACAAAATAATCCAAACAAGTCTGCTTTCTTTAAAAAGCAGCTTCACCTCCGTAATTATAGAATATATTTTTAATTTTAGCATATTCTTTATTTAATAGTAAAATATTATTTTGGCACAAAATGAATATTTTTGCTTTTTTCTCTGCGAAATTATGGCAAAAAAATCTTTTTTAGCACTAACATCTCTTAAAGCTCTTATTTTATTGCTCTTAGTACATTTCTCAATATAGACAAAGAAAACGGACAGAAAGCACAGGCAAATTACCTGTACATTCTGTCCGTCTTTAATTTTTATATAATTATTTTACTGCAGCAGCACAACGTGCACACAGTGTCGGATGTTCTGCATCCTTACCTACTTCGTCGCTGTAAATCCAGCAACGTTCACATTTTTCACCTTCAGCAGCCATAACAGTTACTTTCAGGTCTTCACGGCCAGTTGCAGCAGCACCATCTTGAACGCTCGGAACAACAACAGCTTGAGAAACAATCAGCAAGGTTGCCAAATCTTTTTCTACAGATTTCAAGATTTCCAGAGCTTCGCCTTCAGCATGCAGTTCTACTTTTGCGTCCAGAGAATGACCGATAGTTTTTTCACGGCGCGCAACTTCCAATACCTTGGTAATTTCGCTGCGGATACCGATGAAATTATCCCATTTTGCTTCCAACGCTTCATCAACATATTCTTCTTTGATTTCAGGCCAAGGCAACATTTGTACGGATTCCGGAGCATTAGCAGGTTTTTTCATGAACTGCCATACTTCTTCAGTAGTAAAGCTCAGTACCGGAGTCAGCATAACCAGCAGATCCATAAGAATTTCATACATAGCAGTCTGAGCACTGCGGCGTTCTTTGCTGTCAGCTTTATAAGCATACAGACGATCTTTGAGAATATCCAGATAGAAACTGGACATTTCTACTGTGCAGAAGTTATGGATTGCATGATACAGTACATGGAAGTCATAGCTTTCATAAGCTGCGGTAACTTCTTTTTTCAGCAGCTGCAGATGCATCAATGCCCAACGGTCAAGTTCCAGCATTTCGCCGAACGGTACTTTATCCTTTGCATAATCAAAGTCATTGATGTTGCCGAGGATATAACGAATAGTATTACGAATCTTACGATATACTTCAGACAGCTGTTTCAGGATTTTCGGAGAAATACGGATATCAGCTTTATAGTCAGAGGATGCAGCCCACAGACGGATAATGTCTGCACCATATTGGCTGATAACATCCTGCGGTACTACAACATTGCCTACAGATTTAGACATCTTGCGACCTTCGCCATCTACTACATAACCATGGGTCAGTACAGATTTATACGGCGCCTTGCCGGTAACAGCTACAGAAGTCAGCAGAGAAGACTGGAACCAGCCACGATGTTGGTCGCTGCCTTCCAGATACATATCAACAGGCCAGCACAGTTCAGGACGTTTTCTTGCTACTGCCATGTGAGTGGAACCACTGTCAAACCATACGTCCATAATATCGGTTTCTTTATGGAAATGTTTACCACCGCATTTAGGACAAACAGTACCTTCCGGCAGCAGTTCTTCTGCAGAATGAGCCCACCATGCATCGCTGCCTTCTTTTTCAAACCATTCAGCAACAGCATTAATAGTGTCGTCATTGATTAAATGTTCGCCGCATTCATCACAGTAGAATACAGGGATAGGCACACCCCATACGCGTTGACGGCTGATGCACCAGTCATGACGGTCTGCAACCATGTTATGAATACGTTGTTCACCCCAGGAAGGAATCCATTGTACATCGTCAGCAATTGCTTTCAGTGCTTCATCACGGAAGCCGTCAACGGAAGCAAACCATTGTGCAGTTGCACGGAAGATAATAGGATTCTTACAACGCCAGCAGTGTGCGTATTGGTGCTTAATGTTTTCTTTGCCTAACAGCATATTGAGTTCAGCCAGATATTTCAGAATAGGAATATTAGCGTCAAAAACAAACATGCCAGCAAAGCGTTCACCTGCTTCTGCAGTCAGCTTACCTTGTTCATCAACAGGGCACAAAATAGGCAGTTTATATTTCAAACCGGTTTCAAAGTCGACATCACCATGACCAGGAGCTGTATGTACGCAGCCGGTACCAGCTTCCAGGGTTACATAGTCAGCAAGTACAACCAGAGATTTTCTGTCCAGTTCAGGCATCGGATGTTTGCATTCTGCAAATTCCATATCTTTACCAAGGCAAGTGCCAAGTACATTGCTCAAGTCCTTATGGCAAACTTTGCCTACCTGTTCCAGCAGGTCTTTAGCGAGGAACAGTACTTCGCCTTCACATTCAACCCAAGCATATTCAATAGCGGGGTTCAAAGCTACTGCTACGTTAGCCGGCATGGTCCACGGAGTGGTTGTCCAAATTACCATGTAAGCATTTTTACCTTTAGCAGCTTCCGGCATCATACCGTTATCTTTAATAATCGGCATTTTTACAAAGATAGTAGGAGTCTTTTGCTCGCCGTATTCGATTTCAGCTTCTGCCAGTGCAGTTTCGCAGTGCGGGCACCAGTAAACAGTCTTTTTGCCTTTGTAGATATAGCCTTTTTTAGCCATTTCACCAAATACACGAATCTGTTCAGCTTCAAAATCTTTGTGCAGTGTTACATAAGGATGATCCCAGTCACCTAAAACACCCAGACGTTTGAAGTCTTCACGCTGTACATCAAGCCATTCCAATGCATAGTCATGGCATTTTCTGCGCAGTGTGAGCGGATCAAGTTCATTACGGTTCAGACCAAGAGCGTTGATAGCAGCATGTTCAATAGGCATGCCATGAGTATCCCAGCCAGGAACATAAGGAGTATCAAAGCCACGAGAGTATTTATATTTAATAACAATATCTTTCAGAATTTTATTCAGAGCAGTACCCATGTGAATACGGCCGTTAGCATACGGCGGTCCATCATGCAGAACAAATTTAGGATGGCCTGCATGCAGAGCCTGTTTTTTACCATAAATATCATTTTCCTGCCAGAATTTCAAAAAGTCAGGTTCTCTTTGCGGCAAACCTGCACGCATAGGAAACTCTGTTTCCGGCAAATTAAGTGTTTTGCTGTAATCCAAAATAGACACCTCCAATAATTTTGACAAACAAAAAAGCCTCGTCCGCAAGGGACGAGACTGTATATACCCGTGGTACCACCCTCATGACAGACAAAATACATCTGCCACTCGCAACGTTTTACCGGGCGTCAACCGTATATATCTACTGCTGATTCGATATATCCGCTCCAAAGTGATTTTCAGCCGTGTCCACATCTTGTCCGGGCTTGCACCATCCCCGAATCGCTTAGCCAGTTTTCTCGGCCTACTGTCTTTATCATCGCGTTAGCAATATGAAAACACTGTTATTATAGCGCATCTGATTATTTTAAGTCAACAGAAAAAACCTATTTATCTTTTTTCATACTTAAAATCAAAAACGCCAAAGCCTTTGCCATTAGTTAAATGGGAAATATCATTAAGTCTGAAAATCGTATGCTCATGCCATTTATTAATGCCTAGAACAGAAATGCTGGCAGGCTGGATATCAACAGAAAAATTCTTTTCTACTACTTGAGGCATATCCATTCCCAGCCAGTAAAAAATAATATTCTGAATCGTTCCCTTATGAGCTACGATAATCAGATTTTCTTTTTCCGGGTCAGCATGCTGCAGCAGACCTGCAATATTTCTCTGGTAAAACTCATTGCGAGTTTCTCCTCCCGGATAATTACGGTGATTAAGTTCCTGCTCTGTTGCCGGACGGCAATAAATCTTCTTAGCCTCTTCCTCAGTCAGACCTGCTGCAGCACCGTTATTTTTTTCTCGTAAGAAAAGATATTTCTCTACCGGACTGCTGGTTTTTAAGGCACCGGCAATAATCTCGGCAGATTCCACAGCACGCTGCAAATCACTGCTCAAAATTCTGACTTTAGTATATCTGTCATTAAAATCACAAGCCAGTTTTTTTGCCGCTGCAGTCAGCTGCCTTTTTCCCTTCTCCGTCAGTACCGAATCGGTCCAGCCGCCCGTAAGCTTATTGGTATGATGGGTAGCTTCGCCGTGGCGTACCAAAATAATCATCATTCATCCCCTGTTTACTTTGATGTTTGTTCTTCAAAATTTTTCAGCAGTTCCAGCTGTGTTTCTAACAGATGCTGCATGTGTTTACGATGCACCAGGGCTTTTTTAACCTGATCATCATAAGCGCTTTGAGCCATAGCAGCTCTTGATTCCGCTTCAAAAATAATTTTTCTGCTGCGTTCTTCAGCATCGCCCACTATCTTACGATAATTGCTGCTTGCCTCTACTGACATCCTGTTAGCTTCATTTCTTGCAGTTTCCAAAAGCTTGCCTGCTTCTGCAGAGGCAGAATTTGCTCTTTTCTTGCAGGCATCCTCATTGGCAACTCTTAATTTTTCAATTTCAATCTCAGCATCATTACGCAGCTTGGCAGCATAACTTCTGGCTTCTTCTTTCATTCTGCTGCATTCTGCTTCTGTAGCATTCAGCATATTTTCAGTCTTGTTCTTTGTCTTATTATACAAGTCTTCTGCCTGAGCCAAAGTATCATTATGCAGCTTTTCAGCAGCATTTCTTGCGTCTGCCAGCATCTGCTCGCATTTGACCTTAGTTTCATGTTCTAAAAGTGCTGCTTTTTTCTCACTGCTGCTTTTCACTTCGTCTGCAGTCTCCTGCGCAACTGTCAGCGTACTCTGCATGGTAGCCTCCATTTGCTGGTAATATTCCAATTTGGAACTTACACGTTCAATAGTTTCTTTAAGCTCCAGATTGTCCATGTAGAGATACTCATATTCCTTGCGCAGCTCTTCCATAAATTTATCTACTTCTTCCGTTTCGTAACCGCGAAAGCCTCGGGAAAAAGTCTTATTTTTCAAATCTGCCGGTGTAAGCATCTTTCTTCCCCTTTATATATACCTTTTCAAAGTAATACTGATGCGTCCCTTTTTGGTTGTGCCGCGTATTTCTGTAACCTCCACTCTGCCGCGCCCGCGGAAAGAGATTACATCACCTTCATTAACTGCCTGAGCAGCTTTCTTGGCTTCTTTCCAGTTCAGCTTTACATTCAGGCCTTTTATTTCATCACTCATTCTGCTGCGTGACACGCCATAACCAGCAGCAGCCACTGCATCCAAGCGCAAATCAGCTACAGTAGCGTTGATTATCTTAACCTTTTCTTCTTTCTGCTGCAGCTCTTCAGCCGGAATTTCCGTCAAAGTAATCGGCGCTGCACCTATCTGAGTCAGATTGCCGATAAGAAAATTCTGCAAAGCTTTCTCTGCAACAAACTGTGCACCCTCCGGCACAAATACGATATCGCCTATCGCCTCTCGCTTGCAGCCGCTGCCCATAAAAGCACCTAAAACATCTCGATGCGACAAGTCATAATACCGTTTATCCCAAGCTGCTAAAAAACAGGTAATGCCATAATCAGGTGTACCATAAAAATCGTCGGCAATAAAAGCAACTTTTACACGCTCTGCATGCTCAAAGCCACCGTTTGCTTCCAGCTTAATATTTTCAAAATTAGCTGCTACAATTTCCGCCACATTATACGCATGCGGATCTAAGAATTCGCTGACACGATATTTTCTGCTGCGATTAGCACCTTCTGCCAAATCAATAAGCTTGGCAGCCAGCTGTTCATCACCGCTGGCTTTAAAGTAACGTAAAATCTTCTCTCTGTCTGCCATAATTATTTACCCTGCAATTCATTGCTGCGCTGCAGTACCGCCTGCACAGCATCATAAAAAGCACCGCGCACACCATGATTTTCCAGAGCATGAATACCGGCAATAGTAGTTCCGCCGGGAGAGGTTACCTGATCTCGCAGCTGAGCCGGATGCGTTCCGGTTTTGATGCACATTTTGCCGCTGCCTGCTAAAGTCTGAGCTGCCAGTTTAATTGCCAATGCGCGCGGCAAACCGGCACGTACGCCTGCATCTGCTAAAGCATCAATGATTACAAACGCATATCCAGGACCACAGCCGGAAATTGCTGTAATTGCTTCTATAGCACTTTCTGCTACTACTTCTACCTCACCACAGCAGCCAAAAATAGCACACGCAGTTTCCAGCATTTCATCTGTTACCTTATCATCGCAGCAAACAGCTGTCATACCTTCACCAACTGCCAACGGAGTATTAGGCATAGTGCGTACAACAGGAAAACCAGGTACATAACCATGCAGCATATCAATACTTACACTGCCCATAATAGAAAGTACCCAGGCATCTTTTTTGAAATGAGAAGTGAGCTCAGCAGTAAGTGCCGCTGGTGCAACCTGAGGTTTCACTGCCAATATTACCAAATCAGCATCTTCTACCGCTTTATTATTGTCAGTATATGCCTTAACACCATAGTTCTCTTCAAGATACGCACATCTTTGTGATGTATGCTCACCAACGGCAATAGCAGCACCGCTGATAAAGCCGCTGCTGATAATACCCTTGATAATAGCTTCAGCCATGGCGCCGCCGCCGATAAATGCAATCTTATTTAATGTTAATCCTTTTCCCATGGCTGTCTTCCTTTATCGTCATAAATACTAGCACCAGCATCAATGTCTACATTTTGCGGCGCACATACTAAGATACTGCGGCCAATTTTTTTCATGCTGCCGCCCAAAGCATAAATAGTACCGCTGATAAAATCCGTCATACGTTTAGTAATAACGCTGTCAGTACCTTCAAAATTTACTACTACAGGCTGCTTATTCCGCAGGTAATCAGCAATTTTTTGTGAATCATCAAAGCTGGTAGGTTCTAAAACAACTACTTTCACCTGTTTATCAGCCAGAGGCAGAGCTATTGTTTTGCTGCCCATTGGTTCACTGGCTGCCGGTTGTTTCTTTCTAAACAAAGAATAGTTCTTTTTAGGAGCTTCTTCTTTTACTTCATTGCTTTTAAGCAGAGAAGAGCTTCTTTGTCTGCTTGGTGCAGGACTAGGTTCCTTTTCAGGAACATCATCATAAATTTCTTCTTCGTCATAAAGACCTAATGCCTCTGTAATACGGTCTATAATCTTCATTGTATAATCATGCCACCTTCCTGCATTAAAATTTTAAACTATAATCACGCTGACCAAATAAAGCTGTACCCACACGTACAATGTTGGCACCTTCTTCTATGGCTATCGTATAATCACCGCTCATTCCCATAGACAGGCAATCAATCTCTGGACGCACAGCCTTTAACCGGCAGAAACATCTGTAGCCAGCCGCAAAAATATCTCTGACTAAGTTCATATCATCTGTCTTAGGCGCAATAACCATCAAGCCTCTGATTCTGACATGCTGATAGTTATCTAACAGCGTCAGTACTGCCAGATATTCCTCACGGCTAAACCCGGATTTTTGTTCTTCATGAGCAATATTAAGCTGCAAAAGCACATCCTGTACTTTATCTATGCGTGCCGCTTCTTTATCTACAGCCTGCAGCAAATGCTCACTGTCCACAGATTCTATTAAATCAAAAAGTGCTACTGCCTGACGAGCCTTATTAGTCTGCAAATGACCGATAAGATGCCAATAACCGTTTTTACCCAGTATTTTCTTTTTGGCTTTTGCCTCCTGAACACGGTTTTCGCCAATATTATTTATTCCCTGTGCCAATGCTTCTGAAACAGCATCAGCAGGATGATTCTTAGTAACGCCAACCAACGTAACAGTATTTCCGGTTAGTTTGACTTCTTTTCTCTGCTGCAGTGCTTTATTAATCTTATCCTGCACTGCCTTAAGATTATCTGCCAGCAAAATAATTCCCCCAAACGACATAATTATGCAAAAATTTAGGAGAAGAGCGTTTTTGCACTACCCATCTTCTTCCTGTAATTTTAACACAATTTCCCAAGCGTTGTCTACGCGGATAAAAATTACCACAAATAAATAAAACACAGGCAAAAACGCCTGTGTTGTTATTTATTTTTCTGCATGACGGCATAAGCAGACACCCATGCGTCCTGTTTTTCCCTGTTCAGCACGATAAGAGCAAAACAGCTCTGCATTGTGTGCTGTACAAATACCTGCAACAGCAATATGCTGCGGCAGCAAGCCTTTATCAAGCAGTTGTTTTTTATTTATTCCCCATAAATCCATCTGATATCTGCCATTGCTGTTAGGGGTAAAAAACTCTTTGTACTCAGGTGCTTTACTAAAGACAAAATCATCAACCTCATAACAGCACGCACCTATAGAAGGACCAATAGCAGCCAGTATATTTTCTGGGTTAGCACCAAGCTGCTCCACCATAGCATCCAAAGTCTTAGCTGCAATCTCTGCCACTGTACCGCGCCAGCCTGCATGCGCCAAGCCAATAGCACCTGACACCTTATCAGCTAATAATACAGGTACACAATCAGCATAAAATAAAAGCAACGGTACATTTGGCAAATCTGTAATCAAAGCATCAGTATCAGCAACAGTATCTGCTACATCTAATGCTCCGCTGCCTATCATTTTCTCAGTAATCCTCACAATCTTACTGCCATGAACCTGGGCACAGGTAGTAAAGCTATCAGCCTGCACACCTAAAGCAGCAGCAAAAGCACTTCTGTTAGCAAGCACCTTAGCTTTATCATCACCCACATGCAGAGCCAGATTAAGCGTACCAGCAACTATATCGCTTTCACCATGCAGCCTGCAGCTGCAGGCATTAATAAAGCCTGCAGAAGTTAAATTAGGAAAGCTGCCATACCAGATATTATTTTTTTGTTCAACTATAAAGTCACGCATTTTTATCTCCACATACACCGCAGCGACGGCATCCATCAAAGCACATAGGAGTAAAACGTCCCTCACCGCTGCGCTGCAATTCTGCTGCTAAATAAGCTTCGGTAAAGCCCATATCAAGATGCTGCCAGGGCAGTTTCTGTCCTATAGCAAGCGTCCTGCAGGCATATTCTTCCAAATCCTTGTCATGCTGCTTAAACACCTGTTTCAGCGGCTTACCAGTAAGATGTGCTTCTAACAGCAGCTCTCCAACCTGTCTGTCACCTCTGGCTAAAACAGCCTGCACAACAGTTTCTTTTAAGGATTCTGTAATCAACTTAATACGTCTGTTCTTTTTAAATGCTTCCTGCAAAATTTTAAAACGCTTTTTCAGTACCTGCAGACTGCATAACGGTTCCCATTGATAAGGAGTAAACGGTTTGGGCACAAAGGCATTCACAGAAATTACTAATTCTCCTTTGTTGCCTGCAAAATCCATTTTTTCTCGAATACGATGAATCATCGCAATCATTTCTTCTATATCGCTGTCTTCTTCTCCCGGCAGGCCAATCATATAATACAGTTTAATATTTTTCATTCCTGCTGCTGCTGCCAGTTCTATAGCATGATAAACATGTTCTTCCGTTATGCCTTTGTTGATGCTGTCACGCATCCTGCTGCTGCCTGCTTCCGGCGCAACCGTCATGGTTTGCTGTCCGCTGGCAGCCAGAGCATTAGTCATAGCTTCATCAAGAGTATCAGCCCGCAGAGATGCAACAGAAAACGATATTTTCTTCTCTGCTAATTCCGCAGTCAGCTCTCTAATCTGCGGATGATCAGATACTGCCGCACCCATAAGGCCAATCTTCTTAGTTCTTTCCGGACGTCCGGCAATATCTTTCAGGATATTCTCCAATGCTCTGGGTCTTGGCTTGCGGAAACAATATCCTGCCATACAGAAACGACAATGCCTGCCGCAGCCGCGCGCCACTTCAACAATATACATATCTTCAAACTCAGTCTTATCAGTAACAATAGCAGAAGTATGCGGATAAAAATCAATATCCTGCACCCATTGCCTGCTGATAGTTGCCGGTGCCTGTTCATCATGCTTCATGCCGCAAAAAGTACCCTGTTCGTCATACTGCGGCTCATAAAAACGCGGCACATAAACACCGGGTACATTTGTCAGACGCAGCAGCTTTTCACTCTTGCTGCCATCACCATAAATGACATCAAGTATATGCTGCACCGTTTCTTCGCCTTCGCCGATAACAAAAGCATCTGCCACACTTGCCAGCGGCTCCGGATTAAAGGTCGCACATGGCCCGCCAATAATCAGCAAAGGCTCCTTGTCATTGCGCTGCTCAGCTCGCAGCTTGACATTCCCCAGCTCAAGCACCTTTAGTAAGTTATCATAATCCATTTCAAAGGACAGCATTGCAAACAAAACAGAAAAATCTGCCAGCGGACGCTGCGTTTCCATACTTAAAAGCGGCGTCTTTGTTTTCTCATGTTCCTTAATCAGCGCAGGCTCCGGTAAAAAGAAGCGCTCGCAGGCGCTGTCGCCGCGTTCGTTAATAATCTGATATAAGATATGCATGCCAAGATTAGACATGCCCAAATGATATACATTAGGATAAATAAAAGCTACAGGATGCCGCAATCCCGGCGGAAAAATTTGTGTTCCCCATTCACAGGAAAGCAGCTCCTTCAGCCTGTTTTTTATTTTCCAGGACAAAATATTACCTCACTCAATTATTTTTATCATTCAATTTCTTTTCAAAAAGGTCAATTACTGTCTGCAGTACCTTTAGACGGGCATAATACTTATTGTTTCCCTCTACTATAGTCCAAGGCGCATAGGAAGTATCTGTACGAATCAGCATTTCGTTTACCGCTTCTTCATAAGCATTCCATTTTTCACGGTTGCGCCAATCCTCGTCTGTAATCTTCCATGTTTTCTGCGGATTACCTTCACGCTCTTTAAAGCGTCGATACTGCTCATCCTTATCAATCTGCAGCCAGAACTTAGCGATAGCTATGCCATGCTCTGACCACTGGGCTTCCATATCCTTGATTTCCTCATAAGCGCGCTGCCATTCATGCGGAGCGGCAAAGCCCTCCAAACGTTCTACCATGACGCGGCCATACCAGGTTCTGTCAAAGATAGCAATACTTCCCGGCTTCGGCAAATGCAGCCAGAAGCGCCACAGATAATGGAATTGTTTTTCAACAATATTAGGCGCAGCTACTGGATTTACAGAATACCCTAACGGGTCTAAGGCTGCGGTCAATCTTCTTATCGCTCCGCCTTTACCTGCCGCATCCCAGCCTTCAAAGCCGATAACAGCCGGAATACCTGCTTTAAACATCTCTATCTGCAGCAAACGCAGCTTCTCCTGATATTTATCCAGCTTGTCCTTATATTCACTTTTGCTGATATTCTTATTAAGATCAACCTGCACTAATACATTATAGTAATTAGCAATACGAGGAACACTGCTGCAGCTTTGATTCTGCACTTTAAGAGCATGCTCTATCGTATCTATCACAGCTTTAAAAACATCTACCTGAGCACTGCGGGCATCATCGGCAGCAACAATATGCCACGGCGCATTAGTTTTATCCGTAGCCTCAAGCATTTTTTCATAACGCTCCAGATAAAGTTTATACTCGCCGCTTTCATCATAAGCCGGAGAAATTTCTTTCCAGGCTTTACCCAATGTTTTGTAGTTTTTCGCCAAATTCTCTGCCTGTTGTTTTTCTGAAATATGCAGGAAAAATTTCAGCAGAATATAATTATCATCAGTCAGTTCTTTTTCAAAATTATTAATATGTTCAAACGATGTATTCAGCCATTTATCTTTTTCTTTTCTGAACTCAATATCACATTCATTTTTCAGATAATACCAGCTGCGATGATAAACTACAATATGACCTTTAGGAGGAAGATGTTGCCAGAAATAGGTAAAAAATGGCATTGTACGTTCTTCGTCACTCATTTTAACAGAAGAAAAAACATTAAAGCCACGTGCATCCATCTGCTGCATAATCTTATTTATAATAGTACTGCGCCGAGCTCCGCGCCAGCCTTCAAAAACAATAATTATAGGGCGCTTTGCTTCACGTGCTTTTCGCTGCACCTCTCCCAGCTTTTCACCCAATACATCCATAGCCTTATTGTATTCATCTTTAGAAAGTTTTTTAGTTAAATCAAGTTTTTCCAGCATTATTTGCACCTTTTTTCAAAGTATCACTAAAAATTGCCGTCATAAGGTTTCATACTGCGCGGCTTGTCTAAGATTTCTCCCATAATAAAGCCGTTAACCAATGCTTTATGAGTAAATCTCACTTTAGTCTGCTGTTTTTCCTCTGCTGCCGCAACTGCTGATACTGGCTGCCAATTTTCAATATTTTGTTTAAACTCCACTTCAGCAGCAGGTTCTCTGTAAACTTTAAAGCTGCTGTCTGTTTCAGGTTCGACAACTTTTTCTTTTTTCTTCTCCCTCAGCTTACGTTCAAACTCAGCGGCCAAATCTCTCGACTTCTGTGCAGGCTGCTCTGTCTGCATATTTTCATCAGGGCGTTTTCTGCCTTTTTCCAATACAGACCCCAGCACTTTAAATAACAGACGCCAAAGCAGCACAACTATCAGCAGCGGCAATATAGTACTTACAACACTGATAACTACATACACTGCCAACAACCTCCTTATTTACTGTTCTGAGGTTTTTCCTGCGCCTGCGGACTTACTTCAGCAATGGTCTTACGCATTTCCGTATCTGCGTTAATATTATTCATTCTATAGTAGTCCATAACGCCCAATCTTCCGTTTGCCAATGCATCTGCCAAAGCTGCCGGAACTTTAGCCTGTTCTTCTACTACCTTAGCCTGCATTTCCTGAGTATAAGCTTTCATTTCCTGTTCCTTAGCTACAGCCATAGCTCTGCGTTCTTCTGCCCTGGCCTGAGCAATACGCTTATCTGCTTCTGCCTGGTCAGTCATCAGCGCAGCACCAATATTACGGCCTACATCTACATCGGCAATATCAATGGAAAGAATTTCAAATGCAGTGCCTGCATCCAGGCCCTTTTCCAAAACAGTCTTAGAGATATAATCAGGATTCTCCAACACTTTGCTGTGGTCTAAAGAAGAACCAACATTAGTAACAATACCTTCGCCAACACGGGCAATAATGGTTGCTTCACCAGCACCGCCTACTAATCTGTCGATATTGGCACGCACGGTAACGCGAGCTTTTACTTTAAGTTCGATACCATCTTTAGCTACGGCAGAAACAACCGGAGTTTCAATAACTTCCGGATTAACACTCATCTGCACAGCTTCCAATACATTACGGCCAGCCAGGTCAATAGCACAGCTGCGTTCAAAGCTCAGAGGAATCTGCGCTCTGTGAGCAGCAATAAGAGCATCAATAACTCTGTCCACATTACCGCCTGCCAGATAATGAGCCTCCAGCTGATTAACATTAACATCAATACCTGCTTTATTAGCTTTAATCAAAGGCAGAACTATTTTTGATGCAGGCACTCGTCTTAAACGCATACCAATAAGGTTAAAAATCCCTACATTAACTCCGGCTGCAATAGCTGAAATCCATAAGCCCAAAGGCACAAAATTCAAAAATACAGCTACAGCGGCAATAACAAGTACAAAGATAAAGCCACTATTGAAAATCAAATCAATTACATCAAACATAAAATCAACTCCTTATATTTTTCTTACAAAAATCTTACTGCCTTCAACTTTAACAATACGGACAGTTTCATCTTTATCTATGTAATCACCAAAACTGCTGACATCGATTCTTTCCTCATCCACGAGTACTGTTCCAGCCGGACGTAAGGGAGTAACAGTTACAGCTGTGCGATTAATAAGCCTGCTGAAATCTCCGCTGCCTGTATAACCGTCACTATCCTTTTGTTTATCCCACAAGATAAAGGGATTCCAGCGGCTGTTTTGCGGTTTATAAAGGAAAAAGAAAAATACAATGGCAGCCAGCAGAACATAAATGACCAGTAAAACCAGAAAAGCTTCCATTCCGCCGCCCATAACAAAAAAGCTGCCCACTGATAAAGAACACAGCCCCAAAACGCCAAAAACACCAAAACCAGGTATCAGCATTTCTATAAAAAGCAGAACTACGCCTGCAATCAGTAAATTATATTCCATCGGCATGGTACTACCTCCGTAAAACTCTATCTTAAATATAAGTATACCAAACTTTAATTGACGAAACAAAGAAAACTTAGTGACCAATTAAAACTTCAGCAAATAAAAAATAACCGTGCTGACATTCAGCACGGTTATCATTTTGTTATTTAAGTAATTCACGAACCATGGCATTAATACGTTTGCCATCGGCACGTCCCTTGGTTTTGGCCATTACAGCCGGCATAACTTTACCCATGTCTTTCATGGTAGTAGCGCCAACTTCAGCAACAACTTCGGCAACAATACCCTTTAATTCTTCATCACTCAGGGCCTCAGGAAGATATTTTTTCAAAATCTTAATCTCTTCTTCAGCCTGGGCAACCAATTCACTGCGACCAGCTTTTTGGAATTCTTCCAAAGAGTCCTGACGCATTTTGACTTCTTTCATCAAGACTGCCAGAACTTCATCATCAGTAAGCTCTTTCTTGTCGTTGATTTCTACATTTTTGATATTAGAACGAACCATACGGATAACAGATAAACGCAGTTTGCCGTTTTCTCTGTCCTTCATGGCCTGTTTCATATCTTCAGTCAATTGGTCTTTTATAGACATACAGCCCGCCTCCAATTATCTGGTTTTACGTTTTCTGGCTGCTTCGGATTTTTTCTTACGGGCAACGCTCGGTTTTTCATAATGTTCGCGTTTTCTAACCTCAGAAAGAATACCTGCTTTTTGGGTTGCTCTTTTAAATCTGCGCAAAGCGCTGTCTAAAGTTTCGTTTTTGCCAACTTTAATTTCTGCCATCTGTTCTCCCTCCCTCCACACACTTAGGGAAGTGTATCTGCAATTTATAGTTACCAGATGTCACAGACATCCAGAAACACTTACTAACCTATTATATAAGAAAGCAAGCTTTCTGTCAAGGTCAGCAGGGAGGCCAACCTAAAGCTTTTCCGCCGATGACATGGATGTGCAGATGATTAACAGTCTGACCGCCTTCTTCGCCGGTATTGATAACTACACGGAAGCCTTTTTCGGCAATGCCTGTCTGTTCAGCAATAGTTTTTACCTTACCGAGCATATAAGCTACCAGTTCAGGATCAGCAGTGGTTACATTTTCTGTGTGTTCTTTGGGAAGCAGCAATACATGTACCGGTGCTGCTGGAGCAACGTCATGAATCGCAATCATCTTATCGTCTTCATACACTTTATTGGAAGGAATTTCACCTTTAATGATTCTGCAGAAAATACAATCTTCAGCCATTTTCACAACCTCCTCTCATTATCTTTAAAATATTCTCGCTTGAGAAAAAAATTCCTGCCGCTTTATAAAACATTTATAATTTCACCTGTCAGAAAATCATCCTGACGGCCTGTAATCTTAACGCTGGCAATCTCACCGCATAATTTTGCGTCGCCAGCAACAAGTACGCGCAGATAGTCACCTGCAAGACCTTCAATATGTGTATCGTCCACAGGCTGCTCGAACAGCACTTCTACATTGCTGCCAATAACTGCTTCCATAGCCTGCTGCTGCATCTTAGTATCCAGCTCTGCCAAAGCAGCAGCACGCTGTTGTTTGACAGCATCTTCTACCTGCTGCGGCATTTTTTCAGCCGGAGTTCCTTTGCGTTTTGAATAAGGGAAGACATGCATTTTCGCAAAACCGCACTCAGCTGCAAAATCCAGTGTCTGCTTAAAATCTTCATCCGTTTCACCAGGGAAACCTACAATAATATCTGTAGTAATCATAATATCCGGCAAAGTATTTCTGATTTCTGTCAGCAGTTCTTTAAAACGAGCAGTATCGTAAGGTCTGTGCATAGCGCGCAGTATTTTGTCGCAGCCAGACTGCAACGGCAAATGCAGATGTCTGCACAGACGTTTATCTTCACGCATCAAATCCAGTAAACGCGGTTCTACTTCAACAGATTCCAAAGAGCCAAGACGCAATCTTTTCAGACCTTCCACACTTAAAGCTGCTTTTACGGCATCATAAAGGGTAAGACTACCGCCATGCTCTTTACCATAGCAGCCCAAATGAATACCGATAAGTACGACCTCTTTATATCCGGCAGCTACCAGTTTGCCAACTTCCTCACGGATGCTGTCCAAACTACGGCTGCGCAGCGGTCCGCGTGCATAAGGAATAATGCAATAAGTACAGTACTGATTGCAGCCCTCCTGAATTTTAAGGAATGCACGTGTTTTATCAGTTTCTGTACCGGCAGCCAGTTCTTCAAACTGCGTATCAACAGTTATCTTATGTACATTATCCAATACATCATCCTGCTTGGCAGCCAAAGCCTGCTCTGCCAGTTCTACAATACGTCCGCGTTCCTGATTGCCGATTATCACATCAACACCGGTAATATTTTTAACCTCGTCAGGCGCCGTCTGCGGGTAACAGCCGGTTACTACTGTTAATGCCAACGGATTACTGCGCACGGCTCTGTTAATAATCTGACGGGATTTGCGCTGTCCCATATTGGTAACGACGCAAGTATTAATAAGGTAAATATCAGCCTGCTCGTTAAAACCTACAACCTGATAACCAGCTTTACGGAAAATCGCTTCCATACTGGCAGTATCTGCCTGATTAACCTTACATCCCAATGTATAAAAAGCAATTCTCTTCATGAATCGTTTATTCTCCTAAATCTCCTGTTTCATATAAAATAGCCGATAAAGCAACAACTCCGGCAGTTTCAGCTCTCAAAATACGCTTACCAAGGCTAACTGGCACTGCACCATTTTTCCTGGCCAGTTCCAGCTCAAACTCACTAATTCCGCCTTCCGGGCCAATAATAAGCAGCAGCTCCTGCAAATTATCGCAGCTTTGCAAAGCTGTTTTTAAGCCTAGTCTGTCCTCACATTCATAAGCGATGATTTTATGCTGCAAATCATTATTGGCAAGCATTTGCTGCATTGTCTGCACTGGCTGTACCTGCGGAATAATATCGCGCTTGCTTTGTTTAGCGGCAGCTTCGGCAATCTTCTGCCAGCGTTCTACCTTTTTATCAGCTTTAGCACCTTCAAGGCGTACAACAGAATGTTCCATAGCAACGGGTACAATACTGCTTGCACCCATTTCCACTGCTTTCTGAATAATAAAGTCCATTTTTTCGCCTTTGGCAAGTCCTTGCGCTAAGGTTATCTTCACCGAAGGCTCATGACTTTCAGCAAGTTTTTCCAGGCACCTAACAACCACATTGTCAGCCTGTAAAGAAACAATTTCCGCTATAGCTGTAACACCATCATCACTGACAATCTGTATTTTATCACCTGGCTGCATACGCAGCACTTTACTGATATGCTTGGCATCAACATCTTTGATAATCATTTCTGCAGCATAAAGCTGAGGAATAAAAAATCTGTGCATCTATTTCACCTTGCTCATCTGCATTACAACCCAGCCGCCTTTTTCGTCCACATGGTCAACCTTCATACCAACTTCTGCAGCTGCTGCCTCTACATCAGCACGACGATCACTGATAATACCGCTGGCAAGGAAAATACCTTCATCTTTCAATTTTCCGGGAATATCTTTCAGCAGCATAATAATAATGTCAGCAATAATATTGGCGATAATGACATCAGCCTGACCTTCTGTTCCACGCAGCAGGTCGCCTTCCTTAACCTCTATTTTATCTTCTAAGCCATTGTCAGCAATATTTTCACGGGCAACACGTACTGCTACAGCATCAATATCGACTGCCTTAACAGATTTTGCACCTAAAAGTGCAGCTGCAATAGCAAGAATGCCGCTGCCGGTACCTACGTCAAACACTTCAGCATTAGCCGGCAATACTTTTTCCAAGCGTGCCATACACATATTGGTAGTATGGTGCGTACCGGTACCAAAAGCCATGCCAGGATCAATTTTAATAACATGTTCACCCTCTTTAGGAGTATACTCCTCCCAACTGGGTTTGATAACAAGGCTCTCGCCTACATGGGTAACATGGAAATATTGCTTCCATTCATTTGCCCAATCTTTCTCTGATAAACTGCGGAATCTGATATTACCAAAACGGAAACTGCCAATACGCTCTTCTACTGTAGCCAACTCGTTTTCAATCTGTTTCAGCCTGTCCTGTAATTTTTCATCGTCAGCATAGTAAGCACTGACAGTAACTATTTCCGTATTTTCCTGTTCCGGAATGTCACATAATTCCCAGGTACCGCTGTTGCGCAGATTATTAATCAGCTGCGGATCCTCGATAGCTACACCGCTGGTACCGGCAGCAGTAAGAATATCTGCCACAACTTCTACTGCTTCATGCGTAACCTGTACGTTAACTTCTATCCACTGCATAGTCATATCCTCATTTCTTTACTATAATTTATTTTACTTAGAATAAATATCAGACGTACTCTGACCGTATCTTAAAGTATAGCACAGATGATACTCTTTCATCAAAACAATTTATTGACGTACACTTAAATTTCACTTATAATCGATTTTGTAAACTATTATATTAAAGCTCTGCTGCAGGCGGGGTTATTTTTTTATTAAGGGGTGACAGATTATGCTTACTTTAGATAAAATCTACCATGCCGCATTTGTACTTAAAAATATTGCCCGCAAAACTGACCTGATTGCTGCTCCGCTGCTCTGCGAAGGCAACAGCCTGTATTTAAAAACAGAAAACCTTCAAGTAACAGGCAGCTTTAAAGTCAGAGGCGCATATTATAAAATCAGTCAGCTGACAGAAGAAGAACGTGCCCGCGGCGTTATTGCCTGCAGTGCCGGCAATCATGCACAAGGTGTAGCCTTGGCAGCTACCAGCATGGGTATTAAAAGCATTATCTGTATGCCTGATGGCGCCCCGATTATGAAAGTAGAAAACACGAAAAAGCTTGGCGCACAGGTTGAACTTGTTCCCGGAACTTATGATGATGCCCACGACAGGGCAGTAGAACTGCAGCAGGAAACAGGCATGACCTTCATTCATCCTTATGATGACGAACTGGTTATTGCCGGACAGGGCAGTATCGGTCTGGAAATTCTTGAACAGCTTCCAGATGTTGAAGCCGTAGTCGTACCTATTGGCGGCGGCGGTCTTATTTCCGGCGTAGCACTGGCAATGAAAAGTCTGCGTCCGGATATTAAGATTTACGGCGTGCAAGCCGCAGGCGCTGCCAGCATGTACAATGCCTATAAAAGCCAAAGCTATAAAACATTAAACAGCGTGCAGACCTTTGCAGACGGTATCGCTGTAAAAACTCCCGGTGAGACAACTTTTGAAATCATCAGCAAATATGTAGACGATATTATCACCGTCAGTGAAGATGAAATTGCTGCAGCTATTTTAACTCTGATAGAAAAACAAAAGCTTATTGCAGAAGGCGCCGGTGCAACTCCGGTTGCAGCAGCATTATTCAACAAGCTGCCTATTGCTGGCAAAAAGACCGTTTGTATTATCTCCGGCGGCAACATTGATGTTAACATCTTATCCCGTGTCATCACCCGTGGTCAGGTCATCAGCGGCCGCAAAACCAACTTAATGATTGCGCTGGAAGACAAACCTGGTCAGCTGCTCTGTGTAAGCGATATCATCAGCAGCTGCGGTGCCAATGTCGTCAGCGTCCATCACGATCGCGCCGATGCCAATATGCCCATTACCAGCTGCTTCCTTAAACTCAGTCTGGAAACACGTGATGCAATGCAGATTAAACAAATCAGGCAAAAGCTTGCCGAAGCAGGCTTTACACTAGTCAACGAAAAAGCTTAATTTAAAAGAAAAACCCTGTACACATTTATATCAAAGCGTACAGGGTTTTTCTTTTATCTAAATCAATATACCTTCTAAATGATCGCATTCATGCTGAATAATCTGAGCTGTAAAACCAGCAAAACTTTCGCGATGCCTACGCAGCTTAATGTCCTGAAACTCTACCTCTATTCTTGCATACCTTGTTACCGGACGTACTCCATCTAAAGAAAGGCAGCCTTCCTCCGTTTCATAAGGGGCTTCTTTCTTCAATATTACAGGATTCAACATAACCAAATAGCCTTTTCCTACTGCTATGGCTATAATACGTTTGCGTTCACCAATCATATTGGCAGCCATGCCTACACAGCGCTCACTGTTAGCCTGCAGAGTATCAAGCAAATCATCAGCTATCTTTTTATCTTTTGCTGCAGCAGGTTCTGACTTTTGTGCTAAAAAGAACATATCTCTTACAATATCTCTAATCATCGAATTACTTCCTCACAAATTTTCTTTTGATTATAACACAGTACTACCCCGCTGTAAAAGATAACGCTTTTTAAAGTATGGCTGCTTTCATATTCTTAACGTATTCGCCAATATACGCAGGCGCCTGGCATCTATATTTTTCCAGCAGCTTAATAATAGCAGAACCGACAATTACACCATCAGCCAATTCAGACATATTCTTTGCTTGCTCCGGAGTAGCAATGCCAAAACCAATAGCACAGGGAACATTGCTGTTTTGACGTACTATTTTTACCATGGCTGCCAGGTCTGTAGTAATCTCTGTTCTGGTACCGGTAACGCCAAGGCTGGAAACTATGTAAAGAAAACCTTCCGCTTCTTTGGCAATCATGGCAATACGATCAGCAGAAGTAGGCGCAATCATAGAGATAAATTCTACGCCATACGCTTTGCAGAAAGGCAGAAATTCTCCTTTTTCTTCATACGGAATATCCGGCAAAATCAGTCCGTTAATACCAATAGCAGCACATTGAGAAATAAACCTTTCTACTCCGTAAGAGAAAACTACATTAGCGTAAGTCATAAATACCATGGGTATAGTAACTTTTTGACGCAATCTCTCCACCATAGTAAAAATTTTATCAGTAGTTACTCCGCCACTTAGAGCTCTGATATTGGCATTCTGTATTACTGTTCCTTCTGCCGTAGGGTCAGAAAAAGGAATTCCCAGTTCAATAAGATCAGCACCATTCTCGGCAGCTGCACACACTGCGGCTTCTGTTGTTGCCAAGTCCGGATCTCCGCAGGTGATAAAAGCAATAAAAGCTTTTCCTTTAGTAAAAGCATCTTGTATTTTACTCATTGATATTCTCTCCTCTGTATCTGGCAATAGAGGCACAATCTTTGTCGCCTCTGCCGGATAATGTTATAACCATGATTTGCTCTTTTTGCATTTGCGGAGCCAGTTTCATAGCGTAGGCAACTGCATGAGCTGATTCAATAGCCGGGATAATTCCTTCTGTACGAGCCAGATATTCAAAAGCACACACTGCCTCTTCGTCTGTAACAGGTACATATTCTGCTCTGCCAATATCATGCAGATAGGCGTGCTCAGGCCCTACACCAGGATAATCAAGACCGGCAGAAATAGAGTAGACAGGAGCAATCTGTCCATACTTATCCTGACAGAAATATGATTTCATCCCATGAAAAATGCCTACCTTACCAGTGTTAACCGTTGCCGCTGTTTCATAGGTGTCAATGCCTCTGCCGGCTGCCTCACAGCCAATCAATCTTACTTCTTTATCTTCAATAAAATGATAAAAACTGCCGATAGCATTGGAACCGCCGCCTACACAGGCAATAACTGCATCAGGTAATCTGTTTTCTTTTGCCAGTATCTGCTCTTTAATCTCCTGCGAAATTACCGCCTGAAAATCGCGCACGATGGTAGGAAAAGGATGCGGACCCATAACTGAGCCTAAACAGTAATGAGTATCTTCGATTCTGGTAGTCCACTCCCGTAAAGCTTCTGAAACAGCGTCCTTTAAAGTAGCCGTACCGCTGCTTACCGGCACAACTGTTGCGCCCAGCAGCTTCATCCTGTATACATTCAATGCCTGACGAATGGTATCTTCTTTACCCATAAAAACCACACATTCCATGTCCATCAACGCTGCTGCCGTTGCTGTCGCTACACCATGCTGACCTGCCCCAGTTTCAGCAATCAGTCTTGTCTTGCCCATTTTCTTCGCCAGTAAAGCCTGCCCTAAAACATTGTTTATTTTATGAGCACCTGTATGATTTAAGTCCTCTCGTTTCAGATAAATCTTTGCACCGCCAAGCTGCTTCGTCATTTTTTCTGCATAATACAATCTTGAAGGCCTGCCTGCATATTCATTAAATAATTCTGCTAACTCACGTTTAAATTCCGGATCATTTTTATAGTATTCATAAGCTTTTTCTAATTCTGTTACAGCATTCATTAGCGTTTCCGGTATGTATTGTCCGCCATGAATACCAAATCTGCCTTTTTTATTCGTCATTTTTCTGCATCCTTTCACATTCTATTCCGTACTGAGTTAATAAACGCAGCCATTTTAACATCATCTTTTCTGCCATCAGTTTCAACGCCAGAACTTACATCTACAGCATATGGATGTAACCTGCTTACTGCTTCGCTTACATTATTAATGTTTAAGCCGCCTGCTAAAAAGTACGGTCTGCCAAAATCTTGAAGAATACTCCAATCAAAGCTTTTTCCTGTACCGCCGCTACCGGAGTCTAACAGTATATAATCCGCTGAACAGGAGTACGCGGCTTGCAAATTCTTTGCTTCATTTACACTAAAAGCCTTAATCAGCTTTTTATCAGTCTTCTTTCTAAGAAGCGTAATATATTCTTCACTCTCATTTCCATGCAGCTGCGCCATATCAATTATTCCTTTATTCAGCAGCTGTGCAACAATTTCAACAGGCTCGTTTACAAAAATACCTACAGTAGTAATTTTTCGGTCTAATTTTTTTCGCAGTTCTTCTGCTGTCTGTGGCGTTATAAAGCGTTTGCTTGTTTTCGCAAAAACAAAGCCAATATAATCTGGCTGCACTGCATTAGCAGCAATAACATCATCCAATGATTTCAAACCGCATAGCTTAATTCTCGTCATCTTCCCCTCCGCAGCTCTGCCAACATCGCACTGCGATTTTCTGCACGCATCAGCAGCTCGCCTATCAATACTGCATCAGCACCTATTTCTCTCATTGTTTGTACATCAGCTGCAGTTTTAATTCCGCTCTCCGCAACAAATAATATTTCAGGCGGAACAAGCTCTCGTAATCTGCTGCTGTTAGCCATATCTACCGAAAAATCACTTAGATTTCTGTTATTTACACCAATGATTCTTGCTCCAGCATGTATCGCCATACTTATCTCTGCTGCATTATGTACCTCTACCAATGCAGACATTCCTAAGCTGTCACAGATTTCCAGGTATTCCGACAGTTCCTTTTCTGTAAGCAAAGAACAAATCAGCAAGACCGCAGCAGCACCTAAAACTCTTGCTTCATAAATCATATAAGGAGCAACTACAAAATCCTTTCGCAAACATGGTACCGATACTGCTTGGGCTATCTCCTGTAAATAACTGTCATTGCCTAAAAAATATTTAGGCTCTGTTAATACAGAAATGCAGTCTGCTCCTGCCAGCTCATATTCTTTAGCAATTTTAAGATAAGGAAAATCATCTGCAATAATACCTTTGGAAGGCGATGCCTTTTTACATTCACAGATAAAAGACAGCTCCGGTTTGCGTAAAGCATATTCAAAAATAAACTTCTTGCCTGGTAATGCCAACGCTTGCTCTTTTACTGCTTCTAAAGACATTTTGCTTTCTGCCTGCTGCACTCGTTTGAAAGCGTAAGCAGCAATCTCGTTTAGAATATTCATCAGCACACCTCCGGTCTATTGCTAACCTCAATAAACTTCTCTAAAGTTGCTAAAGCGCGTCCGGAATCTATCAACTGTGCGGCAAGCTGCACTCCATTATTAAAACTGTCAGCTTTGCTGCCGATATATAACGCTGCTCCTGCATTAAACAACACCGTATTTCTTTTGGCGCCCTTTTCCTTGCCTTGCAAAATGGCAAGTGTAATAGCTGCATTCTCCTGTGGCGTGCCTCCTACCAGTTCCTGCTTACTGCAGCTGTTAAAGCCAAAGTCTTCCGGCTTTATTGTATAAGATTTAAACCAGCCATCTTTAAATTCGCAAACCGTAGTCGGCGCGCTTAAAGAAATCTCGTCCAATTTATCCTGGCCATATACCACCATGCCGCGGCGTATACCAAGATTAATCAGTACCTGCGCTAAAGGCTCTACCAAATATTCATCGTAAACACCTAAAAGCTGCATTTTAGGACTACCCGGATTAGTCAGCGGCCCCAGAATATTAAACACTGTTCGGAATCCCAATTCTTTACGGATAGCACCTACATATTTCATTGAGGTATGATACTTCTGGGCAAAGAAAAAACACATCCCTACTTCATTTAACAATTCAATACATCTGTCAGGACTTTGCTCAATATTTACGCCTAAAGCCTCCAAACAATCTGCTGTCCCGCATTTTGATGAAGCTGCGCGATTACCATGCTTGGCAACCTTCATGCCACCTGCTGCAGCAACAAGCGCTGATGTAGTAGAAATATTAAAGCTTTGAGAATTATCTCCGCCTGTACCGACAATCTCAAATAAATCCATACCAGTTTCCAGCTTCACCGCATGATCGCGCATAGCTGCAGCACAGCCCGCAATCTCACTGATGGTTTCTGCTCGGGTGCTTTTTGTAGATAAGGCTGCCAAGAATGCAGAATTCTGTGTCGGTGTCGTTTTGCCGCTCATAATCTCATTCATTACTGTGTAAGCTTCGTCATAGCTTAAATCTTCTTTATTCACTATTTTTACAATTGCTTCCTTAATCATAAAAATCCCCTCATTCCTGCAAATTAATTTATTTCTCAAAAAGTTTTACTAGAAAATTTCTCTAATAGTTCAATTAAACGGCAGCTGCAAAAGTCTCAAATTTTTACCTCCTAAACAAAAATACTCCTCTGACTTCTGTCAAAGGAGTATAAAAAAATCCCTGACAGAAATCTTCTGTCAAGGACGAATAGATTTATCCGCGGTGCCACCTTGATTTACGGCCACGACGCCGTACACTTGTCAGGATACCAGCATATCCCCGGCAACTAACGTATGCCCACACGTTGCAGAATACTCTGCGCCCACGCGCATTTGACTGCACCCTCAGCGGTCCATTTGACAAACTGTTTCTTACCTGACTCTCAGCAACGCAGGCTCTCTGTAAAGGCATATTAGCCGTTATCTCCGCCTCAACGGTTTAATTATTGAATTGAGCAAATTTTAACACCGTCTAAGTTAGACGTCAACAAAAAATTTACACTTATTCTAATTTTATATTATTTTATGTAATATCTGTATACTTTATTACAGGTTACTGCTATTATTACTCATTTACTCTGCTGTGCAATCAGCTCATTTTTAGCGGCAAAATAGTCTTCAACACTCCAACCCTTTTGCAACATAGTCACAAGCAGCTTGCCAGTATTATTAGCATCATCAAAAGCCGTGTGCCATAATCCTGCAGTATCAACATCCTGCTCTTCTGTCGCTTTCTTTAAACCTGTTGTTCTTTCATCCTGTTTCCACAGCTTATATGCTTCAGCTAAATCAAGATAATCTTCAAACAAAACAGGATTAGATATTTTATGACGTTCACAGCCTTTTTGCAAGACTGCATAGTCAGAATCTCCCCACGCCACAAAATAAGTATTGCCTGCTTCATATAAAGCCGCCAGCTTTTCCACCATCTCAGAAAATTCTATGCCTTTTTTCATATCATTAGCAGTAATCATACAAAAATCCATTGCTTCTTTAGCCTGCTTGGGATAAAAATGCGGCTTAACAAAATTTTGCAGCTTACCAGTACAGTTAAAAGCTTCTCCCGAAAGCTTTACTGCACCTACTTCAATAATTTCCGAAAAAAAGCCATTAGGCCTACCAACTGGCTTAGTATACATAGTGAACTCAAAATCAACTATTAAAAAATTTTTCATAAAAAGACCTTCTTAAGAATCTGCAAATTAACTTTCAGAAAAATAATCACTATCAATACGCTTAATTTTATATATATTTTGAACAGAAACTCCTAAACCATATTCAATCATCAACTCTGTGAGCTTTTGTCCATCAACTAATATAATATGTTGCGCATTAGCAAACTCTTTTGCCCCTTGCGAATATTTTGCTGTTGTTATAAATAAACCTTTTTCAATTTTAGGAGGTCCCATCATGGCACCAGCAAATTTTTGAATTTCAGGCTTTCCAATAGTTGTATTAGGATTCCAACGTTTTGCTTGAATATAAATTAGATTAAAGCCAAGTTTATCTTCATTAATAACGCCATCTATTCCATCATCTCTACTTGCCTTTGTAACAAATCCGTCACCATATCCCATTAATTGCATTAAATCAACAACTATGTTTTCAAAAAAAGTTGCTGACTGATTCATGATTTCCGTTAATAGATCATCTGCTAACTGTTTGTTAATATTTTTAAAAACTCGCTCTAGAGTTTCTTGAGGTGTTTCTAAGGCAGTTTCTTCAATATTGTCTTTCTGTTTGGCTATTTTTTTACCACCTATAATAAAATCAGCAAACTCAGAATATCTTTCAGCCAACAATCTATCTGTTATATTTACTCCACTTGCTAATAAAGCCTGTCCTTCTACAGTTATCTGTAAATGCGCACGCTGAGGTGAACTTATTAAGCCAGCTTTCTTTAAATAAGTTCTTGCCCAACCAATTCTATTGTCATAAATTGTTTGCTTACCACTTGGCAACCTTTCCATAAGCAATTCTTCATTTAAATTTAAAAGCTTCGTTATATAATCTTTTATCTCTTTTAAAGTATGAACTTTCTCATCACTAAGAGCTTTCAAAAAAGGTTTATATAATTCATAATATTTTGGCAATCCCATAATAATACACCCACAAACCTACTATTTATTCTTTACTTAACCAAACTACCGTCTCAACGTTCATATCATATTCCAAGGAATATTTTTCTTTATTCACAGGTATCGGAAACTTAAATATCAACTTTTTAATCCAATTCCCATCCTGCCTCTTTTCCGGAAAGAGCTCTATTCTGTCTAAAAAAGTCTTTAATAATTCCTTTTTTTCCAGATCAGATGCTATGTGGTAAACATCCTTGAATGACATTAAGAGGCCAGCTATATTTTTCTGAGTAAGCCTACCTTCTTTTATCGACTGTAATTTTAATTCTAAATTGTCAATTTCTTTCTGTATATTTTCTATTTTAACATATTGCTGATCGTAACGGTGCTGTAAATCTTTAATTTTTTCTTGATAATATTTATCAGCAGGATCTATGCTGTCCATTTGCAGAGCTAATCGTTTTTTGACGTTTAAAACAGTTGTTAATTCTTTATTCTTTTTAGCCAAAAGACTTTCTTCTTCAGAAGTACTTACATCAATCAACAACTGCTTTTTTAATGCATTAGCAAAAAAATCTTTGGCAACTAATTCCATAATTATATTTTCAATTACACTATTTAATTCTTCTTGAGGAATATTACATCTAAAAGAACATAAATGCCCAGTCCTATTTGGCAAATTTTTGCAATAATAATAAAACCTCAACTTCCTATCTTTACCACCAGGTTTTCTAACGTTACCGTACAAATTGCTTCCACAGCACGGACATTTTAAAAGGCCTGTTAAAATATTTACATGCTTTAAACCATACTTTTTCTCTCTGCTATTAGCATTAGCTTTCAGCTTCTCACTAGCAGCATTCCATAATTCTTCAGAAACGATAGCTTCATGTTGTCCTTCAAACAAATAAAAATCTTTATTGTTTTTCCTGACATACTTATTTCTCGAACCTTTCACCTTATCCTGCTTGGTCCTGCAATAAGCTATTTTACCAGCATATATCGGATTAGCAAGAATATCACGGACAAAGTAACCTGTAAATCGCAAGATTTTAAATCTTTCTGCCGGTTTAACAAAGCCGTTATCATTCAAATATTTTGCTATACTTAATGCCCCATCATGGGTATTAACATAGCGATCATAAATTATTTTTACAACTTTAGCAGCATCCTCATCAACGATCAACTTTCCGTTACTTTGAATATAACCATAAGGAACCGTCCCGCCGTTCCAAAGACCATTGCTCGCTTTTTGAACCCTTCCAGCCATAGTTTGACTGCGTATATTTTCTCTTTCGATTTCAGCCACCGATGACAAAACCGATATCATTAATTTTCCTGCGTCTTTAGAGCTGTCGATACCATCGTCTACGCAGATTAACTCAACGCCAAAATCCTGCATTATCTGTAAAGTGCCAAGCACATCTGCAGCATTTCGTCCAAATCGTGAAAGTTTAAAAACTAAGACATAATCAATATAATTTGTTTCAGACTTTATTTTATTAATCATTCTCTTAAACTCATTTCTGCCGGCAATATTTTTACCCGATGCGCCAGCATCAACAAACACATCAATAATTTCAAAATCCATTGCTGTTGCGTACGCTCTGAGCCTGGTCTCCTGGGCTTGCAATGAAAATCCTTCCACTTGATTTCCTGTGGAAACTCTTAAATACAAACAACATTTTTTCACACAAAAATCCCCCTTAAATTTTTTTGATAACAGCATAAAATTGCTCAAGCTACATAGTAGGTAGTTGTTATTAAATCTTATAACGGTCGATTGTAAAATAAAGATGAATACCGAAAAGGAAAGTCCACAGTGACCGACTCCTGTGGTAGAATGGGGTGCTACCAAACAACTCATTCTAAAGGATGGCAATCACTATGGACTGCCATGATTTTACCACAGATTTGCCAAAACACAAGAAGGGGGCGCATCTTACCCGGGAGGAGCGGATGGCGATTCGAGTTCTGAAAGCATTGCAGTACAGCATCCGCGGTTCTCCCGGAACGGTCCTAAACGAACTCAGGCGCGGCACCCCGCCCAGAAAGAGCAGCAAAGGTCGAGCGTCAGGCTACTCGGAAAAACGCGGTGACGCGATTTACAAGGCCAATAGAAGGGCTTGCCACCGCCGCAGGAAGCTCGAGAAGTGCCAGAGGTTCATCCAGTGGGTCATTCAGCAAGTGCGGGAACACAAGTGGTCGTTGGACGCCTGCTGCGGCTACGCAAAACTGCACCACCTGTTCGATACTTCCAAGATGGTGTGCAGCCGTACTCTCTACAACTGGGTTTGGGCAAACCTCATCCCCCTCAAGGTGATGGAGCTTCCGGAGGCCTTGCGCCGCAAAACTTCCAAGCCCAAGCCTCGTGGGAACAAGCGCCTGTTTGGCAAGAGTATTTCCAACCGTCCCTTGGTGGCGAGCCACCGCGTTGATGAAGGTCATTGGGAAGGCGACACGGTGGTCGGAAAGCGCAGCGGTCAGGAGGCGGTCATCCTCTCTCTGCTGGAGAAGAAGACAGAAACCTACCTTGCCTACCGCATCCGCAGCAAGACCAGCGAGGCTATCATGGAGGCCATGAGAGCAATCCGGGTTGACTTTGGTGACAACTTCTCCAAGGTCTTTAAGACCATTACTGTGGACAACGGCAGCGAGTTTGCCGACTTTTCCCAAGTGGAGCAATAGGGTACACAGGTGTTCTTTGCCCACCCGTACTTCTCCTGGGAGAGGGCGCAGAATGAGCGGCACAACGGCCTGTTCCGGGCTTTCTTCCCAAATGGTGTGTCCCTTGTAAAGTACAGCGAGGAGGATGTTCTTTCCGCCGCTAATGAACTCAACGGACAGCCCCGCCGTAAGCTCGGTTACCGCACGCCGGAGAAACTTTTTGACGCGTTCCTCGATTCCATCTTCGCGGCTTAGCCACCGGCCGCTTCACCCCTTCTGCCTTGTGGTGTTCAACTTGTTATTGCAATTTGCGTAAATCTTATAACTGAATTTTTAATACATTAAAAAAGGGATGCTAACTGAACACCAGATAGCACCCCTTTTCTAATTTATGCAGATGTTTTTTTAACTTTTTTTAGCTTTTTCTTATTGCAAATAATCACAGTAGAATATTTCTTAGTGATTTCAGCAGCTTTTGCAACAGCAATTTTAAAATTTTTATTATAGTCCATTGCCATTCCTCCATTTTACATAATTCGATAAATGATATCCAACTTCTCTTTCTGATTAGAACGCGGGACTAATGTACAGGTATTTTTCATTACAGGCAGACCTATCTCACCTCCGTTGCTTTCCAGCACAGCGTCAATGCACTCAATATCATTCTGCTCTTTAAGACATTGCTTTACACTGCCAACTTTTACAATTACAGTGCTGCCGTAATCTAAAGAAGATATATAGTTTTCTACATCTTCAATAGCTTTTGTTACACCCACAACCTTTTCATCTAACACTAAAAACGCCTTTTCTTCTACTTCACCAGTTTTATCAACATTAACCAAATTTCCAAAAATACCTTTATTATTGTCCATCATTATTACTCCTTTATATTAATTTCTAACATCTGTGGTCTCATAGGCGATACTTTTCTGTTTTTAGTAAACTTTACAGTAAATGCACTGCCAGTCTTTTTGAGAAATCCCCGCTCTGCAAGTTCTGCTTTCACGTTTGCATCAAAACTTGCAACGCAGCCATGGCTAGCTGCATAACGAGAAACAATATCATCCGCCCGGCTGCCTATTAAATAAACGGTACTATCGCCTTCGTAGTATCCATCCGCAGCAGCCTGCATGAATGTTTCTTTGTCAGCAACAATCACAAGTGGTCCATTTTCAATGGCCTCCATAAGCGCTCTGATGGCTACTTCTGCCGGTGAAAAGTCCTTAGCTAAGTTCTCAGTTTTGCTGATTGCAGCCAGCACATGACTTATCATAACAGCGGAATTAACGGAAGGGCCTATGGAATTTGCAAAATCAGAGAATAATTCTGCAATAATACCCAGGGCCTTAAAACTGCTTTCCATTCTGGCCGCACCACCATAATTGCATAACGGATTGGCAACAAGCATCTGTAATATTTCAACATTTTTCTGCACATAGTCAATCCAACTGCTGAAGAATGCTTTTGCAAGCGTCTCATCACGTTGAAGTATAGTAAGGGTATCGGTATTAATGAAACCTTTATTCCAGCGAATGCACAAACTTCTCAAATACGAAGAATGTGAAGTAAGGTCCAATATTTCACCAGTGATAACAACACCACCATGGTAGCTTCGGTTGCCCAAAGGCTTACGGTCCTGCCCCATCTTAGCCGGGGCACGCCCATCGCCGATGATCCTCGCTACCTTCATGGCTTTGCGCTTAAAGGCAGCAACAGCAGACTTATCTCCATGGGGATAAAAGTCATCCTGAAGAATGAGCAAATCTTTGGCTGCCAGCAAATTCTCTTCAATAGAGGCTTCGGTATCATCGAACCGGAGCACAGGATTAGGATTTAAGGCTGAGGCCAGAACTGTTGCAACCGCCGTCTTATAGCTGCCGGTAGGCGCAGTAATGCACAGTACACTTCGGCAGCCTATACCGCCAAGCTGCTCGAACAGACCTGCAACATAAGCATGCAAGCAATACAGCAAAAGTACGTCACGACTTTCATCATCACGGATTAAACCACCATACAGCTGCAAAAACTGTGCAGCTTTCTGACTGTCCGGTTCCAGCGTTACAGCAGATATTACATTAGGCATATTTCCGTGCAGATAAACTTGTTTCCCAGCAACATGAGTCCAGCCATGCTTATGATAAACAGTGACTTCTTTTGCCGCTTCAAGTTCATTGTCGGCTACCCAATGCAAATACTGCCGAAAGGCATGAGCAGTTTGATATACCGCACATTCCGGGTGTTGCTCACCTAAAATTTCTTTCAGGTTTATATACTTGACATTTGGAAGCTCCATTAAGAAACTTCCTCTTCTCGTCACGATTTGGAGTTTCAGCCAGCGTTCGTCGCCAGTCTCTTTAACGATAGTACGCACTTCAACAATAGACACTGCAAAGTTTGACAGGCGAACTGTCTCCTCTTTCTCAGCATCATAGTAGCTGAGATAGCATCCATTCCAGGAGTATTCCTCTTCGCTGCAGAAACTGCTATCGCCATAACTGTCTACTTTCTTCAGCTGGTTAGCTGTAAATGCAGAAGTCACTGGCCAACAGAAACGAGCATAGGTTTTACCTCTACTCATTCTTTGGCAAAGAACAGAATCGCTCATTTGCCATCCCTCATTACTTTCAGGCCGCTTTGAAACTGGCAGGTTCTTCCAGCCAATATCCGTACTTTGGCGACAACGTTCTACTTGCCGCCTTGGCGGATTACGTTCCTCAACCCAGTTTTTTGGATTAATAATACTTTTTGGTGGTGAATTTTCTTGGCTCATGAAAAGCCCTCCTTTCTGATATTTGGTTTTCTAGGTACAAAAGATAACCTAACTACAATCTGACAGTTACGCCACCACCCCTGACTCACCGTCTTTCAAACAGTTCTCCAAGATAATGACAGCCACTTCATTCCTCCCATTGTCAGTCAGACTTACAATGGGGAGGTAGCTTTTACACCTGCCATACAGCAGCATGTCATCCACTTTATTGCGAAATCATCTTTCGCAATCCAGAGGTTTTAACGTTTCTGATTTAACGACACATAATTAGATTATCGATTTGTAAGGTACTGACCTTACGCTTAAACTATATAACTTTTTTATATAAACTCATATGGTAAACCTTAGTCGCATTTTTTCCTGATTTTTTCTAAATTTAGGCAAAAATATAGCCGCAGCTATTAAAAGCTGCGGCTATATCACCGTTAACCCATATTTAATTTCAATAAACTTAGCAATCTGTTATCTGATACATGGGCTTTTAACATATCTAAAGTTACGCCTTCCTTGCTATCATACCTTTGATAGTAATAACTATTGCCAATCAATATTATTCTAAAAACAAACAAAAACACATTATATTTAAAACCATTTGTATTATTATTAAAAGCATTTATCACATCTTCTTGGTTAACTTTCTCATTCCTGTTAAGTTTTTCTTGTATCTCCTTTACAGATGCTTCATCAGCATCGGGCATGTACTTAAAAGCATCACTAAATATATTGAATATACTCTTTTTATCCATTCTTTTATTTAAAATATCATACATTTTTTTATCATTTACTGCATTATGCTGTTTAGCATTAAATAATTTTAAACCTGTTTCCAGCTTGCTATTATTGCGACTTGTTAATATAGGTAGTATAATCCTAGCCGTTAAAATATTTATATATATATACCATGAAGTACCCGTTTGTTCTGAACCTATGTTCATAAATAAAGCTACTTGCTTAATTTTACCATCCCAGTTATTCAGCTGGTCATAAAAATCACTATTGCTGTTATTTTTTTCTTTCCCTAAAATAAATTCTATAATAAAGTTTTTTGACTTCTTATCTAAACTTTTAACCCATTCACCCAAACGTTTATTATAAAAATCACTGTTTTTTCCACAATGCTCAATAATATTCCATAATTCAACTCTTTCTTCTAAACTAATATCAGCTTTCCTTTTAGGAGACTCATTTTCTAATATCAATTTTATGAAATTTCTTCTCTTAATTTCATTTAAGCTGAAAAAATGCAATACTATTTTTACATTCATAGGGGCACGTTCTAATATATTATTTATAGTATTTATATTTTTTTCATCTTCTTCCCGTATATTCTTTAATCTCCATAGATAAGACTCTACTTCATACATAGTATATTCATTATTTTGATATTTTTTATCAGATTTTACAATTTTTTCCAAATTTTCTAGCGAAATTTTTGCTGAATACCTATTCTGATCGAGTTCTTTTCTAATAGTATCTATCATTTTCATATACATTATCAATTCATCATCTGTTCTTATAAAATTCACAATGAGTATTGAATAAAATTTTTTCAGCAGCTCTTCATTAAACCCATATTCAGCACCATAGAAATCTATAAACGAACAATTCTCCCTGTCATTATCAAACAGTAATTTATCCAGATATCTGAATCTATCAGAATCATAAAGCTTCTCACTATCATAGTTATTGAAATCAAAAATTGTCATTTCATTGCAAGATTCCTTCTTACTACAAGAATAGCTTGCTCCTTGGAATAAAATAAATGTTTTGAACAGCGATTTTCTTATTTCTATTTTCTTTGCTTCACTATCCGGAGTATCTTTATAGCCAAGATTACCAATAAATTTTTTAAAATCAGCTTTGATTACTTTATAAGTACGATCTACATCTTGGCCATAATCGTTTTTTTCTGTTCGTTCATAATATAAAAATCTGGCAAATTTACAGATTTTTTTATCAAAATCAGAGCTATCCAGGTCATCTATCTTTTTCCCATCCACTTTAAGGTTATCAAAATCCATGTAATATTTCAGTCGGTCTCCAATTAACTGCTCTTTACCAATCCGGCCCCTCTCATACAACAGACACGCAGGTAAATATGCATAACATACTAAAGAACACTTTGCAAAATCATATATAATACATTTTACCCATTCATACCAGTTTACTTTTTTATCATTATCAAAAATTGGTATTATTCTTATCTCCATTTTATCTGCCACCTATTAATTTTCAAATTCGTTTTGACACTGACATTTGACACCGTAGCTTTGCCGATATCTTCGTTGAAAAACAATTTACCCAAAACTCAAGACTTTTGAACCAATAGCAGAAGCATACAGCTTCCGCTATATTTTCCTGTACCGAATTAGCGTGGACTTACTTATACCTGTTAACCGCTCAACTTCTTTGTAGGTTCTGGTCTTTTTCAGCTCTAATGCCAACTCTATTTTTTCAGCAGCAATTCTTGGCCGTCCTTCACGATAACCGTTTTTGGTTCTGGCAATTTCACGCCCAGCCATCGTCCGCTCATAAATCATAGCTCGCTCAAGTTCAGCTACTGCCAGCATCGTGGTAAGGAAGAAATTTCCCATAGCAGTATTTTCCAGCAGGCCAATATTCAAAATATGTACTTTGACTTCTTTGGCAAAAAGCTGCCTTACAATATCAATGCCTTCGGTAACATTCCTAGCAAACCTGTCCAGCTTGGTGACAATAAGGGTATCGCCACTCTCCAGCTGACCGATTAGCTTCTTAAATTCCGGACGTTCCGTTGTCGCCCCGGTAAACTGCTCTGTTATTATTCTATCACACTTCGCCTGCTGCAATAACTGAACCTGTTCTTCTAATGAGTTACCATGCAGCTGCTTTTTGGTGCTTACCCTTGCATATCCATGAATCATAATTACCTCCAAAATCATGTCCGATGTACGCATGTCCAGTAAAAACAGTGTGTGTAAACAGGCTATTTTGCTGCTTTTACACTGTTTTTATGCCGGACATCCAGACATACCCCTCCCCCTCCATCTCTTCATCAGCAAAAGCTTCTCATCTCATAAAACAATAAAAGCAGTAAGCTTTCATACTGATATTGTTTTGAAGAATGCTTTTTTCTCTTTATAAAAATATAAAGCAAGCAACTTACGTACCAGTTAACCTTGGCTGTATGTCCCATAAAATAAATACTTTTTAGAACACAACAAAACCTCCCTTACTTTTTCATAGCTGAAAAATAAAGGAGGTTTTACCTGTTTCCCACTCTGTAAAAACAGGAGGAAGTTTCTTAAAACTATTTATTTGTCATCGTTAAAAAAGAGCGCCATATCATCTTCTACAGTACTGATACCGGCAATGCCAAATTTCTCAACCAGCACTTTTGCTACATTGGGACTGAGAAAAGCAGGCAGCGTAGGCCCTAAATGAATATTTTTCACGCCAAGATGCAACAGCGCCAGTAATACAATGACTGCTTTCTGTTCATACCAGGCAATATTATAAATAATCGGCAGGTCGTTAATGTCCTGCAGCCCAAAAACTTCTTTAAGTTTTAAAGCAATGACTGCCAAGGAATAGGAATCGTTACACTGACCGGCATCCAAAACACGCGGGATGCCATTGATATCCCCTAAAGCAAGCTTATTGTATTTATATTTGGCGCAGCCTGCTGTCAAAATTACGGTATCTTGCGGCAGCGCCCTGGCAAATTCAGTATAGTATTCACGACTTTTAGCGCGTCCGTCACAGCCTGCCATGACAACAAACTTTTTGATGGCGCCGCTTTTAACAGCTTCCACAACCTTATCTGCCAAAGCCAGAACCTGCGCATGAGCAAAACCGCCGGTAATTGTACCTGCTTCCAGCTCAGTCGGAGGCGGACATTTTTTAGCATGTTCAATAATTACAGAAAAGTCTTTCTGCTCACCGATTTCTCCCGGAATATGGGTACAGCCCGGAAAGCCAGCTGCCCCGGTAGTATACAGCCTGTCTTTATAACTGTCTTTGGGCGGCACGATACAGTTAGTCGTCATCAGAATTGGCCCATGAAAAGCTTCAAATTCTTCCTTCTGCTTCCACCACGCATTGCCATAGTTACCGACAAAATGAGGATATTTCTTAAAAGCCGGATAATAATGGGCAGGCAGCATTTCTGAATGAGTATAGATATCTATGCCTGTTCCCCGGGTCTGCTCCAGCAGCATTTCCAAATCGCGCAGGTCATGGCCGGATACTAAGATGCCGGGATTTGTTCCTGCGCCAATATTTACCTGGGTAATTTCCGGATTGCCATAAGCGTCTGTATTGGCCTTGTCCAGCATAGCCATACCTGCCACGCCATATTTGCCCGTTTCCATAGCTAATGCCAGCAAATCTTCCGCATTAAGAGTATCATCCAAGGTCGCTGCCAATGCTTGCTGCAAAAATGCATCTACGGCTTCATCGTCCTTTAACAATACGTTGGCGTGTTTGGAATAAGCCGCCAGACCTTTAAGACCATAAGTAATGAGTTCACGCAGAGAACGAATATCTTCATCGGCAGTAGCAAGGACGCCTACTGCTGCAGCCTTTGCTGCCCAGTCGCCGATACCGTCCCAAAGTGCAGCTTCAGGTAGACCGTCCGTAGCCGGTACCTGTGCCAGCAGCGCACGCTTTGCTGTCAGCGTAGTCTGGATTCTTGCTCTAATACTGTCCTGGTCAAAATTTGCATTGGTAATCGTAGTAAATAAATTTAAGCTAATCAAATGATTTATCTCAGCAGCTATCACCCTGCCTTCCTGGCGCAGAGAAGTAGTAACGGCAGCCAAACCTTTGGTAACATAGACTAGCAGATCCTGCATGACCGCTACTTCCGGCTTTTTGCCGCAGACACCGGAAACAGTGCAGCCTTTGCACCCGGCTGTTTCCTGACACTGATAACAAAACATTTTTTGTTCCATATATTCTTCCTCCTTATATTTCAGCAAATTTTACTCTAAAATTTTACCGTCAATCGAAATAGTGACAACCTGCCAGGGAATAAATTTGCCGCTGGCCTGCAAAGCTTTTTTTGCCGCCATTTCCAGTCCGCCGCAGCAGGGAACTTCCATCCTGACGATAGTCACGCTTTTGATATCGTTATTTTGAATAATCTGCGTCAGCTTATCGCTGTAATCTGTATTATCAAGCTTGGGACAGCCAATCAGCGTAATTTTGCCGCGCATAAATTCATCATGCAATCTGGCATAAGCATAAGCGCTGCAATCAGCGGCAATCAGCAGTTTGGCTCCGGCAAAATATGGGGCATTAACCGAAACCAGTTTAATCTGGCAGGGCCATTGTCCTAACTGCGACGCAGTCTGCACTGCAGAAACGGCAACTTTCTGCCCAGGCTGCAGACACTGCATCCTGCTGCCAGGGCATCCTGCAGCAGCTGCATTAAACTGCCGGTGTTTTTTTATATTGGCCTGTACAGCCTGTTCATCATAGGCAGCAGCCTCCCGCTCTACAAAAGAAATAGCTCCTGTCGGACACACCGGCAGGCAGTCGCCCAATCCATCACAATAATCATCACGCAACAGTCTGGCTTTGCCCTCCACAATGCCGATGGCGCCTTCATGGCAAGCAGTCGCGCACGCACCGCAGCCGTTGCATTTATGTTCATCTATCTGGATAATCTTTCTGAGCACTGTTATCACCCTTTCACTTGTGTTTCTACCATTACCATACTATAATTAAACCAATAAATCCGTTGTTATAACAACAAAAGGAGAAAAATATGCATTTAGCTAATACCAAGTTATTTCGTGGTCTGCAGGAAGATGAAATAAAGACGCTGCTAACGTGCCTAAATACTTTCAAGCGTGATTATCAAAAAGGAGAAACCATTCTTTCAGAAGGCAGTATGACAGAGAATATCGGTATCGTACTGTCCGGCATGGCTCTGATTTCCTGTAATGATATTTGGGGCAATGCCAGTATCTTAGGCAATGCAGCCCCCGGCTGTGTCTTTGCCGAAATATATGCCTGCATTCCCGGGCAGCCGCTGCTGGTAACGGTAACAGCTGCAGAAGATACCTGCATATTATTTATCAACGCCAGACGCATTTTAACAACCTGTCCTAACGCCTGCCCCATTCATGCTAAACTTGCGCGTAATCTGCTTACTGTCTGCGCTTATAAAAGTCTCCAGCTCTCGCAGCGCATCCTGCATACTAGCTCCAAATCAATCCGTGGAAGGTTAATGTCCTACTTCTCCGAATGTGCCAAACGTGCCGGCAGCAACTCTTTCGTTATTCCATATAACCGCCAGCAGTTAGCGGATTATCTTAATGTCGACCGCAGCACTATGAGCAACGAACTTTCCAAGATGCAGAAAGATGGCCTGCTTACCTATAAGAAAAATTATATCCTGCTCAAGATTTAAACAACAAAAAAGAGTGTGTCTGCCGCTATTTAAGCGGCTTACACACTCTATTTCTGCCGGACATCCGGACATTGGACATAATTTAAAGTTTAATGTTCAAATAATCATCCTTCAATTTATAATCCTTTAAAGTGAGATTTTCTCTTAAATCCAGTTGCTTTACTATATCCATTATAGTTCCAGCCTTTCCTTCATACACTACCTCTCCTTTAATGTTCCATACTTTACCATCACCCGTTAATTTATTTTCATCTGCTTCACACTCGAAAAATTTATACCCTTTATCTCCAGTATCATTTTGTGTATATACGACACATTTACCATCTGGCTCATTATCAAATTCACCAGACATTACATATAGTCTTCCTTGGCATCTTACAGATGCTTCATCAATTTTTTCATATTCATCTAAATTTCTAAGTCTATCCTGTAACTCCATCTGTGACATTTTTCCATAACGACTATTATCTTTTACTTTACCATCAAGATAACTTTGAATTTTATTTCTTAGCTGGTCAAACTCTTTTTTACCTGGTTCTATCCATGTAATAAAATTACCATAAGAATATAATATGCCATTACCATCTCTCAAACCATCCTTAAAATTCCCTTCATACGACATACTATTATCGAATTTCAATGCTAAATTCATATATTTATCTATTAAATCATTATTATAGACTTCTGCTTTACTTCTTTTACTTAAATTTTGGCTGGTTAAATCTCCACTATGGTTTATAACCTGCTGATTTACATATTTTAAGTTAGTAACAAAGCCTTTCTCTTGTATATAATGATTTTCTCCATTAGGTATTCTATATATAATACCGTATCCATCAAATTTTCCATCTTCAAAATGTCCTGCATAAGCTCTATATGTTTCACGAGAGTTAAATCTATTGACTATAAATATCATACCCACACCATCAGGTTTGTTATTTTTTAAATTACCTATATACGATAAACAAGATAGCTTACCTTTATAAATACTTTCATCATTTGTAACAGAATATTCAATTTTATCTGAAAAAAAGCCTTTGTCTGCTTTAAGAAGCACAGCTTTTGTATTTGGATCACTCAATAACTTATCAATATCCTTTTGTAAAGATAAATATTCTGAATTAAAGTTATCAATTTCTTTACAATACTCTGTTACAAAATATTTTTGATACCCTTCAAAAAAAATAGGCTCATTAGCATATTTCTGAAATGGATTTTCTGATGCCTTATTATCATTACCACCACAACCTAAACAAATCAAGCTGATTATAGCTATAAGTATCTTAACTATGCTTTTCATTATTATTGCTCCTCTCAAGCTTACTTTTCTCAAATACTAAAAGAATAACCATTTAATTATCAAACCCCAAAATATAATTCCTCCAATCGTTGTAAAACAACCAGGAGAATCGTCTTTTTTTACATTACTTACTTTCTCAATATTTTCTTGAATTCGAATGTTATTCTGATTAGTTTGATTAGTTTGATTATTTTTATTAATAGATTCTATATTTTTTTCAATTTCCTGTTTTGCAACTTCATTTTCCATAAGTTCTTTCATTTTGGCTTCAGCAATCTCTTCATAGCCAAACTTTTTTGATGCATGCCAATAATACATATGAGCATTAGCATAATCTTTCTTGCTATAGAAAATTTCAGCTGCACTATAAAATGCATCAGAATAGTGTTTGTCGCAAGCCAGTAAAAACCAATTTAAAGCATTATCAACATCACCAGTTTTTAATGAATATTGACCTAACAAATATGCTGCCTTTGCACATTGTAAATTCCATGCTTTCTGATATAAACTTAATGCTTTATCATAATTTTGTTCAATACCAGTACCGTTTTCATATAAACTGCCTAATATACACATAGCTTCCGCATTATCTGCTTTCACAGCCTTTTGTAAATATTCCACGGCTTTATATGCATCATTTAATCCAATTTCATTATCCAAATAAATTTCAGCTATTTTCAAATAACCTTCACTATCACCCAAATCTCCTGTTTTTTCGAAATATTTAATTGCTTCTAATGCATTCTTTAACTCATATTCACTATTCATATAAGTTTTTGCTGCCTTGAAGTACCCTTCGCGATATCCTAAATCTCCAGCTTTCACATAATACTCAATAGCTTTAGAAAAGTCCTTATTACCATATCTGATAGTAGAATAAATTTCTCCTAATTCTAATGCAGCAGAACTAGAACCTTGTGATAATGCTTTTTCATATAACTTTAACGCTTCTTGAACATTATTATCATACTTTGACTCTAAATATATCTTTGCTGCACATTCATAGCCTTCATTATCACCCAAGTCACCAGCTTGTATATAATATTCAATCGCTTGGGATTCATTTCCAATTTCATAATTGCTATCCAAGCATATATCACCTAATTTTTTAGCGCCCAAAGGATCTCCTAATTTTTGGGCAGCACAAAAGTATTGCACAGCTTTTTCTAAGTAATATGGATAAGTTATATCATTTCGCTTATAAAAATCTATATACCTTTTTAAATAAAAGTCCCCTATAGCAATAGCAGCTTCAGTATCACCATAGTCTATTGCTTGCTCAAACAACTCTTCACATTTCTTTAAGTCAGCATCTGTACCATTAAAATTCTCAATCTTATCTATTGCAATTCTTGCAACAGCCTGTTTACTGCCTAAATGCATAGCCAAAGTATAATAAACTTTTCTATCCTTTTCATTATCAGACAGTTTACCCCTATATAACAAGAAAGATGTAAAATGTTTATGCAAAATATCAGCATCACCAAAAATGACTATTTTTTTATAAATTTCATCAGCTTTTTCTATATCTTGATAAACAAACTCTCCAAGCGCATACATATCAGCTACAACATGAGATTTCTTATCTGAATACCTATCTAATATGAGTTGATAATAATAATTTGATTTATTTTCCTTATCTTTAACCATAGAAACTAAGGCTAATTGTATTTCTGCTTCATCACCTGCATATTTGTTACAATCCAACTCACTATCTTCTGTATATTCTTCAATTAAAGCAAACCTAGCCAGTTGCAGTGCTGCTTCATCACTATTAAACTCAACAGAATCTAATTCAACGGCTTTCTCATAGTACTCTTTTGCTTTCTTCTCATCTTTGTTAACTCCATATCCATGTTGGTACATTTCAGCAACAATATACGCGTCATTGGCTGTACTTAATTCCATAGATTTTTTAAAATAATTATCCGCTGTTTCTATATCTTTTTTTATAGCTTCACCTTCATAATATAACTTTCCTAATTCATACGCTGCTCTCGCTGATCCATTTTCAATTGCACTTTTATAAAATTCTATTGCATTAGGAACTATATTTTCATAAGAATGTCTCATATAAATTAATCTTTTTGCCATAAAAATAAGAGAATCTGTATGCTTTGCTCCTATTAAGCAATTAATTAACTTTGTCGTTTCACTAACATACTTCTTTTTATTTGTCAGTAAGTCATAAGTTAAACAATATTTCAGCAATGCCAACTTATCATCATCTGTTCCATCAACGGCTTTCAACTGCATTTCTGCGATTTGATGGTCAGCTTCATTAAGAGCATTATTTACTTTAATATTTAATACTTCATAATCGCATATGCCAAATATTTTTTTAAAATTCAAAAAATCATGATAAGATTTCTCATCAACCACACATTCATCCAATCGTTCATATATAGAAAAATTCATTGGATTTAACTTTAATAATTCAAATAATGTAGTATGAACTTTATCTTCCGGAATTCTATTTTCACGAAGATTGTCCATAATTGCATTAAATTTTCTGATATTACCTTCATTATTAACATTTAATTTCAATAAATTTATAGCCAGGTTATCATATACATTTAAAATACTTTGGCTTAATGCGCTTTGTAACGCTTTAAGAGTATTCTCATTTTCATATATTGCACATTTTTTCTTGTACGCATTCATAGAGTCCCAAGCATTACCTATAGAATTAAAAATACTATGAGCTATACCTGTAACAGCATTAACAGCTCCAGCTTTTAATATACCTACAGCTGCGCCTTGTAACCCGAAACCACCACCAACTAACTGTAAGCGTGTAGCTTTTCTAAAAGCTCTTCTTTCTTCTTCAGATTTTTTCGCACATTCAATATCAACATACTGGTCGTTTATAAATGAGCATACTTCCAGCCAAGGTTTCCATATATTATTATCATAATCATGTGCCATAAAAACATCTACATTAACATCATACATTTCTAATTCAATACAGTCTTTTACAGCATGTTCAATAACTTGATTTATTATCAAGTTTCCAAGATAAAATCCTTGTTTGATGAGTACATCAAGTTCTTTAAATTTTCTATACTCCTCTATAAAAACCAAACTACTATTTGTCGCAATATTAATAGCCTTTTTTCTAAAATCAGCATAGATAAGGTAATCCTTATCATACTCAAATTGCTGAGAACCAAATTCTAATTTCAATACATCCTGCATCAAATCACCCTCTATTTTTTATTTTTCCATCAGCAGCTGATATTCAATTTCTAAAGCTTGTGCTATCAGTAAAATTGACTCAATATTGTATGGGCCTTTACCACATTCAATATCAGATATTCTCGAACGAGATACACCTGAAGCATCTGATAACTCTTTTTGAGTCCATCCTTTTAGCCTGCGGTAATATAAAACTTTAGCACCAATCATCCTATACTCTAACGAGAACATTCTTTTCACCCTTTAACATAAAACATCAGCTTATATAAATATTATGCTACAGAAGCATTTACTGTGCCGTTACACTTATCGTATATATGTGCTTCTTATTTGACATTCTATGTATTATTAAGTTAAACATAGCTATTTATAAACATTTAATGCCAGCGAATTACTCGCTGGCATTTCTTAGTTCCAATACTCTCTGATTACTTCTACCAGCTTATGCTTCTGTAGCGCGCGCATCTTCTTCAGCGACTGCATTCCTTTCAGCATCGTGTAGATTTCATCATCGGTCATAACCTTCAGGAACTTCCGTAGCCGGATGATAAGTATATTGGCGATACGCTCAATAGTTACTATGTCTTTGAAGCCTTCTTCATCTTTCACCAGCTCTGCTATCAGCTGCTCTGACTTGCGCAGCATATCGTTGAAGATATAATTCTCTGACCTGCTCCAGTTCTTCATGATTTCACCTTCTTTATGCTGCTCTGTTGGCTTTCTTCTGACAGTCCATGCAGAGCGGCTGTCCAAACCTGCTTACAGAAAACTGTACAACTTTCTCACTGGTTATCTCTTCGCCGCAGCCTGCGCAGATTGCCACTCCTTCACCCGCTGTTTTCTTTGGTGCAGCTTTTGGTTTAGTAGTAGCAGGTTTTATATTTTGCTGACTTTCAGTGCAGGTTGCTTCGTCAGTCTTACCATCCGCTTCCGGATCATCACCTGTAGCTATGCAAAGACTGAGCATGAAGGCATACTTGATTGCTGCCGTCTGTGCCTTCATCACAGCTTTATCGCCGGCATCCTGCCCGGAGCCTATACCAAATAAATCAACGCTTTCGCCGCTATCACTGTCGATTATATGCACTTGTACAGATACTGTTGCCAAATGCTCGGTGTTACCCTTGAGGTTGGTTACGTCAACCATACTTTCTAATGTAGGACAGACAATACTTGCCAGCTTATTTTTGGTAAGTGATTCATTGACCTTCTGCAGCACATCCTCGGCAGTAGCATACTTATAATTGTGGAAGCTGTTGATACCGTTCTTGGCTACATGACTGCATTCGTTCATAACAGCGACAAGTTTTTTAGCAATCTTTGCGTTTTCCATATATATTCACTCCTCGTTTTTGTAATTTAATAATCAGCCGGAAAAAGTACAGTGATAATGTCATATTCTGTCTTATCGGTACTCTCGGCAGTAATCCATAGCCTGCCTTTACAGGTAGCATAGGCAGCAAGGATAAAGTCTTTGTATTTTAAGGCGTCTTCATTAACAGCTTTATCTTCCGAAGATGTATCGCCCCAGTCCTGGCAGAAAAATCTGCGGATAGCAAAAAGCACCTGGGTACTGAAAGCTTTATTATGCTTGATTTCTTCTGCTACGGCTCTGGTGTAGTAGATGGTTGCTTTAGTAAAAATATTCATGGTAATCTCCTTATGCCGCAATCTGAATATCTTTACTATGCTTAACCATCCTGCCATAGGGGCAGTTCTCGGCAA
>UQLS01000012.1 GCA_900541915.1 uncultured Phascolarctobacterium sp. | reverse complement strand
GTTGGCGGATGATCTGCATGGCGGCGTTGTCCACGAACATATAGTCCACCGCCACCTCGGGATACTCCCGGGCTACCCGCTGGGCCGTTTCACGCCACAGACGCGAGGTTTCCAGCACGTTGGCCTTGTCGACAACCGTCAGTTTGCGGCGGCGCGACACGGCCTGCCGGAACGCCACGTGCAGGACCCGTTCGATCTCCGAGACCGTGTAGGTGCAGGTGTCGAAGGCGCGCGCACCCTCCTCATCGCGGCCCTGCGGACGGCCGAAGTAGATGCCGCCCGTGAGTTCGCGCACGCAGATGAAATCCGTGCCGCGGACCACCTCCGCCCGGAGCGGCGAACGGTCGGCCAGGGCGTCGAACAGCGCCACCGGGCGCAGGTTGGCGAACAGCCCCAGCGACTTGCGCATCCGCAGCAGCCCCTGCTCGGGCCGCACCTTCGCCGTGGGGTCGTTGTCGTATTTGGGGTCCCCGATGGCTCCGAACAGCACGGCGTCCGCCGCAAGACAGACGGCGTGCGTCTCGTCGGGATAGGGGTCGCCCGGCGTCGATGGCCGCGGCTCCCACCAATGCGGGACGGTATTCGATCTTGTGTCCGAATTTTTCCGCCACGCGGTCCAACACTTTCGTGGCTTCGGCGACGATCTCGGGACCGATGCCGTCGCCGGCTAAAAGAGCGATTTTAACATCCATTGTCGTTATAGTTTATTTCAATGATATTCAACATTTTGACAGTCGCCTTGATGGCAGCCTCCGTCTGGTCGGCGTCCAGCCCGCGGGTCTTGAACTCGCGGCCGTCCATCTCCCAGGTGATGATCGTCTGCACGAAGGCGTCGGTGCGGCCTCCGGGCGGAATCGAAACGGTATAGTCGCGCAGCATCGGAAACTCGCGCCCGAGCTGTTCGCGGTAGATTTGCCGCAGGGCGCGCATGAAGGCGTCGTACTGGCCGTCGCCCGCCGAGGTCCGCTCGTACGCGCAGCCGTGAATCTCGATCCGGAGCGTCGCGACGGGGTGCATCCCCTGCGCCAGCGAGAGGCTGTAATTGAGAATCCGGACCGGGGTGTCGACCGGGTCGTAGCGCAGCACGTCGGCGATGATATACGGCAGGTCCTCGGCCGTCACCTGCTCCTTCTTGTCGCTCAACTCGACCACCCGTTCGGTCACCTTGCGCATCGCGGCCTCGTCGAGGTCGATGCCCAGCGCTTCGAGGTTTTTCAGGACATTGGCCTTGCCCGAGGTTTTGCCTAGGGCGTATTCGCGGACGCGCCCGAAACGCTCGGGAAGCAGTTCGTTGAAGTAGAGGTTGTTCTTGCTGTCGCCGTCGGCGTGGATGCCCGCGCACTGCGTGAAGACGCTCGCGCCGACGATCGGTCGGTTGGCGGGAATGCGGATGCCCGTATAGCTCTCGACCGTGCGGCTGACGCGGTTGATCTTCGTTTCGTCGATCCCCGTCGTGCGGCCCAGGCGGTCGTGCAGCACGGCCACCGCGCTCGACAGCGGCGCGTTGCCGGCCCGCTCGCCCAGCCCGTTCACGGTGACGTGAACGCCGTGGAAACCCGCACGCACGGCGGCGTCGGTGTTGGCCACGGCGAGGTCGTAGTCGTTGTGGGCGTGGAAATCGAAATGCAGCGACGGATAACGCTCCACCAGGTCGCGGCAGAAACGTTCGGTGTCGTAGGGGTCGAGGACGCCCAGCGTATCGGGGCACATGAACCGGCTGACGGGAGCGTCGGCCAGTCCGTCGAGCATCGCGTAGACGTAGTCGGGCGAACGGCGCATGCCGTTGGACCAATCCTCAAGGTAGAGGTTCACCTTCATCCCGCGGTCGACGGCCGCAAGGATCTCGGCACGCACATCCTCCAGATGCCGTTCGGGCGTGCGGCGCAGCTGCCCCTCGCAATGTTTCCGCGAACCTTTGGCCAGCAGGTTGACCACGCGGCATCCGGCGGTCCCGAGCCAGTCGAGCGACACCCCGCCGTCGATGAATCCCAGCGCTTCCACACGGTCGGCATAGCCCTTGGCGGCAGCCCATTCGGCGATGGCGCGCACGGCCTGCTGTTCGCCCTGCGAGACCCGCGCCGAGGCGATCTCGATGCGGCTTACGTGCAGTTCCTCCAGCAACAGCCGGGCGATGGAGAGTTTTTCACGGGCGTTGAAGGAGACGCCCGAGGTCTGCTCGCCGTCGCGCAGCGTGGTGTCCATGATTTCAACCGGGGGAAACATCGGCGCAGGCTATTTGCGGGCGGCTTCGAAGGCCTCGATCCGGTCGGCGATACTCCGCAGTTAGTCCACGTCGTCGTAGCCGTTTTCGAGACAGCGTTTCTTGTAGGCGTCGATCTCGAAACCCTCGCTGCGCCCGTCCGACACGATGGTCAGCGTCTGGTTGCCCAGATCGACGGTGAACTGCGCCTTCGGGTCGCGCCGGATCTCGCCGAAAACAGCTTTCAGAAACTCCTCGCTCACACGGATCGGCAGCAGGCCGTTATTCAGGGTGTTGTTGCGGAAGATGTCGGCGAAGAAGCTCGACACCACGACGCGGAAACCGTAGTCGGCGATGGCCCAGGCGGCATGCTCGCGCGAACTTCCGCAGCCGAAATTGCGCCCGGCGACGAGGATTCGCCCCTCGTAGCGGGGATCGTTCAAAGGGAACGAAGCGATCCGCTGTCCCGCGGCGTCGTAGCGCCAGTCGCGGAAAAGATTGTCGCCGAAGCCCTTGCGTTCGGTGGCTTTCAGAAAGCGCGCCGGGATGATCTGGTCGGTATCTATGTTTTCCACCTCGACGGGAACGGCCCTCGAGGTGAAGGTTACGAATTTGGGTATGGACATAATGATAATCTTTTACATATCGAACACTTCTAGCATCACTAGGTTTCTCTGCATCAATTGGAATAAGCCACATATTGCCTATCATAGTTACATTATTAATTCGATTTTCTGAACATAGAACAGCAACTCTTCTTTGCGAAATTCCCCATTTATCAGCAGCTTCTCTAGCAGACATATATTTCATGTTTACCTCCAAAATGCAAAAAAAAATTCACATAATAACATTCATTATATTCTACATCTAGAACAATAGCAATATAAAAATTAATAACAAAAAAGAGCTATCTTCCTAAAGATAGCTCTTTAAAATATGTAACTAAGAATTCTTATTCAAACTCAATTGTTGCAGGCGGTTTGGTAGTATAGTCAAACAGCACGCGATTGATATGTTTTACTTCATTAACGATACGGTTAGCAGCTGTAGTAATAGTAGCTGGCGGCAGCATGGTAACTTCTGCAGTCATAAAGTCTGTAGTAGTTACAGCACGCAGTGCGATAGCGTAATCATAAGTACGTTCGTCACCCATAACACCTACGCTGCGCATATTAGTCAATGCTGCAAAATACTGGCTGGGACGTTCAGCAGCAGGCAGCTTGTCTACTTCTTCACGATAGATAGCATCAGCATCTTGTACAATAGCAACTTTTTCAGGAGTTACTTCGCCAATGATACGGATAGCAAGGCCCGGTCCCGGGAACGGCTGACGAGCAACCAGATATTCAGGAAGGCCAAGTTCTCTGCCGGCTTGACGTACTTCATCTTTAAACAGGTCACGCAGCGGTTCAACGATTTCTTTAAAATCAACAAAATCAGGCAGACCGCCAACATTGTGATGGCTCTTAATGGTAGCAGATTCGCCGCCCAGGCCGCTTTCTACTACGTCAGGATAAATAGTTCCCTGTGCCAGATAGTCAACAGCGCCAATTTTCTTAGCTTCTTCTTCAAAAACGCGGATGAATTCTTCACCGATGATTTTGCGTTTACCTTCAGGAGCGCTTACGCCTTTCAGTTTGCCGTAGAAGCGTTCACGAGCATCTACGCAGATGAAGTTGCTGTCAAACTGACCGCCTTCACCAAATACAGAGCATACTTCTTCGCGTTCGTTTTTACGCAGCAGACCATGGTCAACAAATACGCAGGTCAGCTGTTTACCAATAGCTTTAGCCAGCATAGCTGCACATACGCTGGAATCTACGCCGCCGGACAAAGCACACAGTACTTTGCCGTCACCGATTTTTTCCTTCAATGCTTTTACCGTTTCTTCTACAAAGGAATCCATTTTCCAGGTACCAGCGCAGCCGCATACATTGTATACGAAATTGCTCAGCATTTTAGTACCGTTATCGGTATGCAGTACTTCCGGATGGAATTGTACGCAGTAGAGGCCACGTGCTTTATCCTGTGCTGCAGCAACCGGGCAGTTAGGAGTATATGCCACAATTTCAAAACCGGGAGCAGCAGTTTCGATATAGTCGTTATGGCTCATCCAGCAGACATTCTGAGCGGACAGACCGCTGAACATGGGGCTGGTTACGTCGATATCTACAACGGTTTTGCCGTATTCACGTTCCGGAGCTTTGCATACATTGCCGCCCAGCATATGCATCATCAGCTGGCTGCCGTAGCAGATGCCCAGTACAGGCACACCCCAGGTGTAGATTTCCGGATCAATAGTAGGAGAATCCTCCAAATAAGCGCTGTTAGGACCGCCGGTAAAAATAATGCCTTTAGGATTTTTAGCTTTAATTTTGTCCAGACTTGCCTTATAAGAAACAATTTCACAGTATACGCCGCATTCACGTACACGTCTAGCAATCAGCTGGTTATACTGACCGCCGAAGTCGATTACCAGTATCATTTCTTGTTCTTTGGTTTGCATGCCTACTGTCACACTCCTTTTTATTTTTGTGCTGCCAAAGCAGCAAAATTTGTAAAATTTATAACGATTTTATTCTATAAATCTTATCATAATCAGATGTAAAAATCAATTTTTAACTAAAAAGACCCCGCAGAAAAATCTGCGGGGTCTTAACAGTTTCAGTTCACTTTACTGAGGCAGGATTACATCATGCCGGGCATACCGCCGCCCATGGGCATACCTGCTGCAGGAGCAGCTTCTTTAGACGGTTTGTCAGCTACGATGGATTCAGTAGTCAGTACCATTGCTGCGATGCTTGCTGCATTTTGCAGTGCGCTTCTGGTAACTTTAGTCGGGTCAACAATGCCTTCGGCAATCATATCAACATATTTTTCAGTCAGAGCGTTAAAGCCAACACCTTTGCGGCTGCGTTTAATAGTATCAACGATAACTGCACCTTCCAGACCAGCATTGTAAGCGATTTGACGAACAGGTTCTTCGATAGCGCGTTTAACGATATCTACACCGGTTTTTTCATCGCCGGAAGCTTTAATCTTGTTCAGTGCGCTTTGTACTTGCAGGAGTGCAGTACCGCCGCCGGCAACAATACCTTCAGCAACAGCTGCGCGAGTAGCGTTCAGAGCATCTTCGATGCGGAGTTTCTTTTCTTTCAATTCAACTTCGGTAGCAGCACCAACTTTGATTACTGCAACGCCGCCTGCCAGTTTAGCAAGACGTTCCTGGAGTTTTTCTTTATCGAATTCGGAAGTGGTTTCCGGAATTTGAGCACGGATTTGTGCAACACGAGCAGCGATTTCAGCTTTGTCGCCCATGCCGTCAACGATAGTGGTCATTTCTTTAGTTACGCGAACTTGACCAGCTTGGCCGAGGTCTTCCATGGTTGCGCTGTCCAGTTTACGGCCAACTTCTTCACTGATAACGGTTGCACCGGTGAGAATTGCAATATCCTGCAGCATTGCTTTACGACGGTCACCAAAGCCAGGTGCTTTAACAGCTACAGCTTTGAAGGTACCGCGCAGTTTGTTAACAACCAAAGTTGCCAGTGCTTCGCCTTCGATATCTTCAGCAATAATCAGGAGTTCACGGCCGCCTTGTACAACTTTTTCCAGTACGGGCATGATGTCTTGAATCATGGTAATTTTGCGGTCGGTAATCAGTACCAGCGGATTGTTCAGTACTGCTTCCATTTTATCCGGGTCAGTTGCCATGTACGGGGAAATGTAGCCGCGGTCAAATTGCATACCTTCAACAGTTTCCAGACAGGTTTCCATGGTTTTGGATTCTTCAACGGTGATAACGCCGTCGTCGCCAACTTTTTCCATAGCGTCAGCAATCAGTTTGCCGATTTCTTCATCAGCTGCGGAAATGGAAGCAACTTGTGCTTTAGCTTCTTTAGTTTCAACTTTTTGAGAAACAGCTTTCAGTTCTTCAACCAGAACGTTAACTGCTTTTTGCATACCTTTTTTCAGTACCATCGGGTTAGCGCCGGCAGCAACATTACGCATACCTTCGCGAATCATAGCTTGTGCCAGTACGGTAGCAGTAGTAGTACCATCGCCTGCTACATCATTGGTTTTGATAGAAACTTCTTTAACCAGCTGTGCACCCATATTTTCAAACGGATCTTCCAGTTCGATGTCACGAGCAATGGTAACACCATCGTTAGTGATGGTCGGTGCACCGAATTTTTTCTCCAATACAACGTTACGGCCTTTAGGACCAAGGGTTACTTTTACAGCATCAGCAAGTGCGTTAACACCGCGTTCCAGGCTGCGGCGTGCTTCTTCATTGAACAGAATTTGTTTAGCCATTATAAATCGCTCCTTTAATTTCTTTTAATCAGTACAAATTATTTTTCAACTACTGCGAGGATATCGCGTTCAGAGAGAATCAGATATTCTTTGCCATCCAGTTTTACTTCGGTTCCGCTGTATTTAGCGAAAACAACTTCATCACCGGCTTTTACTTCCGGAGCAACGCGGGTACCGTTATCGGTAACTTTGCCTGCACCTACAGCAACAACTTTACCGGTTTGCGGTTTTTCTTTAGAAGCAGTATCGGGAAGATAAATGCCGCTGGCAGTTTTTTCTTCCTTGGTTACGATTTCAACAACAACATGATCAGCTAACGGTTTCAACATCTTTGAAAACCCCTTTCAGTAATATGTAATGTAAGAATTGTTTAAATTGTTAGCACTCTTTTTATCCGAGTGCTAATTACAATTATTATTATAATCAAGAGTAAAAAAAATGCAATAGCTTATATCTGTTTTTTTACAATTTTTTTGCAAATTTCTGTTTTGAACGGCAATTTTATCTTTACCAAAGGATTTTTTTACTTTGCGAAGCTGATTTTTGCCATTACGAACAGCAATTTCACACTTCTGAACGTAAAATTTAATCTTGGCAAAAAAATAAGAGCCCTAAGGCTCTTATTTTCTATATTTTTCATCGGCAGCTATTATTTCTTCGGCCAGCTTTTTCAAGCTAATACGTTTAGCCATACTGAACTGCTGCATTTTTCTATATGCTTCCTGCTCCGTCATCTTATGAGCAGTCATCAAAATTCCTTTAGCTCTGTCAACAAGTTTGCGTGTAGCCAGGCTTTCCTTGAGCTCATCCAGCTCACGTCCCAATTCCTGCCAGGCACGAAAACGGCTTACTGCTACTTCCACAGCAGGAAAAAGCTGCTGCTCACGCACCGGTTTAACCAGATAAGCGATAACTCCTGCTTCCGTCGCTCTTGCTACAATATCCTGCTGACTGTAGGCCGTAAGCAAAAGTACCGGCGCTATTTCATCCTCAGTTATCTGCTGAGCTGCAGTCAGCCCATCCATAACAGGCATTTTAACATCCATAATCACGATATCAGGATGCAGCTCCTGCGCCAGCTGCACAGCCTCCTGCCCGTTGGCTGCCTCACCTACTATTTCATGTCCTGCTTCCGTAAGCATCTCACGCAAGTCAAGACGAATGAGCGCTTCATCGTCTGCCAAAAGTATTCTCAGTTTCTGCATCATTTTTCAACACCGCCTTTAGGAATAATCACCGAAGCCTGCACACCGCCATCAGCCAGCGGCACTAAAGCAAAACTGCCTTTCAAGTCAGCCTCTGCCATCGTCTTGATAATTTTAAGTCCAAGACTGCTGCTCTGCTGCCAGGAAAAATCCGGCGGCAGTCCCACGCCATTATCGGCAATCAAAAGCTCATAGCAGCTGCCGCTGTCGTTAAACCGCACTGTCAGCTTGCCGTTTGTTCTGCCTGCAAAAGCATGCTCAATAGCATTTTGCAGCAGCTCGTTTAAAATCAGGGCAATACTTGTCGCCTTTTCTGATGGCAGCAGCACATTATCGGTAGCAAAATCAGTTTCCAGTACAAAATCAGAATTCAGCATACTGCTGACAAGCGCCTGATAAATACTTTTTGCCACCTTGCCTACGTCAATCATACCATCTCCCTGCTGAGAAAGATATTCATGCACTACGGCAATGCTGTTCACTCTGCCTATGCAGTCCTGCAAAATACTTTTTGCTTCACTGCTTTCAGTACGGCGCTCCTGCAAACGCAGCAGGCTGACAATAGTCTGCAGATTGTTCTTCACACGATGATGAATTTCCTTGATGACCGCAGACTTTATCAGCAGTTCTTCATCTTTTTTATGCAGCTCGGTAATATCCTGCAAAATAACAATGGCACAATTGCTTTTAGGCCGGGCAGGCACAGGCAATACCTTCATCAAAAGCAGTCTGCCATGCATAAAAAACTGCTTGCTCTCGGCAATGCCGGTGTCAATAACCATCCCTACCAGCGGCCAGTTAATAGCCAAATCATTAGTTCTGCGTCCTAAAACATCAGCAACATGCAGTACCTGAAAAATATGGCGTGCTTTATTATTAACTGCAATAATTACTTTTTGAGCATCGACAACCATTAAACCGTCTTCCGGCGACAGTCTTTCGTATTGACGCACGCTGCCAACAGGTACGCTCATTAAAAAGTCTAACGCAGTACGCAGCATAACCTCGTCAGGATCATCTGTATCAAAGCTGAGCGCTCCGAAACATTTACCAAAACCATCCCTGAGTGGAAAAACGCGAAAGCTACTGAAAATTCCCAGCTTCCACTCACGCTTGCCTGTCACAGGAATATTTTGCTGCATGGCGCGCGCTACCAAGGGTTCTTCCAGACAACGCACCCGCTGCCCTGACATATCGGCCCCAGCTTCTCCCAGCAAGGTCAGCGGCCTGATTTGTTTATAGATGTTGAAAAATTTTTTATCACTGTCCGGCAAAAAAACGGTTAATTTAGCTCTGGCTATATCAGATGCCAATCCTAAAGCCGGCAGCATATTCTGTAAAATGTTTTTTTGTTCTGCTGTCAAATTGTTCAGCATGTTTACCCCTCATCCCCACAAAATGTTTTTTCCACATCTTGCTGTAAAATAATCCACAATTACTAAGGTTTATACACAATCTTATCCACAGCATAAATGGCTTGTGCATGTTATTTTCTATTTTTTATCCACATTATCCACAGGCTTATGCACAAAATGTACTTTTGTTTAACCCAGTTTTAACGAAGGAACAGCGTTCAGGTCCAGTGGACTGCTCATTCCAGCCTGGTACATAAAGTAACCGCGGCAGGCTATCATTACTGCGTTATCTGTACACAGGATTGGTGTAGGATGTACCAGTCGGGCGCCAACCTCGCTTACAGCACGTGCTAATTCTGTTTGCAGTGTTTTATTGGCAGATACGCCGCCCGCCAATACTATTTCTTTCAGCCCCGTATCCTGCAATGCCTGAACAGCCTTCTTCACTAATGCATTAACAACTGCCTGCTGGAAAGATGCCGCTACATCAGCATAATTAATCTCCGCACCGCGCTGTTTTTGTGTATGCAGATAGTTTATTACAGCTGACTTCAAACCACTGAAACTGAATTCATACGGCGCATCCAGTTTGGCAACCGGAAACTCAATCGCCTGCGGATTGCCGTTCAGTGCAAGTTTTTCTATTTCCGGTCCACCCGGATAAGGCAAACCCATAACACGGGCAATTTTATCAAAGGCTTCACCTGCTGCATCATCACGAGTCTGTCCTAGCAGCTCAAAGCTGTTATAACTGGTAACCTTCAAAAGCGCAGTATGCCCGCCGCTTACTACCAAAGCCATGAACGGCGGCTCTAAATCTGCATCTGACAAAAAGTTGGCAAATACATGGCCTTCCAGATGATTAACACCGATTAACGGCTTATCAGCAGCCCACGCCAATGACTTGGCAGCAGACAAACCAACCAGCAATGCCCCTACAAGGCCCGGTCCATAAGTTACTGCCACTGCATCAATATCAGCCAGAGTTTTATCCGCCTGCCGCAAGGCTTCATCAATAACCGGCATAATGTTTTCAATATGCTTACGGGAAGCAATTTCAGGCACTACGCCGCCAAATTTACGATGTACAACAATCTGCGAGGAAATAATATTGCTCAGAACCTCACGTCCATTTTTTACTACTGCAGCAGCAGTTTCGTCACAGCTGCTTTCTATACCTAAAATATATACATCTTTATTCTTCATGTGCTGCTCCTTGCCTGTACAACCACATAATTACTGCATTTTCGTGATTATCCTCATAATAGTTGGGACGGATGCCCTCACTGGCAAAACCGCAGGTAAGATATGTTTTCTGAGCGGCAATATTGCTTTCCCTTACCTCCAGTGTTACAGCCTCAGCATCCAGTTCCCAGGCTTTATTAACCAGTGCTGCAGTAAGACGAACGCCAAAATTCTTGCCGCGTTCCTGCTCGGCAACAGCCACGCGGGTAATCTGCGCTTCACCTGCAACCAGCCAAAAGCCGGCATAACCAATCAATTCACCGGCAATTTCCATAACTATATAATGAGTCAGATTATTATTTATTTCATTTAAAAGCATGCTCTCATTCCAAGCGTCATAAAAAGCTTCTGCTTCAATTTTCACCACCGCAGGAATATCTGCTGCTTTCATTTCTCTGAAGCTGATAATTCTTTCTGTCGTTTCTCCCATAATTCCTCCGCCTCTGATCTGCGTATATAATATGGCTCCAGGCCAAAAATCTTTTTATCCGTCTGTGGGTCAAAGCCTTCCAGCGCTGCCAGTGCTACGGAAGCAGCCTTAGGCATGCGCAAATTCTGCGGTGCTATCTTGAGCCACTGCGGCAGTTCTTCTTGCTTTAATTTGCTGCATTCGCCAAGCAGCAGAGCCGGCGTACCAAAAACAGCAATACGTTCCAAAAGGCGCTCTTTATTCACAACCTCTGTATCTGCCAGCTTTTCCAGCTTGCCATCCTGCCACTGAAACAGTGCCTGATAGTAATTGCCTTTCTGAGCATCCAGAACTGGGGATAACACCATGCCTTCCAGCTGGATATTATATGCCAGGCCCTCCAAGGTATCAACGCCATGCAGACAGCACTGCCAGCTGTAAGCCATAGCTTCGGCAGTAGCAAGACCTATGCGCAGCCCGGTAAAAGAACCAGGTCCCATACTTACAGCCAATAAATCTATCTCATTTTTTTGTACACCGGTACGCTGCAAAAGCTGCTCCAACTGCGGCAGCAAACCTTCTGAATGAGTCATACCAGTATTCACATCATAAGCGGCAATAATTTCACCATCACAGCACAAAGCCGCGCTGCAAACTTTAGTAGCTGTTTCAATGGCTAAAGTCAGCACAATGCTCCACTCCTTTAATAATTTCTTCGTATCTGCTGCCTCGCGGCTCTAAAATAGCTTTGCGTCCTTCACCATCATGCAAAAGTGTTATCTGCAGATATTCTTCCGGCAGCTGCTCCGGAAAGAGCTCTGCCCATTCAATCAGGGTAACGCCATCACCGCCGCAGTATTCGTCAAAGCCGATATCTTCCAGTTCTTCCGGTCTGTTGAGTCGATATAAATCAAAATGACGTATTTCCAGCTTTTTGCCCTGATAAATATTCATAATCGTAAAAGTAGGGCTGTTCACCTCAGCTGTATCAGCTCCAAGACCTGCAGCAACGCCGCGGCTCATCAGAGTTTTGCCAGCTCCCAAGTCGCCGGTAAAGCAGAAAACATCGCCGCTTTCTGCCAGCGTACCTAAAAGCATGCCCAGTTTTTCCGTAGCTTCACTGTTTGCTAAATAGATTTCCATACTATTCCTCTCTTTTAAAAAAGCAGTACCGACCAAAGCCGGTACTGCTTTTATTATTTCTGCAATAAAGTTTTGTTGCGCTTCAACGGATCTTCCAGATCCATATGTCCGCCTAATGTAATAACTTTTTCACCCTCTACCAGAATCTGTACCTGTTTAATTTCAGGGAACTCCGTCAGAGTGTTGACAATTGCACCGGTCAGCATAAACTCATTATACGACCCTTGGTCACGTTTGGCAATTTCTTTGCTGAAATCGGCATAAGCCGTACCGTCAGATGCAATTTTCAGTCCCAATACCTTAGTACCTTTGGGAACTATATCTGCCGTTTTATCGCTCTGCGGTTTTCCTTCAATAAGTGCGCGCAGGGCATTTTCAGGCAAGCCTTTGCCATCGTCTTCCACAGTTATCTTCTCCGGCAGCAGCTTTTCACTGCCATCCGCTGTCGGACGGTAAACAACAAAGCTGATTTTCTTTGTTTCTACCTGCGCCGGCTGCTGTTTATCATTACTGCCTTCGCTGATTGTATCACAGCCAGCCACACTCAGCAAACTGCAGAGCATCAGCAGCAAAACAATAAGTTTCTTCAATAGTTTATCCTCCATACCGGTTTTATTTAAAATAATCTTCAATACCTTCGGCAATCATTTTCGCAGTCTTGGTTTTAAACCAGTTGCTGTTCATCAACTTTTCTTCCTTAGGATTACTGATAAAGCACAGCTCCAGCAAGGTTGCCGGCATGCTGCAGCGTTTCACTACATAGAAGTTCGCCTCGCGCACACCCAAATCATCTACGCCAAAATTTGCCGTCAGTTTATTTTGAATGGATTTGGCAATTTTCAGGTCGTACTGTGTTTTCGGATAATAGTAGCTGCTGAAACCGCCAATCTTTTTATTAACAGAAGAATTGATATGCAGACTGATAAAAAGATCAGAATTATATTTTTCCGCTACATTTACCCTTGCCTGCAGTTCATCAGCATCCTTGGCATACGGCGCGCATACATCCTTATCAGTAGTACGCGTCATATAAACTTTAGCACCCTCTTTTTTCAGCAGTGCTTCCAGCTTTTTGGCAATATCAAGAGTTACATCCTTTTCCTTGGTACCTTCAGCACCTACTGCACCAGGGTCGCTGCCGCCATGGCCTGCGTCAATAGTAATAACTTTGCCTTTCAGACCACCGCTGGTATCAAACTTGCCATTGCCTTTAATCGCCTCAGGCTTAGCAGGTTTCTTTTCTTCCTCTTTCTTGTCCTTCTTTTCAGAAGTGCTTTCGTTGCTTACAACAGGCTTGCTTTCCGGTTTAACAACGGGAGTTTTGCTGCCGCCGCTGACAGGCTTATTACCTACAACCGGCTTATTGCTTACTACAGTTCCTACCGCAGGCTTACTGCTTGTTGAGGCAGCAGCCTTCTTATCTGCCGTAATGTCCAGCACCACGCGGTAAGGGCGATTAGTCTTAGGATCTTTTTTTAAAGTAAAAGATTTATAGTCCGTTGCAGCAATAGCTCTGCTGAGATGTACCTTGATGACAGTTTTATCGCCCATGGATACCGTCTGCATGGACGGAGCCAGTGAGCTTCTGATTTTTTCTGTCTTATTGATACTTTCTTTATAGGGAGCATCAACAGTCAGCGTCAGTGTCCCACTGCCGTTTTCCACGGTATAATCAACAGGCTCGGTAGCGTCTACAACCAATCGAACCACATTTTCAGCATCGACACCCCATTTGGCATCGGTTACCTGCGCTGCACTGGCTATGGAACTCAGCAGCAGACAGCACAGCATTACTGCATATATAAAGATTCTGCGCAATAAATTCACCTCTCCAAGTAGTTTTTACTGATAATATTTTATTTTATCACGTTTAAAGCATAATTGTAAACGAGTTCATCAGCAGAACCTGCTTCTGTCAGCTTGCGGGCCTGCGGCAAAAATTCACTTATCTGACCTGCAGCTAAGCCAATGCAGCCATCTGCTGCCAGTTCACCAGCCAGACCATGCAGATAGACACCGCACAGCGCTGCTTCCTGCAGCCTGATTTCCTGTCCTGCCAAGGCCGCAATAATCCCAGTCAGCACATCGCCGCTGCCGCCTGTTGCCATAGCGTTGCAGCCGGTAGTATTCACATAGATACTGCCGTCAGGACAGCCGATAACCGTAGGCGCACCTTTAATAACCAAAACTGCATTCCATTCACGGGCATATTTTTCTGCCAACGTTAAACGCTCTCTGTCTACCTGTTCCGGTGTCATATCCAGCAAGCGAGCCAGTTCACCCGGATGCGGTGTGAGTACTTTGGGTGCCTGCATCTGCGGAAGAATATCAAGATGTCCCTTTAGTGCTGTCAACGCATCAGCATCAATAACTACAGGAACCTCAACCTTCTGCAATACCTCACGCACTACTTCAAGGGTACTCTCTGACGTGCCAAGGCCAGGACCGATGGCCAGCACATCAGCACTATTCGCACGTTTAATAATATCTGCCGCTGCACCGCCGCCAAGAATACCGGGCATTCTTTCCAGCAGGCCATGTACCATAACTTCAGTAAGCTTAACGCTCAGCACATCACGGCAGCTGAGAGGAGTAACTAAGGATACCAAACCGCCGCCAGCTTTTACTGCAGCAAAAGAAGATAGCGCCGCAGCACCAGTATATCCCTGGCTGCCTGCCGCAACTACAACTCTGCCTGCATCACCCTTATGAGCATTACCTTTACGCAAAGGCAGCAAACTTCTGATAATCTCACCTGTCAGTAAATATTTCTTGCTGCCGCATTCTTCTACTAATTTTTCCGGCAAACCTATCTGTGCCAAGAAAAGTTCTCCCGTATGCTCTTTGCCCGGATACAGCAAAAGTCCTGTTTTTACCAACCCCATGGTTACTGTGCAATCCGCGTGTACAGCGTCAGCAGCTGCTGCACCACTGTCAGCATTAACACCGGTAGGAACATCAACTGCAACAACGTATCTTTCGCTGCTGCTTATAATACGGCACATATCACGCAGCATACCGTCCAGTTCGCCATAAAAGCCGGTACCCAGCAAAGCATCAACCAATACATCTGCTTTCAGGCAGATAACCTCTGCCAGCTGCAAATCATTCGCATCATTTACACATTGCAGACGTCCGCCAGCCTTTTTAAACATTGCCAGCTCTGCCGCTGCATCACCATGCAGATCTTCTTCTGCAGCGTTGACCAGCAACACCTGCACTTTCATACCGTAGGCAGCCAGCCAGCGGGCAGCACCTAATCCATCACCGCCGTTATTCCCCTTGCCGCAGACTACGACTACCTTTTCCCAGTCATTTTCTGCAGCAATATTTTTGATTACGTCTGCCACAGCTTTAGAAGCATGTTCCATTAAAACCAAACCATTAACAGAAAATTCCTCCATCGCTCTTTTATCAATATTTCTCATTTCCTGAGCCGTTACCATCCTCATATTATCCCTCCATTACTACATACGCCGCGGCATTATCCCTGCTGTGCGTTAAGGATAAATGACATTTTGTCATACCGCGCTTTTCTGCAAGCTCTTTATAATACCCGGAAAATTTTATCTCCGGCCTTCCCAATGCATCATTATAAACCTCGATTTCAGTAAGACTGCCGCCGCGAAAACCTGTTCCAAAGGCTTTCAGCACCGCTTCTTTAGCCGCAAAACGCGCGGCAAAGCTGGCGTACTGCTGCTGCCCTCTGCTTGTGCAGTAGGCAATTTCCTCCGCAGAAAAAACTCTGCTTTGAAAAGCCTGCCGCTGCACGGCCTTTTGCACTCTTGCTATTTCAATAATGTCACAGCCAATACCGATAATCATAGTCTTTCTCCATATTTATTATAATTTTAAAATATTCTGCTGTATTATAGGAAAATCCTTTTATTTCACACAATTTTCACGTAAGCAAAAAGATACAGCCGCAGCTGTATCTCTTGCATTATTTTACCGCTATTTTATTTTTAGCCAGCAGCCAGCCGGTCAGAATACCAATATCACGGCTTAATACCCTGCTGTTGCTGCCATGCCCAAGACTGCGCAGCAAATTATTAAGAGCTTCTGCTCTGACAGATTTTAATGCAGCATCATATTTTTTACCTTTGCCTGCCAATTTAAGCAAAGCTTTATCCTGCGCGCTCTTACCAACATAGAGTATATTTTCAATAATGCGCATTTTTTCGTCAGCTGCTTCCTTATCTTCCAGCTCCTGCAGCCATTCCTGCAATTTGCAGCGTACGGTACTGCCAGTCTGGAGATATTCTTCATTATCCCAACCTTTATTATTCAGCCAGCTGATAGTGCTGAAAACAGCATTGGTAAGGTTTCCCTGAGAAATTTCTTCGTTCAAAGAATCAACAGCCTCTTTTTCCAGTTCCGCTAAACGGTCAGCCAGAACACTTTTCTCAAACAGCATACCGCCAGTCTGCATAATCTGATGCCATACCTGCTGTAATTTCCAAATCAGCAAAAGTCTGCGCAGACGCTGTAAATAAGCTTCTATAACATCTAAAACCTGTTGCATTTTTTCAGTTGCGGCAAAATCCATACCAAAGGCAAGATAACTGCGTAAATACAGTAATTCTTTCAATAATGTTTTTACTGTGGAACGTTCTGTGCCTTGACGCAAGGTATTCTGGCAATCCAGCAGTCTGTCACCATGTACCTGTACTGCCTGCAGCATTTCCAAACGTATATTTCCATCACTCGCCATTTTAAACTTCTCCTGCTGCAAATCAGATTCAATACCAAGCAAGGCCAACCCGCGAGCAAATTTACTGCGCTTTTCAATAAATACCGGTACAATAGCTGCAATATCAGCAGCAAAATCCAAAAGTGCTCCTTTGTCGCCTTCCAGCAGTTCTATTTCAATTTCGTCTATTCTGTCCTTATCCTTACCGCGTCTGATGTATCCTTTATCTATCGCCAGTTCCGCAACAGCACCCGGCAGTTCCAGAATATAAGTAGTGCGCTCTATTTCTGTGGCAAAAAGCTTTTCTACGCCTTCCGGCGCCAGTTCTGTCAGCTCAAAGTCCAGTCCCAGTTCCTTAAAACCTATCAATACAGCAGCATCTTCCGTCAGCGGCATATTCAGCTCAACTCGCTCGCTAAGTCCGCCGCTGCTCTTGCGGGATGTCTTAACTGTAGCTTCAAAGCTGCCGTCACCTTTATCTCTTACGCGATAGGCAATACCATGCTTCTTGAAAGTCAAATCAGCAGTATCATAATAGCTGCTGCACATCTGTACTGTTTTGGCACTGCCTTCTTTAATTACAGATTGCACTTCTTTAGCCGCCAGCAGTTTCTTCAAACTTTTTTTATCGACCAGCAGCTTTAACTCTATTTCAACATTTTTCTTCATCATCATTCTGCCTTTCCGTCATCTTTTTGCTTTCACCGCAGCTGCGCCACCATACAAGAGGTATGCCAAACGCCAGCACAGTTACAGCCACAGCCGCATAAAACCTGCCTGTCCCAAAAGCATCCGCCAAAAAATTATAAGCAACGGCCCCCGGCAGCATTCCCAGCAAAGTAGCGCCTGCGTAAATTTTCCAAGGCATTCGCACGCTTCCGGCTACAATGCTTACCGGGTCATAAGGGAAAATAGGCACTGTACGCAGCCACAGCATTCTGACAAAGCCATCATTATGCAGCAAATAATCCTGCACGCGCGTGCCGATACTGCCGCCAAAATTCTGCAAAAACCAGCTGCCGCCGCCAAATCTGCCTAAAAGATAACAAAAGCTGGCACAGCCAAGCCCGCCCATAAGCAGAAACAAGACACCCCACCAAGGGCCAAACAGTACACCTGCACTGAGGTTTAACAGCAGCGTAGGAAAAAGCAGCAGCGGCCTGAATGTATAAACAAGCACATACATCAGCGGCGCCCAGGTTCCAAATCCTGCTACCCAGCAGCGGATATCTTCCGCGGAGGTAGGATGAGGATTATAGGGAGAAACGTAAGCACCATATAAAATTGCTCCTAATACCAGCACATACAGCACTAACCGCAAAAGCAAATATTTAATTTTTCTGTTCTTCATCTGCATTCATATTACCTGCCATTTTTTCTTAATATTATCATACTCTGCCTGCGAAAGTTACGCAAGCATCAGCAATTGCGCTGTCTTAAATCTTTCACATTTTGCAGCTATTGACTTTTATTTTTGACAAGTGCATAATTAAAGTATAAGCATTTAACTTTTTAAGTGTAATAAATATAATTTTTCTTAAATTTATAAGAAAGCGGTGAAATTAAAATGTTGTACAAATTCGAAGGACAATTACCCAAAGTAGATGAAAAAGCCTATGTTTTCAATGCTGCAACCGTTATCGGCAAAGTAGAAATGAAAGAATACAGCAGCGTATGGCCTAATGTAACTGTACGCGGCGATGTAAATCGCATTGAAATCGGTCGTTATACAAACATCCAGGACAACAGCGTTCTCCACGTTGCAGATAATTATGCCTGCATCGTAGGCGACTATGTAACTGTAGGCCACAGCGCACTGCTGCATGCCTGCACAGTTGAAGACCACTGCCTGATTGGCATGCATGCCACCGTTTTGGACGGTGCTGTTATCGGTACCGGTTCTATCGTAGCTGCCGGTGCAGTAGTTACCAAAGGCACTATCGTACCGCCTCATTCTCTGGTAGCTGGCATTCCTGCCCGCGTTATCAAAACTTTGGATGAAAGCAATCAGGACAATATCCATGCACAGGCTATTAAATATAAAGATTTGTGGACTAAACGCTATGGTCTGCTGCCTGACAACGACGGTGAAACCTATCACGGCGAACAAATCGTCTAAAATAATATCGGCAAATTCATAAGCAAAACAGCAGGTACATAAGTACCTGCTGTTTTTTATGCATTCAGCTGTTTACGCCTTTGTCGGCGCAGCCTGTTGATGTGGCGCTCAAATTCACCGCTTTCAAGCAGCTCCGTCAAAACATACTGCTCAAAGACAGGTACCGTACAGGAATAAAAACCTATCTTCCGCTTAAACTCCTCTACCATCTGTAAAGGCAGAATCATATACCCTGCGCGGAAAGACGGCGCAATGGTATGAGAAAAGGTATTAAGATAAATAACAGGTACATTTTTAGCCTGCGCCATGGCAAAAAGCGTTTCTTCATTTTTTCTTGATACGGTAAGCTCCGAATCATAATTATCCTCAATAATACAGCCATTACATTTTGCTGCCCAGTTTAAATATTCATACTTTTTAGAAGCACTGACACTGATACCGCTGGGAAAGCTGTTAAAAGGAGTTACATGCAGTACCTTAGCCTGACTGGCAAAAAGCTGCTGCGAATCAATACCATCCTCATGCAGTTTGAGCATTTCACATTGCAGGCCATTGGCCCGATAAACCTTGCCTATCTGTTCATATGAAGGATCTTCCAAGGCAAAAATATTCTGCTTGCCTAACAGCTGCGCCAATAAACCATATAAATATTCGGCACCGGAGCCAATCACAATCTGTTCCGGGCGAGCAGCAATATCACTGCTGCGTGCCAAATAAGCAGCTATCGCCGTACGCAGCTCAAGACAACCACAGTTATCTGATTTTACTAAAATATTCTCACCGTAATCTAAAAGTACTCGGCGCATAAGCTTTGCCAGTACTGTATAGGGAAATACTCCCTTGCTGCTGCGCTGAAGATATTTACGTTCCATAATCAGAGGTACAGAAGCCGTACCTGACGCAGTAAGAAAATTATCCTGACGGTAAATAACAAAATATCCGCTGCGCTCACGCGCTTCCACATACCCTTCATCACACAACAGCTCATAAGCATGTTCTATAGGAATCACACTAATGCCCAATTCTTCTGCCAAAATGCGTTTAGACGGTAATTTTCTGCCATACGGATATGAACACGCTACAATATCTTGTTTTAACTGTTCATATAATTGCAGATAAAGCTGCTTTCCCTCATTTTTATTTACACTATATTTCATCTGGTTATATATATTACTCCTATTCTGGTTATTTTTTAATTGCCAGAATCAGTATATGCTATTGCCATATTATTTGTAAAGGAGTAATCATCATGGAACAATCTCGTTATGAACTTAATAAAGGACTTGCGCAAATGCTTAAAGGCGGCGTTATCATGGATGTTACCAATGCAGAGCAGGCACGTATTGCTGAAGCAGCCGGAGCTTGCGCAGTTATGGCACTGGAAAAAATTCCTGCCGATATCAGAGCTGCAGGCGGCGTAGCCCGCATGAGCGACCCCAAGCTGATTAAAGAAATTCAAAACGCTGTTTCCATCCCTGTTATGGCAAAATGCAGAATAGGCCATTTTGCCGAAGCACAAATTCTGCAGGCACTTGATATTGACTACATTGATGAAAGTGAAGTTCTCTCTCCCGCAGATGACAAATACCATATTGATAAAACAAAATTCTCTGTTCCTTTCGTCTGCGGTGCCCGTGACCTGGGCGAAGCCCTAAGACGTATCAGCGAAGGTGCGGCTATGATTCGTACTAAAGGTGAACCGGGCACAGGCGATATCGTCCAAGCCGTAAGACATATGCGCATGATGCAGTCAGAAATCCGCCGTCTGCACAGCATGGCAGAAGACGAACTTTTTGAAGCAGCAAAACAGCTGCAGGTACCTTATGAACTGGTAGTCTATGTACATCAGCAGCAAAAACTTCCTGTGGTAAACTTTGCTGCCGGCGGTGTTGCAACTCCTGCTGACGCTGCCCTCATGATGCAGTTAGGAGCAGAAGGTGTATTCGTAGGCTCCGGTATCTTTAAATCCGGTAATCCTGCACAAAGAGCAGCAGCAATCGTTCAGGCTGTTACTAATTATAATGATGCTGATATGCTGGCAAAACTTTCCGAAAATCTTGGTGAAGCCATGGTAGGCATTAATGAACAGGAAATCCAACTGCTCATGGCAGAACGAGGTAAATAAAATGCGAATAGGAATTTTAGCTCTGCAGGGCGCTTTTGCGGAGCATGAAGCTGTACTTCGTAAACTAAATACAGACACTTTTGAAATCCGTAAATACCAGGACTGGCAGCAGCCTTGCGATGGGCTGATTATTCCCGGCGGTGAAAGTACCGTAATGAACAAGCTGCTGCATACACTCGGATTATTTACGCCAATACAAAAGGCTATTATGAATGGTCTGCCAGTTTTCGGCACCTGTGCCGGTATGATACTACTGGCTAAAGAAGTACATAACGGCACACCTTGTCTGGCAACAATGGACATCACCGTACAAAGAAACGCCTATGGGCGTCAATCCGGCAGCTTTACTGCTACCGAAAATTTTCATGGTCTTGGTAAATTGCCCATGACTTTTATCCGCGCCCCCTATATTGAACAGGCAGGAAAAAATGTAGAAATTTTAGCTACAGTAGATGGCAAGATTGTCGCTGCCCGCCAGCAAAATCAGCTGGTAACAGCTTTTCATCCGGAAATCGACATGGAAACAGCCGTCCATAAATATTTTCTCAACATAGTGCAGGAATATCTGCAAAATAAACAGGCATAAACAAAAAGCTGCCGCAGCACAAAGCTCGGCAGCTTTTTACTATATATTAATTTTTAATACCCTAAATGCTTCAGTAAACCTTTAAGTCCAGCCATAATATCATCATAAGTAATATCAAAATCACCTGTATACCACGGGTCAGCAATACTCTGTCCCTTGCGGCCTGCATAATCAAGCAAAAGGCTCACTTTGCCCAGCCTGTCACTACTTATAATTCTGTCAATATTACGCAGATTATTACTATCCATAGCGATGATATAATCAAATTCTTCATAATCCTTCACAGTCAGCTGACGCGCATATTTTCCGGCAACACTGATACCGTACTGCGCCAGCTTATTTTTAGTACCTCTATGTACAGGATTACCAATTTCTTCTCTGCTGGTAGCGCTGGACTGGATATAAAACTCATCAGCTTTGCCTAATTTCTGCACCATATCTTTCATTAAAAACTCTGCCATCGGCGAGCGGCAGATATTGCCGTGGCACACGAACATGATTTTTAACATTGTTTTTCTCCTTATCACTCATATATTTCTATTCTATCATATAAAAAGCATTTGATATAATCTCTATAAATCAAATTTATAGTATAAACAAAAAAGCAATCTGCCTGTTTATAGGCAGATTGCTTTTTGTTATCAAGTATTTATTTTCTGTTTTTATAGCCTTCGTCAGCAATAGCGGTAAACAATACGTCAGTAGAAGAGTTAAGAGCAGTTTCGGTAGAATCCTGCAGAATACCGATGATGAAACCAACTGCAACTACCTGCATGGAGATATCATCAGAAATACCGAACAGAGAGCAAGCCATGGGTACCAACAGCAGAGAACCGCCGGCAACACCGGAAGCACCGCAGGCACCAATGGTAGCCATAATACTGAGCAGCAGCGCAGTAGGCATATCAACAGGAATTTCCAGAGTATGTACAGCAGACAGAGCCAAAATGGTAATAGTAATAGCTGCACCCATCATATTGATGGTAGCACCCAGCGGAATAGAAACAGCATAAGTATCAGGATTCAAGCCCAGTTTTCTGCACAAAGCCATATTTACAGGAATATTAGCAGCACTGCTGCGAGTGCAGAATGCATAGATACCACTTTCTTTCAGGCAAGTAAATACCAGCGGGAAAGGATTACGGCGAATCATCATGAAAACGATAATCGGATTAACAACCAGCGCCATAAAGATCATGGTACCAAGCAGTACCGTGAGCAATTTAGCATAGCCCACCAGCGCATACAAGCCGTTAGCGGAAATAGAGCTTGCAACAAGGCCAAAGATACCAAGCGGAGCAAGATGGATTACCCAACGGATAATCTTAGAAATAGCTACAGCAAAATGGAAAATTACGTCTTTAGCATTTTCCGGGCTGTTACGGAAAGCAATACCAAGCAGAATACTCCAGGTAAGAATACCGATATAGTTGGCATTTACCAGTGCATCAACCGGATTAGCTACCATGTTCATAACCAAAGTCAGCAGAACTTCGGCAATGTTTCCAGGCGGTTTTAAAGTATCGTTACCAACAACCAGGCTCAAAGTAGTCGGGAAGCTGAAAGATACAAATACTGCAGTCAGCGCTGCCAGGAAAGTACCGCTGAGATACAGGATGATAATCTTGGTCATATTAGTCTTAGTACCTTCCTGATGACGGGAAATAGAAGCAATAACCAGGAAAAATACCAGAATAGGAGCAACAGCTTTCAATGCGCCTACGAACAAGCTGCCCAATAAAGTGAAATAAGCAGCTAAACCGGGCGCTGTCAGCGCAACAATTACACCCAAAATAAAGCCAATTAAAATCTGCACCACTAAGCTTACGCTATTGATTGCATCAAATAGCCCTCGCAACATACATACACACTTCCTTCGTAATAATTTCCGTTAATAACACGGTCAAAATAAAAAAATAAATCATGTATACAAAATTCATTTTTTTATTTTTCTAAATATTATGTGTAATATTCTATCACTCAAACTTCCATCCTGTAAAGTCTTTTGTTTTACGGTACAGTCCATCTTGGAAGGACACACAAAAGTTTTTTATTAGTATGCAAATAATTTAAATTTTCATACAATAATTCAGCGCAGCAAAAAGCCGTCAGCAAAAATACTGACGGCTGCAAAATATAATCCTTATACTCTTTCCCACAGCAGCATATTATTATCAAAAGCTGCTCTTAACTTACCATTATCCTTTAACCAGCTAAGATATGAACGAACCGTACTGCCAATAAGCACATACTGCTCAAAATTCATAGCCAGCTTATAATCCGCAAAAACTTTCTGCAAAATTACTTCAAAATTTATTGGAGCGGCACATAAATCAAGAATATGTTCTGCTACTTCATATACTTTGTTCATATTATACTGTGCCAACTCTGCAATATTCTCAGTAGCCGCAGCATGAGCAGGAATAAACAGTTTTGCCTGCATCTGCTTAACTTTTGCCAAAGTATTAAGGTAGGCTTCAACATCATAAATAAAGCCAAGCTGATATTTATCTAATATTTCACGGCTTGAGAGACAATCTGCCAGAAAAACAATATTATCAGGAGTGCGATAACCAACCATATCAAAGAAATGCCCCGGCAAATCAACAACTTCAAAACCTGCCGGCAAACTCTTTTCAGTTAAAGCTTCCGCATCACTTTCCTGAGCCATAAGAAATTTATGCCGCAGCTCACGGCAGGGAAAACCGCCATATAAAAATGATGGCTCCAATATAGGTTTTCTGGTAAATGCACACTCAACTCCCGGTGCATAAATCTTACATCCTGTCTGCCCCTGCAAATACTTGCAGCCGCCAATATGATCAGCATTAGAATGCGTAATATAAATAGATTTCAGCTGCCAGCAGTTTTTGTCCAGTATTTGCCGTACCTTGCGGCCTGCATCTTTATCATTGCCGCTGTCAATAAGGCATACTTCTTTATCATTAAGCTTTACCAGTCCTATCTTTGCCGGACTCTCAATATAATAACTCTGTTCCGAAACCTGAATTAATTCAAACATTAAAGCTTCCTCCCTGAATATCACTGCAGCCTAAATAAGCAAATAAATCAGACAAACTGCATTATTATTTAAGCTCATTCCACAGCGTAAAGCCTAAAATCAGCATTCCTCCTATAACCTGCGAAATCGTCATAGTTTCACCTAAAACAGTAACAGAAATCAGTACAGCTACCAAAGGGTCTATATAGCTGAGAATCGCAACCTTCTGTCCCGGTAATTCCTTTAAGGAAGAAAAATACATGCAGTATGTTATGCCTGTATGTACTAAACCTACAATCAACAGATTTATCCAGCCGATATTATTCAAGCTGCCCAAAGTGATACCACTGGTACAAAGTACATATGGTGTTAAGGTAATAATAGCCGCAATAAACTGCAGAAAGGTCCTGTGAATGCCTTCTACTTTTTTTATAAATTTATTCAGTAAGATAACAGTCGCATAAAATACCGCCGCCCCTAAGCCAAAAAGAATACCTATAATATTGCTGTCACCATGTACATCACCAATGCCGATAATCAGCACCAAGCCAACCGTCGACATAATAAAGCAGATAATCTGTTTAACTGTCAGCTTTTCCCTGAACAGGAAAGGACAGACTACCGTAACGATAACAGGAGCAAAATAATAACTTAAAGTAGCAGCTGAAACAGTTGTATATTTATAGGCCTGAAAAAGTAATATCCAATTGATGCCCATGGCTACACCGGAAGCTAAAAGCAGCGGTATTTCCTTTTTCACCTTACTTAAAGGAATGTGCTGCTTGCTTAGAACAAAAAAAGCCTGTTAAAAGCAGCGCCGCCAAAACTGCACGGTATAGAGCCAGTTCTCCGGAAGACACGGAAATATTGCGTACAAACAATCCTAAAGTACCAAAAATTGTCATGGAAGCAACAAGCATTAATCTGGGGTCAAAAAACTTCTGCATACAAATCTCTCACTATCTTTATAAATTCTTTGAATGAATAAAATATAGCATTTTTGACATTTTTAGTCAATTTTAGATAATAAAAAGAAGTTTTTAAAACAAAAAGAGCCTGCCTTAAAGCAGACTCTTTAATTTTATTTGCAACAGCTGAAACCTGTGATTTTCTCACCTGCTGCAGACCTGCGAATATATAATATCAGCAAAGCAGGTACTACCATAACAATGCCAGCCAGAAAGACTGCGTAAAGCCCAATACTTTGAATAAAGATACCGCCTATAAAGGTACCAACTACGCAGCCAATGTTGGCAGCAGTCAGGAAAAGTCCGTTGCCAAAATCAGGAGCATCCTTAGTAACCTTGGCAACCAGATATTGATTGATATTGGCATTGATGCCGCCTAAGATGCCCCACATGACTATGCAGGCGGCAACCACAGCAAGACCGTAAGCAGCATAAGTGTACAGCAAAGAGTACAATAAGGCTACTGCTATCGGAAAGGTCATGATAGTTTTGCCAGCCTGTCTGGACAAAAGAGAACCTGCAAGCCAGCTGCCCGCAACATTCATAACACCGAACACTAAAAGCAGAAATGCACCTGTTTCATTGGCTACGCCAGCAACACGTTCAAGATACTCTGCCATATAATTATAAACCCCAAAAATGGAACCGTTTAAAAATACTACAGCAATAACTGCCAGCCATACCTGCACTCTGCGCAGAACACTAAATTGCTCACCATAGCTTTTTTGCTCTCCGGCAAATTTATCAGGCACAAAAAGCAGCGTAGCAACAAACATAATGCCTGTTACAACAGCAAAAAAGCTCATAGCCTCACGAAAGCCAAACTGTCCAGCCAAAAAGTTACTTACCGGCACACCGATAACCATTCCCGCAGCTACCCCCATATTGATGCGTGCTATCGCTTTAGGTACGTTTTCAGCTGCAACTGAAGCAGCAGCCATACTGAAAGCCATAGCGCAGTATACTGGATGGAAAAAAGCCGGAATTACCCGCGCCAGCAGTAATATCTCAAAAGAAGAAGCAAATACAGCTACAAGATTACAAGCCGTAAAAACGCCTAATACTAACAGCATAATCGGCTTGCGTCTGAATCTTGAACATAAAAGCGGCATCGTCGGCCCTGCAATAGCGACACCCAGAGCGAACATGCTTACCAGAAGTCCTGCTCGCACTATATCGATATTATAATATGCAGATACAGCCGGCAAAAGTCCGATAACACCCATTTCAGTATTTAAAATGCTGAATACGCCGCCCGCCAATATAAAGATTAATAATCCAGATTTTCCCATATAACTCCTTTCTCATTATGAAAAAGATATATCAGTTTAAAGCACAATATCAATGCAGATTTTTATTAAAGAATTCTGCGATTTTAGCAAAAGGTATTTTATCCATCTGGTCATAAAGGTCTGTATGCGTAGCTCCGGCTACGACAATTTTTTCTTTAGGTTTCGCAGCCTTATCATAAACATCGTCAGTAAAATATTTGGAATGCGCTTTATCACCGGTAATCATCAGCAGCGGATGCGGAGACAGTTCCTTAATATTTTCCATTAAGGAGAAATTGAAAAATCCGTAAGGTGTTGTTGCGTCTCAAGCCAAAGTGTTGGAATTAATCGCACGTGGATGATAAGCACGTCCAACATAATAATTATAGAACTCCTGTATTACTGCCGGAGCGTCTTGAGGCAGCTTATCAGGAAACATGGTCGAAAAAGTCTGCACCTTGCCATTTTCATCAACGGCAATTTCATGCGCACCGCTGATTTCTCCGCCCTTACGTGCTTCTTCCAAGCGCATCTGGGCAAGATATTTTTTCACAGCTTCTCTTTGCTGCGGCGTGTAATATGCTCCTTTATAATGGTCGCTGATGCTTTCAGACATGTCATACATAGCCGAGGTAACTACTGCTTTAATACGTGTATCATTAGAAGCAGCAGTAATAGCCATGCCGGACAAACCGCAAATACCTACGGCACCAATCTGTTCAGGATTAACAAAATCCAGCAGGCTGACAAAGTCCACAGCTGCACTGTAATCTTCCGTAAATATTTCCGGTGAGCCCATGTTTCTGCGTACACCACTGCTTTCGCCTGTCATGGATTGATCGAAAGCTAATGCTACAAAGCCGTTTTTGGCCAGCTCCTGAGCATAAAGTCCGGATGCCTGTTCTTTAACAGCACCAAATGGGCCACTTATTACTACGGCCTTATAACTGCCTTTCTTATCAAAATTTTGCGGCAGATAAAGATGTCCTGCTACATCAAAACCATATCTGTTTTGAAAGCTTACTTTTTTTACGGTTATTTTGCTGTCAATATTAAACACCCTGCTGTCATTTTTTAATTCGCTGATTGCTGACTGCTTCATGTGAGAAACTTCTGCCAGAGATTTTGCTGTTACCGCAGCCTGAACATGACCGCTGCTGCCAAAAGCAAATAATCCCATCAGCATTGCCATAGATATTATTTTTGTATTTTTACTTTTCTTGCTCATAAAAAAGACCTCCGTTTACTTAATTATCAGCTTTTCTTGCTAATTAATTATAAAACGAAGGTCTGTATAATTACCAATACTTAGTTTTTATACTCTTTTATGCTTTTTAGGCATTATTTATTTTCTGTCATATTGGCAAAACAATCTCTGACAAGACTGGCAGCCTTGGAAAAAGCCTGATCTTTACGCCAGATAATATAATTGGACGAATGCAGCGACGGCGCTAAAGGTCTAAAAACCAGCTGCTTGTAGCTTTCCGGAATAATGCGGTCAAAACACAGTACGCTGCCCATTCCCTGTTCTGCTAAGAAAATAGTATTATGCAGTAAATTATAGGAAGCAACAATATTAAGCTCCTGCATCGGCCTGTCCAGCCAATGGTCAAATTCCTGACTATCCATCAGCTGACGTGATACAATGAGCGGCTCCTGTGCCAAATCATTTTTAGTTATGACCTCATGCTGTGCTAAAGGATTCGTGCTTTGCATAAGCAATCCCCATGTATCCTGATGCTGCAAGCGCCGATATACATATTCCACCGGCGGTGTTTCACGGCACACCAGGCCAAAATCCAGCAGACCTTTTTTCAGCTTTTCCGTTATAGATGCCTCATTGCCGCTGATAAGATGCAGCCGTAAATCAGGATAACGTCTTTTAAGCGGTGCAACAGCGCTGATAACCTCACGCATGGCTTCTGTTTCTCCGCAGCCGATAAAAATATCGCCGGAAACCGTTTCGTCCTGCGAAAGAGCAGCAACCGTGCTATCTGCCAGCATAATGATTTCTTCTGCCCGCGCTTTAAGAAACTCTCCTTCCTCTGTCAGTGTTATCCTTCGCTTGCCCCGTATAAATAGCTGCCTGCCCAGCTCTGTTTCCAGTTCAGTCAGCTGCCGTGACAATGTTGGCTGCGTAAGATGCAGTTCTTCCGCAGCTTTGGTAATATTACCGCATTTAGCAACTGCTAAAAAATATTTTAAAACTCTTATTTCCATATATTCCTCAACAAAATCTGTTTATTCTGCATTCTTCCATTTACAGATTAACTGTGTCATAGTTCCCATTGGACAATACACACACCAGGCTCTCGGCTTAAAGAGCAGCAAAGTTATCACGCCCATAATAGTAGAAGTCAGCATAATACTGTAAAAGCCGAAAGCAAACTGCGCCAGCCAGGGCTCAGCACTGCCGTTATAAGCCCACTGCCAGGGCAGCTGCAATACCCAAAACAGACTGACAGCCTGCCGCAAATTCTGAACGCCGCTGAAAACCAAATAAGTTGTAAAAAGCATATTGGCAAACATCAGCATAAAGAAGCACAAAAAGCCATAACGAAAAGCTTTACTGCGCAGCCAGGCAGGCACAGGCTTATTGGGCGAAAGCTTAAGTTTACCGCCAAGAATATCAAGGAGCTGACTGCGTCCGCAATATTTATTGCAGTAATGCTTATTGCCGCCAATAAGCGCAAACAGCAGCGGAATCATAAAGCACAGCATACCCAGCCAGGCAAACATAATATTGAAAAAACCTAAAGTAAGATACAACAGCGATGCTATCCATAAATAATCGTACCAGTGTTTTTGTTTATTCATCAACTGTCACCACCGTAATAACCGAGGCCGGACAAGTATTGGCACACAGTCCACAGCCAATACATTTTTCTTTATTTACCTGAGCATACATTCCTTTATAAACAGCGACAGCACCGCGCGGACATACTTTAGCGCAGGCTCCGCAGGAAACACACAATTCTGTATTTACAACAGCTTTTCTTTTCATCTTCTGTCTCCAGTAAGTATTTCTTCCATTATAACCGATACTGCCTAAAGAGCAATATTTTTCTAAAAGACTGCCTGCCATGTTTTCTTCTCCCCTTCTTCATGATAAAATTAAAAAAGTAAGATTTTGGGGAGATGTAGTTTTGAAACAGGAAAGCAAGCTTATGACGCCGCTGCAGATACAGCAGTATCTGCACAAGCTGCAGTTAGGGGAGCTGCAGCTGACGGCAGATTTGAAAACTTTACAAAAGCTGCAGGATGCACATTTAAAATATGTGCCCTACGAAAATTTTGACTGTCTTAACGGCAAAATAACTTCTTTAAAACATGAGGATATGTTCCGCAAGATTATCCTGCATAACCGCGGCGGTATCTGTTTTGAACTGAACGGCCTGTACAACTGGCTATTAGAATCGTTAGGTTATCAGGTTACCAGCTTTGCCGGACGCTTTATTGACAAGCTGGAAGTTTATCAGCTGCGCCGCCATCGCAATATGTGCGTAACTATTGATGGCAAACGCTATATTACCGATGTAGGCGTTAACAGCGAAAGCCCTCGCCTGCCGCTGGAGCTTACAGAAAACCTTATTCAAAGCGACGGTATCAGTCAGTATAAATTCACCCGCGATGAATTCTGGGGCTGGCTGCTGTGGCAGAAGGAAAAAGGCAAACCGTGGAAAAGGATGCTTGGCTTTACAGAAGAACCGCAGCTGGACAAAGATTATATTCTGCCATCCTTCTGGTGTGATGCTCATCCTGATTCTCCTTTTAATAAAAATAAAAATCTCTCTATTTTCAGGGAAGACTGCAATATCACCATCCGTAAAAATTATCTTAAATTTTATTTAGGCGGCAGAGTAAAATACCGCTATAATATTCGTACAGGTGCCGAACTCAAGGAAATACTCTGGGAATATTTCGGCATCAATGTAGAATATCCGCTGAAAGATGAAGGTATAGATTTTGACTAAAGGCAAATACGCTGACTGTATACCACTCTACATCAAAAAAATAATACAGGCACTGCTTGATGCTGATTACCAGGCATATGTAGTCGGCGGTGCAGTGCGCGACCTGCTGCTGGGCATCCATCCGGGAGATTTTGACATTGCTACCAATGCCCGCCCAGAAAACACTTTAGCCATCTGCCAGCAAAACGGCTGGAAGACAGTGGATAAGCTGGGCAGCAATTATGGCTGCGTAGTAGCAGTAGTAGACCATACAGCTGTTGAAATAACCACTTTTCGCGGTGAAGGCTACGGCAGCGATGCCCATCGTCCGGAACAAATCTGGTACTGTGATAATTTAGAGGAAGATCTGAGCCGCCGAGATTTTACCGTTAATGCTATGGCCATGGATATTGAAGGCAATATCTATGATTACTTTAACGGTCAGCAGGACCTTGCACAGAAAATACTGCGTACCGTAGGCAATTCCTGGCAGCGTTATGAAGAAGATGCCCTGCGTATGCTGAGGGCCTGCCGCTTTGTTGGTCAGCTAGGCTTTAGCTATGTACAGTCAGATAAACTGCTGCCAGCTTTCGGTCAGCAAAATACACCATACTATTTACCTGCTAATTTTGAGTTTCCTGCTGACCGCTGCGCAGGATTATCTTTGGAACGTGTCAAAAAAGAACTTGATAAACTGCTGATGTCAGAATGTGCAGGCCAGGGATTAATGCTGTTTATGTCTACAGGTCTTACAGATGCTTTTTGCCGCGTCAAAGAGCAGGGAAACTGCACAGAAATAGCTATTCTGCCAGAATTGCGCCACTTAGTTGGACTTAAGCAGAATACAAGGTTTCATTGTTATGATGTATGGGAACACACTCTGCAGGCAATAGATAACAGCCCGCGTGATTTGGCTATTCGCTGGTCCTTGCTTTTACATGATATTGGCAAGGGTCTGCCTGGTATCCGCTGCCTCAACAAAGAAGGGCAGCCAGGCGACCATGGGCACGAAGCTAAAAGTGCTGAAATGGCAGCTGAAATATTGCGCCGTCTGCACTATCCTGAAAAGTTTATTAAAGAGGTAGTCTGGTTAGTTTCACGTCATATGCGCTTTGCTCCCATGCTGGTTACAGGCCGTAAGACACTGCTGCACTGGGTACGTACTGAAGCAGCATCCGGACAGTTCCGTACCGGCAGTGATATGACAAATGCCTTTATTAAGCTGGTGGAAGTATTTTTAGCTGATATGGGCGCAACCCATGCCAAAAACAATCCTGCACTGATGGAAGCCGGCAGACAGTTAGGCAGACAGGTTATAGAGCTTGCAGCTAACTATCCAATCCATACTTCTGAACTGGCAATCAGCGGACGTGAAATCACTCAAATCTGTCCTCATCATTCCGTTGGTCTGCTGCTAAATTACCTGCTGCAGCGTGTTCAAAGCGGCAATCTTGCCAATAATAAAGAAACGCTGCTTGCAGCTTTACACAAATATCTCAACAAACATTAGGAGGATTTATGAAAAGTTTAAAAACAGTTTTTCTTATTGCCCTTTGCGGTGCTATTTTAACAGGTGTCTGGACCTTAAAAGACAGTTTAATCGTAGGCGCTGCTAACCCAACAGAAGCTGCCGCTGACGGCGGTGCTGCTCAGTATATCGGCAAACAGGATATTCCTGACTCTCCCTACTTTGCCCATCCTGATATTTACAATATGCAGCCCAATGAACATCTGCTGCTGCTTACCAAATTCAAAACCATGCAGCAAAGCACAGAATATACCTGCGGTCCTGTTGCAGCTAATATGGTAGTAAATTATTTTCTCGGCAAACCGCTGCACACCGAAATGCAGATAGCAGAAATTATGGACACCAGCTCATTAGTAGGCACCAACACTAAAGGAATGTGCCGTTATTTTAAAGAAATTGGCTGGCAGGTAAAATCTTCCGGCGATACCACTTCTCCGAAAAACTACGAAGCGTTCCTGCAGTTTGTTAAAAATAATCTTTCCGAAGGTACTCCTGTCATTGTGGAAAATGTTGACTGGGGGGGTCACTGGCGCGTCATTATCGGCTATGACACCATGGGTACAGAATATGCCGGGGACGATGTTTTACTGATGGCTGACCCATACGACCTTGCCGACCATCTGCAGGACGGCTACAATATAGTACCGGCAGAAAAATTCTTCTATATGTGGTTTGATGCTCAGCTTTTCGATAAAAGCGACCAAAAACGTCAATGGCTGACAGCTAAACCTGCCAAGAACAGTAAATAACATTATGCTCAATTTATTATTTGCCTGTTTTCTTTTCGGTCTGCTCTGCGCAGTCTGTCTGCGGGGATTGTATCGAGCAGTAAAGTATCGTACTGGTTTTACGTCCAAGGAATATGCGCTTTTAACAGCATTATTTATCGGTACAATTTTATCTCTTTACATTGCTTTGCAAAATTAAAAGCCTCTTACGCATTGCGTAAGAGGCTTTTGCCTTTAATATTCCATGTGAGCAGCTTTGCCGCGCACTCTGGTAAAAAATGTATACATAGATATGGAAAGCAAAATAATACCTGTAGTTACAAGTACAAACCTTGTAGGCAGATGATTACCCAAAACACCGCCAAGCAAAGGTCCTACAACGCCGCCAAACTGCTGCGCTGATGTTACCAGGCCAAAAGCCTTGCCGCGCATGGACTGATCTGTAACCTCTACCAGATTGGCATTGATGTTAGGTATAGCACCTGCCAAAAACAGACCGTAAATAAACTGAATCCCGGCAAACTGCCATACATCCTGCACAAACATCTGGAAAAGGTTAACGAAACCTGCACCAAAAGATACCAGACAGAAAATACGTATATAACCAAAACGCTGTCCGCGTTTACCCCAGAAAGGAGCCGCAATAATACCTGCTATACCGGCCAGCGAGAAAATAATGCCAGCCGTCTTAACCGTATCATCATTCATTACGCCCATCAGCTTGCTTACATACATGGTAATCAAAGGCTGAATAATCATGACACAGACCTGTATAAGGAAAAACATGCACATAATATACAGCAGATTTTTATTAGAAAGGGCACCTTTCAAATCCTGAATCAGATGTATTTCTGCTTTTTGTCTTTCTGCACTGATAGGTACATCATGTACCAGGAAAACTACCAGCAGTGCTCCTAAAAACAAACAGCCGCTGCTGACGAAGAAGGACATGCGCATACCAAACCAACTGCTCAAATAACCGCCCAAAAGCGGCCCTAAAATACTACCGCTGGCCACTGCTGTCTGCATCAGGCCCATACCCCAGCCCATACGTCTTTCCGGCAAAGTAGAAGATATCAAAGACATAGAAGCTGGTACAAAACCACTGATTACACCAGTCAAAGAACGTACTATCAAAAGCTGCATAGCATTTTGAGAAATACCGGCCAGCCAATAGGTCATAGCAAGACCAAGACCGGCACGAATAGCCATCTTTCGCTGCCCCACCTTATCAGCGCGTGCTCCCCAGTACGGAGCCATAATAGCCGCGCCTAAAAAAGTTACAGAATAAACCAGGCCGCTCCAGAAATTTACATTATCCTGCGGCACATGCAGTTCGTGCAGCAGATAGATAGGCAGAAAAGGTACAACCATGGTATAGCTGGCGCAGGCAAAGAAGACCCCTATCCATAAAACGACCAGATTAACCTTCCAGTTAACTTTTTTCTCTCCATGCTCGTCAAAAAGAGCCATACCATCATCTCCTTATTTATTGCTGCTGTTTATATTTTGCAGATATATTTATATTACACTGTAATTTTATAATCTTTTTGCTGCATAAGAATAATATTTCGCAACCGTATTATTATCCCTAACTACTGCTTTAACAGCCTTTTGCTACTATATATGTTACATAATAATTATATCATATCCAAGGTTGTGTTTTTTTGTTACATTTTCGCAAAATACTGGCTATTTACATTTTTTGCATTTTTATAAATTTTTTCAGTGTTTTTTTGCTGTAAAATGCATAACGCTGTTTTTTTATAACATAAATTCACATATTATTCACATTGCATTATCGCTATCAGCTATCTTTCGCAGCCTTTATCTTCTCTCTATACTCTTAGTACGCGCAATTTTTTCCTGTCGACATCTTTATGTCACAAAAATTTTACTGTATAATAAGGTAGATATCGTAATTAAAGGATGTGTCGACTTGAAACCTTACGTACAACAAGAAATAAAATCCTGTGGATTTTTTTCCAAACTGATAAATGGCAAACCAACAGAAAATACCTGGGCAGAAATAAATAATATCTTGGCTGAAGCTGAAAATGTCCATGCGCTGACAGCAGAAAAAGTACAGTCCGCTGTAAAAAAATGGGGCGGCAAGCTTGATGAAAGCAGCTTTGAAGTTCGTTCCGGATTGTACAGGAAATTTGCTGATATCGCCTACAGTGAAGCCCAAAGCTGCGAAGACAGCCTGATGTCTGACTGCGAATATCTGGCAGAAGTGCTGCAGCTGCCGCCGCATCTGAAAAAACTTGCTGATAAGGGTGCTAAACAGTCAGCATATTTTACCCGCTGTGATAAATTACTGAAACAGCAGGAAACTCTTGATATTAATGGCATCAATAAAATTTTCGGCTATGACTATGAAGACGGGTTCAAAATCCGTAAACAAGTTTTTCAGGAACATTTTAATACAATCTTTGATGCTATCAGCGAGCGCCAGCGTTTTACCCCTGATGAAGAAGCTGCTCTGCGCCAGGACTGCGCTACTCTCGATATTCCCTATGAATTTAAAAATAATATCGTTAATGCTCTCAAACGCTACCGTGACCTCTGGAATGCTGAGCACAACAAGCTTGGCAATATCCAGGTAGATATCCCGCTGCAGCAGGGAGAAATCTGCCACGCAGCAGCGCAGGCAGGTCTGTGTCAGCACAAAGTAGTCGAAAAAGAAGACAATTATTTTGAGCTTACCCGTAAGTTCAATATCGACGAAACCGTCACCTTTAAAGGTGAAAAGCTGGAACATCCTAAAACAAAAGAAGAAATAACCGCTCTGCTTGATATCGGCTATTTCTTCCTTACCAATCAACGTATTATTTATTTAAGCAAAAAAACTGCCCAGACAGTAGAATTGGACCAGATTACTTCTGCTGAGCTGGATGTAAACATCATTACTTTCCATACCAGAGAAAACGGTGATTTCCTGTATAAATTCAGCGATGAAGCAGCAGGAGTAATGTATATTCTCTTTAACCGCACCTACCAGGAAAATGTTAAATAATATTTAAGCTATAAAAATAAAAAACCGGCTGTTTTACAGCCGGTTTTTTATTTTTATTTTACATACATTCTTTAATAGCCTTAGCCATACGTTTAATCCCTTCGATAATTCTCTCATCAGGCATATTGGAATAGTTGATACGCATGCTGCGGTCGGTTTTCTGATTAGGATAGAAAGCATCGCCAATAACGGCAGCAACTTTCATTTCAATGCATTTATCGAATACTTTTCTTGCGCTTACACCTTCCGGCAATGTCAGCCACAGGAACAGGCCACCTTCCGGATGAGTCCATTCAACACCCGCAGGAAATTCTTCTTTCATGCATTGCAGAATCAAATCACGACGATGTTTATAGAGAGCAACAATTTGTTTTACATGCTCGTCAAGGTCATAGCTGTCCATATAGGCATCAGCAACACCCTGGTCAAAATTAGATGTATGCAGATCTGCGCTTTGTTTGATTTTTACAAATTCACCAAGCAGATTCTTTTCTGCAGCAACCCAGCCAAGACGCAGGCCCGGACAGAAGATTTTGGAGAAGGTGCCCAGGAACATTACCAGACCTTTAGTATCCAAAGATTTCAAAGACGGCAGAATTTCGCCTTCATAACGCAATTCACCATACGGATTATCTTCCAATACAGGCAAATCATATTTATTTACTACTTCCATAAATTTTTTACGACGTTCTAAAGACCAGGTGCGGCCAGTCGGATTTTGGAAGTCAGGAATAACATAGATAAATTTGCATTTCGGATTAGTTGCCAGAATTTTATCAAGTTCTTCAGGAATCAAACCTCCTTCATCAGTCGGTACTTCCACAAATTCAGGTTCATAAGCATTGAAAGCGTTGAGTGCGCCAAGATAGGACGGGCTTTCACACAAAACTACATCACCGGGATCAAGGAACAGTTTACCTGCAAAATCCAGGCATTGCTGAGAACCGGTAGTAATCAAAATTTCATCAGGGTCAACCTTTGCATGATATTTATCAGCCATACGTTTGGCAATTTTTGCGCGCAGAGTCGGACGGCCTTCAGTAGTCGCATATTGCAGCAGCTGACGTCCTTCCTTTAAAACCAGGTCATGAGACACTTTGGCAATTTCTTCTACAGGAAACAGTTCCGGAGCCGGCAGGCCACCTGCAAAGGAAATAATATCCGGCTGAGCAGTAAGTTTTAAAAGCTCACGGATTTCTGATGCCTGCATGCGTTCCATACGTTTTGAAAATTTCATAAACAAATCATCTCTCCCTCATTTGCTGTACACATTAGCTTATTTTTATATGATTTTTAATTGTACCACTTTAAAACACAGCGTACAAGCAAAACGTGACACTTTGAATTTTTCAAAACATTTTTTCAAAATAAATGTTAATTTATTTACGCTTTTATAAGTCCTTTTTCTTCTAAATAAACTGCTAAAAGCTGCGCAATCCTGTTAGTAAGTTTCAGACAATTTTTTAAATGATCCCTGGTATCAAATTCATAGGGCATCAAATCCTTGCACATGGTAGAACCAAACTCTTTTTCAAAGCGATCATGAAATTCCTTACTTACCGGATAAATCTCACCTAACGGCTTTTCAGCAGGATGATTGCGTCCGGCTAAAGTACTGATAACCATTGTGCAGCCTACCAGTGCACCGCAAATATTTGCTGCATGACCAATGCCACCGCCAAAACCGGAGCACAGACGAAATGCGTTATCATTAATGTCCACACCGGCTTCTTTTCTAAAAGTTTCTACAATAGCTTCGCAGCAGTTAAAACCTTTTTTAAAATTATTGCCGGCTTCCATTCCAATTCTTTCACTGAATTCGCTCATAATTACGCCTCCCTTTTACCATTCCCGTTCCCGGACTGCAGTCTCCACCGGTATATCAATCTTAAACCAATGCAGAATGTAATCCAGAGAAGCAATAATACTTTCACGTGCTACAGTATCTAATTCACTGTCATGATCCGCAAATTCCTGCTGCAGACTGTTAACAAACAAAGTAAATTCATCAAATTTTTCCTGTAAGATATTTTTATCACGTTCATCCGTTTCCAGGAATTCAATCAGTCTGATTAACTGCCATTTCAATTTATCTGTTAAATACTGAGGGAAAAAACTGTCCTCATACATACTCTGCAGCAGGATATATCGGTCGTCAAATTTGTCCATTAATTTTCACTGCTCCTACTTGTCTTTATCGCTTTCTGTCGCATAAGGCCATGCACTCATTCCGCCTTCCAAGCTGCATACATCCTTGCAGCCGGCACTGCGCAGGATTACCTCTGCTTCATAACCGCGCAAATCTATCTGACAGGAGGTAATTACCTTACAATCTTTATCACTTACTTCACAGCATCTGCTACGTAATTCTCCTAAAGGAATATTCACTCTGTTCTTAATACCGGCAATACGGTTAGCACAGCATTCAGGCGTAGTACGCACGTCCACAAACAGATAATCTTCTTTTTCACGCATAGCTTCAAAATCTTTGGGATTAATACTGCGCATCTGTCCGCACATTTTATTGTGCAGTACGTTCGCCGCTGTAGCAATATTGTCAATCGGTCCATTAAAAGGCGGAGCATAAGCAATGTCAAAATTGGACAAATCCTCCAGAGTTGCGCCCATGGAAATTGCTGCTACTAATGTATCAATGCGTTTATCCACGCCACCGCGGCCTACAGCCTGCACACCCAGTACTCTTTCAGTACCTTCTTCAGCAATCAGCTTCAAAATAATATTTTTTACTCCCGGCATATAACCAAGCCTGTCGCTGCCCGGTACAACTACACTCTTAAACTTAAAGCCTGCAGCAGCTGCACTGCGCTCATTCAGACCTGTACTGCCAGCCTGCCAATCCAGAATCTGGCAAATACCGGTAGTAAGCACACCGGGATATTTCAACTGATCACCGCAGATATTATCTGCAATTACACGACCATGCTTATTTGCAGTTGAACCCATGGGTGTAAACAGCTTAGCGCCGCTTACACGATGGGTATTTTCAGCACAGTCACCGCCTGCATAAATCGCAGGATCACTGGTCTGCAGATATTCATTAACAGCAATAGCACCGCTGGGCCCTATTTCAAGTCCTGCCGCACGTGCCAGTTCTATATTAGGACGTACGCCTACTGCTACAATTACTAATTGGGCAGGAATCACTCTCTTATCCGTTGTAACTGCTGCAACAACTCCGTCTGCAGCTTCAAAGCCCAGAGTTTTTTCTTCCAGATACAGCTGAATACCAGCTTTCAGCAAAGGCTTTTTAATAATATCGGCCATCTCTTTATCCAGCATCTGCGGCAATACGCGATCCTGCATTTCCACAATACTGGTTTTTAAACCGCGTTTATGAAATGCCTCTGCCAATTCCATACCGATAAAGCCAGCGCCTATAATAACTACATCGGTAACCTGGCGTTCTTTTATCTCTCTGTCAACTGCTTCAACATCCCAGGGAAACCAGAAGCTGTGAATTCCTGCTGCATCCGCATTGGGCAGCGGCAGCTTAACCGGAGTAGAACCAGTTCCCAATACCAGCACATCATAAGGCAATACCTGCTCACTGCCAGTTGCCAGTTCTGTATAGGTAACTGTTTTGGCAGCACGGTTAATAGAAGTTACATTACAGCCTGTACGGGCATCAATACCCTTGTAATTTTTAAAGTATTCTGCATCACGGGCAACCCCTTGCGGAGTATGGTCAAATTCTGCAAAGTTCTTTACGTCCCCGCCAATAAAATAAGGAAAACCACAAGCACCATAGCTAAGCTGCGGACCACGTTCCAGAACAATAATTTCCGCATCCTTATCACGTCTGCGTAAACGTGATGCTGTTTTCATCCCTGTTGCCACACCGCCGATAATCACAACTCTTTTACCCATAGTATCACACCCTTATCGTTTTATTTTCATCTATACCTTACATTATTTCTTTATTAGTAAAACTCTCTGCCAAACAAGCCTAACAGAGAAACTATTACATAATATTTCTGTACCAAATAAAAAAAACCTGCTTTTATCGATATAAATTAAAAGGACTTAGCCCACCATAGTATTGAGCTAAGTCCAATTTTAATAGTTTTTACAATATAAGTTTTACTGTCTTTTAAACATGCTCTTAGGCTGTTTACATACCGGGCAGACAAAATCAGCACTTTCCTGCTCTAAATTGCCTTCATAAACATAACCACAAACACCGCAAACCCATTTTTCCTTGCCGCTTTCTGCAGCTTCCGGTGCCTGATAGGTAGGAGCATTTTTCGGAGCACGGCCTTTAATAACCTCATGGTAATATTTATAAGTCATAGGCTGTGCTTCACTTAACACATCTGCTTCAAGTACACGAGCCAGAATAACAAAATGAGTTTCCATCTCATAGCTGCCTAATACCTCAGCAGTAATATAGGCGCTGGTCTTATCGGTAATAATCGGCAAACCATCGCGCATTTCCCAGGCAAACTCAGCCTCAGCAAATTTATCTGTGTCACGACCGGAGCAAAAGCCCAGTCTGGCAATGACATTTTGAGAAGTTTCTTCTGAAATAATTGATAAAGCAAACTTGCCGGATTTTTTTATTACATCATAGGTGTAATTATTTCTGTTCAGGCTTATGGCAATAGTGGGATTCTGGCTTGTTACCTGTACCGCAGTATTTATAATACAGCCGGTAGGACGGTTACCATCCATAGCAGTAAGAGCATACATACCATAACTCAGCTTCCATAAAGCGGACATATTCATCTTGCATCCCTCCGTTGATTTTTATTACCATTTATTATTTAATTATAACAGAAAATAATTATTTATACAATAAATACTTCTGTACTTCCTTGATAAACTGAGCATCCTCCTGCTGCCAGCGATCAAAAGCCTGCTCCGGTGCTTCGTTTAAGCGCAAACTATCTTCGCCAAGAGCAATATCAGCCTTATATCCCGGCACATAACCTCGTTCAGGGAACAGAACTTTATCCGGATAAAGCTGCCTCAAGGTATAGACTATGAGATATCCAAGTTCAGCAGTATTAACTTTATCAGGCTCAGTTAAATATATCTCCACACCTTTTACCAGTTCGCCCTGATACTTGCCGTAACGCGGAATAAAAGCTGCAGGACGGAATAATACATGAGGAAGATTGAGCTTGCTTAGTGCTGCAAAAACCTGCTCTTCATCGGCAAAGGGCGCGCCTACATAATAAAATGGTTTAGCTGTTCCTATGCCAACAGACAGGCTTGTATCTCCGGCAACACCTGTAACCGCATATAAAAATGCCGTATCAGCATTAGGAATAAGCGGCGATGTTCCAACCCAATGCAGCCCTGTATCCGGCCACAGCATAGAACGCTTCCAGTTCTTCATAGGAATTACTGTAAGCTGACAGTTTATTCCATAATGTTCATTGATATACGCAGCATATTCTCCTATAGTAAGGCCATGCCTTAGCGGCATAGCGTACAATCCAATAAAGCTTTCATAACCGGGCTTTAATACCGGACCTTCTACCTTCCCTCCCAAAGGATTAGGACGGTCAAAAACAATTACCGGTTTGCCAGCCTCTGCACATGCTTCCATCGCATAAGCCATAGAAGACACATAAGTATAATGACGTACACCGACATCCTGCAAATCTACACATAAAACATCAATCTCCTGCAGCATCTCTTCCGAAGGTCTTTTACTGTCCCCATATAAACTGAAAACCTTTAAACCACGAAAATCATCGTTGCTGAACTCTTCTCCGGCCTTAATAGCACCATAAAACCCGTGTTCCGGTACAAAAAGTGCAGCCAAATTATAGCGTTCCTTTAATATATCTACTGTACTGCGCAAATTACTGTCTACACCAGTTTGATTAGTAAGCAAGCCTACTCTCTTTCCCTGCAACAGCTCGTCATATTCCGACACTCTTTCTACCCCAAGTACAACACGCGCAGCAGCAAATGTACTAGATTGGCAGCTAAATACCAGCAACAGTGCTAAAATAATTCCTTTCCATACTATTTTCATCATTGCCCCTCTTTTTCTTTCTTTTTCTAATATTATCATACAATTAAAATAAGTATCAGTTCAAGAAAAAAGGCTCCTTGACGGAGCCTTTTTTATAATCCCTGTGCCTGCCATTCGGCTTCTTTAAATCCTACCAGTACAAATTTTTCAGTTATCACGATTGGACGCTTAACCAGCATACCATCAGAAGCAAGCAATTCTAACTGCTCCTGTTCGGACATCTGCGGCAGCTTATCTTTCAGCTGCATAGTCTTATACAGATTACCGCTGGTATTGAAAAATCTTTTCAACGGCAAGCCGCTTTTTTCGTACCACTCTGTTAATTCCTGCAAACTGGGATTATTTTCTTTGATATCACGTTTAGTATAAGCAATCCCTTTTTCCAGCAAATATTTTTCTGCTCTTTTACAGGTTCCACATTTTTCATAGCATATAAAAAACATAGTTCTCTCCTATTTCTTCTGCAGCTCCTGCTGCAAATAATCCTGCGCAGCTTCCAGCTGTACATCTGTTACAGCATTGTCAGGCAGCTCGATTTTAACATCAGGCTCAATACCAACATTATGGATAGATACTCCGGATGGAGTATAGTATCTGGCTGTAGTTATCTTGACTGCCGTATCATTATCAATGCGGTATACACCCTGCACACTGCCCTTGCCAAAGGTTTTAACACCGAAAAGCTTACCGGCCCTGGTGTCTTTCACTGCACCAGCAACTATCTCTGCTGCACTGGCAGTGCCATGGTCAACCAAAACAGCTAACGGATATTTTACCTGTTCCAGAGAAGAATTCTCTACATATTTATCACCGTTTTTATATACCAGCGAAACAATAGGACCTTTCGGCACCAACATACCGGCTACAGCCACGCCGTCATCCAAAATACCGCCTGGATTTCCGCGTAAGTCAAGGATGGTTGCTTCCATACCTTCAGCCTGCAGCTTCTCGTAGGTTTTCTTAAAGTCTTCACCGGTAGCTTCATTAAATACCGTAATTCTGATATAACCTATCTTGGTATTTGGCAGTATCTGCCCACCGACAGACGGCGCTTTAATATCTTTACGTACAACTTTTACTTCTTTTTCTTCACCGTCTTTGGTCCGCAGCCGCAGCACTACTTCCGTGCCTTGCTTGCCGCGAATCTTATCGGCAACATCTGTCATATTCATTTTCGCTGTTTCCGCACCGTCTACAGCTAAAATAATATCACCGCTTTTTATACCGGCTAAAGCACCGGGATGATCCGCTAATGCGGAAATAACTACATAATCATCGCCGCGTTTACCAAAAACAATGCCTATACCGCCAAAGCTTCCTTCCGTCATCTCGCTGAGCTTAGTAAAATCTTCTTTATCAAGATAAACGGAATACGGGTCATCGAGAGCATGCACCATGCCCTCGATAGCACCGTCAAATAATACCTTGTTGTCTGCTTTACCATCAAAATTATTTTTTACGATACTCATAGCACGCAGAAAACGTAAGGTTCCGGCTGCATCACCGGTAATTTCCTGTACTTTCCAGGTAACCGCTCCCAGAGTAACTGCTACAGATAAAAGGCAGCAAGTTAATAACTTAATATTTTTCCCACTAAACAAAATCTAACTGCCTCCATGCATCAAGGTAAATAATCCAAAGGCTCCGTCACATCACCATGCAGGCGCACTTCAAAGTGACAGTGCGGACCTGTCGACCAACCGGTACTGCCTGCATAGGCAATAACAGTACCTTTGCTTACATATTGTCCTTCGCTGACATTTAAGGACTGATTATGACCATAAAGAGTTACCAGTCCGCCGCCATGGTCAATCATTACTGCATTGCCATAGCCACCCAGCCAGCCGCTGTAAATTACCGTACCGGAATCAGCTGCATGAATAGGAGTTCCATAATCAACAGCAATATCCATACCAGAGTGATATCTGGTAGTACCAAAAACAGGGTGGGTACGCCAGCCATAATAAGAAGTTATCTCACCGCTGCAAGGCCACATAAAGCGTCCGGTACCGCCGCTGCCGGCAGGCTCATAACCGCCGCCGCTTTCCATATTACGGAGCATTGCAGCAATGTTTTCGGAAATAGCCAGCAGACGATCGTATTCTTCTTCGCTGTCATGCTTAGCTTCTTCAGCTTTATACAGAATCTGAGCTCTGCGCTCGCGTACTTCGTCAACCTTGGCTTTTTTAGCATCAAGCTCAGCCTTAGTAACCTGAATTTCCTTCATCTCTTTAGCCAGAACTTCCTGCTGTGCTTTAATTGCTTCTGTAGATTTTTTAATATCCTCTAACATGGCAACATCACGGGCAATAATCTTCTGCAGTAAATACATACGTGAAGAAAATTCCGTAAAATCCGTTGCACCTAACAAGATGTCAAGATAATTGAGCTGACCGTTCATGTAGATATTCCGCAGTCTACGGCCGTAAATCTGCATTCTTTCATCAAGCTCTCTCTGCTTGGCATCCAGCTGAGCCTGATTTTCATCAATACTGCTTTGTAATGCGTCGCTCTTACTTTGCAGCTCATCCGATTGGGACTGCAGCTCACGCAGCTGCCCCATAACTTCATCAAGACTGGCACTGGCCGCTTCAGCTTCTTCTCTGGCAGCAGCTCTGCGCGTTTCCATTTCCTGCATTTTCTGCTGTACCTCGCTCAGTTCAGCACGCTTATCATCAATTTCACTGGCAAAACTGAAATTCATACATACCGGGAGCACTACCAGCCATAATGCCAGCAGACTGCTTACTAAATCTTTTTTCCTCATTCTGCCGCCACCTTATACACGCAAGAATTTACGCAAAGAAATATAGCTGCCCAAAGCACCAATACCGGTACCGGCAATCAGCAAGAAAATAGATACATAAGTTAATAACGGATATGCAGGCAGCAGCGGCAGGAAAGCCAATGTCGCATAAATCTTCGTCTGCAAGCCGCTGTAAATCATATTGATTAATAAAGATGCTACAATCGCACCAAAAAAGCCTAATGTCATACCCTCCAACAAAAAGGGCCAGCGAATAAACCAGTCAGTTGCACCAACATATTTCATGATAACAACTTCCTTACGTCTGGCAAAAACTGTCAAACGTATAGTATTGGAAATGATAAACAAAGTCGCCATAGATAAGAATACTACCAGCATAATGCCGCCAAAACGCAGTATTCTGGTAAGCTGGAACAGGTTTTCTACTACTTCCTGCCCAAATTTAGCCGTTTCTACTTTCGGCAGTTCGCTAATCTGCGGTGTAAGCTGCTGAATTCTTTCCGGTGTGTCTACCTGAACATCAAAATAATTAGGAAAGGGATTATCACTGCCCAGAGAATCCAATAACTGCTGCTGATCCCCTAATCGTTCACGGAATTTTTCCAAAGCTTCATCTTTACTGATGAAAGTTACTTTTTCTACGCCTTCAAATTCTCCCAGGCGTTTACCCACTGATTCTAAAGTTTCATTATCTGCCTCATCCAGCATATAGACAGAAATCTGTACCTGACTTTCCAAATACTTTGCCAGATTATTAGTATTAAGGAAAATCAGCAGGAACATACCTAATACCAGCAGAGAAACTGCTACTGTAGAAATAGAAGCAAAACTCATAAAGCCATTACGGCGTATAGATTTATATGTTTCCCGAACAAAATATTCTTTCGTACTAAAGCTCATAACCATATACCCCGTTCTTTTCGTCCCTTACGATTCTGCCCTTTTCAATAGCAATAACTCGTTTACCCATGGCATCAACAATCTCCTTGTCATGAGTCGCCATGACAATTGTTGTACCGCTGGCATTGATTTCCTTAAAAATCTCCATAATATCCCAGCTGGTTTCAGGGTCAAGATTACCAGTTGGTTCATCGGCAATTACCAACAGAGGGTCATTTACTATTGCCCGGGCAATAGCAATACGCTGCTGCTCACCGCCGCTTAATTCGTTAGGATAGGAATTGCAGCGATTACGCAGGCCAACCAGTTCCAGCACATTCATTACCCGGCGTTTAATCTTTCTGTGCGGGGCCTCAATTACCTGCATGGCAAAAGCTACATTTTCATAAACCGTTCTGTCAGGCAGCAATCGATAGTCTTGGAAAATAATACCCAGCTGCCTGCGCATATAGGGAATCTCTTTATCCTGCAGACGCAGAATATCTATCCCATTAACAAAAATGCTGCCCGTTGTAGGAAGTACTTCACGGAACAGCATTTTTATAAAAGTAGATTTGCCTGCACCGCTCGGTCCAACTACAAAGACAAATTCACCTGGTTCTATATGAATATTGACATCTTGTAAAGCAGCAGATCCTCCGGGATAAATTTTGCTGACATTTGACATTAAAAGCATAATCTTCACTCTCCCTTCAGATGCTTATGGAAAACAGGCAATAAAGAAAAGGCCAAGCTGACATTTTCCATTGCTTTATTGCGTAAATCATCCAGCTTCTGCCAGCTTTCTGTACTGCCATGCAGTGCTTTTTCAGCTGCAGCAACTACAGCCTGCACAGTAAGCCCTTCTATCTGACCGGCATTAACTCCGGCAACTTCTTTTATAAATCCATCTATTTTAGGATCATAAGAAACTCCCACAAAAGGAATACGCATAACTGCCGCAAAAATCAGCGCATGCAGGCGCATACCAATCAGCAAAGAAAAATTACCCATTAACGATAAAAATTGCTCTGTATCAAAAGCTGCATCAAGCACTGTACAGCAAGCATTATGCTTGATATACTCTTTTACTTTTTTGCATACCTCTATATCTACAGGATACTGCAGAGGCAATAAAACGATATGTACTCCATATCTATCAATAAGTTTATCTGCAGCCTCGGCAAGTACCTTAAGATAATGCTTATCATCCTGCCATTTACGTACTGAAATAGCTATCAGCTTTTTATTACTTGGCACTGCAAACTGCTGCAGAATTTCTCTGCCTTGACTTATTTGCGCCTGCGGCAAAGTTAGTACCGCGTCAGCAGTTAAGGCAACTTTTTCCTTAGGAATGCCTATGCGTTTAAGCTCTTCTAAAGAATCTGTATCGCGCACAGTTATAAGGTCGGCACTGCTGCACACAAAACGTGTCAGTCTGCGCAGCAGGCAGGACCTTATCGGCCCTATGCCTTGTCCAAACAGCATAACTTTTTTACCGCACCATCTGCCCAAAGCCAGTACCGATAAATAATATAGCAGACTTTTCCTGCTGGTAACATCCTGCAGTAGACTGCCGCCGCCGCTGATAAGCAGGTCGCTGCTGCGCAAGGCAGCAATAATAGCCAACGGATTAAATCTATGTATGGAATCTACCCTGTGCCGAGCAGCCGTAGCATGGGGATTGCCGGAAATAACCGTTAATTCTGCTGAGGCTTCCCTGCTGCGTAACGCTTTAATTATAGCAGTCAGCATTGCTTCATCTCCGGCATTAGCAAAACCATAATATCCGGAAATTACTATTTTACTCATTACTCAAGGTATCTCCTTCTCAATCTTTCCCAATAAGGCAACAGCAGCATTACTGCAGTTACCGCTATAATACCCAATATTGCACCGGCAACATAACCATCAACGGCACGCATTACACTCATCCATACAGGCGTACGCATATGACAGAAAGTCTGCACTAAAGAACCCTGCCCAATAACGGCACCACAGGCTAATACAAACTGCCATAAACGCGGTGCACCTTTATAAGCTGCTAAAACAGCCAAGAAAAAGGCAGGATGGCCTACTAAGAACTCCTTACCGCGCGGACGCGCATACATAAGCTGTTCAAGCAGTGCACGCATTTTCAGTTCAGCTGCCGTAACCGGCACACCATCAGTATGACCGCTGCGGCCTACAAAATAATAAACGACAAATAAAAGAATGCCCAATACAAGCAGATGTTTAAAAGTTATATCTGTGTTAATAAAGCCTTTCAGCTTCCAGATAACAGTGCGGATACCTCGTCCCATTATCTGCAGTAAATCGTACTTTTTAGCATACAGCAACGCTGTCATTACAACCGGCAGAATAAAGGTTATCTTAACACCGCGGTAAATATCAATTTCCAGCAGGAAACGACTGTCTGTAAGCACTGCAGACAGGAGCATTGCACCTACTAAAGACAGCAAAATAGCAAAAGCTAATTGCCATAAAGCATTGCCGATAATACCGGACAGCTTCTTTGTTCTCTCACGGCAGTTATCCCAGATATTGAAGATAACACTCATAGAAAGTACCGGGAAAGTTACAGCAGCAGCCAAAGCCAAAAGCTGTCTTGTCAGCAGGCCGCGCCCTACCATGAACACCACTGCCGCAGCCAGGCTTAACCCAGCCCACAGCAATAACTGTCTGCGTCTGGTAATATTTACCAGCAGCGACAGATACAAAACCACAGCTGCCATAATAGCACCTATAAGCGGCAAATAAACCATCTTATCAGGGAAATAAGGTCCTGCATAAATGTTGCCATTATTATTTCCGGCAGCTTCAAAAACACCTGCTTCGCCAGTTTTGAAGCCACGAGCTTTAACACTCTTAACAATATTCTGGACATACTCCAGATTCATAGTCATCAGGTCTTTGCCATCTTTAGACATCATAAATGGCCTGATATAATTAACGCGGATATTACGTTCCTCGTCAGTCAATGCCCAGCGGCGCAAAGCTTCGCCAACAGAAATTTTCTTCTGCTCTGTCGGGTCAATAACATAAGAACGGGCAGCATTATATTCCACACCTGCTGCCAAAGGCAAAAGGCCGTCAATTTTGGCAAACTGCAGCTGGGTATAATGTTCCATCATCACCAGCTTCATGCCCTGCTCTTTCATTTTTGCAGCCATATAATCAAGCATATTAGGATAACCTACAGCCTGAGTACCGCAAGGCATATATGCAGTCACCTTGACATTAGCTTTTTTAATTCGTTTAAAAATACCATCTATCTGCTCAGCGCTGATATCAGTATAGTTTTGCGGACGCACAATAACATGGAAGCCCATTGCAGCTATCCTGCGCATATCTGCAGCCGGTAATCCTAACGGAGCCTGCAGCAAACCGAGAGGTTCATCATATTTATCCTCCGGTAAAAGCGCAGTACTGCCTAAAACCTCTACAATACGCGGCTTATCGTCAATCATTTTAATACGCTCACTGCCATAACGCAGGCGTAAATCTTCCATGACGTCATTAAAAGCCTCTTTATCGTTGCCTTCAGCAATATATACAGCATTATTCTGCAGCTTTTTCTGCTTCAGTACAGGCTCAAAAACACCTGCATCGCCGCCAAGTGCCACAGATTTACGCAATTCTTCACCTGTAGCTACAGTAACTGTACCATTCTTATTCAGGCGCTCTAAAGTAGTATCAAAAACCATCAGGGAGGTAATCCCCGCAGCTTTAAATCTTTCCAGAACGGTTTCCTCAGGAAGGCCCTCTAACGCCGCCAGTTTGCGCAGATTCTCATATTCCATAGCCATTTCTACGGTATCATTATTCTGTTCTATGCCATGGCGCACAACATTCAGCCACAAAGCGCAGCAAAAACCCACCAGCACTATGGCTAAAAGTATAGGATTATAACGGCTCTTCATTGATTTCACCCTTCTTGTAAAATTATAAGAAAATCAGATTTTCTTTTGCAGACTGCGCAGATAGCTTTCTACAAAGCTCATTAAATCGCCGTCCATAACAGCCTGGATATTGCCAGTTTCTGTACCGGTACGGTGATCTTTTACTAAAGTATACGGCTGGAAAACATAGGAGCGAATCTGGCTGCCCCATTCGATAGCCTGATAATCGCCTGCCAGGTCACTAATCATAGCATCCTGTTTCTGTTTTTCGTATTCATACAGTTTGGCACGCAAAAGCTGCAGACAGCGTTCTCTGTTCTGAATCTGAGAGCGCTCGTTCTGACATTGAACAACAATACCAGTAGGTTCATGTGTCATACGTACAGCAGAAGAAGTCTTGTTGACGTGCTGTCCGCCGGCACCACTGGCACGATAGGTATCAACACGTACTTCATCCATATTGATGTTAACTTCGATATTATCATCAATCTCCGGCATAACATCTACTGCCGCAAAGGAAGTATGTCTGCGGGCATTGGCATCAAAAGGAGAAATACGTACCAGACGATGCACGCCCTTTTCAGACTTCATGAAGCCATAAGCATTATGTCCGTTAATCTGAATAGTAGCACTTTTTACGCCTGCTTCGTCACCGGGTTGGAAATCCAGTGTTTCCACAGAAAAATTATTCTTTTCAGCAAAACGCACAAACATACGCAGCAGCATAGAAGTCCAATCCTGTGCTTCTGTTCCGCCGGCGCCGGCATGCAGCGTAAGAATAGCATTATTAGCATCAAACTCACCGCTGAGCAGCATACCAAGTTCCAAGTGCTCCAGCTCTTCTTTGCTGCGCTGCAGCAGTTCATCCATTTCCGGCAGCAGACTTTCGTCATTTTCTTCCGTAGCCATTTCCCACAAAGCTTCCAAATCATCTATATTGGCAGAAAGCTTATGGAAGCCATCAACTTCCTCTTTCAGAGCATTAACGTCCTGCGCCGTTTTCTGCGCTTTTTCAGGGTCATCCCAAAATGTAGGATCACCCATTTTATGTTCTAATTCTGCAATGCGGTCCTCTTTGACAGCAATGTCAAAGAGATCCCCTCATTTCCTCTAATTTTGCCTGCAGATTAGTTATTTCTGGTTTAAATTCTTCAATCAGCAAATCATTCACAACCTTTCATGAGCAAATTTAGTTATTTACGGACATTATTTATCCTTGCCGCAGCAATTTTTATATTTTTTGCCGCTGCCGCAGGGGCAGGGCTCATTACGTCCAGTTTCATCCTTCTTAGCAACGGGCTGCTGCGGGCCATCATCACCAGCAGGATTATTCATAGAAGCATTTTCCAGATGATCTTCTACTTTAGGCTGGGTAATTACATTTACACGGTAAATATAACGAACAACATCATCCTGGATAGCATCAATCATAGCTTCGAACATATCATAAGCTTCAAATTTATATTCTACCAAAGGATCTTTTTGTCCATAAGCACGCAGGCCAACACCTTCGCGCAGCATGTCCATAGCATCCAGATGTTCCATCCAGTGATTATCTACAACCTTGAGCATAACAAGATTTTCCAGTTCACGCATCAGTTCAGGACCAATTGCGTCTTCACGCTGCTGATAATGCTCAACGGCAACCTTATGCAGGTATTCGCCCAGTTCTTCACGGCTCAGATTCTGCAGATATTCGACAGTCAAAACACCACGCGGAGCATAGAATTCTTCAGCATAGCTGATAAGAGATTTTAAATCCCAGTCTTCGGAATATACTTCCGGCGGAGCATACATAGCCATGGTACGTTCAACAACCTTGTCTACCATCTCCATAATATTCTCTTTCAAATCAGCCTGGTGCAGAATCTTTCTGCGCTGAGCATAGATTACCTCACGCTGCTGATTCATAACATCGTCATACTCAAGGACATGTTTACGAATACTGAAGTTACGTGCTTCAACCTTCTTTTGAGCATTTTCAATAGATTTGGTTACCAGAGAATGTTCGATAGGCTCATCGTCATCCATACCCAGTTTATCCATAATACCGGCAATATTATCACTGCCGAACAGACGCATCAAATCATCTTCCAAGGACAAGAAGAATTTGGAAGAACCAGGATCGCCCTGACGAGCGCAGCGGCCGCGCAGCTGATTGTCAATACGGCGGCTTTCATGGCGCTCGGTACCAATAATATGCAGACCACCAAGTTCAGGTACACCTTCGCCAAGCACAATATCGGTACCACGGCCAGCCATATTGGTAGCAATAGTTACAGCGCCATACTGACCGGCACCGGAAATAATTTCCGCTTCTTTTTCATGATACTTCGCATTCAATACATTATGAGGAATGCCACGGCGTTTCAGCATTGCAGACAGTTCCTCAGACTGAGAAATAGAAGTAGTACCTACCAGTACAGGTCTTCCGGATTTATGGCATTCTTCGATTTCATTAACAGCAGCTTTATACTTAGCCAGCTTAGTCTTATAGATAACATCCGGTGCGTCCACACGAATCATGGGTTTATTAGTCGGAATAACTACAACACTCAGATTATAAATTTTCTGGAATTCCTGTTCTTCAGTTTTAGCAGTACCAGTCATACCGGACAATTTATGATACATACGGAAGTAGTTCTGGAAAGTAATAGTAGCCAAAGTCTGGCTTTCACGTTCAACCTTAACGCCTTCCTTAGCTTCGATAGCCTGATGCAGACCTTCGGAGAAACGGCGGCCAAACATCAGACGTCCGGTAAATTCGTCAACGATAATTACCTGACCATCTTTAACCACATAGTCACGATCACGATGCATCAAAGCTTTAGCTTTCAGTGCGCACATCAGCTGATGAGAGAAATCAACGCCGTGTTCATTATCATACATGTTGCTGATACCCAGCATTTTTTCAGCTTTTGCAATACCAGCTTCTGTAGGAGCAACCTGTTTCTGCTTTTCATCAACAGTATAATCTTCACCCTCGGTCATATTAGCAACAACATGTGCTAATACACGGTACAAATCCGTAGATTTTTCACCAGGGCCGGAAATGATAAGCGGAGTACGCGCTTCATCAATCAAAATACTGTCTACTTCGTCGACGATACAGTAATTCAGCTCACGCTGTACCATCTGATCTTCGCTGACAACCATATTGTCACGCAGATAGTCAAAGCCGAACTCATTATTTGTACCATAAGTAATATCGGCAGCATAAGCAGCACGACGAGCAGGGAAGTCCATATCATGTACAATCAGACCTACAGACAGTCCCAGAAAACGGTAAATTCTGCCCATTTCCTCACTATCGCGTTTAGCCAGATAATCATTTACAGTAACTACATGTACGCCTTTGCCGGTTAACGCATTCAGATATGCAGGCAGAGTAGCTACCAAAGTTTTACCTTCACCGGTACGCATTTCAGCAATCTTGCCTCGATGCAGAACGCAGCCGCCAATTAATTGCACGTCAAAATGACGCATGCCAAGCACACGTTTGGAAGCTTCACGTACTACTGCAAATGCTTCCGGCAAAATATCATCTAAAGTTTCACCCTTTTGCAGACGAACTTTAAATTCACCTGTTTTAGCTGCCAGATTGGCAGAGCTCAAGTTCTCTACACTTTTCTCCAGACTGTTTATCTTATCTACAATAACACGAATCTGTTTTAATTCTTTTTCATTAGGATCACCGAAAATCTTCTTTAAAATGTTTTCGAGCAAAATCATCACTCCTTAAAAATATGGTGTATAAAAACACTACACCTAATATACAATTATAGCAGAAATATTTTTGAAAATCAAAAAGCACAGAGCCAAAGCCCTGTGCTTTTTGTGAAGTTTGAGTAAAACTTTTACTTATTTAAATTCAGGAGAAATCAAGCCATATTTACCATCTTTACGACGATATACAACGCTGGTGCTGCCAAGATCAGGATCATAGAATACGAAGAAATCGTGATTCAGTAAGTTCATCTGCAGGATTGCTTCTTCTACACTCATAGGATGCAGAACAAACTTCTTGCTCTTGATGATTTCAAATTCACCATCATCTTCAACCGGAGCCGGAGCTGCGGGAACATCAGCAAAGTTGCTGTATTTTCTCTTCATAAGACGAGTTTTATATTTATGAATCTGGCGTTCGATTTTTTCTACTACCAAATCGATGGAAGAATACATATCCTTCGTGGTTTCCTGTGCTCTCAGTAAGATACCGCTTGCCGGAACAGTAATTTCTACAATATGGTTGCCTTTTTCAACTTTCAGTACTGCAGAAATGTCGCCAACTGTCTTAAACTGTTTGGTAACTTTCGTAATCTTTTTTTCGACATACTCTTTGAGAGCCGGAGTTACATCGATGTTTCTGCCTTTTACATTAACGTTCATAAATCATTCCTCCTTGATACTTCAAGGTATTTGGTATCTCTACCTTTGTTGCTATTAGGTTTCGTCATTTCGGAGGAATTCTCCTGCTTTACTTTGCAATTTGAGCGAAAAATTTTATTTTAAGGCAAAAAGTGTAACATTTTTACAGATTACAAAATTTTAGACAGGAAACTTCTGGTTCTTTCTTCCTTAGCATTGCTGAAGATTTCTTCCGGAGTACCTTCCTCCAGAATGTTACCGCCATCAACAAAGATTACTCTGTCGCCTACCTCACGGGCAAATCCCATTTCATGGGTTACTACTACCATGGTCATGCCTTCGTTAGCGAGGCTTTTCATAACATCCAAAACCTCGTTAATCATTTCAGGGTCAAGAGCAGAAGTAGGTTCATCAAACAATAAAGCTTTAGGTTTCATGCACAACGCACGCGCAATAGCAACGCGCTGCTGCTGCCCGCCGGAAAGCTGTTCAGGATAAGCTTTAGCCTTATCAGCCAAACCTACTTTAGTCAGGTAAGTAATAGCAGTTTTTTCTGCTTCTTCCTTCTTAATACCGCGGACTTTCATCGGCGCCAGCATTAAATTCTCCAGCACGGTCATATGCGGGAAAAGATTAAAACGCTGGAATACCATGCCGACTTCTTTGCGGATTTCATTGATATTGGCTTCGCTGTTCAGAGGAATACCGTCAATAACAATACTGCCGCTGCTGGGCTCTTCCAAATAGTTCATGCAGCGCAAAAGAGTACTTTTACCGCTTCCGGAAGGGCCGATGATTACAACTACTTCTTTTTCAGCAACAGAAAGATTTACACCTTTCAGTACCTGCAGCTCACCGAAATTTTTCTTTACATCAGTAAGTTTAATCATTTCTTTTGTCATTTCTTATCGTACCTCCGCTCCAGCATACCAACAAATCTAGCTACGGCAAAAGTCATTACCAGATAAATTATTGCTACAGCCATCCAGATTTCAAAAGATGCATAGGTACGTGCAATAATCAACTGGCCGCGACGGGTAAGTTCTTCAAAGCCGATAACAGATACCAGGGAAGAATCTTTCAGCATAGCAATAAACTCGTTGCCCAAAGGCGGAATAATACGTTTGAAAGCCTGCGGCATAATAATGTAGCGCATGGTCTGCGCCCAGCTCATACCAAGGCTGCGTCCGGCTTCCATCTGACCTTTGTCAATAGATTGAATACCGGCACGGAAAATTTCAGCAATATATGCACCACTGTTAATCGAGCAGGCAGAAATTGCTGCAAAGAAAGGATCTACACGCTCGCCAATCAGTCCAGGCAAGGCAAAATAAACCAAGAAAATCTGTACCAGAAGCGGCGTGCCACGGATAAAGTCCACATAAACGTTAGCCAGATACCGCAACGGTTTAATATTACATAAACGTGCAATGCCAATCAAACAGCCTATTAAAAGACCAAAGCCCACGCTTAATGCTGTAATTTCCACAGTAATGGCAGCACCCGCCAAAAGCAGGGGAAATGAATCTGCCATCAGACTAAAATTAAACTCCATTATTTCCATCCCTTCTATGATGTTGGGTTATCTTAACCCAGGTGAATATTATTTGTCATCACCAAACCAGGTTTTATAAATTTTATCAAATTCGCCATTCTTTTTCAATTCAGCCATAGCTTTATTGATATCTGCAGCAAGCTTAGCATTGTCTTTTCTTACAGCCATACCATAATCTTCTGCTTCCATCTTTTCGCCGACTGTTTTAGCATAATTACTGCCGCCCTGTTTCAGATAATAAGCAACAACAGGTGCATCATTGATAACAGCATCAGCGCCGCCGTTTTTCAGTTCCATAGAAGCTTCACTTTGAGTATTGAAAGCAGTAACCTGTGCGCCGGGAATAGAACGGGATTTCTTTTCGCCGGTAGTGCCAATCTGGCATGCAATACGTTTACCTTCCAGATCTTTTAAAGTCTTAATATCATTATTGTCTTTATTAACCATGATAATCAGACCGGAAGTATAATACGGGTCAGAAAATTCTACAACTTTCTTACGTTCATCTGTAATACTCATACCAGCAATAGCTACATCAATATTACCAGCACTAAGAGCCGGAATAAGAGCATCAAAGCCCATGTTCTGTACTTCTACCTTGTAGCCCATCTGTTTGCCGACAGCACGTACCAAATCAATATCAAAACCGGTAAATTCTTTGCTGCCTTCCTTTTGAAATTCAAACGGAGCAAAGCTTGGTTCAGTACCTACACGCAGTACCTTTTCAGCAGCTTCCTTTTTCTCACCGCCGCAGCCTGTCAAAAGCATTGCGCAGGCAGTTAACATCATCATTACCAACATCAAAAATTTTTTCATCGTTTATACCCCTCACTTCTTATAAAATAAATACGGAGCACAGGCTAATTCCAGCGCATTGTGCCCCGCAAGCAAAACCCGAAAAATTATTTTTTCACTTCGCCAAACCAGGTTTTATAGATTTTATCATATTCGCCGTTCTTTTTCAGTTCAGCCATAGCTTTGTTAATATCAGCAGCAAGTTTATCATTGCCTTTCTTTACAGCAAGACCATATTGTTCTGCTTCCATAACTTCGCCTACAGTCTTAGCGGTTTTGTTGCCGCCTTGAGCCAGATAATAACCTACAACAGGGCTGTCGTTAATAACAGCGTCAACACCATTATTGGTAAGCTCCATAGCTGCTTCAGTATTAGTATTGAAAGCAGTTACTTTAGCACCAGCAACGCTTCTTGCCTTACCTTCGCCGGTAGTACCGATTTGGCAGGCAATGCGTTTGCCTTCCAGGTCTTTCAGACTTTTGATTTCATTATTATCCTGGTTAACCATGATAATCAGACCGGAAGTATAGTAAGGATCAGAGAAAGTAACAGCTTGTTTACGTTCGTCAGTAATGCTCATGCCTGCTGCAACAACATCAATATTGCCTGCATTCAGAGCAGGAATCAAAGCGTCAAAGCCCATGTTCTGAATTTCAACTTTGTAGCCCATTTGTTTGCCCACAGCACGGATAAGGTCCATATCAAAGCCAGCATATTCCTTGCTGCCTTCTTTTTGGAATTCAAACGGAGCAAAGGTCGGTTCAGTACCAACGCGCAGAACTTTTTCTGCTTCTTTCTTTTCTCCGCCGCAGCCAGCAACCATTAATGCAGCTGCTGCCACCAAAGCCATGATCATAATCAGTATTCTTTTCACTTTTTATACAGCTCCCTTCATTTTTTAAACACTAATTCTGCATAAAATTTACATTTATTATATAACTATTTATCTGAAACAGCAATATAAAAAATGTATTTTTCGGAATATTTTCTACGCAAGATTATGCAGTCCAGCTGACCTGGTCTTCGCCCCCACACTCGCCTGCTGGAAGGTTCGCTCCTAAGCATACACACTCCCCACTACTACTCCTCTCGCTTTTCGCGGCAGGGCTTACTTCTAAGCTGCACCGTGCTCACAGCCGCTTTGGGCTGCTTACGTGGATCGTTTTGCCTGCAACTGGCATCGACTTGCAACCACAGACCTGAACTGCATTCCTAATTATATTCCTTTAGAAATTTTTGCGCAAGCCACTATTTAACATTTGCTAAGAAAGTGATATACTATTGACACCACTTATGAACGGACGGATTTTTATGATTGCCATACCACAATGTCTGGATTTCACTGACAATGAATTAAGCAGAGAAATCTGTGACTTCTACTTGAAAATTTTAGAGCGCAAAAACAAAGACCTTTATATGCACAGTCAGCAGGTCGCCAACTATTCTGCCAGTACGGCCGCTAAACTGGGCTTACCTTTTTCAGAAGTAGCGACTGTAAAAACAGCTGCACTGCTGCATGATATCGGACATCTTTCTGTACCTAATCTGATATTGTACAAGGTTCCGTTTCTTACTACCAGAGAACTTTCTATTTATAAACGTCATTGCATTGCCGGTGCCAGCATGCTGGAAAACATTCCCGAGTTCAGCAGCATTGCAGAAATCATCAAGGCACATCATGAGCAATGGGACGGCAAAGGCTATCCTAAACGTTTGAAAGGTCAGAATATTCCGCTCGGCGCACGTATCATCGCCGTTGCCAACTATTACGACCGTTTTCTTAATCCGTGCACACAGCACTGGCAAAAAACACATGATGACGCTATCATCGAACTGAAAAATAAAGCCGGTCTTGATTTTGACCCGGCAGTAGTTAAAGCATTCATTGAATCAATCGTTCCACAGGCGCCATTATCACAAAAATAAAACTCTGAAATTCTACAATTAAGATTGTAAGACTTTCAGAGTTTTTTATTTTGTTTATGGTTTTGTAGTAAAAACAAAAAAGCACTTCAATCTCTTGAAGTGCTAAATTTCGTGGTGGGCGCTAACGGGATCGAACCGCTGACATTCTGCTTGTAAGGCAGACGCT
>UQLS01000011.1 GCA_900541915.1 uncultured Phascolarctobacterium sp. | reverse complement strand
AAAAGGCTTCTAGCCGCAGAGCAAACCACCCGTTATACGGGTGGTTCTGATTTTTGTGGGAATTTTTTATGTTATAGGTAAATTTGTAAAATTAATTAGAAGTTTAAAAAATAAACTTGCCAAATCATTCTGTGGCTTTTATAATAAAAACAGATATTATGAGCTGGTACTAAAAGTAGGTGAGATGATGAACTCTTCGAAAAAGTTAATACGCCACGAACGGTTAAAAAAGCTTTTGCTGGATAATCCGTTTTTAACTGATGAACAGCTGGCAAGAACTTTGCAGGTAAGTGTTCAGACCATCCGCCTTGACCGTATTGCGCTGGGTATACCGGAGCTGCGTGAACGCACACGCCACATGGCAGAGGATGCGCAGACTAAGGTACGTGCTATTGATAAAAAAGATATTGTTGGCGAGCTTATCGACCTTGAACTGAACAAGGTCGGTATTTCTACGTTAAAAATTACTCAGGAAATGGTTTTGGAGAAAACCGGAGTAGCGCGTGGATATTATATGTTCGCTATGGCAGATACACTGGCTCTGGCAGTGGTTGATGCTCAGGCTGCACTCACCGGTGTGGGCAATGTTAAATATAAGGTGCCGGTTTATGCGGGAGCAACCTTGGTTGCTAAAGCAGAAGTAATCAGACGCCGTAATGATAAATTTTTTATCTGGGTTAAGATAAGAAACAATAATGAAGAAGTTTTCAGAGCTAAATTTATTATCGTATCGCTAGATGATAATGAAAGGAAGCAGAAATAATGAAGATTGCAGTAGACGTCATGGGTACGGACTACGGCCCGAAAGAGCTTGTTTTGGGAGCTGTAAATGCTGTTAAGGCTTTTGGCTGCGAAACAGTGCTTGTAGGTGACGAAACTATTATCAAAGAGCTTCTGCATGAATATCATGCAGAAAATGATGAACGCATTACTATCCATCATGCAGGAGAGGTTATTGCAATGGACGAGCATCCGGCTATTGCAGTAAAATCTAAGAAGGATGCTTCTATCGTAGTAGCAGCAAGACTGCTGCGCAATAAGGAATGTGACGCGCTTGTTTCTTCCGGCAGCACAGGTGCAGCTGTTGCTGCTGCCTTGTTCTGCCTGGGCAGAATTAAAGGTATTGAAAGACCGGCGATTGCTACTCCGATTCCCAGCCTCACAGGCACTACCGTAGTGCTGGACAGTGGCGCAAAGGTTGATGCTAAGCCTGAGCATATGGTGCAGAGTGCTATTATGGGCAGTGTTTATGCAGAAAAAATGCTGCATATTAATAATCCAAGGGTAGGACTTTTGAATATTGGTGAAGAAGAAACTAAAGGTAATGAACAGGCTTTGGCAACTTATCCGCTGTTAAAACAGGCTAAGCAGATAAACTTTATCGGCAATGTAGAAGGCCGCGATATCAATAAAGGTACTGTTGATGTTGTTGTGTGCGACGGCTTTGTTGGCAATGTCGTGTTAAAATTTGCCGAAGGTCTGGCAAGCGCTATCATGAAGCTGATTAAAGAGGCAATTATGAACGGCGGCATGTTAGCAAAACTTGGCGGTCTGCTGATCAAACCGGCGATGAAGACGCTGAAAAAACGCCTTGACCCGGCAGAATATGGCGGTGCACTGCTTTTAGGTGTACGTGCTCCGTTTATCATCTGTCACGGCAGTTCTAAAGCAAAAGCTATTACCAGTGCTATTGGTGTAGCTATGGATTTTGTTGAAAAAGATGTTGTACATATTATCGGTCAAAAAATAGCCGAAGCTCACGAAAGAAATGAGGAAATAAATCAATGATGAGATCTGTTGGTATTTTAGGAATTGGTTACTATGTTCCGGAAAAAACTTTAACAAATTTTGATTTGGAAAAAATGGTAGATACCAGCGACGAATGGATTACAGAACGTACTGGCATCAAACAGCGTCATATTGCCGCTGAAGGTGAAGCTACTTCTGATTTATCTTTTAAAGCAGCTCAGAATGCGTTGGCTGATGCAGGCGTTTCTCCTGAAGAAATCGACCTGGTAATCGTAGCTACCGCTTCTCCTGACCATGCTTTCCCGTCTACCGCTTGTCTGATTCAGGACAGAATCGGTGCGAAAAATGCTGCTGCATTTGACCTGTCCGCAGGCTGCAGCGGTTTTGTATACAGCCTTGGTGTTGCAAGCCAGATGATTAAAACCGGCCTGTACAATAAGGCTCTGATTATCGGTGCAGAAACACTGTCCCGTATTATGAACTGGAAAGACCGCAATACCTGCGTACTGTTTGGTGACGGTGCAGGTGCAGCTGTTGTAGGTGTCGTTGAAGATGGCCTTGGCGTACTTGGTATTGACCTTGGTTCTGACGGCAGCGGCGGCAAATATCTGTTCCAGCCTGCAGGCGGCAGCCGTAAGCCTGCCAGCACGGAAACCGTAGCTGAAAATGAACATACCATCCACATGAATGGACCGGAAGTATTTAAATTCGCTATCCAGATTATGGGCAAGACAGCTAAACGCGCTTTGGCTAAAGCTGGTATGCAGCCTGAAGAACTGGACCTTCTGGTACCGCATCAGGCTAATATGCGTATTATTACTTCTGCAGCAAAACGTCTGAAAGCACCGATGGAAAAAGTATGGGTAAATGTTGATAAATACGCTAATACCTCTGCTGCCTCTATCCCCATTGCATTGTGCGAAGCACAGCAGGCTGGTGCGCTCAAAAAAGGCGACAATGTACTGCTGGTAGGTTTTGGCGCTGGTCTTACCTGGGCATCTATCGTTTTAAAATGGAGTAAATAATCTTATTTTTGATAAAATCTTACTAAGTGGAGGCGATTTCAATGAGTAAAGTTGCTTTTGTATTCCCTGGACAGGGTTCCCAGACCGTAGGTATGTGCAAAGCTTTCTACGATCAATATCCTGTTGCTAAACGTGTTTTTGAAGAAGCTGATGAAGCTCTCGGTTTTTCTATCACTAAAATGTGCTTTGAAGGTCCTGAAGACCAACTGCGTCTGACCTATAACACTCAGCCTGCTATCCTTACTGCAAGCACTGCATGTGCTGCAGTTCTCAAAGAACATGGCGTAAGCTGCGATGTTGCAGCAGGCCATAGTCTGGGTGAATATTCTGCACTGGTTAATGCTGGCGCACTGGCTTTTGCTGATGCTGTACGCATTGTACGCAAACGCGGTCAGTTCATGCAGGAAGCTGTTCCTGTAGGCGAAGGCAGCATGGCTGCTGTACTGGGTCTGGAAAGCGAACAGATTGTAGAAATCTGCCGCAGTGTAGAAGCTGAAAGTGGTGAAGCTGTTCAGGCTGTTAACTTTAACTGCCCTGGCCAGGTAGTAATTGCAGGTGCTGTTGGCGCTGTTAACAAAGCTATCGAAGCTTTGAAAGCAGCAGGTGCTAAACGCGCTATCCTGCTTCCTGTAAGTGCTCCTTTCCACAGCACTCTGATGCAGCCGGCTTCTGAACGTCTGGCAGAAGTTTTGGCTCCTATCAATATCAATGACGCTGTTGTTCCGGTAGTTGCTAACGTAACTGCACAGGAAGTTATCAGCGGCGCACAAATTAAAGAACTGCTGGTTAAACAAGCTGCTATGCCCGTACTCTGGGAAACCTCCGTACGCAATATGGTTGCTGGCGGCGTAGATACTTTTGTAGAAGTTGGTCCTGGCAAAGTACTGACCGGCTTTACCAAGAAAATTGCTAAAGGCTTGCCTGCTCTGAATGTGGAAGATCCTGAAAGCCTGGAAAAAACTCTTGCACACTTACAGGGGGAAAAATAAGATGAGATTAGAAGGCAAAAAAGCTCTCGTAACCGGTGCTTCCCGTGGTATCGGACGTGCTATTGCTTTGGCTCTGGCTGCTGAAGGTGCAGATGTAGCTGTCAACTATGCAGGCAGTGAGGCTGCAGCTAAAGAAGTTGCTGCTGAAATCGAAGCTATGGGACGCAAAGCTATCGTAATCCAGGCAGATATTTCTTCTCATGAAGCAAGTACTGCTATGATTGACGAAGTTGTTAAAGAATTTGGCCGCATCGATATTCTTGTTAATAATGCCGGCATTACCCGTGACGGCCTTTTGATGCGTATGAAAGAAGCAGATTGGGATGCAGTATTGACTACAAACCTTAAAGGGGTTTTCAACTGCACTAAAGCTGCGGTAAAATATATGATGAAACAAAAATATGGACGCATTGTCAGCATCAGCTCTGTTGTAGGTCTGATGGGCAATGCTGGCCAGGCTAACTACGCTGCTGCCAAAGCTGGCGTAATTGGCTTCACCAAGGCTGTAGCCAAAGAGGTTGCTGCCCGCGGCATCAATGTTAATGCCGTTGCACCTGGCTTTATCAAAACCGATATGACCAGCGTGCTTTCTGAAAAAGTGGTTGAAAACCTGGTAGCTGGTATTCCTCTGAATCGCCTGGGTGAAACCGAAGATATTGCCAAGGCTGTCTTGTTCCTTGTGAGCGATGACGCCAATTATATAACCGGACAGACTTTACATGTTGACGGTGGTATGGTAATGTAATAATGCAGCATGCAATTAATTCTTGGAAGGAGGTGAATCGTAATGAGCACTTTCGAAAAAGTAAGAGATATTACTGTTGAACAATTGAGCGTTGACGCTGACGAAGTAAAGATGGAATCCGCTTTCATCGATGACCTCGGTGCTGACTCTCTGGATATTGTTGAACTGATCATGGCTTTTGAAGAAGAATTCGGCGTTGAAATTCCTGATGAAAAAGCTGAAAAAATCCGTACAGTTGCTGACGCAGTTAAACTGTTGGAAGAAGAAAAATAAGACAATGAGCTTTACATGCTTTACGGAGAGCCTGCGGGCTCTCCGGCAAAAGCTGCTGTATGGTCCTGAAATGGGGGATATTTGTTGAAATTACCAGTGCTGAAAATCGGTAAGCTTGTTGCTGAAATGCCGATAGTACAAGGAGGTATGGCTATCAGGCTGTCCACTGCACGGCTTGCTGCTGCCGTAGCAAATGAAGGAGGCATAGGCTTGATTGCTGCTTCCGGAATGGAATTCGACGAGCTGCGTAAAGAAATCCGTCTGGCTAGAGAGCTGACGGGAGGGAAGGGCATTATTGGTATCAATGCCATGGTTGCAGCCAGAGAATTTTTAGGCCTGATTACTACTGCCGCACAAGAGAAAATTGATCTGATAGTTGCCGGCGCCGGTTTTTCAAGAGATATTTTCGCCGTCGGACGAGAATACGGCGTAGAGATCGTGCCGATTGTTTCATCTGTCAAACTGGCTAAAATATCGGAGAAACTGGGTGCTTCCGCCATTGTTGTTGAAGGCACAGAAGCTGGCGGACATTTGGGTACGCAGCAGTCCATTAAAGAAATCCTGCCAGAGATTGTTAAAGCAGTAAAAATCCCTGTTATTGCTGCCGGCGGTGCTATTGACGGCAACGACGTGGCAGAGCTGCTGAAGCTTGGTGCCAGCGGCGTACAAATGGGCAGCCGTTTTGCTGCCAGTGAAGAATCCAACGGTGCTCCTGCACTTAAGGAATTTTATCTGAAAATGAAAAAAGAAGACGTTGTGCAAATTGACAGCCCTGTAGGCTATAAAGGCAGAGCTATCAGAAATCCTTTTGCCCAATTGTCTTTAGAAAATAAAGCTCCCAAACCGACAGTTTGTGATGCCTGCTTAAAGCATTGCACACACAGCTTCTGCATTATCCGTGCGCTGACACGTGCTCAGCAGGGCGATGTGGAAACAGGTCTGGTATTTACCGGGGCGAATATGTGGAAAATCAAGGAAATTTTACCGGTTAAGGAAATTTTCAGAAGATTGAAAGCAGATATAGAAAAAATTTAATTTCGAGGTGAAGTATTTTGAGTAAAAGAAGAGTTGTAGTAACAGGCGTTGGCCCGATTACTCCTATCGGTACAGGTAAGGAAACTTTCTGGGAAAACCTGACTGCCGGCAAATCCGGTATTGGCAATATTACCCAATTTGACACTACTGATTTCACTGTAAAAATTGCTGGTGAAGTAAAAGATTTTGACTTTGCTAACTATGGCGATAAAAAAGAAGGCAAACGCATGGACCGCGTTACCCAATTTGCTGTAGCTGCTGCTAAGCTGGCTTTGGAAGATTCCAAACTGGATCTGGAAAAAATTGAGCCTTTGCGCTGCGGTGTATGCGTTGGTACCGGTATCGGCGGTATCCATACCTTCCTGGAACAGTCTCTCAAATATGGCGATAAAGGCCCTAGCAAGATTAGCCCGTTCTTTATCCCGATGGAAATTCCAAACATGCCGGCAGGCCAAATCGGTATTGCTTACGGCTTCAAAGGCCCTAACACTGCAATCGTAACTGCTTGTGCTACCGGTACTAACTGCATCGGTGACGCTTTCCGTACTATTCAATACGGTGATGCTGATGTAATGCTGGCTGGCGGTACTGAAGCTGCAATCTCTCCGATTGCTATTGCAGGCTTTGCTAACATGAAAGCTCTCTCTACCAACAACGAGCATCCGGAAGAAGCTTCCTGCCCGTTTGATAAAAAACGTGACGGCTTCGTAATGGGTGAAGGCGCAGGCGTATTGGTTCTGGAAGAACTGGAACATGCTAAAGCACGCGGCGCTCACATTTATGCTGAACTGGTAGGTTATGGCCTGAACTGCGATGCTTACCATATCACTGCTCCTGATCCGACTGGTGATACTCCGGCAATGTGCCTGGAAGCAGCTCTTAAAGATGCTGGTATGAAACCGGAAGAACTTGACTACATCAATGCTCACGGTACTTCTACTCATCGTAATGACTTGGGCGAAACCATTGCTATTAAAAAAGTATTTGGTGAACATGCTTATAAACTGGCAATCAGCTCCAACAAATCTATGATTGGCCATTTGCTTGGCGCAGCTGGCGGCGTAGAAGCTATTGCTACCGTATTGACTATTGAAAATGGCGTAATTCCTCCGACCATTAACTACCATGATCCTGATACTGAAGAAGGTCTTGATCTGGACTATGTTCCGAATGTAGCTCGCAAAGCAGAAGTAAAATCTGCTCTGAGCAACAATCTGGGCTTTGGTGGTCATAACGCCTGCATCATCTTCAAAAAATACGAAGATTAAGAAACGGGTAGATAGAAATGCAAAAAAAACGTACACAGCAGCTGCAGAGCTTCTGCAGCTGGCTGGGTATAGAAATGCAGGACTTGTCACTGCTTGATATGGCTTTAACACATACGTCCTATGCACATGAAGCTAAGGCTATGCCTAAGCCGCAGCATAACGAAAGAATAGAATTCCTTGGTGACTCTGTTTTAAGTGTTATTGTCAGCACTTATATGTACAATAACTTTCCTGAGCTTAATGAAGGCCAGCTGACCAAACTGCGTGCCCATCTTGTCTGCGAAGCATCTTTGTTTGAATATGCCAAGAAAATCCGTCTGGGTGATTTCCTACTTTTAGGTAAAGGTGAAGAGCTGAGCGGCGGCCGCGAACGTCCTTCTTTGTTGGCTGATGCTTTTGAATCAGTCTTAGGCGCCTATTATCTGGACCAGGGATTTTTGAAGGCGCAGGAATTTCTGCTGGACAAGATGAAGAGTGAGATTGATTATATCTGTACTCATGGCATCTGCAGCGATTATAAAACCCGCCTGCAGGAATATCTGCAGCAGGATGGCGATGTTGATATCACTTACCGTTTGGTGGGCAGCAGCGGACCTGAGCACAATAAGGTGTTCTCATCTGAAGTTGCTATGAAGGGAAAGGTTATCGGCAGCGGCGACGGCAGAACTAAAAAGGAAGCGGAGCAGCATGCAGCAAGAAATGCGTTGGAAAGAATGAATGTACCTTTGTGCAAGAACTTTATAGTTTAAATAAAAAATGCAGCTTTACTTACGTAAAGCTGCATTTTTTATTTATGTTTGCTGTTTATATTGACGTTAACCTCAAAAAGACGATGCCACGGAAAGCTTAAAGAAAAATCTGTATTGCGGGTAAAGCTATATTTTTTTGCCAGTGCATTGCAATCCGAAGTTACCTCTTTTAAAATTGGTTTTTCACCGGCGCCAAGATCATATTTTAAATCCTCGCGGCTGTATTGTTCTAGTAGTACGGAAATACGGCAGCGGGCGTTGCTTTGATAAAACCAGTCATCAATGATGCGCTGACGCATTAAATCATCGGATGAAATTTTTGACATATCGGCAGCCAGCAAGCCTTGTGAGATAGCATAGCCAACTGTGTTATCTGCTGTATTCCAGCCATTATAGGCGGTCAGACGTTCTAACTGTCCAGCTTTGGTCAGCTGATCCATAAAGCCGTTATCAGCACCGTTAGAATAACTTACGTCAGCTAACGAAACTTTAGCACCATTGTCCAGTGTATTTTTTATAGTCTGGATAAATTTTTTGTTTTCTGCTGAAGCGAAAAATTGGTTGGAGCCTGCTGTGGAATCGCGGACAACACCGTCAGGAGGAGTATTGAGTGCCAGTACCAGGTCAGCTTCTGCCGCAGTTGCGGCAACAACGGCTCCGGCAGCGTCAATCTGTTGCGGCACAGAGTCCTGCAGACGTACGTCACTGTATTGGGGCAGGGTAGCGGCACCCACACCGCCGCTGTAGAGAGGATACACAGATGGTGTAATGCCATGAGCTTCGTTGTAAGCCCTGGTTAAAAGCAGCAGTCCAAGCTGGTCAACACCGGGCAGAATCTGAAAAACGCTGTGATCCATGTTAAAGGTGCGGAAATTTATTTTGCGTGCTTCCAGATGTGTGGCAGATAAAGGGGCGTTATCATCCTTGCCGATAGCAAGGTAATGAAAGCGTCCGTTATTAGCCATAGCAGTCAGCTCATAATTTACATCAAGATTTTTCTGTCGGCGTTCCAGCCAGTCACCTAAATCTGCATGATGCATATTACGTTCCAGCGCCTGTTTGGTAAGCTGTTCTGTCAGCGGCAGTGTGCGGCTGTCGGCTTTATCGAGAAGCTCGCTGTAAGCAAAGATGGCAGGACCGAATTCACTGTAATAGGGAGGTTCTACACGGCCGAAGCTGGCACGCGGTGTACGCATAATAGTAGAAAATACATAAAGCTTGATAGGAAGCTTATGCTGCAAAGCGTTCAGACGTTCTAAGCGTGCAGTAAGTACTTCCTGGGGGATATGGTGCGTTCTGGAAGCAACAAGCCCGCCGTAAATCAGGCTGTCGGTACTGATGACAGCTGCATCGGCTTTAGGGGCCTTATTCTGCAGCCAGTCCCAGATAGCTTCCGGATCGCCGTTATTACTGCTGCTAGCAATAAATTTTTCCGGCGGCATGATAATATTGCAGCCGGTCGCCTCCATAGTCTGCTGCACATAGTCAGAGCATACAGGTCTGTTATCCAGCGGTATATAGATTATATTTAGTTTTTTGGCCTGTACCGGCTGCATCCAGAGACAGAACGCAGCGCCTAAGCAGGCAATTAAACTTAGTTTGTGTGACATTAGGCAATCCTTCGTTTTTTTGTTATAAAATTTAAAAATATTAAATTATTTTAGATGAATCATACGCCAGTATCATTATACTAAAAAGAATAATATTTTTCCAGCCTTACAGCAGTATTGACAAGCAGTACTGTTGTGTTATAATAAACTAGTAATTGAAAATAATTATCAGTAATGCGAAGGACGCGTTACCGTATAATCCTTACAGAAAATACTGCCAAGGCTGAGAGCAGTAGGGTAAAGCGGTAAAATGAACCACCTTCAAACTGAACTGCGGAAAGCTAAGGTAAGTATGCAGTTCCGTATGCCGGCGTTAACGGTACCGAGTGGGCTCAGATAATGAGTCAATTAGGGTGGAACCGCGGAAAAACTCCGTCCCTTGATAGGGATTGGGGTTTATTTTATTTTTAGGAGGAAGATTATGTCTGCTATTAAAGTTACTTTAAAAGACGGCAGCGTTAAAGAATATGCTGCTGGTGTAAGCTTACTGGAAATTGCTAAAAGCCTGTCTCAAAAACTGGGAAAACAGGCTCTGCTGGCTGTTGTAGACGGCGTGAATAAAGATTTGAGCGACGTGCTTGACCATGACGCTGCTGTAGAATTTATTGTACCGGAATCTGAAGAAGGCCTGCATGCTATCCGTCATACTGCAGCGCATGTTATGGCTCAGGCTATCCAGCATCTGTTCCCGGATGTTAAATTTGCTATTGGCCCCGCTATTGCCAATGGTTTCTACTATGATTTGGACAGCGAGCATACCTTTACCCCGGAAGATTTGACCGCTATCGAAAAAGAAATGGGTAAAATCATCAAACAGAATATTCCGCTGGTACGTGCGGAAATTCCTCGCAGCGAAGCTCTGGCTATGTTTGCTGCCAAAGATGAAAAATATAAAGTTGAACTTATTAACGATTTGCCGGAAGATGCTGTTATCAGCACCTATACCCAGGGCGATTTCACCGATTTGTGCGCTGGTCCGCACTGCCCCTCTACCGGCAGAGTAAAAGCTTTTAAACTGCAGAGCATTGCCGGTGCTTACTGGCGCGGCAACGAGAAAAACAAAATGCTGCAGCGTATTTACGGTACTGCTTTTGCCAGCAAGGAAGAGCTGGATAACTACCTGCATATGCTGGAAGAAGCCGCTAAACGTGACCATCGTAAACTGGGCAAAGAACTGGATATCTTCGCTATCATGGAAGAAGGCCCTGGCTTCCCGTTCTTCCTGCCGAACGGTATGGTTATCCGCAACGAGCTGATTAACTACTGGCGTCAGGTACATCGTCGTTATGGTTATCAGGAAATCAAAACTCCGATGATTCTGTCCCGTAAACTGTGGGAAACTTCCGGTCACTGGGATCATTACCGTGAAAACATGTACTTTACCCAGATTGATGAAGCTGATTATGCAGTAAAACCGATGAACTGCCCCGGCGGCATGCTGGTGTACAAACTGCATCCGCACAGCTATAAAGAGCTGCCTATCCGCGCAGGTGAACTTGGCCTTGTACATCGCCATGAACTGAGCGGCGCGCTGCACGGTCTGTTCCGCGTACGCTGCTTTACTCAGGATGATGCGCATATCTTTATGATGCCTTCTCAGATTAAAGATGAAATTCAAAACGTAATTCGTCTGTTTGACGAAGTATATGCTACTTTCGGCCTGAAATATCATGCTGAACTTTCTACCCGTCCGGAAGACTCCATGGGTGATGCAGAAACCTGGGAAAAAACTACCAATGCGCTGAAAGCTGCTTTGGAAGATTTGGGACTGCCTTATGTAATCAATGAAGGCGACGGCGCTTTCTACGGCCCGAAAATTGACTTCCATCTGACTGACTCCATCGGTCGTACCTGGCAGTGCGGCACTATTCAGCTGGATATGCTGCTGCCGGAAAAATTTGATTTGACCTATACCGGTGAAGACGGACTTAAACATCGCCCGGTTATGATTCACCGTGTTGTTTATGGTTCTATCGAACGCTTTATCGGTATCCTCATCGAGCATTATGCCGGTGCTTTCCCGGCTTGGCTGGCTCCGCAGCAGGTACGCATCCTGCCGATTACCGATAAACATGTTGCTTATGCTAAAGAACTGGCTGACAAGATGTTTGATTTGGGTCTGCGTGTACATCTTGATGACCGTAATGAAAAACTCGGTTACAAGATTCGTGAAGCACAGGTACAAAAAGTTCCTTATACCCTGGTTGTCGGCGATAAAGAAATGGAAGAAGGTACCGTTAACGTACGCCGCCGCGGCGAAGGCGATATTGGTGCTATGAAACAGGCTGACTTCATTGCTATGCTGCAGCAAGAAATCGCTGAGAAAAAATAATAAAATAAAAATTTACAGAGCCCGCTGCGTAATGCAGCGGGCTTTTTCTGCAATAAAAATAAAAAATAATAATTAGAAATGGATAATTATTATTGATTAAATGCGTATAATATGCTATACTAAGTTCAGCTAAAGAAGTACTGTTTTTATTAAGTTGTAATTTAAGGAGGAAAAATCATGAACGCAAAGATGTATAATTTATTTAACGAACAGGTACAGGCTGAATTCTATTCTGCATATATGTATCTGCAAATGAGTCTGGATATGGAAAGCAAAAACTTTAAAGGCATGGCTAGGTGGCTGTATCTGCAATATGAAGAAGAACGTGAACATGCTTTGAAACTTGTAAAATTCATGCAGGACAGAGGCGATAAACCGACCATGCTGGCTATCGACGCTCCGGCTGCTGATTACGGCACTCCGCTGGAACTGTTCCAAAAAGTACTGGAACATGAAAAATATGTAACATCCCGCATCAATAATATGTATGCGGCTGCAGTAGAAGAAAATGACTATCCGGCACAAAACTGCCTGCGCTGGTTCATTGACGAACAGGTAGAAGAGGAAGCAAGTGCAGATGAAATCGTAGCAAAACTGCAAATGGTAGGCGACCAGATTGCCGGTTTGTTTGCTATTGATGGTCAATTAGGCGCAAGAAAATAATAGTTGACACATATGTAACAGTGTGATATCATATTCGAGTAACAAAGAAGAAGCCGCTCGCTTCTCACCTTGCAGCATAAGCTCGACAGGGTTGGATATGATTTTCTGCGGGTGGATTTAATCTGCCCGCTTTTTGTATTTTGGAGGTGAATGGTCATAGGCAAAGAAAGCTTGCGTATCAATGAAGAAATTCGTGCACGTGAAGTGCGTGTTATTGCAGCTGGGGGCGAACAGCTTGGTATTATGTCCAGCAGAGATGCTCTTAAGATTGCAGCAGAAAGTCATCTGGATTTAGTAGAGATTGCGCCGACAGCGAAACCGCCCGTGTGCAGGATTATGGATTACGGCAAGTATCGTTACGAGCAGCAAAAACGCGAAAAAGAAGCCCGTAAGAAGCAAAAGACTTTCGATATTAAAGAAGTTAAATTGCGCCCTGGTATTGAAGACCATGACTTCAATGTTAAGTTCAAAAATGCAGTACGCTTCCTGGAAGATGGCGACAAAGTAAAAGTTACCATCATGTTCCGCGGACGTGAGCTGTCTCACCCTGAACTTGGCGAAGTTTTATTAAACAAGATGGCACAGCAGCTGAAAGAAACAGCAGTTGTTGAAAGAATGCCTAAATTGGAAGGCAAGAATATGATTATGATTGTTGCCCCGAAACCCAGCAAATAGAGGAGGATTTTACAATGCCTAAAATGAAAACCCGCAGAAGTGCGGCTAAACGCTTCAAAAAAACTGCTTCCGGTGAATTTAAACGTGCTAAAGCTTTCAGAAGCCATATTCTCGAACATAAATCTCCTGCACGTAAGAGAAACCTGCGCAAAGCTGCTCTGGTTCATAAGACCGATCATGAACGCGTAGCAAAAATGTTGCCGTACGCATAAGCAAGAGATTAAAGGAGGAAATCAACAATGGCAAGAGTTAAAGTTGGCGTAACCGCTCATCGTCGTCATAAACACATTCTGAAACTGGCTAAAGGCTATCGTGGAGCTAAGAGCAAACAATTCAAAAAAGCTAATGAGACCGTTATGAAAGCATTGTACTATGCTCGTCGTGACCGTCGTGCTAAAAAACGCGAATTCCGTCGTCTCTGGATTGCACGTATCAACGCTGCAACCCGTGCTAACGGTATGAGCTACAGCCGTTTCATCTACGGTCTGACCAAAGCTGGTATTGCTATGGACCGTAAAGTTCTGGCTGACCTGGCTATCTATGATGCAGCTGCTTTCACCAAATTGGTTGAAGCTGCTAAAGCTGCTCTGTAAGATTAAACTTTTAAGTCTGCCTCGTAAGGGGCAGGCTTATATTTTTTTCTGCATTTATTTTTGAGGGGGACTTTAAATGCTGGCTGTTATTACTAAAGCGCTGGCTTTCGTTATTATTATCATAATTGGCTACAGACTAAAAAAATCCGGCTTTTTTGCTCCGGATGATTACCGGCTGATTAGTAAAATAGTAATGAATATTACTTTACCAGGCGCTATTATCAGCAGTTTTGCCCATTTTAAGATGGATTATTCACTGTTTGTATTGGCCGCTTTAGGTATAGTTACTAATGCGCTGATGGTAGGCGTTGCGCTGCTTTTAACGCGGCGGGAAACGCCTGCTGCTAAGATTTTCTATGTCTTTGGCATGTCGGGATATAATATAGGCAATTTTACATTGCCTTTTGTACAGAGCTTTTTAGGGCCTTTTGGCGTTATTGCTTTGTGCATGTTTGATTTGGGCAATTCTATTATGTGTACTGGTCTTACCTATGCTTTGACTGCCTCTGTTGTGGGTACAGCAGATGGACGCCGTGAGCCTGTAAGTGTACGGGGAATTATTGATAAGCTGGCTCATTCAGCGCCGTTTCTTGTTTATATAGTACTTGTAACCTTAATTTTGCTGAAAATATCAGTGCCTGCGCAGTTGTATGATTTTGCCGCTATTTTGGGCAGTGCTAATACCTTTCTAAGTATGCTGATGATTGGTATGATGTTTGAGCTTAATTTAAACAAGCGCAATATTGCTTACATCAGAGAGATTGTCTGCAGCAGATATGTAGCAGGCTTTGCTGCTGCTTTCCTTTTATTATATTTCCAGCCCTTTGCCCATGAGGCAAATGTGGTTGCAGCTGCGGCGCTTATGGCTCCATCAACTGCTATCGGCCCTATTTTTATTGAAAAAATGGGCGGCAATGCTGCTTTGGCGGGCGTGGTTAATTCACTTACCATTATGTGCAGTGTAGTAATTTTTGTCCTGTTTTTTACGATGCTGCATATATAATTTAGCAAATATTGTTAAATTGACGCTGTAAATAACCTCTAGTATAATACGAAACAGGAGAAAAATGGTTATGAATAAATTACTGCGTTTATTTTTAAATATGAACAGAAGTATGGCTGTAGCCATAACTTTTGCGGCACTTATTCTGGCAGGTACGCTGCTTTTGATGCTGCCGATTTCTAATACTTCCGGTGAATGGATGCCATTTATAGATGCTCTGTTTACGGCTACTTCCGCTACCTGTGTAACAGGTCTTGCGGTTGTAGATACGGGAAATTATTTTACCCGTTTTGGGTCTACGGTACTGATAATGCTTATCCAGGTAGGAGGTCTTGGCATTATGACCATGACGACATTGTTCAGCGTTGGTTTAGGCAAACGTATCAACATCAGGCATCGTCTGCTGATTCAGGAATCGCTGAATCAGGAAGGCCCTTCCGGCGTTATCAAAATGACGCTGGCTATCGTAAAATATACCTTAGTTATTGAATTTTTCTTCGGCAGTATCCTTGCTGTTTATTTTTACGACAGTATGGGCTTGGAGGCACTCTATTTTGGTTATTGGCATGCTGTTTCTGCTTTCTGCAACGCTGGTTTTGATTTATTCGGTAACTTTAAAAGCCTGATAGATTACAAGACAAATGTGTTGCTGAATATCTGTTTTATGCTGCTCATAATTTTGGGTGGTATTGGTTTTACGGTTATCGGTGAGGTTGTGAAGAAACGTCAATGGCGGCTTTTTTCTCTGCATACCAAGATGGTACTGGTAATCAATACAATGCTGATTTTTGGCGGCGGCTTGATTATCTGGCTGCTGGAGATGCATAATCCTGCTACGCTGGCTGGCTTAAAGACCGGCGAACAGCTGCTGGCAGCAATGTTTCAGTCGGTAAGTGCGCGTACTGCCGGCTTTAACACGGTAGATATTGCTATGCTGGGCAATGCAACTCTGTTCTTTATGATGTTTTTGATGTTTGTAGGTGCATCACCAACCTCTACCGGCGGCGGTATTAAAACTACTACTTTCGGCATTCTTTTGGCGTCTACTTTGTCGCTATTGCGTGATAAGAAGGAAACTGTACTGTTCAGACGCCGGATAGATAATGCTTTGATTTTTAAAAGCTACAGTATTTTTATTTTGTCCGTATTATGGCTGGCATTGGCATTCTTCCTGCTGCTGGCGCTCGATACTGGCGGGCATTCCTTTGCTAAGGTACTGTTTGAGCTGTTTTCTGCTTTTGGTACGGTTGGCCTTGGCATCGGCATTACAACCGAGTGGAATGACTGGTGCAAGCTGGTTTTGATTGCAACTATGTATATTGGCAGAATCGGTATTCTTACCTTTGGCATGTCCTTCTTTACGAAAGAAATTGATCGGGTACGTTATCCGACGGAAAATATTATTGTAGGCTGAGTGGAGTAAGATTATGAAAGACAGTAAAAGAAAACAGTTTTTAGTTGCTGGTTTAGGACTGTTCGGCAAAAGTGTGGCTTTAACGCTGCATAATATGGGGTACGATGTATTAGGCGTAGATATTGACGAAAATGTAGTGCAGGATTCCAGCAGTGACCTTTCCTACGTAGTGTGCGCAGATGCTTCCGATGAAAAATCACTGAAATCATTGCCAATCGACGATATTGATGTGGCTGTAGTATCTATCGGTGTTTTGGAAAGCAATATGATGTGCACGCTGCTGCTCAAGGAAATGGGCGTGCCCATGGTTGTAGCTAAAGCACTTAATGATTTGCATGGCACGATGCTCAATAAGATTGGTGCGGATAAGATTGTCTATGCGGAAAAAGATATGGGCAAGCGTGTAGCACATAACCTTGTTTCCTCCAGCATTGTCGATTATATTGAGCTGTCCAATGAAATCAGTGTTATGAGTCTGCAGCTGCCGGCAGAGTTAATAGGCAAAAATTTAATTGAGGCTGATCTGCGCAGACGCTATAATGTCAATGTAGTAGCTATTAAACGCGGCGGCAGTACAATAGTAAATCCATGTGCTCATGAGGTATTCCAGGCAGATGATGAAATTATTATTATCGGTACTCATGAAGGCGTAAAGATGATGGGAGTTAATTTCTGATGGAGCTGACAGGTTTGCAGAATCCGCTGGTAAAGGCGGCTGCTGAATTAAAACAGAAAAAATATCGCCAGCAGCGGGGAGAATTTCTGGCAGAGGGCTTGCGTACAGCAGAAGAGGCAGTGGCTTTTAAGGCTGCGCAGCAGATTTTTTACACTGCTACCGAAGACGAGCGTACATTGCAGCTGTTGGAGCAGGCGGCTTCTATGCAGCTGAAACTGACTTGCGTCAGCGAAGCAGTAATGAAAAAAATTGCTGATACGGAAACGCCGCAGGGCATTATTGCGGTCTGCCGTATGCAGGAGCAGTCACTGGAACAGCTGCTTGCTTCCGGTAAATTGCTGCTGATACTGGACAGAGTAGGTGATCCCGGCAATATCGGTACTATGCTGCGTACTGCCGATGCGGCAGGTGTGGGCGGCATTATTCTTTTAAAGGGTACTGCCGATATCTATTCGCCTAAGACAGTACGTTCTTCCATGGGGTCGTTGTTTCATGTGCCTGTACTCAGCGGCGTAGCTGAGCAGGAATTTATTGATAACGCTAAAAAAGCAGGCTATCAGCTTTTGGTAACGGCACTGGACGGTGCAGATAATCTCTACCAGGCAGATTTAAAAGGGCGCCTTGCTTTTGTTATGGGCAATGAGGCAGGCGGCGTCAGCGTGTCGCTGCTGCAGCAGGCCGACAAAAGAGTATTTATTCCCATGCGTGGGAAAGCTGAATCGCTGAATGTAGCTATGGCTGCCGGTATTGTGATGTTTGAAGCTATGCGCAGAAATTATTTTGCCTAATAATAAGCAATTGAGATTTTAATTTCTTTGTGCTATAATAAAATTTAAATTGAATATGCCCCTGATTACACGATGAACAGGAGAGTACGTCAGCCGTAATGTTCCAGAGAGCGAAGCCGCAGGCTGCAAGCTTCGTACAGGAAAGTTGAGGGAAGTTCGCCTGTGAGTGTCCGCGCTGAAGGCCGCGAGGCTGGGTAGGTGCGGCGTAGGCCGCGTTAAGGCAGAAATGAAGTATATAAATAAGGGTGGTACCGCGAATTTATTCGCCCCTGTAGGTTTACGGGGGCGATTTTTTATTGCTTGAATGCAGATTTTACAGGAGGGTAACCATGAGAGAAGAATTATTGTCTTTGAAAGAACAGGCTCTGGCAGAATTGGCAGAGGTTAGTTCTCTGGATGCGTTAAAAGACTTGCGCGTCAAATATCTTGGCAAAAAAGGTCCGATGACGGAGATCCTGCGCGGCATGGGCAAGCTGCCGGCAGAAGAGCGTCCGAAAATCGGTCAGATTGTAAATGAAATCAAAAGCACTCTGGAAAGTGTTATCAATGAAAAAACAGCAGTGCTGGAACAGAAAGCACTGGAAGAAAAACTGGCTAACGAAAAAGTAGATATCACTCTGCCCGGTCGTCAGCCGCGTGAAGGTCATCTGCATCCCATTACTCTTACCATGCGTGAAATTAAGAAAATCTTCATGCGTATGGGCTTTGACGTTATGGAAGGTCCGGAAATTGAAAATGATTATTTCAACTTCGAAGCCTTGAACCTGCCGAAGGACCATCCGGCACGCGATATGCAGGATACCTTCTATATTACCGATGAATACCTGCTGCGTACCCATACTTCTCCGGTACAGGCACGTACCATGCAGGCTCAGAAACCTAACACTCCGGTACGCGTTATTGTTCCGGGCACCGTATATCGCTGCGACTATGATGCTACCCATTCTCCGATGTTCCATCAGGTAGAAGGTCTTGTAGTTGACAAAAACATCAGTCTGGCAGACCTGAAAGGTACTTTGGAACTGTTCCTGAAAGAAATGTTCGGCAGCAGCGTTAAAGTGCGTCTGCGTCCCAGCTATTTCCCGTTTACCGAGCCTTCTGCAGAGGTTGATATTTCCTGCGTTATCTGCGGCGGTCACGGCTGCCGTGTCTGCAAGAATTCCGGCTGGCTGGAAATCCTCGGCAGCGGCATGGTACATCCTAATGTACTGCGCATGAGCGGCTATGACCCGGATAAGATGAGCGGTTTTGCTTTCGGTATGGGTGTAGAACGTATTGCGATGTTAAAATACGGTATTGATGATCTGCGTCTGTTCTTTGAAAACGACCTGCGTTTCATTCGTCAATTCAAATAAGGGGGAGCATTATGTTAGCGTCTTTGGAATGGCTTAAACAATATGTTGATATAAATATTCCTACCGATGAGCTGGTAGATAAGATTACCCGTGTTGGTCTGGAAGTAGAAACTGTTACAAATTTAGGTGAAGGACTGGAAGGCGTACTGACCGGTAAGGTAACTCATATTGAGCGTCATCCTAATTCTGACCATCTGTGGATTTGCCAGATGGACTACGGCCAGGGTATTGTACAAATTTTGACTGGTGCGCAGAATGTGCATCAGGATGACATGGTACCTGTTGCTGTTGTCGGCAGCCGTCTGCCTAATGGCATGAAGCTGAAAAAAGCTAAAATGCGCGGCCTTGATTCCTTCGGTATGCTGTGCAGCGCTGAAGAATTAGGCATCGACAGCAAGCTTCTGCTGCCGGAACAAAGAAACGGTATCTTTATCCTGCCGCCGGATACTCCTATCGGTGTGGATATTAAAGAAGTACTGGGTCTGAATGACACTGTTATTGATATTGATTTGACTGCTAACCGTGCTGACTGCTTCAGTATCATCGGTTTAGCGCGTGAAATTGCTGCTGTTACCGGCTGCGAGCTGAAAATGCCTGCACTGGAAGTGAAAGAAGCTGCCGGCGGCAATGCTGCTGACATGGCTGCTATTAAAATTGAAGCAGCAGACTTGTGCAAGCGTTTTGCTGTACGTGTGCTGAAAAACATCAAGATTGGTCCTTCTCCTGACTGGATGCAGAAACGTCTGCGTGCCTGCGGCGTGCGTCCTATCAGCAATGTTGTAGACGTTACCAACTATGTTATGCTGGAACTGGGCCAGCCCATGCATGCCTATGATTATGACAAGGTTGCTGACCATACTCTGGTTGTACGCCGTGCTGCTAACGGCGAAAAACTGGTTACTCTGGATGAACAGGAACGTATTTTGGACGATTCCATGATTACCATTGCTGATACCAAACATGCAGTAGGCCTTGGCGGTGTTATGGGCGGTCTGGAAACCGAAGTTACCGATGCTACTGTTAATGTTATGCTGGAAGCAGCAACCTTTAACGGCCCCAGCATTCGCCGCACTTCCCGTTCTCTTGGCCTGCGCAGTGAAGCTTCCGGACGTTTTGAACGCGGCGTAGATACCGTTCTGACTCATAATGCGCTGAACCGCGCTGCTAATTTGCTGGAAGCAATGGGTGCCTGTGAAACTGTTGCAGGTATTGTAGAAGCTTATCCGGAACCGGTACAGCCCACCGTTATCAATGTAGCTCCCGAAGCTATCAATAACCGTATCGGCATTACTATCAGCAAAGAAGAAATGATTGCAACTTTGACCAGCCTGCAGTTTACTGTAGCTGAAGAAGGTGAAAACCTGCTTATTACTGTGCCCAGCTGGCGCAGTGATGTTACCTGCGATGCTGATATCAGTGAAGAAATTGCCCGTATCCACGGACTGGATCATATCGAATCCCATCTGCCGGTATTGGGTGTAACTCAAGGCCGTCAATTCGTTATTGAAGATGTAAAAGACAGCATTCAGGATTATATGGCTGGCGTAGGCATGAGCGAGGTTATGACCTACAGCTTCATCAATCCGTCTGCATTTGATAAACTGCAGCTGCCTGCTGATGACAGCAGACGTCAGGCTATTGAGCTGCTGAACCCCATTACCGACGAATTCAAGGTAATGCGTACTACCATGGCTTCCAGCCTGCTGAATGCAGCAGCCTATAATCTGGCACGTCAACAGGCTAAAGCAGCGGTATTTGAAGTAGGCCGTATTTATCTGCCGAAACAGCTGCCGCTTAAAGAATTCCCGGAAGAACGTTCCATGCTGTGTGCTGTTATCAGTGGTAAATGCAATGATTTGAGCTGGTGCACCTGCCGTGATAATGTAGACTTCTACGATATTAAAGGTGTGGCAGAGGGCTTGCTGGCTAAACTGCAGTTTAATGATTATAAATTAGTGCATTATGCAGTTCCTTATCTGCATCCAGGTAAGAGCTGTGCTATAGAACATGACGGCAAGATTATCGGCTGGTTCGGTGAAGTGCATCCGCTGGTACAGGAAGCTTTCGGTTTAGCGCAGGAAGCATACCTGCTGGAGCTGGAAGTTGCACCGCTGGTTGAAGCGGCTACCGCAGTACCTCAATATCAGCATCTGCCGAAATATCCCAGCATGAGCCGCGATATCGCTGTAGTAGTTCCTGCTGAAGTTACCAATGCCGAGCTGGAACAGGTTATCCGCAAGCATGCTGGCAAGCTGCTTCAGGATGTACGCGTATTTGATATCTATACCGGCAAACAGGTAGCAGAGGGCTGTAAATCCATGGCCTTCAACCTGACCTATCAGGCTGCTGACCGTACTCTGACTGATGCGGAAGTTGATGAAAGCATGAAGAAAGTTATTGCCGAAGTAGGCGAAGCTTATAAAGCAAAACTGAGAGATTAAAATAAAAAAGAACCTGCTGAAATTTCAGCAGGTTCTTTTTTTATTCAGTTATCTTTCTGGCAGCAGGGACAATCATTATTGCCGCAGAAATGGCGGGAGCCGTCGCAAATCAGACAGCAGCCGCCCTCGATTTGCAGGCGCTTGCCGTGAATGAGCAAATCAGCCAGTTTTTTACGAGCACTTTCATAAATTGCCTGTACGGAGGTGCGGGCAATACCCATACGTCTGGCGCATTCCTGCTGGGTGAGGCCTTCACCGTCCAGCAGGCGGATAGTTTCGTATTCGTCAATATTAAGAATGATGATTTCTTCAGCGCTGCCGCCGTCGGGGACAAAGCTTTTGGCTGCCGGAAGATTATTGCGGCAGATATGGCGTTCTTTAAGAGGTCTGGGCATATTGTCAGTCCTTTGCTTTTTTCTTAAATTATATCATATCTGAAGCAGCAGCAGACTGTTTTAAGAAAAATTTGCCGAAAAGCTTTTAAAAGGAAACCTCGTAAGGTGGATTGCCGGAAAAATCAGCAATGGTTGCATGGGCTTCTGCAAGGTAGAAAACAGTAAAAATGGGATTATCGGCAGTTTGATATTGCCCTTTAACAATAGGGTTTTGCATACATATTTCTTTTACTGCTTTATTATTATCAAACACTGCTTTACCATTAAGTCTAAGCCAAGCATAGGAAGGACTTATTACAGAGATTTCTGTATACGGATTTGTCTGCAAATCTTGATAAACTTCTTTCTGTGTATTAGTGCAAAACCACACTTTACCGTCATATTCACAGCTAAACATGAAAGGGCGGCATTTTGCTTTGCCGTCACGGCCTACAGTAGCAAGATATTGGACAGGATTGTCCTGTAAGAATTTTACGATTTTTTTCATAGCAGATAACCTCCTGGAATTTAACTACCTTTATCTTACTGTCTTTGTGTTAATCTGTGAAGTACGCACAATATTGTGGCTTGGTTACCTTAAAGTAACTGCTTGCGTTATAATGTCAGAAAAAGTATAATTTTGTTAAAATATATGACAAAAGGTTATTAGAGTAATTGTTAAACAAGGAGAATGCTTATGCTGGAGTTAAAAAATTCCTTACCTGATTGTCCTGTAGAAACAACATTATTACTTATCAGCGATAAATGGAAAGTACTTATATTGCGCGATTTATTACAGGGAACAAAACGTTTTAGTGAGCTGAAAAAATCACTTGGACAAGTATCACAAAAGGTACTTACCAGTCAGCTGCGGCAGATGGAAGCCAGCGGGTTGATAAGCAGAACTGTATATGCTCAGGTACCTCCGCGGGTAGAGTATTCGTTGACAGAGCTTGGCAGGTCATTGAAGCCAGTGCTGGATGCTATGGTATGCTGGGGAGAATATTATCAGCAAAAATATGGTAAATGATTTTAACGGTGTAAAAAATAAAACTGCAGTCCATTTAGGACTGCAGTTTTATTTTTAGTACAGACCCAGTGGCTTTTCACTGAGGTTAATCATGATATTTTTCTGCTGAGTGTAGTGTTCAAGGATGACCTTATGGGTTTCACGACCGATACCGGATTGTTTATAGCCGCCGAAAGGTGCGCCTGCCGGGATGGCATTGTAGCAGTTTACCCACATACGTCCGGTGCGGACAGCGCGGGAAACGCGAATGGCACGGTTAATATCCTGCGTCCAGACTGCGCCGCCCAGTCCGTAGATGCTGTCGTTGGCCATGTCGATGACTTCCTGTTCATCTTTAAATTTAATAACGACGGCAACAGGCCCAAAGATTTCTTCCTGTGCTACGCGCATATCATTAGTAACATTAGTAATCAGCGTAGGAGCTACGAAATTGCCTTTATCAAGGCCGTTTTCAGTAAGCTTGTAGCCGCCGCAGGCAATAGTTGCTCCTTCTTTTTTGGCAATCTCTACATAATCAAGCACCTTTTGTACCTGGGCTGCGTAAATTTGTGAGCCCATCTGGGTATCTTCATCAAGAGGATTGCCGACTTTAACGCTATTGAAGCGTTTAACGGCTTCAGCAACGAATTTATCATAGATATCTTCATGCACAAAGACGCGGGAGCCGGCGCAGCATACCTGGCCCTGGTTGAACAGGATGCCAAGATGCAGGCCTTCCATGGCAAGTTCCCAGTTGCAGTCGGGGAAGAAGATGTTGGCAGATTTACCGCCCAGTTCCAATGTAGCCGGAATCAGCTTGTCAGCAGCAGCCTTGGCTACGTTCATGCCTACTTCGGTAGAACCGGTGAAGGCCAGCTTGGAAAGACCGGGATGGTCAAGAATGTACTGACCGGAACGAGATCCTTTGCCGGTAATAACGTTAAATACACCGGGCGGCAGGATTCCGTCAATCAGACGGGCAAATTCCAATACGCTTAAGGAGGTATAGCTGGAGGGTTTCAGCACGGTACAGCAACCTGCTGCCAGTACGGGGGCAAGCTTCCAGGCTGCCATGAGAAAGGGGAAGTTCCAGGGAACAATCTGGCCGACAACACCGATAGGCTCTTTTAAGACAAGGCTCATGGTATTGTTGTCAAGCATGGTAGCAGTACCTTCTTCGGCACGGATAACACCGGCAAAGTAGCGGAAATGGTCTGCTGCCATGGGGATATCTACGGTCATGGTTTCACGGATAGGCTTGCCGTTGTCCATGGTTTCAATTTTTGCCAGCTGTTCTTTATTAGCGTCAATTACATCGGCAATTTTCAGCAGTAAATCAGCGCGTTCTGCGGCAGTGGTATCTTTCCAGGTAGCAAAAGCCTTCCAGGCAGCTTCTACTGCTTTATCAACATCTTCTTTGGTTGCTTCTGCACAGGCTGCCAGGTATTCGCCGGTAGAAGGGCTGCTGGATTTGAACATACCGCCGTCAGATGCAGGTACCCACTGGCCATTAATATAAAGGTCATATTTTTCTTGCAATAATTGAGACATAATAACAACTCCAATCATAATAAAGTTTTATTCTGAAGGGAATGTATTCTGGTTATGAATAAATTTCAGAAGTTACAGTTGCATTATAGGAACAGTTAACGGCATATGTCAATAAATAAGAAGAGAGTTTGCTTTTATTTCACAAGATAAAATTTTTTTGTAAGCATTGATACAACTTAAAGAAAAAAGAAAAACAGCCTGCATTTGCAGACTGTTTTCAGACAGTTTTTATCATGATGATACCAATGAGCATCAGCAGTATGCCGATAATTGCAGGGCGACGCAATCGCAGACGAAAGAGCGCCTTATCTGCCAGTGTAGTGAGGACTATGCCAAGAGCACCGAAGCTGGCGTAGGCGATACTAAGCTCCATACTTTGCAGTGCCAGACTGAGAAAGTAAAAGGCTGCAGCTACTAAAAGCAGGGCAGTAATACCGTAGAGCTTTTTCTGAAAGCCGTTAGATTTTTTCAGACAGATATTAGCCAGTACGTCGGTAATAACAGCGCCGATAATAAACAGGAAGCCTGTCAGAGAATCAGACATATTATTCACCTCCTATGGAGGTACCTTTTTCGATTAAAATGAGACCGGAAATAATAATCATGATGGACAGCAGCTTTTGCAGCGGCATGCTTTCGTTAAATAATAAACAGGCAATCAAAGCAGTTCCTGTCAGGCCCAGACCTTCCCAAACGGCATAAGCTAAGCTGATGGGGATGGATTTAATTGCCTGGCTGAGAGCGATATAGGAAAGAGAGATAAATACCAGCATGAACAGATAACCGATAAGACCGTCTTTATCCAGAAAATATTTCATTAAAGCCGTGCCGGAAATTTCCAGGACTATTGCCAGCAGCAGCATAAATTTTGCTTGCATAAAATTCACCTTCTTTGCTTGCATATACCGGTAATTGCTTCTATACTAAGTATAAAGTATGGTGTAAGACCATAGTCAAGAGGTGAAAAATGGCTCAGAAACTGTTTAAAACGGGTGAATTTGCCAAACTGTGCAATACAACGAAAGATACGCTGTTTCATTATGACAGTATTGATTTGCTGAAGCCGGCCGTAACGGCTCCTAATGGTTATCGCTATTATTCGGTTAATCAGATTTATTTCTTCGACCTTATTGCAACGCTGAAAGAGGTTGGCTTGAGCTTGCAGGAAATAAAGTCTTATATCAGCAATCGCGAGGTTGATACGTTTCTGACGATGCTGCGTGATAAGGACAGATTATTAGCGCTGGAGCAGGAACGTTTGCAGCGCCGGCGCAAGCTGCTGGCTAATACTATTAAGATAACGGAAAGCTCGTATGAGGTAGAAGAGGAAAAAATCATCTACAGCGAATGTACGGAAGAATATATGATTCTCAGCGAGCTGGTACGGGAGAAAAATGAAAAAGTGCTGGCAGAAATCCTTGGCAGGCATTTGCAGTATTGCAGTAAATTTAATTATTATGATGATTTTGCCATAGGTGAAATAATAGGCAGAGAAAATATTGCTAACGGCAGTTTCTATACATCCTGCTTTTTTTCGCGTATTCATAAAGCCGTGCGCAGCAGATTTATGCATGTAAAACCGGCTGGAATGTATGCTGTGAAGTATATTCGCTGCTCTTATGCTGATTTAGGTGCTGCTTATCGGGAGTTTTACAGCGAGCTTACAGAAGCTGGCAGGCAGATTGACAGCGGTATTTATCAGGAGGATATTACTAATTATCTTTCAGAAAGCGATGCGGAAGATTATCTGATGAAGCTGTCTGTGAAGATAAAATAAAAAATCCGGCTTGTTTTCAAGCCGGATTTTTTGTGCTTATATTTATTTGGAGAACAGAGCGTAGTAACCGTTGAAAAAGATAACCAGAACGATGAAAGGCAGGATGTAGGTAGCATAGAAACGAATCCATTTCGGAAAAGCTACGCCTTTGCCGGTATCTGCTTCTTTGATGAAGTTATCCCAGCCCCAGCCGTAACGACTGGTACAGAAAGCAAGGTAAACCAGGCTGCCCAAGGGCAACAGGTTGTTGCTGACAAGGAAGTCTTCTAGGTCAAGTACGCAGGTGCCTTTGCCCAGAGGCTGGAAGTCGCTCCAGAGGTTGAAGCCCAATACGCAGGGCATGGAAAGCAGGATAATCAGGATAATATTGAGACGGATGGTTTTTTTACGTTCCCAGCCGGTCAAATCAGTAATGCAGGAAGTGATATTTTCAAATACTGCGATAACGGTGGACATAGCTGCAAACAGCATGAACAGGAAGAAGAGAGCACCCCAGAAACGTCCGCCTACCATTTCGTTAAATACGTTAGGCAGAGTGATGAACAGCAAATTAGGGCCGCTGCCCGGGTTGATGCCGAAGCTGAAGCAGGCCGGGAAAATAATAAGGCCGGAAGTGATTGCTACGAAGGTATCAAGAGCCATGATGTACATAGCTTCACCTGTAAGACGCTGTTCTTTGCCGATGTAGCTGCCGAAGATAGCCAAAGCGCCGATGCCAAGGCTCAGAGTAAAGAATGCCTGACCCATAGCAGCGAAGATTACTTCGGAAACGCCGTGTTCAACAACTTTGCTGAAATCAGGATACAGATAGTATTTCAGACCTTCACCGCTGTTAGGCAGCATGATGGAGTTAGCAGCCAGTACCAGCATCAGTACCAAAAGGCAGGCCATCATGGATTTGGTGATACGTTCCACACCTGCTTTAACGCCCAAGTAGCAGATACCGAAGCAGGAGAGAACGATAAGAATCATATTGCCTGCCATGGTTACAGGGTCAGAAAGCAGAGAAACGAAAATATTAGTAACACCTTCCGCATTAAGACCAACAAAGTCGCCGACTGCCATTTTATAGAAATAGTACAGCATCCAGCCGGAAACGGTGGTATAGAACATCATCAGAATTACGTTGCCGGCAATGGCGCCGTATTTGTACAGATGCCATTTTGTTCCTTTAGGCTCCAGTACGTCAAAGGATTTGGCTGCGCTGCGCACACTGGCACGGCCTACAGCAAATTCAGCTACCATGATGGGCAGGCCCAACAGCAGCAGGAAGCACAGATAAATAAGTACGAAAGAAGCGCCGCCGTAAAGACCGGTAATGTAAGGGAAGCGCCATACGTTGCCCAGACCGATGGCACAGCCTGCCGAGATCAGGATAAATCCAAGTCTCGATGAAAATGATTCTCTTTCCAAAACAAACATCCTCTCTTAGTAAACATAAAATGTCATAAGTGCGAAATTTCTGACATTATTTTTAATATTATAAGTTATTTACCCAGTATTTGCAAGACGAATTTCCACTGGATGTCTTAAGTGTTACAAAAATATGGCAAAAAAGAAAACACTGTTAAAAAACTATTTAACAGTGTTTTAAGAATTTACAGAGCTTTTTGCAGGAAAGCTTCCAGTTCAGCTTCCGTCATAGCACCTACTTTGGATGCGATAACATTGCCGTTGGCATCCAGTAGCAGGGAAGTGGGGATGCCCTGAATTTCGTATTTGCCTGCTATGTCATTGACATTGCCGTAACCGGCCGGGAAGGTGTAGCCTTTTTGCTGCATAAAAGCGCTGGCTTCCTGCATGCTGTCATCCAAGCTGATAGCAAGGAAGTTTATTTTATCCTTGTAGCGGGGATAAACGCTGTTGAAATGAGGCATTTCGCCAACGCAGGGAGGGCACCAGGTAGCCCAGAAGTTTAAGAAGACTGGTTTGCCGCGCAGCTCGGAAAGATTTGACTTTGTTCCGTCCAGGTAGGTAAAGCTGAAATCAGGGGCAGTCTGTGATGCTTGTGCAGTAGCTGTTGGTGCAGCAGCGGTAGTTTTGGGATTATCAGAAGCACAGCCGCCTGCCAAAGCAGCAAGAAGCAGCAGGAAACAGATAAATATTTTTTTCATAAATTTCTCCTTTAATTATTGTATAAAAATTATATTATAATTTTTTGCCGATGGAAATAGCGTTAGTGGGGCAAACATTGCGGCACTCACCGCAGGCAATACATTCACGGTCGCCTACGTGGCGGCAGTCCATCAGGCATTTGCGCATACAGGCATTACAGTGAATACACTTAGCCGCATCAACCTTGATGCCGAAAAGGGAGATACGCTGAAAGAAGCTGTAAAAAGCTCCCAGCGGACATAAAAAGCGGCAGAAGGGGCGATAGATGAAAACAGATGCACCGAGGATAATGAGCATTAAAAGCAGCTTCCAATTAAATAGTGCGCCTAAAGAGCTGCGCAGGTTTTCGTTGACGATAGTCAGCGGCAGCGCTGCTTCCAAGGTTCCTGCCGGACAGATGAATTTACAGAAAGCAGGTACGCCTGTACCAGTAACCAGATGATAGGCAATGGGTAAAAGCAGGACGAAGACAAATGCTATAAGGTACTTTAGCTTGGCAAGCTGCGCTGTGAAGGCGCTGCGATGAATTTTAGGTGTCGGCAGCTTGTAGAGCAGTTCCTGTATTAAGCCGAAAGGACAGGCCCAGCCGCAAATCAGACGTCCTAATAGTAAGCCGAACAGAAGCAATGTCCCGATAACATAGAAAGGAAAGCGCAAAAAAACGCCGCTTAGTGAGCTTTGCAGTGCACCTACAGGGCAGGCACCGAGAGCTCCGGGACAGGAATAACAGTTTAAGCCAGGCAGGCAGACGCTTTTTGTGCTTCCCTGCCACAGTTTGCCCTGCCAGAAGCCGGGCAGATTGCCATTATATAGTAAGGCAGTACAAAATTGAATGATTTTACGTTTAACCAATACCGATACACTCCAGACAAATTGTTGATGCTTTTCGCAGTACAGCAAGCGGCTGGTTTTGCAGTATGCCGCAGACTAGTGAGCTTACAGCGGCAATAAAGATAAAAATGCGCATAATTACCTCGCTTGTAAAACCGTATTTATTGGTATTATAACAAAGCCGCTGTTTGAATACTATAAACTTTATATAGAAAAAATATGTCTTTTTTGTGTTATTACGGCATAAAATTTAGAATGTGCTATACTAGAGCTAAAAGTACAGGAGGCGGTAAAGATGGCTTATCTGAAAAAAATTATTTTGACGGCTTTGCTGGTTATCAGCTGCTGCGGCGTTGTTCCGGCAGCGGAAGCTTATAACGGTGCGCTGGAAGATGCTGCTGTAACAGGTACGGCACAGCTGGAAGTGGAGCCGGATATGGCACTGATTACTTTTTCCGTAAATGGTCAGGGTCAGACTGCTGACGCGGCAGCGGCAGAAGCAGCAGAAAAAGCAGCTGCTGTAAAAAGGGCGCTTTTAGGCTGCGGTATTTTATCCGATGATTTGGAAAATGTCAGCTATGTGCTGCGTCCTATGTATAACGATAAGGGTAAGGTTACCGGCTATCAGGCAGATAATACTGTGAAGGTGACTGTCGATAACGCAGCTAAGGTGGGCAGTGTCATTGACAAAATGGCAGCAGCAGGCGCAAGCCGTATCGGTAATCCTGAATTTACCGTAAAAAATAAGGAGCTGCTGCAGCGCCGCCTGCTCAGTGAGGCAGTTGCCGATGCGAGAAGCAAAGCTGAAATGCTGGCAGCGGCAGGAGGCCGCAAGTTAGGCAGGATGCTGAGCGTACAGGCGCATACTGTCAGTGATTTCGGCCGTGTTTACAGGAATATGGCAATGGCTAAGGCAGAGGCCGACAGCGTGCCTACTGTTATTGAAGCTGGTACGATTAACGTAAGTGCCAGTGTGGAAGCTATTTTTGCTATGGAATAACAGAAATAGAAAAAGGACTGTTTCTATGGGAAACAGTCCTTTTTGCTTTTTAAGCTTTAGGCAAAGTATAATTTTGCAGAGCGGTAAAAAGTTCATCACTGCCGGGTGTATTGTCAGTGCAAAGCTGTTTTAAGGCAGCAAAATTTTTTAACTCTTTGCCCCACAGAAAACAATCGCTGCTGTCGTAAGCTGCGGCTACGATAATAGCGCTGCTGTCTGTCGGTGTTTTGCCAAGTTCATCTGTCAAAAGCAGGTAATTATCACCAAAATCCATGCCGTAAACGATAATTTGTTCTTCGGGAGTGGCATCTTCCCAAAAACCGAGAACGGCAAAATCTTCTGCTGTAAGCTGCATAGAGATCCCTCGCTTTATATTTGTTGTTATTTATAGGATAAAACATTTTTGCAGATTTGTCGAATAACTGCTAAAATATTGCTGTTTTGTAGTATAATTAGAAACGTGATAAAAATATGCGGGTGGTGTAGAATGTGAAAAAGCACAAGCAGGGCGCGCCGCTACAGGTGGAGTTTATCTGTCCCGGCTGCGGCAAACATCTGGCCTGGGCTCAGCCTGGAGCTATGCTCAGTTGCCCGGAATGTGGCAAATGGGTAAGTGATGCCAACCGTAAAAAAGAATATAATGTTTATCTGCCGTCTGACAGTGAACAGACGGTGCTGTTTAATGAGGAGGAGTAAGAATGCAGGCTATTTGGCAACAGGCAGAAGCCTTAAAAGAAGAAATGCAGGCAAGAAGAAGGGACCTGCACAGATTTCCGGAAACTGGCTGGACGGAGTTCCGTACTGCCAGCATGATTATAAAAGAGCTGCGTCAGTTAGGCTTTGAAGTTCTTTTTGGTGCAGACGTTATTGATGAAGCGTCCATGATGGGTGTTCCGGCAGAAGCAGAGCTGCAGCGCTATATGGACAGAGCTGTCAGCGAAGGCGCTGATCCGGAACTGGTTGCTGCTATGGCTGGCGGCAAGACGGGCGTTATGGGTATTATTCATGGCGCACAGCCGGGCAATACAGTAGCCTTCCGTTTTGATATGGACTGCAATGACGTAGAGGAAGACACCTGTGCAGAGCACAGACCAGCGGCAGAGGGTTTTAAATCTCAGCATACCAACGCTATGCATGCCTGCGGTCATGACGGCCACGTTACTATCGGTCTGGCGCTGGCAAAACTTTTGGCAGCTAATAAAGAGCTGCTGCATGGTACAGTAAAGCTGATTTTCCAGCCGGCTGAAGAAGGTGTGCGCGGTGCGTACGCTATGGTTAATAAAGGTATTGTTGACGATGTTGATTATCTGTTTGGCGGACACATTGGCTTTAAAGCAGTAGAAAGCGACAGCCTGGTATGTCTGACAGACGGCTTTTTGGCTACTACCAAACTGGATGCTGAATATCGCGGCGTTTCCAGCCATGCCGGACTTGCTCCTGAAATTGGTAAAAACGCACTTCTGGCAGCAGCGCAGGCAAGCATTTCTCTAAATACTATTGCCCGTCACGGCAAGGGTGCTTCCCGCATCAATGTTGGCGTACTGCAGGCAGGTACCGGACGCAATGTAGTTCCTGATATTGCTTTGCTGAAACTGGAAACTCGCGGAGCGGATACAGAAATCAACGAATTTATGGTTGCAGAGGCTCAGCGCATGCTGCAGGCTTGTGCCGATATGTACGATGTTAGCGTGAAGGTAACAAGAGCAGGCAGCGCACCGGCCTGCATGGCTGATAAGGAACTGAGTCAGGAAGTAGCACTGCTGGCTAAGGAATCCGGCCGTTACAGCAAGATTATCGACTACATGGATATGGGCGGCAGCGAAGACTGCGCTTATTTCATGGAACGTGTACAGCAATGCGGCGGACGTGCGCTGTATCTGATGTATGGTACGGAAATTGCTGCCGGACATCATAACAATCATTTTGACTTTAATGAAGATTGTCTGTGGAAGGCTGCGGGTATGCTGGCTAATCTGGCAGTTCATTATACTGCCAAATAAAGTTTTCTGTAATTTATCTTTGTTGCCATTTATTTGACATATTTGTCTGATATAGTTTTAACAAGATAAAGTTATGGAGGGATTTATTATGAAAATAGCTAAAAAATTATTGTTGGGCGCGTCCTGCGCAATGTTGCTTGCCAATACAGCTTTTGCGGCACTGCCGGAAGCACAGGTGCCGGAAGTGCCTGCTGTTAAAGCAGAAGAAGCTGCTGCTGAAACTGCTGTTGCGCAGATTCCTGTACAGAATGTACTTGTTACAAGCGGTAAGATTGTCAGTGTAGAAGGTGAAAAAATCACCGTTAAAGGCGAAGGCAATCAGCAGGTAGTTTCCGTTATTGTTGGCGATAATACTTATCTTTTGGACGGTAAGGACGGCGACAGCAAAAAAATGAAGAACCTGAAAGTAGGCAAAGAGGTAACCGTTTACTATTCTCCGGTGATGACTCGCAGCCTGCCGCCGCAAAGTCAGGCTTTTGCCATTGTCTTAGGCAAAAATACTCCTAAGCTGGGCAAATTCTTCCAGGTTGCAGAAGTACTGCCTGCTGAAAATGCTGAGGCAGTAAGATTGCTGAACAGCAATCATGATGTTATTGCTACTGTAAGCAAGGATGTCTGCAAAGATTATCGCAGCATTAAAGAGGGCGACAGCCTGATGCTGTGGTATAATGTAATGACTATGAGCTTGCCGGGGCAGACTAACGCAGAAAAAGTTGTTATTCTGCCGGAGCTTGAATAATAAAGAAGTATTTGAAGTGAGGTTGTTTAGATGAAGATTTTTATGGACACAGCTAATGTTGAGGAAATAGCAAGGTTTGTTGATTGGGGCGTGGTTTACGGTGTTACCACTAATCCGAGCCTGATCGCCAAAAGCGGACGCAGCCAGGCAGAGGTAATCCCAGAGATTGCCGCTATGGTGGAAGGCCCCGTCAGCGCCGAGGTTATCAGCACCGAATGTGCCGGAATGGTAGAAGAAGCACGTAAATTGGTAAAGATTGCTGATAATATCGTAATCAAGATTCCCTGCATTCCCGAAGGTCTGAAAGCCATAAAAATATTGAGTGCGGAAGGCATTAAGACCAATGTAACGCTGGTGTTCAGCATGAGCCAGGCGCTTTTGGCAGCCAGTGCAGGTGCTACTTATGTAAGCCCGTTTATCGGCCGTCTGGACGATATCGGAGAAGATGGAGTACAGTTGGTAAAAAATATTGTGCAGGCTTTTAAAAACTACGGTATCACTACCGAAGTAATTGCTGCCAGCATCCGTAATCTGGAACATGTAGAACAGGTTATGCTGGCAGGAGCGCATATCGCTACAATTCCTACCAAAGTATTGGAACAGATGATTAAACATCAGCTGACCGATAAAGGCTTGGCTCAGTTTTTGCAGGATTATGAAAACAGCCTGAAATAAAAAAATCTGCCGTCATTTTTGACGGCAGATTTTTTTGCTGTGTGCCTGAGATGACAAAAAGCAGCAAAATAAGTATAATATATTACTGCAAAAGTGAGCATAACAGGGGGAATAACAGTGAAACTGAAAAAATATTTTGCTGCTGTGGCTGCTGCACTGCTGTTATCTACAGCCGGTACAGCTGCAGCGGAGCATTTGATAACCGGTGAAGGCTTGCCGGAAAACTGTCAGGAGCTGGAAGCTTCCGTTGCTAAAAGCGGACCGCTGCTGCTTTTTTCCGACAGTCCGGAAATGGTTTATCAGAAAGGCATTTTATATCGTGATGTGGTTGAAGGTGACGTGAGAATTTTCTTCCACCATGTTAATGCTATGGACAGCAATAAGAAGATTGCTGTAATTTTGAAAAATAATCAGGGCATGCGTCCCAGTGAATATACTGTTAAGAAAAAAGGACTGGGCGTTCCCTCCTGGAACTATATGTATGCAGGTAAGACTTCTCAGCAGGAGTATTTCAACGGTGTGCAGCAGGAAGAAAGCGGCACTCTTGGCTTCAGCCGCAGCAAAGAACTGCTGACCGGCTATGGTATGCTGCTGGCGCCTGGCAAGCTGCTGGTAGGAACGATTGACCTGCATCTTTCCAGACCGGTAGAAATCAGTGTGGTGATGTGTGATTTGAAAAACGATTTGGAACTGTTCAACAGTGATGCGCCGGTACTGCCGATGGACGAGCATCCGCTGCGAGGCAGCTTCCAGAATGCAGACTGGCAGTATAAGGTTAAAGCTCCTATCGCAGTAAGCAAAGATACTCCTGCCATGCTGGAATTGGCTGCCAGCTGTCAGGGCTTTGCCAAAGGCAAGGACGCAACAACCAATTTGGATGCAGAAAACTATGGTAACTACGGCGTTATGTATGATGTAAGCTTTGAAATCGGCGGCACGGAAAAAGTAAAAATGCTGCTTAATCCTTTAGGTGGACTTTTTGCCGGTTATGGAGTGCTGGAGCATAACGGCAGCAGGCAGCTGGTAGCTTTGCCGGGAGAAAGCCTGTCTATTGGCGACAGTTATGACGATATGTTGGAGGTGGCTACTTTGGAACCGGGCAAATATAATTTTATCTGGTCCCCGCCGGGAGCATCTAATCTGCCGGTAAGACTGTACTGGCAGTCAGCGGCGCTTTAAAAGACGCAGCTGCTGTTTGGTTTCTGTACTGATGCGGCGGCTTTCACAGATTTTCTGGATAGCTTTGTTGTGGGTAAAAGTGTCAAGTATATCACTTTGCAGCAGTGGCAGAGTTGCCTGTGGCTGCTGAATGTAAAAAATGGAAACAGCCCAGGCTACTGCCATGTGCACATAATAATCCTGCGAGGTTAGTTTTGTCAGCAGATTTAAAGCGTCGTGAACGTGGCTGTCGTCAGTAAAATATGTGAGCAGCATAACGGCGGCAAAACGCTGAGTGTAGGCAGCTTCTGACTGACAGGCATCAAGAATGAGCTGCCAGTATCTATCTGGATATTTTTTAGCCTCTTTAAGGGTGGCGCAGAAAATATCACAGACGGCCCAGTTATTGATTTTAGGCAGAAAACGAGTTATATATTCCAGCCTTTGGGAAAGCGGCATTTTAGCCAGCGCAATAACGAGTCCCTGCATGACAGTTTCTTCATAATAAATGTCTGTAAGCGGCAGCGCTTCATCAAGATATTCCTGCCAGCTTTCTGCTGCGATAACCGCAGCTGTCTTGCGCAGCAAAGGAACGCGCACACCGATAATATTTTCTATACCGGGCAGCAGGCTGCCGTGAAATTGCTGGTATTTAATATCCTGCATGGCAAGGAGTTTTTGACGCAGTTCATCAGGCTTCATGTTATCCACCGCCTTTAACAAAAATAAATTCTACCATTATAATATATCAGATTAAAAATACAGGAAAGAGAGAAAACAGAGAATCATGGAACAAAAGCAATTAGTTATCGGCTGCCATCTTTCTTCATCTAAGGGGTATCTTGCCATGGGTAAGACGGCTTTGTCCATTGGCGCGAATACCTTTCAGTTTTTTACCCGCAATCCCCGCGGCGGCAAAGCTAAAGCTGTAGACCCACAGGATGCAGCAGCACTGATGAAGCTGGCAGAGGAAAATAATTTTGGACCGCTGCTGGCGCACGCTCCTTATACTATGAATCCCTCTGCTGCCGAGCCGCGTCTGCTGGAATTTGCCGAAATGGTGATGACAGAGGATTTACAGGCTTTGGAATATTTGCCGGGCAATTTATATAATTTTCATCCGGGCAGTCATGTTAAGCAGGGAGCGGAAATAGGTATCGAAAAAATTGCAGCTATGCTTAACAGAGTACTTTTTGCCGAGCAGCATACTACCGTACTGCTGGAAACCATGGCTGGCAAGGGCAGTGAGGTTGGCCGCAGCTTTGAAGAGCTGGCAGCAATTTTAGATAAAGTGCAGCTGCAGGATAAAATGGGCGTCTGCCTTGATACCTGCCATATCTTTGATGCCGGCTATGATATTGTCAACAGTCTGGATGAAGTACTGACCAGCTTTGACAAGCTGATTGGTCTTGGCAGGCTGAAAGCTATTCACTTGAATGACAGCCTTAATACGCTGGGCAGCAGAAAGGATCGTCATGCCTGCATAGGTGCCGGCAATATTGGCCTGGAAGCGCTGACGGCAGTTATCAATCATCCGGCACTGAAAAATTTGCCGTTTTATTTGGAAACTCCTAATGAACTGCCCGGTTATGCGGCAGAAATAAAGCTTTTGCGTGAGCGTTACAAAGCGTAGATTCAGAACATAAACAGAAAACCCCTCTCACAGTATTACTGTGAGAGGGGTTTTGTCTTGCTCGGATATTATTTGTTTTCGCCGATAACTTTGTTGATGTCAGCAATCAGAGCGTCTACGTCGATGCCGTGAGCGCCTGCACCCTGACCGATAGTTTCGTAATGAGCAGCCATGCAGCCTACGCAGCCCAGACCATAAGCTGCAAAAACTTCAAGAATTTCAGGGTGACTTTGAACTGCTTCAATAATACCAGTGTCTTTAGTAATCATAAGTTGTGAACTCCTTTATATCTAAATTAATGTGTAAATAAACTTTACGTTCCTTATTATAACATTATTGCCTGTAAAATGACAAACTGGCATTGCAACAAATTTGTTAAATGTATAACAACAGGCAGTAAATTAGCCTGCGGTTAAAAAAATACGCAGCGCATTGGACAAAAGTATTGTTTTTTAGAAAAATTATCTGTATAATGGAGAAAAGTGGAGTAAAGTGGTGAAAGAAGGTGCAGCGATGTTATTGGGTGAATATGAACATGCCCTTGACCCGAAGGGTCGTATTGCTGTGCCTGCCAAACTGCGTGAAGCACTGGGCGGTAAATTCATCATTACCAAAGGCTTGGACGGTTGTCTGTTTGTGTACGATTTGGAGCAATGGCATCTGCTGGAAACAAAGCTTGCTTCTTTGCCCATGAGCCGTAAAACAGCACGTGACTTTACCCGTTTCCTTTTCGGCGGTGCCTGCGAGTGTGAATGCGACAAGCAGGGCAGAGTACTGATTCCTGCTAATCTGCGTCGACATGCATCACTTGATAAGAACGCTATTATTGTAGGCGTTGGCAGCAGAGCTGAAATATGGGATGCTCAGAAGTGGGCTGAATATAATGAAGAAAATTCAGAAGACGTTAACGAGCTTGCCGAACAGCTGGCCGATTTGGGAATTTAATGATGAAAGGTTGCCGCTATGGAATTTAAACATGTGAGTATTCTTTTACAGGAAAGCGTTGATTTCCTGATTACAGATAAAAATGGTATTTATGTGGACTGTACGATGGGCGGTGCCGGTCACAGCAGAGGCTTTGCTTCCAAGCTGGAAAGCGGCGGCCTGCTTATCGGTATTGACCAGGACAGCGATGCTATCAGGGCAGCCAGTGAAAGGCTGCTGGATAAATTTACCTGCAGGACAGCGGTTGCACAGGCTAATTTTAAGGATTTTGCTTCCGTTCTTAATGGTATGGGGATAGACAGCATCGATGGTATCTTTTTTGATCTGGGAGTTTCCAGTTATCAGCTGGATACGCCGGAACGAGGCTTTTCCTATATGCACGACGGTCCGCTCGACATGCGTATGAATAAAGAGGCCAAGCTTGATGCAGCTTATGTGGTGAATAATTACAAGGAAGCAGAGCTGGCAGATATTATTCATAAATATGGCGAAGAGCGCTGGAGCAAGCGTATTGCTCAGTTTATCGTTAAATACCGTCAGGAGCAGCCTATTACTACTACCTATCAGCTGGTAGACATCATTAAAAGGGCTGTGCCGAAAGGAGCGCGTCAGGATGGACCGCATCCGGCAAAACGTACCTTCCAGGCAATCCGCATTGAAGTCAACAATGAGCTGGGAATACTGGAAAATACGCTGCGTACAGCAGTAGACAGACTTAAAAGCGGTGGACGCATTGGTGTAATAACCTTCCATTCACTGGAAGACAGAATAGTAAAGCAGGTATTTGCTGAGCTGGCGAAAGGGTGTACCTGCCCGCCGCAGCTGCCGGTATGTGTGTGCGGCAAGAAGCCGCTGCTGAAGAAGACAGGCAATATAGTGCCGTCAAAAGAGGAAGTTGAAGAAAATCCACGGTCACGCAGTGCGCGGCTGAGATATGCGATAAAAATTTAAGGGTGCGTGAAAGCTGTGTTAGCAAGACAATATGATAATTATGCTTGGGAAGAACGATATCAACAGCCGAAAGTTGATGAAGAGGTAAGGGTAAGACGAGCTCCTGCGCGCGAGAGCAACAAAAATCTGCTGGCGCAGGTTTCTGTGATTGCGTTTGTTATTATTGCTACTTATCTGTGTGCAGTAGTAAGAAGCGGAACTGTTGTGACTGCAGGCAATGAGCTGCTCAGCCTGAAAGAAAAAGAAATGCAGCTTATCAATAAAAATAACGAACTGCGTATTGAAGTAGAGCAGCTGAAAGGGCCTGAACGCATCATAGGTATTGCTGAAACCCAGCTGGGGATGAGCGTGGCACGCAGCAATATTTATGTGCAGGCAGGAAATGTGAAAAATAATAAAGTTTATGCATTAGCGGGGAATTAAGCGTAGCCTTTTGTTAAACTTTATGATATAATTTCTGTAAGATTTTTAAGAGGCAGCCTTTAGGGCTGCCCTTTCAATTTTGGAGGACAATCTCATGGAAAAGCAATTAGCCGTACTTGTTGATAAATTGCCTGCAGTGCAGGTTTTCGGTACTGTCGATAAGGTTATTACCGACGTTACTGCCGATTCCCGTACCGTAGTGCCCGGCAGTCTGTTTATTTGTCTGCGCGGTGCTACTGTGGACGGACATCGTTTTTTGAATATGGCCGCAGAAAAAGGTGCTGTAGCTGCGCTGGTAGAAGAAATGCCGGCAGAAATTCCTACTGGTATGACGCTGCTGCAAGTAGCTGATACTCGCAGCGCTATGGAAGAAGTTGTACCATTTTTCTTTGACTATCCCGGCAAAAAAATGCGTATGATTGGTGTTACCGGTACTAACGGTAAGACTACCACTACCAATATTATCAGACTTATCCTGCGCCGTGCCGGTTATAAGGTGGGCCTGATTGGTACTATCAATATTATGATTGAAGACCAGGTTACAGAAGCGCATAACACTACTCCTGATGTGGTGGATTTGCAGAAAGCTCTGTATGCTATGCAGTGCGCCGGCTGTGATTATGTGGTTATGGAAGTTTCCTCCCATGCACTGGCGCTTAAACGTGTGGCAGGCTGCGAATATGACTGTGCAGTTCTGACTAATATTACTCAGGATCATCTTGATTTCCATGGTACTCTGGAAAACTATCGCGATGCGAAAAGTTTGCTTTTTGAAGGCTTGAGCGAAGGCAGCAAACCTAATAAGAACGCTGTTTTCAACATGGACGATCCCAGCTCTGCAGTGATTAAAGCCAGAACTAATGTGCCGGTTATGACCTATGGTCATGGCAGTGATAATGATATTTATCCGCTTAGCTGTGTAATTGAAGCTAAACACATGCAGCTTAAACTGCATACTCCGGCAGGAGAAATGGATCTGGAGCTGAAAATTACCGGTGAGTTTAATGCTTATAATGTTATGGCTACTGTTGCAGCTATGCTGGTAGAAAAAATTGACAGCAAAATCATCTGTGATGTGCTGAACGGCTTCGATGGTGTACCGGGCCGCTTCCAGCTGGTAGAAGCAGGACAGCCATACACTGTTATTGTGGATTATGCCCATACTCCTGACGGGTTGGAAAACGTACTGAAAACTGCCCGCTGCATTACCCGCGGCAAGCTGTGGACTGTATTTGGCTGCGGCGGTGACCGCGACAACAAAAAACGCCCGATTATGGGACGCATTGCGCTGGAACTGGCAGACAATGTAGTTGTTACCTCTGATAATCCGCGTACAGAAGACCCGGAAAGCATTATTGATGAAATCTTTACGGCGCTGCAGCAGGTACCGGAGGGCAAAGAAGTAGTACGTCTCAGCGACAGACGTGAAGCTATTGAATATGCTTTAAGTCATGCTGCTGATAATGATGTAATCATGATTGCCGGCAAAGGCCATGAAACCTACCAGATTTTAAAAGACCGTACCATCCACTTTGATGACAGAGAAGTGGTTATGCAGTATTGGAGTGAACATAAAAAATGATGAATGCAGAGCAGATTGCGGCAGCTGTCCAGGCGGATGGCTACACAGGTAAAAATATCGTCTTTACCGGCGTAACGACGGATTCCCGCAGTGTACGTCCGGGTGAACTGTTTGTTGCTTTAAGCGGCGGTAACTTTGATGGACACGATTACTGCGGTAAGGCTATTGAAGCCGGTGCTGCCGGTATCGTAATTTCCAAAGCCGTAGCTGATGTACCGGAAGATGTAGCTGTATTTAAGGTGGCAAATACTTTGCTGGCTTTTCAGCAGATTGCCCGTGCTTATCGCAGAAGTTTTTCTGACTTGAAGGTATTTGCTGTTACCGGTTCCAATGGCAAGACATCTACGAAAGATTTGCTGGCAGCTTGCTTAGGTGCCAAATATAAAGTTATTAAGACTCAGGGAAACTTTAATAATGAGATAGGTCTGCCTATGACGCTCTTGAGCATTACTCCCGGAACTGATATGGCTGTGGTAGAAATGGGCATGCGCGGCCTGGGACAGATTGCTGAACTGTGCGATATTGCTGAGCCTGACAGTGGTCTTATTACCAATGTGGGTGAAACTCACATGGAACTTTTGGGTAGTATGGAAAATATTGCCAAGGCTAAAAGTGAGATTGTGCTGAATCTGCCTCAAACAGGCTTTGCTGTTTTAAATGGTGATAATACTTATGTGCGTTCAGCTGCTGCTAAGACTACTGCTAAAGTAGTATATTTCGGTTTAGGCGAGGACTGTGATTATCGCGGCAGTGACATCCACACTTCTGCTCTGGGAACATCTTTTACCTGTACTGAAAAAAGTACCGGCAAAGCCGTAGCTGTAAAACTGCAGCTTATTGGTGAACATAATGTATATAATGCACTGGCTGCTATTGCCGGTGCTGCCTGCTATGGTGTGCCGTTAGAAGACAGCGCAAAGGCACTGGCAACTGCGCGCTTGACCGGCAGCCGTCAGGAAATTATCTATATTGGCGATATTACCTTTATCAATGATGCCTATAATGCCAGCCCGGCTTCGATGGAAGCGGCTTTGAAAACATTGGCTGAGGCTAAAAAGGCAGCTCACGGTAAAAGCCGTACGGTAGCTGTTCTGGCAGATATGCTGGAACTGGGAAGTATCTCGGAAGAAAGCCATCGCAGAGTAGGCCGTTGGGCTGTGGAAACGGGTGCCGATTTAGTGCTGACCTATGGTCAGGAGGCTGCCTATATCAGTGATGAGGTACGCAGACTGGGCGGTAATACCGTACACTGCGCTGACCGCAAAGAGGCTGCCGATGTGCTGCGTGCTACTGCAGCTGCAGGCGATATTATCCTGCTGAAGGGTTCTCGCTCCATGCAGGCAGATAAAATGCTGGAATTGTTTAAATAAATATTCGGAGAGGTAAATAATGTTATCTTTATTGGGAATGTTGGCGACATCTTTTATAATCTGTGTGGTAATCGGTCCTTTTTTGATTCCGTTTCTGCACAGACTGAAATTCGGGCAAAGTATCCGTGAGTGCGGACCGGCTAATCATCTGAAAAAAAGCGGTACTCCTACCATGGGCGGTATCATGATGCTGGTTGCCATAGCCCTGTCGCTGGCAATCTGGGGAGATATGACCCCGACCGTTATTATTGCTGTGGTGCTTACATTGGGCCATGCAGTAATTGGTTTTGTTGACGATTATATTAAAGTTGTAATGAAACGTAATCTGGGCCTGACTGCTGTCCAAAAGCTGGCTATGCAGTTTGTACTGGCAGGTGCGTATGTTTATTATGCTGAGGTGCATGGCGGCAATCAGAGTCTGTGGCTGCCGGGTACTGACATCAGCATTGATTTGGGCCTGGGTTATTATGTACTGGCCTTTCTCCTTTTAGTTGGTACTACTAATGCGGTAAATCTTACTGACGGTTTGGACGGACTGGCTTCCTGCGTCAGTGTTCCGGTAACGCTGGTGTTCGCGGCTATTGCTTATCTTGGCGGCTCTGCTGATTTAAGCGGTTTTGCACTGACTATGACCGGTGCCTGCCTGGGCTTTTTAGTATTCAATCATTATCCGGCTAAGGTATTTATGGGTGATACAGGTTCTCTGGCTTTAGGCGGCGGCGTAGCTGCTTTGGCGCTGCTGACGAAAACTGAACTGCTGCTTATTCTTTTGGGCGGCATCTATGTTATTGAGGCTGCTTCCGTTATCATCCAGGTTACTTATTTCAGATTAAGCGGCGGCAAAAGAATTTTCCGTATGAGTCCTATTCATCATCATTTTGAATTGGGCGGCTGGAAAGAAACAAAAGTAGTGGCAGTATTTACAGCTGTCAGCTGTCTGTTTTCCCTGCTTTCTTTGGGATTATGGCTGTTAAAGTAGGAGGATTGAGCAATGTCTGAGCAGAAAGCGGTAATAGTTTATGGTACCGGTATCAGCGGTGTGGGCGCAGCAGAAGTGCTGGCAGGACACAATAGACAGGTTTTTTTATATAACGATAATGAATGCAGTGTAGAAAATGATTTGCTGGAGCTTTTGGCACGCAGCGGCGGCAGATTGGTCTGCGGCGGCTTTGCTGATATTTTGCCGCTGGCAGAAACGGTAGTGCTTTCTCCTGGTATACCGGCAGAAAATGCCAATGTGCAGCTGGCGCAGCAGGCAGGCGTGGAGGTAATCAGTGAAATTGAACTGGCATACAGATTGTATGACGGCCATATAGCTGCTATTACTGGCACAAATGGTAAGACTACCACTACTACACTGGTAGGCGAGATGCTGAAAAAACTGCCGGTAACGACGGCCGTGGGCGGCAATATCGGTCTGGCTTTATCTAAAGAAACAGAAGGTCTTACAGCGGAAAGCTGGATTGCAGCAGAGCTTTCCAGTTTCCAGCTGGAATTTGTACGTGATTTCTGTCCTGATATTGCTGTTGTGCTTAATCTGACACCTGACCACATGGAAAGACATCATACCATGGAAGCATATGGTGCAGCTAAAAAGAATATCTTCCTGCAGCAGACAGGCGAGCAGGTTGCTGTGCTCAATTATGACGATATGGAAGTGCGCAGCTGGGGGCAAGAAGCACGCGGACGTGTTTGCTATTTCAGCCGTAAAAACGAGCTGGACGAAGGCGTTTATATTAAAGACGGTGTTTTCACTATCAGCTGGCAAGGTGAAAAATATGCTGTTTGCCGCGTAGATGAAGTGCATCTGTTCGGCGGACATAATGAAGAAAATATTCTGGCGGCTGTTGCCTGCGGTTTCTTTGCCGGTGTTGCGATTAATGACATGGCAGAGGTACTGAAAAACTTCAAGAGCATTGAGCATCGTTTGGAGTATGTGGCAACTATTAACGGCGTGCCTTATTACAATGATTCTAAGGCTACCAATACGGATTCTGCTATTAAGGCGCTGGAAGCGTTCCCTGATGGTCATATTATCCTTCTGGCTGGCGGACATGATAAAATGACCGAGCTGGAAACCATGATGGGTGTAGTTAAGGAAAAAACTGATTTGCTCATCCTCTTAGGCGAGGCTAAGGAGCGTTTTTACCAGGCAGCTAAGGACTGCGGCGTGAAAAATATCCAGCTGGCAGATTCCTTTGAAGACGCAGTGCAGAAAGCTTATGAAGCGGCTCATGAACCGCAGACTGTTTTGCTTTCTCCGGCGTGCTCCTCGTATGATATGTTCAAGAATTATCCTGAGCGCGGACGCTGTTTTAAACAGCTGGTACGGGCTTTGATTAAATAGATTTAAGGAGGCTTCCTAAGTGAAGGTTATTCTTTCCGGCGGCGGTACAGGCGGACATATTTATCCTGCGCTGACTATCGCGGATCAGATAAAAAAGCTGGCTCCTTCTGCTGAGATTATTTTTATCGGCACTGAGCACGGGCTGGAAAAGGATATTGTGCCACGGTACGGATATCCGCTGAAATTTATAGAGGTAGCTGGCTTCAGACGCAGTCTGAGTCTTGATACGCTGCGCAGTGCAGTAAAGCTGTTTCAGGGACTGCACGATGCTTACAGCATTATCAAGCAGGAAAAGCCGGACCTGGTTATTGGTACAGGCGGCTATGTCTGCGGACCTGTAGTGCTGATGGCGGCGCTGAAAGGTATTCCAACCTGTATTCAGGAGCAGAACGCCATGCCGGGAGTAACCAACAAGATTTTGGCGCATTATGTGAAGAAGATTTTTCTTGGCTATAAGGAAGCTGAAAAATATTTTTCCGGTAAGACTGCAAAAGTATTTACCGGTAATCCTATCAGGACAGAGATTTTGTCCTACACTAAAGAAGCAGCTATAAAAGAACTGGGACTGGATAAAGATAAAAAGACAGTGCTGGTTTCCGGCGGCAGCCGCGGTGCGCGCAGCATCAATAATGCTATGCTGGAAGCAGAGGCGGCTTTGGCAGGCCGTCATGATGTGCAGGTGCTGCATGTTACTGGCGATGTTAATTATGAAGAGTATCTGCAGAAAATGCAGAAGCAGGGAATTGAAGGCGATAACATTATCGTTAAGCCTTATCTGCATAATATGCCGGCAGCGTTAGCTGCTGCTGATATGGCAGTATTCAGAGCCGGTGCAATAGGACTGGCAGAGTTGATGGCGAAGGGGATTCCTTCCGTGCTTGTGCCCTATCCTTATGCTACAGCTAATCACCAGGAATTTAATGCCCGCGCAGTTGAAGCCTGCGGTGCAGCTAAGGTGGTACTGGATAAAGAGCTTACAGGTGAAAACCTGCTGGAGATTATTGAACATTTATTAGTGCATAACGAAGAATTAAAGAAAATGCAGCAAGCTGCAAAAGAACTGGGCAGGCCGCAGGCGGCGGAAACAATTGCACGGCAGGCACTGGCCCTGATAAAAAGATAGGGAGGCGCTTTTGTGATTAAGAACTTTCACAATATTCATTTTATCGGCATTGGCGGCGCCGGCATGAGTGCAATTGCTTATGTTTTGCTGAAACGTGGTTACCATGTAAGCGGTTCTGATTTGGCGCAGGGTCGTATGTCTGCACATCTGGCGCAGGAAGGTGCCACCATCTATATAGGACATAAGGCTGAACAGGTAGAACATGCAGATGCAGTAGTTATTTCTACGGCTATTCATCAGGATAATCCTGAACTGGTTGCTGCCAAAGCAAAGGGTATTCCGGTACTGCATCGCAGTGATGTGCTGGCAGCAATCCTTAATGATGCAGCAGGAGTTGCGGTAGCAGGTGCGCATGGCAAGACGACTACCAGCGCTATGATTTCCTGCATTGCTGCTGAAGGCGGTGTTGACCCGACTGTCGTTATCGGCGGCGAGGTAAGCAGCCTGGGCGGTAATGCCCGTAACGGCAATGGTCGCTTCGTTGTTGCGGAGGCGGATGAAAGCGACGGCTCGTTTTTAAAATTCCATCCCTTTTTGGCAGTAGTAACCAATATTGAAAATGACCATATGGATCATTACGGTACGGAAGAAAATATTTATGCTGCGTTTAAACAGTTTTTGGAAAATATCCAGCCGGGCGGCAAAGCAATCCTTTGCATAGATAATGCTAAGGTGAAGCGACTGGCAGGAGAAACCTCTGCGCAGGTTATTACGTATGGTTTGGAGGATTCCGGTGCTGATTACACAGCGCGCGATATCCGCTATAATGCCAATGGTACTGTTTACAGCCTGTATGCAGGCGGCAGCTTTGTTACCGAGGTAATGCTTACCGTTCCGGGCAGACATAATGTTCTCAATTCTTTGGGTGCCTTTGCCGCAGGACGTGAAATGGGAGTTGCTGTTGACAGTATTTTAGCTTCCCTGCATAAATTTGGCGGTGCTAAACGTCGTTTTGAAACAAAAGGCAGAGTAGGCGGCGTCTGGGTAGTTGACGATTATGCTCACCATCCGACGGAAATAGGCGTAACTCTTAAAGCTGCGCGTCAGACCCAGCCGCAGCGACTGATTTGTGTTTTCCAGCCGCATCGCTATACACGTACACAGCTGTTATTTAATGAATTCTGCGGCTGCTTTGAGGGCTGTGATAAGCTGATTTTGACAGATATTTATTCTGCCGGTGAAGACCCTATTGAAGGTGTAAGCAGTAAGGCGTTGGCCGAAGGTATCAAAAGCCGCGGTCAGCAGGTTGAATACATTCCTGCACTGGCAGGCGTGGAAACCTGTCTAAAAGAATGTGCTGCAGCCGGTGATTTGATTATGACTATTGGCGCCGGTGATGTTTATAAGGTTGGCGAACATCTGGTAGAAGAAATGAGGGCGAAAGAAAATGAATAAACAGGATACAGTTGCAGTTGTTATGGGTGGTCCTTCTTCTGAAGCGGCTATTTCCCGGGTAACTGGTACAGCGATTGCTGATGCGCTGGAAGAAAAGGGTTATAAAGTAGCAAGAATCGAACTTGATCCCATGAATTTACGCAGCCAGCTGGAAGCATGCGGTGCGAAAGTCGTTTTCAACGCTGTACATGGCATGTACGGCGAAGACGGCAGACTGCAATGCCTGCTGGAAGCTATGCATATGCCTTATACCGGCAGCAGAATGCTTGCCAGTGCTGTTGCTATGGATAAGGTAGCGACTAAGAAATTTTTGGTAGCAGAAAAAATTTCTACTGCAGATTATCTGATTTTCACTAAAAAAAGCGGTCTTAACCTGCAGGAGATGAAAGACGAAATTTGCAAGACTTTAGGTGCGCAGGCAGTTATCAAAGCTTCTGACCAGGGCTCCAGTATTGGTGTAGTAATTGCTAAGGAAGAAAGTGAAATTATTCCGGCATTGGAAGAAGCCTTTAAGTTTTCTGAAAATGTGCTGGTAGAAAAATGCATTAAAGGCAGAGAGCTGACAGTTTCTTTGATGGAAGAAAACGGTATGCCCAAAGCTTTGCCGGTAATCATGATTGCGCCGCATTCCGGCTCTTATGATTTCCACTCTAAATATACTAAAGGCGCGACAGATTATCTGGTACCGGCTCCGCTTTCTGAAGCTGTTACCAAGCATGTACAGGAATTGGCTGTTAAGACTTATCAGACTTTGGGCCTGAGCGGCGTAGCCCGTGTTGATGTGATGCTGGATGAAGCAGATCAGGGTTATGTTCTGGAAGCAAATACCGTACCGGGTATGACTCCTACCAGCCTGGTACCTAAGGCTGCGGCTGCAGTAGGTATTTCTTTCCCTGATTTATGTGAAAAGATTTTAGTAAGTGCAAGATAAATAACAAGAGGCAGGTGGCGAAATGGAACAGACTTTACGTGAAAAACTACGTGCAAATCGCAGAAGAAAACGTTTGCGTCTGTTACGCCTGCTTGTTTATTTCGGTATAATAATCGGGTTAATCGTAGCAGGCTGGCGCTACGTGCACCAACCGGGCTTTGCTTTCGGTTCTGCTGATATCAGAGGTACGAACAGACTGACGGAAAAGGATATTATTGAAATGGCTGGCTCACAGCCGCCGTTTAATCTGTTCACGGTCAGTGCTGATAAGGTGAGAACAGCGCTGGAGCATGATACACGTTTTCAGGCGGCTGACGTACGTTATATGTGGCCGGGTGTTCTGCGGGTAATTGTCAAAGAAAGAGAAGCAGCCATCTATGTTGCCAACTCTTACCAAAGCTATCTGAAAGTGGATTACAGCGGTATGGTACTGGATGTAACGGCAGCAATACCCGATGCTAATGCACCAATGCTTGTGGGTGAGGACTGCGGCAATGTTTATATCGGCGAAACCATTACCAATCCCAGAGTGCTGAATATCCTGCGTTTTTTGGATAAGATTGGTCATGACACTAACGACCAGATTGTAGAAATCGTCGTTGATGCTGCGCATCAGGTAAGAGTGCAGCTGCGCGGCGGTTATCCCGTATTGCTTGGCAGTGCAGATACAATTACAGAAAAAGCTGATGTATTCTGTACTGTATTTAATGAGATAAAAGATAAAAAAATTCAAGCTGAATATATTGATTTAAGTTTTGCCAAACCGTACATCAGGCTTAACGGCAATGAAAATGAGGTAATTTTGAAAAAATGAAGGAACCGGTAAAACTTGATTTAAAAGCCAGAATCGTTGTAGGTCTGGTATTTGTGGTTTTGGGTTTCATGCTTTCTGTACAGTTTAAAACAACAGAAAGACAGAAAACAATTCATTATGAACGCGTAGAAGATTTGTCCGAGCGTTTGAAAAGCGTGGAGGCAGAGAAAGAACAGCTGGAAGATGAGCTGGATAATATGCGTAAGAACGGCAGCAGTGCCCTGATTGACAGTGAGATGGAAAGATTGATGCTGCTTTCAGGCACTACAGATGTTAAAGGCAGAGGCGTAGAAATAGTGCTGGATGACAGCAGTATTCCGTCCCGTCCGGGTGAAAATCCCAATCTGTACATCATTCACGATGAAGATTTGTTGCGTGTTTTAAACGAGCTGCGAGCTGCCGGTGCTGAGGCGATAGCTCTTAATGACCAGCGTATTGTGGCTATGAGCGAAGTACGCTGCGCCGGGCCGACTGTTTCAGTAAACAATGTACGCAGTGCGCCGCCGTATACTATTAAAGCTATTGGCGATCCGAAGAATCTGACCAGTGCTTTGCGACTGCGCGGCGGTGTTGTGGAAACCTTTGAATTTTGGGGTATCCATGTTAAAATTAATACGTCTGACGATGTTCATATTCCGGCCTTTAAAGGTATGCGTGCCTTTGAGTATGCGCAGACTGTAGAGAAGGAGAAAGAGAAAAAATGATTTATTATATCCTGGGCGGATTGATAATCGGTATTGCGCTGGGTTTTTACTGGCCTTTTGCACTTCCTCTGGAATATGCCAAACTGCTTTCTGTAGCAGTGCTGGCTGGTCTTGACGCTGTACTTGGCGGTATTCGTGCTGCCATGGAAGGCAAATATGATACGGAGGTATTCATCTCCGGCTTCTTTGTCAATGGTATTTTATCAGCTATTTTGTGCTATGCAGGTACAATGCTGGGCATAGATTTGTACATGGTGGCAGTGCTGATTTTTGGTATGCGTATTTTCCAGAATCTTGCCATTATCAGACGCCTGTATATTGGAAAATAAATTTTAGATTCAGCAGGAGATTTCAGACTGCTTGTTGAATTAAAAAATTTAACAGTTTTATAATAAATTTTGATACCCAGAATTTAAGGGGGATTTGCAAATATGTTTGAAGATGTTGAAACTAAAATTGAAACGCTTGCCAACATCAAGGTTATCGGTGTCGGCGGCGGCGGCAACAACGCTGTAAACCGCATGATTACCGCAGGCGTACGCGGCGTGGAATTTATCGCTGTTAACTGTGATGCGCAGGCACTGCTGCTTTCCAAAGCTGAAAAACGCATTCAGATTGGTGAAAAACTCACTAAAGGTCTGGGCGCAGGCGCTAATCCTGAAATTGGCGAAAAAGCAGCTGAAGAGTCTCGTGAACAGATTCTGGAAGTGCTGAAAGGCGCGGATATGGTATTTGTTACCGCAGGTATGGGCGGCGGTACCGGTACCGGTGCAGCACATGTAGTAGCAGAATGCGCTAAAGAAGTAGGCGCATTGACCGTAGGCGTTGTAACCAAACCGTTCTGCTTTGAAGGCAAACGCCGCATGAATCAGGCTGAAAGCGGTATTGTTAACCTGAAAGAAAAGGTTGATACCCTTATTACTATTCCTAATGACCGTTTGCTGCAGGTTATTGACCGCAGAACCTCCATGCTGGATGCATTCCGTATTGCCGATGACGTACTGCGTCAAGGTGTACAGGGCATTTCCGATTTGATTGGCGTTCCCGGTCTTATCAATGCTGACTTTGCTGATGTTAAGACCATTATGTCCAATGCAGGCAGCGCGCTGATGGGTATTGGTACTGCTAAAGGTGAAGGCGGTGCACGTGCAGCTGCAGAAGCTGCTATCAAGAGTCCGCTGCTGGAAGCATCTATCGACGGTGCTCAGGGCGTATTGTTCAACATCACCGGCGGCAGAGAGCTGTCCCTGTTTGATGTAACCGAAGCTTCCAATATTATTACCGAAGCTGTTGATCCTAACGCTAATATCATCTTTGGCGCTGTAATTGATGAAAGTCTGGAAGACGAAATCAGAGTTACTGTTATCGCTACCGGCTTTGAAAAGAAAAATCCTTCTGTTCCCAGCGGCAGCCCGCGTACTATTTACGGCGGACCGCAGTCCACAATCAAAAATCCGGAACATCATAGTAATGAACAGCATAATGGCAGCGGCTTGTTTAAACCCTCTTATAAAGATAATACAGAGATTCCGCCCTGGCTGCGCGGTTAATTTAGTTAATACTAAAGCCTGTGATATTTATCACAGGCTTTTTTATATCATGCAGAACAGTGCATATTTTACAGGCAAGTATAAGGTATGTTATAATAACATAAAATATCCTGTTGATTACAGGTAGATGTATGGATCGTAACAGTTAAGTGAGGATGTGAAAAAATGAGATGTCCGTTTTGTTCTTATCATGACAGCAGAGTTGTCGACAGCCGTTCTGTAGAAGAAGGAAATTCTATCAGACGCCGCCGCGAATGTCCTAAATGCGGCAAACGCTTTACTACTTATGAAAAGTATGAGGAAGCGCCGCTGGTTGTAAGCAAGAAGGATGGCCGCAGAGAGTTGTTTGACGGCAAAAAGCTTCTGGCTGGTTTGCTTAAGGCTTTTGAAAAGCGTCCTGTTTCACTGGAAAAGGTACAGGAAATTGCTGACAGTGTGGAAAGAGAAATTCGTCAGCGCGGCGAAAGTGAGATTGACAGCACTATTATCGGTGAAATCGTGATGAATCATCTGGAACAGACCGATCAGATTGCCTATGTACGTTTTGCTTCCGTATACAGACAGTTTGCCGATGTGAATAATTTTATGCAGGAATTGCAGCGGATTATGAATAAGAACAATACCATCAATCCTGACGGAAAATAAAAAGGCTGCCCGTAATTAAGCGGGCAGCCTTTAGTTTTTTTTAGGCAGAAAAAACAACCTGCTTTGCAACAGGTTGTCGGTGCCAAAATTAAGCCATAGCGTTAACTTTTTTAGCAAGTCTGGATTTTTTGCGAGCTGCAGCATTTTTATGGATAATGCCTTTGCGAGCTGCTTTATCAATCAAACCGGAAGCAGTAGCCAGAGTAGCTTTTGCGTCTTCTTGAGCGCCGGTTTCGGTCAGAGCAACAACTTTGCGGGATGCGTTACGGAGAGCTGCTTTGATCGGTGCGTTTTTAGCACGGCGTTCTGCGTCGGTTTTTACACTGCGGATAGAAGATTTAATGTTCGGCAACGAAATTCACCTCCTGAAATTACTTGTACTGGAATATTCTATCATGGACTGGCACTTTTAGCAAGTTTTTTGTGAAAAAAATACTATTGTCAGTCAATAAACTCGGTAGCAATTTTGCCTGCAGGAATATCTGCCAGAGTTCTGGGGGTTAAAGGTGTTTCAGGATAGCCAAGCGCAAGAGCAGAAATTGCTTGATAGCCTTCTGGTAATTTCAAAGCTTCGATAAGCTCAGGGTACTGGGGAATACGGTTCAGCATGGCCCACAGATATACGCAGCCGAGATCAAGCTCTGTTGCTGCCAGCTGCATATTTTCCATAACACAGCCTACATCGGCAATATAAACCAGCTGCTGATCAGCTTTAGGTTTTGCGGAAACAATAATCAGCGTAGGTGCACCGTAAAAAGGATTGTAGGCAGCATTGCCAAAAGCCTTGCCGCAATAAGCAGCAGTTTTTTGCAGCAGTTCGGCATTTTGCACTACGGCGATATGCAGGTCTTTATAGGCGCTGTGACCAACTGGCGCGGCATAAGCAGCCTTTAAGATGATATCAATTTTTTCTTTTTCTACTTGCTGCGGCAGATATTTACGGGTAGAACGGCGGGTTGCAAGAGCATCTAACGTATTCATAAGTATACCTCCAGTGAGTGTATTGCTTTATTTTTATATATTGTAACAAATTTTATATAAATAAGACAGCAAACTTTTTGTGAAAGTGTTGCTGAGTGATTTTTATTTGTGCTGCGACAATAAAAAGATTCTTTCTATTATATAGATGTGTAGTATTTGTCATTTACGACAATGATTTTGTCCTAAAGTATAGAGCTTGCAAGATTTATCCAGATAATGATATAATAAAAAATACTGAAAAAATATCTTTCTGCAAAGGAGCTTATGATGGAGCAAAAAAAGATTCGTAATTTTTCCATTATTGCCCATATCGACCACGGCAAATCCACCCTGGCCGACAGATTAATTGAATATACCGGAACTTTGTCCAAACGTGAAATGGAGGAGCAGATTCTTGACTCCATGGATCTGGAAAGAGAGCGCGGCATTACCATTAAAGCACAGGCTGTGCGCAGCATTTACAAAGCGCGTGACGGACAGGAATATATGCTGAACTTTATTGATACTCCGGGCCACGTAGACTTTACCTATGAGGTATCAAGAGCGTTGGCAGCATGTGAAGGCGCGCTGCTGGTTATCGACGCTACTCAGGGCATTGAGGCGCAGACTCTGGCTAATGTTTATCTGGCTCTTGATAACGATTTGGAGATTATCCCCGTTGTCAACAAGATTGATTTGCCCAGTGCTGACCCTGAGCATGTAAAAAAAGAGATAGAAGATGTTATCGGCATTGACGCTTCTGATGCGGTACTGTGCAGTGCCAAGACCGGTCTTGGTATTGAGGACGTTTTGGAAGCTATCGTGGCAAAGGTGCCCGCCCCTAACGGCGATGCGGAAAAACCGCTGAAAGCCTTAGTATTTGACTCTAAGTTTGACGCTTATAAAGGCGTAGTGCTGTATATCCGCGTCATCGACGGCAGTATCAAAAAAGGCATGAAGATTCGCATGATGGCTACCGGTGCAGAATTTGAAGTAACGGAAGTAGGCTACTTTAAACCCGGTATTGTCAATGTAGATTCTTTGGAGCCCGGACAGGTAGGATTCTTTGCGGCTGCGATTAAGAACGTTAAGGACGCGCGTGTTGGTGATACTGTTACCGATGCGAATAATCCTGCCGAACATGCTTTGCCCGGTTATCGTAAGGCTACGCCCATGGTATTCTGCGGTCTGTATCCTGTAGAAAATTCCGATTATGATAATCTGCGTGATGCGCTGGAAAAACTGCAGTTAAACGATGCTTCTCTGGTATTTGAGCCGGAAACTTCCATTGCGTTGGGCTTTGGCTTCCGCTGCGGCTTCCTGGGACTGCTGCATATGGACGTTATTAAGGAAAGACTGGAGCGCGAATATAATCTGAGCCTGATTACTACTGCGCCTAACGTTATTTATGAAGTATTCCGTACTAACGGTGATGTGGAAATGGTAGACAATCCTTCTAATTTCCCGGACCCGACGGTTATTGATCATGTAGAAGAGCCGTATGTAAATGCTACTATTATTGTACCTAAAGATTATGTTGGTGCGGTTATGGAGCTGAGCCAGGAAAAACGCGGTGAATATGAGAACATGACTTATCTGGATGAAACCAGGGTTATGATTCACTATGCACTGCCGTTGAGTGAGATTATTTACGATTACTTTGACAGATTGAAATCTGTTACCCGTGGTTATGCTTCTTTGGACTACGAACTGGCAGGTTATCGCGCTTCTAACCTGGTGAAAGTAGATATTTTGCTGAACGGTGATCCGGTGGATGCTTTGTCTGCTATTGTGCATCGTGAAAAAGCAACCTCCCGTGGTCGTCAACTGGTAGAAAAGCTGCGCGGACTTATTCCCCGTCAGATGTTTGAAATTCCTGTACAGGCTGCTATCGGCAACAAGATTATTGCCCGTGAAAACGTACGCGCTATGCGTAAGGACGTACTGGCTAAATGCTACGGCGGTGATATCAGCCGTAAGCGTAAGTTGCTGGAAAAACAAAAAGAAGGTAAAAAACGCATGAAGCAGGTAGGCAGTGTAGAATTGCCGCAGGAAGCTTTTATGGCGATTTTGAAGATGGATTAAGAATTGAAAAAATTTAATATATTGTAATTGTTTTAAGCTGATTTTTAGAAGTTGGGATTGATTCTTGCTTCTGAAAATCAGCTTTTTATGTTTTGCAAAAAGCAAATCAAGCAAAATTTACTCGATGTAAACTTTTGCTTGTCTGGGGGGGAAAGTAGTGGTACACTAAAATGGTTAGCTTGAGTGTGGAGGTAAGTTTATGCTTTTTAATTCTTATGAATTTATACTCTTATATTTACCATTTACTTTATTGGTTTATTATAAATTAGCAAAATACTTGGGAAACAGTTATGCTAAAAATTTTTTGATTTTTATGTCTTTGGCATTTTATTCTTATTGGGATATTAATAATTTGCCGATATTATTAACATCTATTATAGCCAATTATATTTTCGGACATTTTCTGACACAAAAGAAAGATAAAATTACTTTGACATGTGGTATTTTGTTTAATTTAGCTTTTTTAGGATATTTTAAATATACTGATTTTGTTATACAAAATATTAATACTTTATTAAATACTGATATTCCTTTACAGAATATAGTATTACCTTTAGGAATATCTTTTTTTACTTTTACCCAGACGGCATATTTGGTAGATGTATATAGAGGAGAAACGAAAGAGTATTCTAAAAGTGATTATTTGTTGTTTGTAACAATTTTTCCTCATTTAATTGCGGGACCAATCTTATACCATAAAGACATGATTCCACAATTTTCAGTATCTGAAAATTATAAAGTGAATTATAAAAATATTACTTACGGTATTATTTGGTTTGTAATAGGTTTATTTAAAAAAGTTATTATTGCTGATAAATTGGCAATTACAGCTAATCAAGCTTTTAGTAATGTTGATAAATTAACAATGTATGATGCCTGGATTGGTTCTTTAGCTTATACTTTGCAGCTTTATTTTGATTTTTCTGCTTATTCCGAAATGGCTATAGGTTTGGGGTTAATGTTTAATTATAATTTGCCGTTGAACTTTAATTTACCGTATCGGTCATGTAGTATTATTGAGTTTTGGCGCAGATGGCATATGACTTTGTCTGCTTTTTTGAAAAATTATTTATACATTCCTTTGGGGGGCAATAGAACAGGTCATCACTTAAGAAATATAATGATAACTATGTTTTTAGGAGGATTGTGGCATGGAGCTGGCTGGACGTTTATTGTTTGGGGTTGCCTTCATGGTATATTTATCTGTATTAATCATGTATGGAGAAAGACTCAAATTGTATTGCCAAAAGCTTTATGTTGGTTTTTAACATTTAATGTTGTTAACATTGCTTGGGTATTTTTTAGGGCAGAAGATATATTTAGTGCTATAAGTATTGTTTGTACTATGTTTGATATAAATAAGTTTTATTTGCCTCATAGTAATTCCATGGCTAAATATATAGCTGATTTTGGATTAGAAAAAACTGTTTTGAATTTAAAGGATAGCTATGGGCTTATTTTACCTTTTTTTATGTTGTCGATTATAAGACTGAATAAAAGTATTGTTGAAAAATATAATGTAGTTATAACAGCTACTATTTGTGCTATAGTGTTTGTGTATTCTATATTGAATTTTAGTAAGATTAGTGAATTTTTATATTTTCAGTTTTGAAAGAAGAGTTATGATGAATTTTAAACTATGGATTAATTTTTTTTGTGTGGTAAGTTTTTTGCTTTTATTGTTTATTATGAGTGTTGTAATAATTATTGATCCATTTTTTCATTTTTCGCGTCCAAATGAAAAAATTTTTTATAATTTAGATTTTGACTACGAAAGATATTTAAATAATGGTATTTTGAGACATTTTTCTTATGATGCCATTATTACAGGGACTTCAATGACTGAGAATTTTAAAGTATCAGAGGCGGAGAATATATTAGGTGGTAAGGTTATAAAAGTTCCTTTTGCAGGAGGAGGATTTGAAGAAATAAATGATAATTTGAAACGTGCATTTAAATATAATAATAACATTGAATATGTTATAAGAAGTTTGGATTATACATATCTTATTGAGAAACCGAAGCATAGAATAGAAGAACAATTACCTGAGTATTTATATAATGATAATTTTTACGATGATATATTTTATGTTTTGAATAAAGATGCGTTGGTTTTTAGTATTAACTGTGTTAAGAATACTTTAGAAAAAGGTGGAGGAATAACTGGATTTGATGAATATGGTGATAGAACAAGTAGTTTTAAGTTTGGTGCTAATAATGTTTTGAATGATAGAAATTATTATAGTAAACCAGTTGTTAAAAAAGGTTTAACAGAAGATAAAAAAATTTTTATATATAATAATGTTTATAAAAATGTCATTGATTTAGCGCAAAATCATCCAGAAACTACGTTTTATTATTTTTTCCCTCCTTATAGCATGGCATATTATGGTGAATTATATGAAAAAGGAGAATTAGAAGTTTTTTTAGAGGCTGAAAAAATAGCTATAGAAATTATCTTAAATCAATCTAATATAAAATTGTTTTCGTTTGGGTTAAATAAAAAGATAGTAACCGATTTAAATAATTATGCTGATAGTATACATTATAGTGGTTGTATAAATACACAAATATTGTATTGGATGAAAAATGACGTTGGTAGGATATCAAAAGAGAATTATAAACAATATATACATGATAGATATAAATTGTTGATGAATTATGACTATAATCAATTATTTAAGCAAAAAAGTAACTGACTATTATTTTATTCACATTATTATTAGATTTAAAGTATGGATGAAAGAGAAAAAATAAATAAAAAAGAGAAAGAGAAAAGAAATCTCACCCTTTAAATGGTGTCGCAGGCGAGAAAAAAGAACCTCGTCAGAAAAAATTTTTCAGCAAGATTTTTTGGAGCTGCGTTTTTGCGGCTCCTTTTCTTTTTTGGGCAGAAGCATTTGACGGCGGCAGGCAGCAATGCTATAGTGGTGTAAGTAATTTAGAGATGGGGCGGTTGAAAATGAAATGTGAAGCTGAAAAAAATACAGCGCTGCGTCCATGGCAGCAGGTACAGGCGATTTATGTGCATATCCCTTTTTGCGTGCAGAAATGTTTGTACTGTGATTTTGCTTCCTACGCCTGTCATGACAGAAAGCTGCAGCAGCAGTATGCAGAAGCAGTGTGTCAGGAAATTAGGCGCAAGAGCAAAATGAAGCAGACGATAAATCCGGCAGCGACGATTTATTTTGGTGGTGGTACGCCTTCGGTGCTGGCTGCAGAAGACATTGTTAAAATCGCAGAAGCGCTGAAAAGCTGCGGCTACTGGCAGCAGCCTGCGGAAGCAACTATCGAGGTGAATCCGGGTACGGCAGATATGGCTAAGCTGCAGGCTTTGCGTAAGCTGGGGTTTGACCGTATCAGCTTCGGTGTGCAGTCGCTGCAGGACGGTGAGCTGAAAGCTATCGGGCGTATTCACACGGCATGTGAGGCGTTAGATGCTATAGAGATGGCAAAGAATGCAGGTTTTAAGCGTATCAATGCGGACGTAATCTACGGCTTGCCGCAGCAGAGTCTGCAGAGCCTTGAAGCTACCTTGCAGCAGCTTACAGAAACTGGAATTGAGCATCTTTCCGTGTACGGACTGATTTTGGAGGAAGGAACGCCATTGACCAGGCTTGTAGAAGCAGGACGAGTACAGCTTCCGGACGAGGATACTGCTGCCGATATGTATGAATTTGTGCAGCACTTCCTGCGCGAGCAGGGCTATGAACGGTATGAGATATCAAACTATGCGCGCGGTGGTGCTTATTCCAGGCATAATCTTGCGTATTGGCAGTATCTGCCTTACGAAGCCTTTGGCGCCGCTGCCTGCGCTTTTGATGGTGCAAAGCGCGTAACGGCTACGGGAGAGGTGGCGGCTTATATTGCAGGCAGCGAGTCTGGCAAGGATATTTATGATGTTGAGCAGTTAAGCCAGGCTGAGCTATTGGGCGAATTTATGTTTATGAACCTGCGCAAGACTACCGGAGCTGATTTGGCGCAGGCACGTGAGCGCTACGGTGTGGACGTATGGGAAAAATACAGAGCGGAGCTTGAACCCTTGCAGGCAGCAGGCTTAGTTGATTATGACGAAAAACGGCAGATTTTACGGCTGACAGAGAGCGGCATGGAGGTCGGCAACCAGATTTTTGAAATTTTTGTGACTGTTTAAATTTTAACAAAAAAATTATTGACAAGGCATAAGGGCAGTGCTATTCTAATATCAAGGTGTTAGCACTCCAAAGAAACGAGTGCTAACAACGAACTGGGGTGAAGTTATGTTAAACGATAGAAAGAAAAAAATTCTCCAGCTCATTATAGAAGACTATATTTCAACGGCAGAGCCTGTGGGCTCCAGGACCATTGCCCGTAAATATAATCTGGGCATCAGCCCGGCCACCATCCGCAACGAGATGAGCGACCTGGAAATGCTTGGTTATCTGGAGCAGCCCCATACATCTGCCGGACGCATACCCTCGGCGCAGGCTTACCGCTTTTATGTGGATTCGCTGCTGGAACCGGGCGCTCTTACTGATAATGATATGGCGCTCATTAACAGCTGGTTCCGCGAAAGACGCCGCAGCATTGATGAAATATTCCAGTCAACGGCCAAGATATTGTCCCGTATGACGCAGAATGTTTCCATGGTGCTTGCCAATAAAAGCGATAAAGCGGTTTTTCGGTATATGAAATTTCTGCCGCTGGATGACAGGCACGCTATACTGTGTATTGTTACCGATGACGGCAATGTAGATAACTGTGTGGTTGAGATTCCTTTGGGCATGCGGCCTGAAGAACTGGACTACATGGCAGGACGCGTAAGCAGATTGCTGGAAGGCAAGGAACTTGCAGAAATCAGTGATACACTGCTGGGAACAGTCCATACTGATATCGTCGAGGATAAGCTGTTGTTTACTTCCTTGCTGAACACTATCAACAAGATGAACCGCAAGCATCAGCAGCAAAGAGTTTTCCTGGGCGGTACCAAGCAGCTTTTAAGCCAGCCTGAGTTCCGTGATATGGACAGGGTAAGAGATCTGCTGGGGATTTTAGAAGAAGAGAAAGTAGTGCGCGACCTGCTTTTAGCAGGTGAGGACAGCGGTCTGAAAATTACTATCGGTTCTGAAAACAAATTTACCGGTATTCAGGACTGCAGTATGGTACAGGCAACCTACCGTCTTAACGGACAGGTTGTAGGTACGATGGCCGTGCTTGGACCGACGCGCATGGAATACAGCAAGGTTATATCCGTTATGGATTACCTGCACAAATATTTGAAAACTATTTTCCAACAGGAAAAGTAAGACGAAGGAGGAAGAATTTTGCAAGAGGAAGAATTGAAAAAAACTCAAACTGAAGAAACTTCCGCCAACGAGCAGACTGAAAATGTTCAGACCGAGCAGACAGCAGAGCAGCCGGAAACGGAAGCTCCCAAGGAAGAACAGGCACAGGCTGAGCCTGATGCGAAGGATGTTCAGATTGCGGAGCTGCAAAACAGACTTCTGCGACTGCAGGCTGATTTTGATAATTTCCGCCGCCGTACGGCAGGTGAGAAAGAACAGCTTTCTTCATTTGTTACAGTCGGCGTTGTCGGCAAGTTCCTCAAGGTGCTGGATAATTTTGAACGCGCCGAAACGAGCTTTGCACAAAAACCTGAGCTGGACAGCATGCTGACCGGTCTCAAACAAATTCGCCGTCAGTTTGATGAAGTATTCAAAGAGCTGGGCGTAACTGAGATTGAAGCGCAGGACAAGAAATTTGATCCTACGCTGCATGAAGCAGTAATGAGGGGGGAAAACCCCGATATGGAGGATGAAACCATTGATATGGTTTTTGAAAAGGGGTATAAGCTCAATGACAAGGTCATCCGCCACAGCAAAGTAAGAGTTATCAGCAACGAATAGTGCTGAAACTCTGAAGATAAATCCAATAATCGTATGTGTAATTTAGGAGGAAATAACAATGTCTAAAGTAATCGGTATTGACTTAGGTACTACAAACTCTGTTGTCGCTGTTATGGAAGGCGGCGAACCGACAGTTATCACTAATCAGGAAGGTAGCCGTCTGACTCCGTCCGTAGTTGGTTTTTCCAAAAACGGCGAACGTCTGGTAGGCCAGCTGGCAAAACGTCAGGCTGTTTCCAATCCTGACAGAACCATCAGCTCCATTAAACGTCATATGGGCACCACTTACAAAGTTGAAATTGATGGCAAAAAATATTCTCCGGAAGAAATTTCCGCAATGATTCTGCAAAAACTGAAAGGTGATGCAGAAAAATATCTGGGAGAAACTGTAACACAGGCAGTTATCACTGTTCCGGCTTACTTCTCCGACAGCCAACGTCAGGCTACCAAAGACGCAGGCAAAATCGCAGGTCTGGAAGTTCTGCGTATCATCAACGAACCTACCGCTGCAGCTCTTGCTTACGGTATTGACAAAACTGACGACCATACCGTTCTCGTATATGACCTGGGCGGCGGTACCTTCGACGTTTCCATCCTGGAAATGGGCGACGGCGTATTTGAAGTAAAAGCTACCAATGGTGATACTCATCTGGGCGGCGATGACTTTGACCAGAAAATCATCGACTGGATGGTTTCCGAATTCAAAAAAGCAGAAGGCATTGACCTGTCTGTTGACCGTATGGCTATGCAGCGTCTGCGCGAAGCTGCTGAAAAAGCTAAGATTGAATTGTCCGGCGTACTGACCACCAACATCAACCTGCCGTTCATTACCGCAGGTGCTGACGGCCCGAAACATCTGGACATGGATCTGACCCGCGCTAAATTTGAAGAAATGACTGCTGACCTTGTTGAACGGACCATGGGACCGACCCGTCAGGCAATGGCTGACGCAGGTCTTTCTGCAAGCGATATCAACAAAGTTATCCTGGTAGGCGGTTCTTCCCGTATCCCGGCTGTTCAGGAAGCAATTAAAAAATTCATCGGCAAAGAACCCCACCGCGGTGTAAACCCGGACGAATGCGTTGCAATCGGCGCAGCTATCCAGGCTGGCGTACTGGCAGGCGAAGTTAAAGACGTTCTGCTGCTGGACGTAACTCCGTTGTCCCTGGGTATTGAAACCCTCGGCGGTGTATTCACCAAGATTATCGACCGCAACACTACTATTCCTACTTCCAAGAAACAAGTATTCTCCACTGCAGCTGATAACCAACCTTCCGTTGATATCCACGTACTGCAGGGTGAACGTGAAATGGCTGCGGACAACAAGACTCTGGGCCGTTTTGAACTGAGCGGTATTCCGGCTGCTCCCCGTGGAGTACCTAAAATCGAAGTTGCTTTCGATATCGATGCTAACGGTATCGTAAACGTAAGCGCTAAAGATCTTGGTACCGGTAAAGAACAAAAAATCACCATTACTTCTTCCGGCTCTCTTGACAAAGACGAAGTTGAAAGAATGGTAAAAGAAGCAGAAGCTAACGCTGAAGCAGATAAAAAGCGCAAAGAAGGCGTAGAAGTACGCAACCAGGCAGACTCCCTGTGCTATCAGGCTGAAAAGACCATGAAAGACATGGAAGGCAAAGGCAAAGATGATTTGATTGCCAAAGTTAAAGCTGCTATGGATACTCTGAAAGAATCCATGAAAGGCGACGACCTGGAAAAAATCAAAGCTGATACCGAAGCTCTGACCAAACCGCTGTACGAACTGTCTGCTGAACTTTATAAAGAAACTGAAGCAGCTAAGAACGCACAGGGCGCTCAGGCTGGCGATGCAGCTAAAAAAGCTGACGACGATGTAGTTGACGCAGAAGTTGTTGACGACGACAAAAAATAATAGATTTAGGATGGTGTAAACCTTGAGTAAAAGAGATTATTACGAGGTCCTGGGTGTGTCTAAAACAGCTACCCAAGATGAGCTGAAAAAAGCATACCGCAAACTGGCGCGTAAATATCATCCTGATTTGAATAAAGATAATCCGGAAGCTGCGGAAAAATTCAAGGAATGCAACGAAGCTTACAGCGTGCTTTCTGACGAACAGAAACGCGCCCAGTATGACCAGTTCGGCCCTGAAGCCTTTGAAAACGGCGGCATGGGCGGCGGTCCTGGTGCTGGCGGCTTTGGAGGCTTCGGAGGATTTGGCGGCAGCGGCATGGAAGATATCTTCGATATGTTTTTCGGCGGTCAGGGCCGCGGCGGCAGAAGCAATAATGCGGGTCCGCAGCGCGGTGCCGACCTCCGCTACGATATGGAGATTACTTTTGAAGAAGCTGCTTTCGGCGTAGAAAAAGAAATTTCTCTGAAACGTGCGGAAAGATGCGAGCATTGTCACGGTGAAGGCGCAGAACCCGGCTCCAAAGTGGAAACCTGTCCTGAATGTCACGGCAGCGGCTATGTACGCTTTACCCAAAACACCATGTTTGGACAGATGGTTAATGAAAGACCCTGCTCCAGATGTCATGGTGAAGGTAAGATTATCAGCAATCCGTGTAAGGAATGCGGCGGCAGCGGCACTGTGAAAAAGACCAAAAAGCTGAAAGTTAAGATTCCTGCAGGTGTGGACAATGGCTCCAGACTGCGTGTAGGCGGCGAAGGCGAAGCAGGTCTTAAGGGCGGTCCCAGTGGTGATTTGTACGTATATCTGTACGTGAAGCCGCATAAGTTCTTTGAACGTGACGGTACTACAGTATTATGCGAAGTACCTATCAACATCGTTCAGGCTACTTTGGGCGCTGAAATCAAGGTGCCGACATTGGACGGCCAGGTAACCATGAAAGTTCCGGAAGGTACGCAGCCTGGCAAGGTTATGCGTCTGAAAGGAAAAGGTATACCCAGCCTGCGCGGTGGCGGACGTGGTGATCAGCTGGTTCGCATGAAAGTAGTTGTGCCTACTAAGCTGACTGATAAACAAAAGGATGCTTTGCAGAAGTTTGCGGATATCAGTAAAGATAATATCAACCCAGAAGAAAAAAGCTTTTTGAATAAAGTCAAAGACTTTTTTAAATAAGCGCTGAGGAAAATAAATCCCGCTGCTAATTTAGCAGCGGGATTTTTATGTCTTTATATTTATTTTCTTATAAAATTTTCTTCCATCTTTAATAGCATGGCTTTCAGTTCCAGTCCTCCGGCATAGCCGGTAAGACTGCCGCTGCTGCCGATAACACGATGACAGGGAATGACTATAGGCAGGGGATTGCGGTTGCAGGCACTGCCAACAGCACGGCTGGCTTTAGGTTTACCTATTGTCTCTGCCAGATCCTTATAGGTATGGGTAATACCATAGGGAATATGTGTTAGTGCCTGCCATACCTGCTGCTGGAACTGTGTGCCATTGGCTTTTAGTGGGATGGTAAAATCACGGCGCAGGCCATGAAAATATTCTTCAAGCTGCTGTGCAGCTAAATTCAATATTGGCGTTGCTTTTTCTATGGCATTGGCTGGTTTTTGTGAACCAAAATCTATACGCAGCAGGGTATTATCGTCTGCTGTAAGCGTCAATATAACGGCTGGAATGGGATTGATAACTATAAAGTAAAGCATATTTTCACCTGCTTGGAATTCTTATTGACAGGCTTATTTTAACATAAAAAAAGAACCGAATATATGCTGAACTTCATATATTCGGCGAAAAAATTGTGACATTAGAAGAACTAATGTCCCGAGCAAATGTCTCGTTTGCTGTTAATTTAATTATAAATCTTTATTAATAGTTAGCTGTTGCTAAAGCAACAAAAGTAAGATTACAAACGCTTATTTTATTTAAAATATTGTCTTTCTTAAGTTAATAAAATTTTACCTGTAATATATGAAATAAAAATGTTTTATTTGAAATATCAAAAATGTTGCCTGAGCAACATAATTACTTAATGATTACTTTAATTACAAAATGTTTACTTATATATGTATTAAAGTATAATTAAGTTAGCAAAATGAATTATGGGTAAATGGGTGAAATTTTATGGATATGAAGCTGTCTTTGCAGAAGATCAACGAGATTCCGTTATTTGACGGACTGTGCAGTGATGAGATCAAAGAGGTGCTGACCAAGGCCAATGCACTGGTAAAGCATTTTCAGAAGTCTGACTACATCCTGCTTGCTGGTGACTGTGTAGAAAATTTGTGCGTGGTTATTAACGGCACTGTGCAAATGATTAAAGAGGATGTATGGGGAGATAAATCTATCATTGCCAATCTTGGTGCTGGTTCTGTATTTGCAGAAAACTTTCTCGGCCGCCGTGGTGACCGCAGTATTGTAAGTTATTTTGCTGCCAGCGACAGCGAAATTTTGATGCTGCCCTTTGGCAAGATGATGACTGCAGGGGATAACAAATTATTACAGGGTAAGCTGGCCTGCAATATTGTATCTATTTTGGCAGATAATAATACTAAACTTATTGAAAAAACTGAAATTCTGTGCAAGAAAACTTTGAAAGGTAAAATTCTTGCTTATCTGGAACAGGAGGCAATCAATCAAGGCAGCCGTAAGGTAGTTGTTCCTTTTAACCGCACTGATATGGCCAACTATCTTGATGCTGACAGAAGTGCGCTGACACGTGAGCTGTCAAGAATGCGTGACGAAGGTTTGATAAACTTTGAAAAGAATGTCTTTGAATTACTGGACAGAAAAACAGAAAGTGCATAAGGCTTAATAAATACCGTGCTTTTAAGGCGCGGTATCTTTTTTATTTTTATGCAGGTTTTTCAATATAATTAAAAAAATAAAAAAAGCGGTAAAAACGCTGGAAACGGCACTGGTAGCAGGAAAATGTTGCTTTAGCAACAGAAGTTTTCTGAAAAAATTGCTATTATAAGTTTGCAAGTTGATAAGACTTGTAAAAAACTTTATAAGGAGGAACAAAAAATGTCCCCAGCAGTAAAATGTTTAATTCTGTTGGCAGTAGTTGCACTTTTCTTCGTAACTGAACTTATCCCTCTGGCAATTACTGCAATGGCAGGCGCTATCGCATGCGGCCTGTTAGGTTTCATTCCTGCTAAACAAGTATTCTCCGGTTTGTCCGACTCAACCGTAGTACTGTTCGCAGGCATGTTCGTTGTAGGTGCAGCAATGTTCTACACCGGCTTGGCTCAGAAAATCGGTAACACTGTTGTTAAAATGTGTGGTACCGGTGAAAACAGCCTGATGTTTGGTCTGATGATGGTTGGTACTTGCTTGTCTTCCGTACTGTCCAACACTGGTACTGCAGCTTGCTTACTTCCTGTAGCACTCGGTATCTGCGCAGCTGCTAAGATTCCTG